>NZ_JBFANX010000034.1:0-80010 GCF_040675005.1 Amycolatopsis sp. NPDC049691
ATCGTCGGCGTCCTGGCCGTCGCGCGCCACTGGCGCACCGCGATGGCCTCCGCGGTTCCGTTCGCCCGCTACGGCGAGGCCGCGCTCGTGCTCCCATCGCCGGCCATCCTCACCGAGGACTACGTCGGCAACTGCCTCCCGCGGGCCCGCGCGTACGGCCTCGCGGTCGTCACGGCCGACCCCAACGCCGTCGTGGACCTCGACCTCGAGGGCCGTCACCTCGCCGACGGGTTTCCGCCGGCAACGCGGGGGTACCTGCGGCGGATGGCGGGAAGACGCGAGGAACTGCAGCGGATCGCGGCCGAGAACTTCGGCTGGTCCCGGCTGACCGGCGAGCAGCTGGCGGCGATGGAGCAGGTGATGGCCGGCCACGACGTCCTCGCCGTGCTGCCCACCGGGGCCGGCAAGTCCGCGATCTACCAGGTGCCCGCGCTGCTGCTGGACGGCCCGACACTGGTGGTGTCGCCCCTGATCGCCCTGCAGAACGACCAGATCGAAGGCATCGGGGACAGCCGCGCCCCGGCGGCGGTCGCCGTGAACTCGGCGCAACGCGCGGCCGAGCGCGAGCACGCGTGGGCGTCGCTGCGGGCGGGCGAAGCCGAGTACCTGTTCCTGTCTCCGGAACAGCTGGCCTCCGACGAGGTGCTCGACGCCGTCGCCGAACTCGGCGTCTCGCTGTTCGTGGTGGACGAAGCGCACTGCGTTTCGGCGTGGGGCCACGACTTCCGGCCGGACTACCTGCGCCTGGCGCCGGTGATCGAGCGGCTCGGGCACCCGCGCGTGATCGCGTTGACGGCGACGGCCGCGCTGCCGGTCCGCACCGACATCGTGGCCCGGCTGGGACTGCGCGACCACCGCGAGGTCCTCGCCGGGTTCGACCGGCCCAACCTGCGCCTCGGCGTCGATCCGCTGCCGGACGACGACGACCGGCACCAGGCGGTCATCACCCGGACGCGTGCCCTGACCGCGGACCCCGCGACGCGGCCGGGTCTGGTGTACGTCACCAGCCGCAAGGACGCCGAAACCTACGCCGGCGAGCTCGCCGCGGAGGGCGTCCGCGTCGCGGCCTACCACGCCGGGATGAAGGCGGCCGACCGCGAGCGGGTGCACGAGCAGTTCCAGACCGGCGACCTCGACGCGGTGGTGGCGACCTCGGCGTTCGGCATGGGGATCGACAAGGCCGACCTGCGGTTCGTGCTGCACGCGGCGGCACCGGAGTCGCTCGACACCTACTACCAGCAGATCGGCCGCGCCGGCCGCGACGGCGAACCGGCGGAAATCACGCTGTACCACCGGCCGCGCGACCTCGGCAGGCAGAAGTTCCTGACCGCGGCGAAGGCGCCGGAGCAGGCGCTGGCGGAGGTGGCGGCCACCCTCGCCGAGGGCACCCCGCTGACGCCGGCCGAACTCGCCGAGCGGGTCGGCGTCTCGGCGGCCCAGCGCACCCGGGCGGTGAACCTGCTGGAGCAGACGGGCTCGGTCGGCGTCACGGCCGACGGCCGCCTCGAATACCTCGATTCCGATGTGGACCCCGCGGAGGCCGTGGAACGGGGCGTCGAAGCCGCCGAAGCGCACCAAAGGCTGATCCGGAGCCGGATCGAGATGATGCGCGGCTACGCCGAGACGACCGGCTGCCGCCGCCAGTACCTCCTCGGCTACTTCGGCGAGCAGCTCGGGAAACCGTGCGGCAACTGCGACACGTGCATCGCGGGGACGGCCGAGGCGTCAACGACCGGCGATGGTGCCTTCCCGGCCAACAGCGTGGTGGAGCACGCGGAGTGGGGCCGGGGAATCGTGATGTCCACGAACGAGAACACGGTGACGGTGGTGTTCGACGACCACGGCTACAAGACGTTGTCGGCGCAGGCGGTGCGAGAGCACGACCTCCTCACGGTTTTGACCCACGGCGGGTAACGGCGTCGTCCGACACCGACCTATCATGGCCCGCATGGTGAGGGATTCCGGCGCTGCGCCGGCCGGTGCGCGGCTGAGCAGCCAAGACGCCATTCTGAACGCGGCTCGCTCCCTCGTCGGTGAAAAGGGTTACGACGGCATGGCCATCTCGGACCTGTCGGCGCAGTGCGGCCTGCCGCCCAGCTCGATCTACTACCACTTCGGGAACAAGCTCGGCGTCCTGTCGGCCCTGCTCGAACGCACCTTCGAGGAACTGCACGCCGCGTTCCCGAACCCGTCCTCGTTCGACGACCGGGAGCCGCTCGAGCGGCTCGAAGCGTGGTTCTCGGCGGCCTGCGCCTCCCTCGACCGGCGGCCGGACTACCTCCAGCTCCTCGTGGCCATCAGCATCGGCCCGCAGAAGGACGCCGAGGCCGTTCAGGCGACCGTGCGGCGGATCCGCGACTACGCCCACGCTTCCTGGGTGGACGCCCTCACACCGATCTTCGCGCCGAACGGCGGCAAGAACAACGAGGCCCTCGTCGAGCAGCTGGCCGTTCTCGGGCGGGCGCTGACGGACGGCCTTTCGGTGGCCAACAACTTCGACGGCGCCAGCTACAGCTCGCAGGTCGCGCCGTTCGTCTCCCTGGTACGCGGACTGGCGGCGCAGCGAGCCGCGGGGGCGAAGCGGAAGCGCTGAGCCCCCCGGCCGCTCGCGGGCCTTGATAACCCTGCCGTCCGTTGTATAGTGAGCGCTACATACAACGGATGGGTGGCACTGTGACGAGCACCTTGGATGTCGGAGACGCGCGCCTGGCCTACGCCGAGACCGGCTCCGGCGACGCGGTCGTGTGGCTGCACGGCTCGGGGCCGGGCGCCACGGGGATGAGCAACTTCGGCGGCAACCTGCCTGCTTTCGCCGACTACCGCAACATCGTGGTCGACCTGCCGGGCTGGGGCGAATCGCCGCGGCCGGATTCGGCCGAGCCGCTGATCTTCCACGCCGCCGAGCGGGTGTGCCGGGCCATGACGGCGCTCGGGATCGACCGGGCGCACCTGGTCGGCAACTCCTACGGCGGCGCGGTGGCCATGCGGATCGCGATGCGGTACCCGGACCGCGTGCACCGGCTCGTGCTGATGGCGCCGGGCGGGGTGCTCCCGGCCGACGCGCCGCCGTGGCCGGCCGGGCTCGACCGCCTTTTCGGTTACATGGCCGCGGAAAAGCCGTCGCGCGAGGCGATGGCCGAGTTCGTGCGGCTGATGGTCTTCGACGAGTCGCTGGCGACCGAGGCGCTCATCGACGAACGGTACGAGTCGAGCCTCCGGGCCCATCCGGAGCTGCCGATCCCGCCGAACTTCGGTGACCTGACGCCGGACCTGGGCCGGATCGCCGCCCCGACACTGCTCGTGTGGGGCCGCGAGGACCAGACCGTTCCGCTGACCTGGGCGCCCAAGATCCTCGACGGCATCCCGAACGCGGAGCTGCGCGTGCTGCCGCACTGCCGGCACTGGGTCCAGTACGAGCGGGCGCCCGAGTTCAACCACATCGTCCGCGAATTCCTGCGGGGCGGCGCGGCCGCCGCGGCGGAGGGGTGAGCCCGGTGGGGATCAGGAAACTGGGCTACGTCGGCCTGGAGGTCACCGACGTCGACGCGTGGACCGACCTGCTCGGGCGCACCCTCGGCGTGGGGGTCACCCACGCCAAGTCCGGCACGGACGAGATCGTCCTCGCCGAACTCGACGAGTTCAAGTACCGCCTCGCACTGCATCCGTCCACCGAGGACCGCCCGCGCGAGCTGGGCTGGATCGTCGACACACCAAGGGAACTCGACCGGCTCACGCGGAGGCTTGCCGACGCCGGATTCGCCGTCGCCGACGCCTCGGCCGAGGAGAGGGAACTGCGCGGGGCCACCCAGCTGCGCTGGTTCACCGACCCGGTCGGCTACCGCGTGGAGCTGGCGGTCGGCGAGGCCAAGGTGCGCCTCGGCGTCGACCGGCCGGCCGGCGGCCCCGGCATCACCGGCCTGGGCCACTTCGTCCTGGCGAGCCCCAAGCTCGCGGAACTGCGCGAGCTGTACGAGTCCGTGCTCGAATTCGAGCTCACCGACTACCGCGCGCCCGGCCTGTTCTTCTTCCGCTGCAACCGGACCCACCACAGCATCGCGCTCGCGAACGCGGAAACGCCGTCGATCCACCACCTGGAGTTCGAACACGCCTCGCTCGACGACGTCGGCCGCGCCTACGACCGGGCGCAGGCACACGGCGTGCCGATCTCGATCAGCCTCGGTAGGCACATGAACGACAAGGCGATCTCCTTCTACGTCCGCAACCCCAGCGGGTTCCACCTGGAGATCGGCTGCGGCGGCATCGAGGTGGGCGACGACTGGGTCCCGCACGACTTCGGGCGCTCCGACGAGTGGGGTCACCACCACGCCGAGGCCAACCCGTTCGCTTCGCCGAAGTCGTGACCGGCCCGGAGGCACACGGTACCGACCGTTCTCTCTGCTAGACTTGACCGGGTGACGCACAGCTCCCGAGGTCAGGTGTCCGAAGCGCGGTCGAGGCTGCTCGCGACGGCCACCCGGCTGTTCTACGCGGAGGGCCTGCACTCCGTGGGGATCGACCGGATCGTCGCGGAGGCGAAGGTCACCCGCGCCACGCTGTACCGGCACTTCCCGAGCAAGGAAGACCTGGTCGTCGCGTACCTGCAGGGCGTGCACGAGATGGAACGCGAAGGCGTGGACAAGCTGCTCGCGAGCGGCCTGCCGCCGGTCGACGCCCTACGGGGCATCGCGGAGCAGATCGCCGGGGGGATCCGGTCGGCGCACTTCCGCGGCTGCGCCTTCCTCAACGCGGCAGCGGAGTACCCGGACCCGGAGCACCCGGTGCACCGAGCGATCGTCGACCACCGCGCGTGGTTCCTCCGCACGGTGACGGACTTGCTCGCCCAGGTCGGCGAGGAGTCTTCGCAGCCCGCGGGCCGGCACTTCGTGATGCTGCGGGACGGGGCGATGGCGTCCGGCTGCCTGGCCGATCCGGCTGAGGTCTGCGACACCTTCCTCAAGGGAGTCGACGGGATCCTCCGGTTCCACGAGGACTCCGTTTCGGGCTAGCTCTCCGGAGCGGAACCTTCGATCCCGGCGGGCTGAAGACCCCGACACTGTGTAGTGATCGCTCTATACAACGAGTTGTCCGAGTTGTAGAGTGAGCGCTACATACAGAGCTTCCCGGGGGGACGTAACCGGCCGCCGCAACGAAGCGAGGTTTCCCTTGAACGTCCTTGAACAGGTGAAGAACTCACCGATGAGCCGTGCCCAGGTGAGAGCGGTCGCGCTCTGCCTCGTGATCAACCTGGTCGACGGGTTCGACCTGCTGGTCACCTCGTTCGTCGGCCCGGCGATCACCCGGCAGTGGGGCCTGTCGCCGTCCGCGGTGGGCGTGCTGCTCAGCGGCGGGCTGGCCGGGATGGCCGTCGGCGGGCTCTTCCTCGCCCCGCTGGCCGACCGCGTCGGCCGCCGCCGGCTGACCCTCGGTTGCCTCGCCCTAGCGTCGCTGGGCATGCTCGCCGCCGCTGCGGCGCAGGACTTCGGCCAGCTGCTCGCCTGCCGCGTCGTGACCGGAGCGGCCGTCGGCGCGATGGCGGCCGGCCTGCCGGTGCTCACCTCCGAGTACGCGAACCACCGGCGCCGGGGGCTGGTGGTCGCGCTCATCACCACCGGCTACGGCCTGGGTTCGGTGATCGCCGGAATCGCGTCGAGCCTGCTGCTCGGCGCGTTCGGCTGGCGCTCGGTCTTCGTGTTCGGCGCCCTGGTCACCGCGCTCCTCTTCGCGGTCGCGCTGCGCTTCCTGCCCGAGTCGATGGACTTCCTCGTCGCCCGCCGCCCGCGCCAGGCGCTGGAGAAGCTCAACCGGATCCTCGTTTCGCTGGGCCGGGCCCCCGTCGACGCCCTGCCCGCGGTGACGTCGGCGGCGACGTCGCGCAAGGTCGTCCTCGATTCGCTGTTCCGCGGCCGCAACGCGGTGCGGACCGTGCTGGTCTGGGTGGCGTTCGTCTCGGCGCAGCTGATGTTCTACTTCGCCAGTTCGTGGACCCCCAGCCTGCTGCTGAAGGCCGGGATGTCCGGTCAGCAGGGCCTCAGCGGGGGAGTGCTGCTGAGCCTCGGCGGCGTGACGGGCGCGGTCGTGCTGGGGTTGCTGGTGTCCCGGATCGGCCCGCGGCGGCTGACCGCGGCCTACTTCGGCATCGGCGCCCTCGTGCTCATCCTGTTCTCCTTCTCGCTCGGGACGCTGGCGACCGCGCTGGTCGTGGCGGTGCTCGTCGGGCTGTTCCTCAACGGGACGGTCACCGGGATCAACGTCATCGTGCCCGGCCTGTACCCGGCCGAGGCTCGGGCGACGGCACTCGGGATGGCGGTCGCGGTGAGCAGGCTCGGCGCCGTCCTGGCCCCCCTGCTCGCCGGGTTCCTGCTGCAGGCGGGCTGGGCCCCCGGCGCGATGTTCCGGTTCTTCGCGATTCCCGGGGCGATCGGCGCGGTCGCGACGCTCCTGCTCGCCCGGTTCGGCCGGGTGCGCGAGAACGAAGCCACCCGAGTCGTCGCGCGGCTGCCGTGAGCCGCGTGCCGACGTACCATCCACAAAGGAGGACCGACGTGCCTGCCCTGGTGCTGCTCCACGGCGGCGGGCCCGGCGTCGACGCCGCGAGCAACTGGGCGAGCGTGCGGGCCGGGTTCGACGGCGAGTTCCGCTGCCTGGCCCCCGATCTGCTCGGGTTCGGCACGCAGGTCGCCGGGACCGGCGGCCTCGTGGGGCCCCGCGCCTGGGCGCTCGCCCGCGCCCGGCAGGTGCTGGACCTGCTCGACCACCACGGGCTGGAACGCGTGCACCTGGTCGGCAACTCGGCCGCGGGTGGCGCCGCGGCACTCGCGTTGCTGTCCGTCGCACCCGGCCGGGTCGGCCGCGCGGTCCTCATGGGCGGAGCCGGGACCGGGCCGCCGCCGCCCGCGGTTCCCTTCTACGACAACCCGACCAGGACGTCCATGCGGGCCACCCTCGGCCGGCTGGTCGCGGACGAGAGCGTCCACAAAGGACTCCTCGACGAGCTCACCGACCTGCGGCTGAAGCAGGCACTTCGGCCCGGCGCCGAGTCGGCGTTCCGGTCGATGTTCGCCGACGTCGTGGGCGGCCCGCCACCGCCCGACCCGGCGAAGATCACCACGCCCGTGCTCGCGCTGCACGGCGAACGTGACCGGGTGCAGCCGGTCGAGGTCTCCGAGCGGCTGGCCGAGGCGTTGCCGCACGGGCGGCTGCACGTGGTCGCGGGGGCCGGGCACTGGATCCACGTCGACCGGCCGGACGAGTTCGTCAAGGTGGCAGGGGAGTTCCTGAGCGCATGAGCGAAATCCTGATCGTCGGCGCCGGCCCGGCCGGCCTGACCCTGGCCATCGACCTCGCGCAGCGCGGCGTCGCCTGCCACGTCGTGGAGGCGACCGAAGCGCGCGGCGTGAACCCGCGGTGCAACACGACGTCCGCGCGGTCGATGGAGATCTTCCGGCGGCTCGGGCTGGCCGAGGAGATCCGGCGCGCCGGGCTGCCCGAGGACTACCCCACCTCGATCCACTACCGGACGACGTTGACCGGCGAGGACATCTACCGGATCGACCTGCCTTCCGCGGGCGACGTCCTGGCCGGGGTGGGCCAGGAAACCTGGCCGACGCCGGAACCGCAGCACCGGATCTCGCAGCTCTACCTCGAGCCCATCCTGGAGCGGCACGCGCGCAAGCAGCCCGGGCTGACCCTCGAGCGCGGCACGCGGCTGGTCGAGCTCCGGCAGCACGACGACCACGTCGAAGCCGTCGTGGAGAGTGCCGGAACCCGGCGCACGCTGCGCTACGCGTATGTCGTCGGCTGCGACGGTGCCCACAGCACCGTGCGCCGCCAGCTCGGCATCCGCTACGAGGGCGTCGACGCGATCCAGCGGTTCGTGTCGACGTTCGTCCGCTCACCCGAGCTGGGCCGGCTGGCCGCGAAAGACCGGGCCTGGACGTACTGGACCTACGGCCGCCGGATCGCGTCGCTGATCGCCATCGACGGCGACGAACTGTGGCTCAACCACGTCGCCTTCGCCCCCGATCACGACACCGAGGGCGAAGACCCGGAGCGCCTGCTGCGAGAGTCGGTGGGGAAGGACGTCGAGCACGAGGTGCTCGGTGTGGTGCGCTGGACCGGCCGCCGATTGGTCGCCCAGCGGTACCGCGCGGGCCGGGTGTTCCTGGCCGGCGACGCCGCCCACATCTGGATCCCCGTCGGCGGGTTCGGCATGAACGCCGGCATCCAGGACGCGGCGACGCTGGCGTGGATGCTGGCCGCGGTTCACCACGGCTGGGCGCCCCCGGAACTGCTGGACGCCTACGAGGCGGAGCGCAAGCCGGTCGGCGACCAGTTCGCCACCGCGGTGGGCGCCCAGGCACGCACGTCGTTCGCGGACGTCTCGCCGGACATCCACTTGCCCGGTCCCGAAGGTGACCGGGCTCGCGCGGAGTTCGCCGCGCGGCTGGCCGCCACCGAGCCGCGCCGGTATTCCCCCGACGGCTTCAGCTTCGGCTACCACTACGCGGGTTCGCCGCTGGTGGTCGGCGGCGAAGACCACGCCGAGCTCACCATGGGGGACTACCAGGACCGGCTGCGGCCCGGGTTCCGGCTCCCGCACCGCCGGCTCGACGACGGCCGGCCGGTGCTCGACGTCCTCGGCCCCGGCTTCACCCTGCTGCGCACCGACCCGGCGGCCGGGACGACGGCCTGGGTACTGGCGGCCCGCGACCTCGGGATCCCGCTCACCGTCGTCGACCTGCCCGGCCGGTACCCCACCCCGCTGCTGCTGGTGCGCCCCGACCAGCACGTCGCCTGGATGGGCGGCCCCGACGTCGGGCCCGCCGGCATCCTGCGGACCGTCACCGGCCGCGTCCCCGCCCACCGGCGCTGAGAACCAGGAGAACCGCAATGCCATACGCACTGGGCATCGACGTCGGCGGCACGTTCACCGACGCGGTCGCCTCCGACGGCGCCGGCCGGATCGTGTCGGCCAAGACACCGACCACGCCGCCGAACCGGGAGGCCGGCGTCATGCGCGCGATCGAGGACCTCGCCGGTGAGCTCGGCATCGGCGTCGGCGAACTGCTGGCGCAGACCGACTACATCGCCCACGGCACGACCGCGTCGATCAACGCGCTGGTCCAGGGCCAGGTCGCCGACGTCGGGCTGATCGCCACCAAGGGGCACCGGGACGCGATCTACATCATGAACGCCGAGGGCCGCACGCTCGGCCGGTCGGCCCACGAGATCCAGGACACGCTGCGGCAGCGCAAGCCCGCGCCGTTGCTGCCGAAGTACCGGGCACTGGAGGTCACCGAGCGGATCGACCACGCCGGGAAAGTCCTGGTACCGCTGGACGAAGCCGAAGTACGCCGCGTCGCGCGGTCCCTTGTGGACGAAGGTGTCGAGGCGATCGCGGTGTGCCTGCTGTGGTCGTTCAAGAACGGCGGCCACGAGCAGCGCGTGCGGGAGCTGATCCACGAAATCGCGCCGGACATGTACGTCACGCTGTCTTCGGAGGTCAGTCCCCGCATCCGCGAGTTCGCGCGGACCTCGACGACGATCATGAACGCGCAGGTGGGTCCCCGGTTGCGCACTTACCTGCTGCCATTGCAGAAGCACCTGGAGGCGAACGGCCTCAACGGACCGTTGCTGGTGATGCAGAGCGAGGGCGGCACGATCACCGCCGACCGCGCGCCGGAGCACGCCATCACCACGGTGGGGTCGGTGCTGTCGGGCGGGGTCGTCGGCGGGATGCGCCTGGCCGGGCAGCTGGGCCACCGCAACGTCATCACCACCGACGTCGGCGGCACGACGTTCCTCGCCGGGCTGATCGTCGACGGCGAGCCGGTGATGGCGCCCGGCTCGATCGTGAACCAGTTCCCGATCAACGCGGCGACGATCCGCGTGCACACCATCGGTTCCGGTGGCGGGGCGCTCGCGTCCGTCGACGACGGCGGCAACCTGCGGCTCGGCCCGCAGAGCGCCGAAGCCGTCCCGGGCCCGGCCTGCTACGGCAACGGCGGCACACGGCCGACGAACACCGACGCCAACCTGGTTCTCGGCATCCTGAGCGAGCGGGGGCTCCTCGGCGGCCGCAAGCCGTTGCGGCTGGACCTGGCGCGGGAGGCGATCCGCGTCCACGTGGCCGAGCCGCTCGGGCTGACGGTCGAGGAGGCCGCCATCGCCATCCACGAGGTGCAGAACGCGCAGGCGGGCGACCTCCTGCGCCGCGCGGTCGTCCAGGCCGGCTACGACCCCCGTGACTTCGTCGCCTACGCCTTCGGCGGCGCGGGTCCCGCCCACTGCGCCGGGTATTGCCAGGACCTCGGTGTGCGCGAGGTCGTCGTGCCGCTCGGCCCGGTGGCGTCGGCGTTCTCGGCGTACGGGCTCGCGGCCTCGGACGTCGCGTTGAGCGCGGAACTGTCGGATCCGTCGTCATTCCCGGTCGACCACACCGTGCTCGAGTCGCACTTCTCGCGGCTGGAAGCGGACCTGCAACGCGCGCTCGACCGGCAGAAGGTGAAGTTCCACGACGTGACGCTGCACCGCGAAATCGACCTGCGGTATTCGATGCAGGTCACCGAGCTCGCGACGGCCGTGCCGGACGCGAAGTTCACCGAACGCACCGGCCAGGAGATCCTCGAGCGGTTCGAGGAGCAGTACGAGCGCATCAACGGCAGCGGGGCCGGCTACCGCGAGGCGGGGGTGCAGGCGATCACCTACCGCGTCCGCGCGAAGGCGGGGCTCGGGTTCCCGGTCGCGCTGCCGGAGATCCCCGCGGCCGACGGACCCGACCCGCGGGAGGCCCTGCTCGGCGAACGGTCGGTCTGCCTCGACTCGCAACTCGGTTACGTGATGACGCCCGTCTACGACTACGCGCGGCTGCGGGCGGGTCACGAACTCGTCGGGCCCGCGATCGTCGACGTCCCGACCACCGTGGTCGTGGTGCCCGCCGGGGTCACCGGCCGCGTCGACCACCTCGGCAACCTCGTGCTGCGCTACCAGGGAGGGCACTTCGCATGACATCCAGGATCCCCGGCGCGGACGAGTTCACCAGCCGTCCCATGCCCCGCGAAGAACTGCTGCGGCAGATCTCGCCTTCGTTGCCCCTGCACCAGGTCGGCGACGCCGAGGTCGACGCCCTGACCTACGAGGTCGTCCGGCACCGGCTGTGGGCGATCACGCAGGAGATGGGGGAGACGCTGCGGCGCATGTCGGGCTCGCACGTCGTCACCGAGTCCAACGACTTCAACTTCTCCATCTGCGACGAGCTCGGCGAGCAGGTCCAGGTCGGCACCTACAACATCGGCCTGATCGGGTCGATGGACCTGGCCATCACCTGGACGTTGCGCAACCGCGGCGACAACCCGGGCATCGCCGAGGGTGACATGTTCCTGTGCAACGACCCGTGGATCGGCGGCGGGCTGCACCAGAACGACGCCGCGGTCCTCGCGCCGATCTTCCACGACGGCCGGCTGTTCGGCTGGACGACGGCCATCGCCCACCAGGTCGACCTCGGCGGGCCGCGGCCGGGCTCGTTCAGCCCGTCCGCCCACGACGTCTTCGGTGAAGCCGTACCCACGCCGCCGATGAAGGTGGTCCGCGGGGGCGTGCTGCAGCGCGACGTCGCCGACGCCTGGGTCCGCCGGTCGCGGTTGCCGCACCTGGTGGGGCTGGACCTGCGCGCCAAGATCGCGGCCAACAAGAACGCGGCCGAGCAGATCCTGCGGCTCATCACCAAGTACGGCGCCGACCCGGTCAAGACGGTGATGCGCCGGATGATGGACGACGCCGAACGCCGGCTGCGGGCCAAGCTCGAGACGTTGCCCGACGGGACGTGGAGCGCGGTCGGCTACCAGGAACAGTCCCGGACCGGCGACCGCGGCCTGCACGCCATCAAGGTCGCGATGACCAAGGAAGCCGGCAAGCTCGTCTTCGACTTCCGCGGCACCGCCGGGCAGACCGGCATCATCAACTGCCCCTACCCGGGACTGCGCGCGGGCATCGTGTTCACGATGCTCCCGTTGCTGGCCGGGGACATCCCGTGGGCCGCGGGCGGGCTGATGCGCTGCTTCGAGATCATCACCGACGAGGACACGATCACCAACGCGTCCTTCCCGGCCGCGGTGGGCAAAGGCCCGTTCGGGCCGGCGTGGGGCTCGGGCAACCTGGTCGCCGAGGTGCTCGCGAAGATGCTGGACGCCGAACCGGACCACCGCACCGATGTGCAGTCCATCTGCAACGGCACCACCGACCTCTGCGTGGTGTCCGGTGTGGACACCCGCGGCGGCGGCAGCAAGGGCTTCGTGTCCCCGGTGTTCGACGTCATGGCGGGCGGCTACGGCGCCCAGGTGCACCACGACGGCGTCGACACCGGCGGCCGGTTGATCATCCCCTCGGCCCGGGCACCGGACGTCGAGATGACCGAGTACCTCTACCCGCTGGTCGCGCTGTGGCGCCGGGAGCAGCCGGACTCCGGCGGGCCGGGGCGGCAGCGGGGCGGGATGAGCGGCTCGGTCTGCTACGTCCAGCACCCCGACCAGACGGGGACGATGTCCCTGGTCGTCTCGGGCACCGGCAAGGTCGCGAACCAGAACGTCGGCCTGGCCGGTGGCTACCCGGGCAACTCCCAGCTCGACCTGGTCGTGCGGGGGGTGCGCCGACCCCAGCTCGCCCAGGCGGACACCATCCCCGCCCACCTGGGCGAGCTGGGCGGGGAGATCGAGGTGCTGCCGTGTGAAGGGGAGTCGGACCTCGGCCCCGGTGACGCGCTCTACCTGCACTGGCAAGCCGGTGGTGGGTACGGCGACCCGTTGCTCCGCTCGCCCGAAAGCGTCCGCGAGGACGTACGGCAGGTCCGGGTGACCGCGGACGCGGCGGAGGACGTCTACGGAGTCGTGCTCCGCGGCGGCGAAGTGGACGTGGCCGCGACCGAAGAGCAACGCGCGAAACTGCGGCGTCGCCGGGCTTCCGGCGCCGGGCTGACCGGGCTCACGCCCAGCGGCACGCCGGACCTGAACGTGGTGCGCCGGCTCGACGACAACCTCGCCGTCCTGGCGAACGGGACGGTCGGGTGTGTCCACTGTGGAACGGAGATCGGGCCGCTGGCCGGAGGTGCGTTCTTCGCTTCACTGGCCCGCCGGGACGCGGCGCCGACCGAAGCGGGCCCGCACATCTGGCACGACCCCCTGGAGTACGTCGACGCGGAAGTCGTGTTCCGCCAGCTGTTCTGCCCGGGCTGCCTGACCGCGGTCCATTCGCGGGTCGTGCCGGTGGAGCACCCGCTGCCCGTGGACGAATACCGGCATTGGACACGGTGAGGTAGAACGTTCTGTCTTGACAACGCGGAGGCCGGCCGCCATGCTGAGATGAGATAGAACGTTCGGTATACCTTTCGAAGGGGATCATGGTGACTACAGTCGACTCGCCCACCGTCGGTGGGCTCGCCCCGGCGCTGCGCCGGTTGTATTTCGTGCGGTTCGCGTTCGCCGTCGTGTGGGCGGTCCTGGTGTTCCTGACGACGAAGTCGGGCTTGGGTGCGGCCGGCGCGGTTCTCGTGGTCGTGTACCCGCTGTTCGACGTAGGAGCGGCCATTGTGGACGCTCGCTCGGCCAAGGGTGCCGGGTCGGTCACCGGGTTGTACGTGAACATGGCGATCAGCCTGCTGGCCACGATCGGCATCGGGGTCGCGGCCGCGTCGGGTATCCCGGCGGTGTTGCGGGTGTGGGGTGCCTGGGCGATCGTCGCCGGGCTGGTCCAGCTGGTCGTCGCCGTCAGCCGCCGCAAGATGGGCGGTCAGTGGCCGATGATCCTCAGCGGCGGCATCTCCGTGCTGGCCGGGGCCAACTTCGTGATCAGCGCCTCCGCGGCGAACCCGGCACTGTCCAGTGTGGCCGGTTACGCGGTGCTCGGTGGCATCTTCTTCCTCGTCTCGGCGATCCGGCTCGGCCGCGCCGCCAAGGGGAACTGACGTGACCACCTACGACGTCGTCGTCATCGGGGCCGGCCCGGTCGGGGAGAACGTGGCCGACCGCGTCGTGCGGGGCGGGCTCACCGCCGCGATCGTGGAGCGGGAGCTGGTCGGTGGCGAGTGCTCGTACTGGGCGTGCATGCCGACGAAGGCGTTGCTGCGCAGTGGTGCGGCGCTCCGCGCGGCCCGGCAGGTACCCGGCGCGCGGGAAGCGGTGACCGGTGAGCTGGACGTGGCCGCGGTGCTGCGCCGGCGCGACTCGTTCGCCTCGAACTGGAACGACGAGGGCCAGGTGTCCTGGTTGGACTCGGTCGGCGTTCCGCTGTTGCGCGGGCACGGCCGGCTCGCCGGTGCCCGGGTCGTCGAGGTGACCGGCGCCGACGGCACCACGACGACGTTGACCGCGCGGCACGCGGTCGTCGTGGCCACCGGCAGCGGTGCGCTCGTCCCGGACATCGAAGGCCTTCGGGACGCCAAGCCGTGGACGAGCCGCGAAACCGTTGCGGCGAAGGAGGTTCCGGCCCGGCTGGCCGTCATCGGCGGCGGGGTGGTGGCTTCGGAGATGGCGACGGCGTTCAGCGACCTGGGGTCGTCGGTGACGGTGCTGGCCCGCGACGGCGTGCTGCACCTTCACGAGCCGTTCGTCGGCGAGCAGGTGGCGGCGTCGTTGCAGGACAAGGGGGTTTCGGTCCGCATCGGCGCCGAAGCCGGGTCGGTCAAGCGCAACGACGACGGTACGGTGTCCATCACGCTCACCGACGGCGAGCAGATCGAAGCCGACGAACTGCTCGTCGCGATCGGCCGCACGCCGAACACCCAGGACCTCGGGCTGGACAACGTCGGCCTGCAGCCGGGTGCCTGGCTCACGGTCGACGGCACGCTGCGCGTCGACGGCGTGGCGGGCGGCTGGCTGTACGCCGCCGGCGACGTCAACCGGCGTGTTCTCCTTACGCACCAGGGCAAGTACCAGGCCCGCGCCGTCGGAGACGTCATCGTGGCGCGCGCGAAGGGCGAACCCGTCGACGACGGTGAGTGGGGCAGGCACGCGGCCACCGCCGACGAGCGCGCGGTTCCGCAGGTCGTCTTCACCGAGCCGGAGGTCGCCTCGGTCGGCCTCACCGCGGCCGCCGCCGAGGCCGCCGGGCTGCGGGTCCGCGTCGTGGACTACGACCTGGCCGCCACCGCCGGGTCCGCCCTGCACGCCGAGGGCTACCGGGGGCACGCCCGGATGGTCGTCGACGAGGACCGCAAGGTGCTCGCCGGCTTCACCCTCGTCGGCCCGGACGTGGCGGAGCTGATCCACGCGGCGACGATCGCGGTGGCCGGAGAGGTGCCGCTGGACCGGTTGTGGCACGCGGTCCCGGCGTTCCCCACCGTCAGCGAGGTGTGGCTGCGGCTGCTCGAAGCCTACGGCCGCTGACCGGTTTCACCCGGGAGGCGCCGCCAACGAGGTGATGAAGTGCTCGGCGGCGGCGTCGACCTCGGCGGCCGGCGTCAGCAACCGCTGCAGCAGGAGTCCTCGCAGACACGCGGTGGCGATGACGCTGCGCCGCTTCGCCTCCGCGGCCTCGAGCCCGTCGCGAACAGCCGCTGCTTCGAGCAGGCGCGTCAGGTCGTCGAGGCCGGCGACGAACTCCTGGAACGCCTCGGGCTCGTAGACCGCGAGCCCGGCCAGGCGGAAGAAGGCCCGGATCCGGTCTTCGTGCGCGGCGTTCGCGTAAAAGGTCCAGATGGCCCGGCACAGGGTGGCGAACCCGGGCTCGTGGCCGGCCGCGGCGATGACCCGGTTGTCGCGGCGGCGTGCTTCCGAAAGCACGGCGGCCAGCAGCCCCGGGCGGGAGCCGAAGTGGTAGGTCAGCAGCGTGTGGTGCACGCCGAGCCGCTCCGCCACCTGGCGCATCGACAGGTTCGGCCCGGGGCCGCCCTCGCCGAACTCGTCGAACAAGGCCTGCAACAGGCGCTCCCGTCCTTCCCCGACCGGCGATCGCACGCTTGCCTCCCTTGACGAGTTCACCACTGTTTAGTACGTTACCGCACATCGAATTCACCACTGTTTAGTTCGGGGAGGCGCGGTGACCGACGTGTGGTTCGCCGGCGGCGTGGTCGCGGACGGCTCGGGTGCCGACCCGGCCGCGGCCGACGTGTGCGTGCGCGACGGCACCATCACCGCGCTCGGCCGGGCGCCGGCGGGCGCGACGACGGTCGACCTCGACGGCATGCTCCTGACCCCGGGACTGATCGACGCGCACGTCCACTTGGGACTGTCGAGCCCGGTCCGGGCGCAGTTCGGGTTCCAGCTCTCGGCCGCCGAACTCGCGGCCGACATCTTCGCCACCGCGGGACACGCCCTCGACGCGGGGTTCACGACGGTGCGCGACACCGGCGGCATCGACGCCGGCGTCGTCGACGTCATCGCGAGCGGCAAGGTGCGGGGACCGCGGGTCCTGTCCTGCGGTCCCGTGCAGTGCCAGACCGGCGGGCACGGCTACTACGGGGCTGCGTGGGAACCGACGGAGCTGTGGAACAGCCACCACATCCCCGGGCTCTGCGCCCTGTCGCTGATGTCGGCCAACGCCGACGAGCTGCGGCGCAACGTCCGCGAGTCGTTCCGCCGCGGTGCGACGTTCCTCAAGCTGTGCGTCACCGGCGGGGTCGTCGGGGGACACGACCGCCTGGCCGACACCCAGTTCACGACCGAAGAGATCGCCGTGGCGGTGGAAGAAGCGGCCGCGCGGGGCACGTACGTCACGGTGCACGCGCACAACAACGCGGGCATCCGCAACGCGGTACGGGCCGGCGTCCGGTGCGTCGAGCACGGCACCGGCATCGACGAGCCGACGGCCCGGCTGATGCGGGAGCACGACGTGGCGCTGGTACCGACCTTCGCCGTGGTCGAGCAGCTGAGCGACACCGAGAGCATGGACCTGGACCCGGCGGCGCGGGACCGCGCCGCCGGGGTCCGCCGGCGCATGGCCTCGGCTCTCGAAGTCTCCCGGGCCGTGGGGCTGCGAATCGGCCTGGGCTCGGACCTCATCGGGCCGCACCAGCGGCGCCGGGGCGAGGAGCTGCGCCTGCGCGCCGAGCTGGAGTCACCCATGCAGGCGCTCGTGTCGGCGACCAGCGTCAACGCCGACATCCTCGGGTTGGGCGGCAGCGTCGGGCTGGTCCGCGTCGGCATGCGGGCCGATCTGGTTGCCTGGCAACGGGATCCGCTGCAAGACGCGAAGGTGTTCGCAGCTCCGGAGCTGGCCGCTCTCGTCGTGAAGGACGGCCGCGTGGTGAAAGGGAAGACTCGATGAGCGCACTGCTGCACGGCTGCTTCGCGGACACGGAGTACTTCGAACTCACGGCGCGATCAGGACACCGCTACGGCGTCTGGGTCACCACACCTCCCGGCTACGCGGACTCCAGCGACCCGCTGCCGCTGATCTACGTGCTGGACGGCAACTGGACGGTCGGCCTCACCGCGCCGCTCATCGTCACCCAGGCGGACCCGTACCTGACGATCGCGCCGTACATCCAGGTGACCGTCGGCTACGCCGGTGCGGAGGCCGCGGACTGGACACGGCTCCGCAACCGCGATCTGGTGCCACCGGGCGAACCCGTCGGCGAGGAGATGGTGGCGGTCCTGGCGGCGGCGCGCGACGCGGGTTCGATGACCCAGGAGCACATGGACGCCTACCTCGCCGAGCTGGCGGACACCCACGCGGACGTCTTCCTCGGCTTCCTGACCGACGAGCTCCACCCGCACCTGCGGTCGCGGCTGCGGGTCAGCGACTCCGGGCACGGCCTGTTCGGTTACTCCTACGGAGGTCTTTTCACCCTCTACGCGTGGCTGCGCGAGGCGGCTCCGTTCGCGACCTTCGGTGCGGGCAGTCCGGGTGTCGTGGTGGCGGACAGCCGGATCTTCGGCTTGGTCGACGCCCTGCCGGCGGCCGGCTTGGGTGCGCGCCGGCTGCACGTGACGTTGAACGAGGCCGAGTTGCTGGGTGCCGTCCCGCTCTATCGGGGCGTGGCCCGCAACGCCCTTGCGGTGGTGGAGCAGTTGCACGGCAAGGGTCGGGCGGGGGACGTCTCGAGTGCGATGTTGCGCGAGACGCACCTCACCGGGTTGCAGGCGTCGTTTCTGAGCTACTTGAAGACGTGCCATTCGCGGTGACCGGGGTCGGGTGGCCGGCTGCTCTGTTCGTACCGTTGACGGATCGACGTCTTGACGGCGGCCTGCCGTTCGTCGATAGTGATAACCCAATCCGAACGCCCGAGCACGAACGAACCGGCCAGAACTGTTAGCGCTAACATCAAGCCCGATGAACTCCGACGACGGGGGGCATCGGCGCTATTCGACGCACCGAAAACACGGCCGGGCGGCGCGTTTGTTTCCGTATCGATGAACAAAGGAGTTCATGGTGCCTGCGCTGCAACCCTTTCGCCGATGGCTGACCGCGGCCGCCTCCGTGGTGGCGCTCGTCTCCGCCGGTCTCGTCGCCTCCGGCGGCGCCTCGCAAGCCGCCGCGCAGGGGCCCTGCGACATCTACGCCTCGGGCGGCACCCCGTGCGTCGCCGCGCACAGCACCACCCGTGCCCTGTACGCCGCCTACAACGGCCCGCTCTACCAGGTCCAGCGCGCCTCCGACGGTGCTACCAGGGACATCGGCGTGCTGAGCGCCGGCGGCTACGCCAACGCCGCCACGCAGGACTCCTTCTGCGCCAACACCAGCTGCGTCATCACCGTCATCTATGACGAATCGGGCAAAGGCAACCACCTCACCCGGGCGCTGCGGGGCTACTGGCCCGGACCGGCGGCCGGCGGGAACGACAACCTCGCCAACGCCTTCGAGGCGCCGGTCACCGTCGCGGGGCACAAGGCGTACGGCGTCTACGTGGCTCCCGGTACCGGCTACCGCAACAACCACACCTCGGGCATCGCCACCGGCGACCAACCGGAAGGGATGTACGCGGTCCTCGACGGCACGCACTACAACGGCGGCTGCTGCTTCGACTACGGGAACGCCGAAACCACCGGCAACGACGACGGCAACGGCACCATGGAAGCCGTCTACTTCGGCAACAACAAGGGCTGGGGCTACGGCGCCGGACCCGGCCCGTGGGTCATGGCCGACCTGGAGAACGGCTTGTTCTCCGGCGTGAACCAGCACTACAACGCGGGCGACCCGACCGTCGCCAACCGGTTCCAGACCGCCGTGGTCAAGGGCGGCCCGAACCAGTGGGCCATCCGCGGCGGCGACGCCCGGGCGGGCGGTCTGTCCACTTACTACAGTGGCGTCCGGCCGAACGTCTCCGGCTACAACCCGATGAAGAAGCAGGGCGCGATCATCCTCGGCATCGGCGGCGACAACAGCAACGGCGCCACCGGAACCTTCTACGAAGGTGTCATGACGTCCGGTTATCCCTCGGACGCGACGGAGAACGCGGTCCAGGCCAACATCGGCGCGGCCGGCTACAGCGACGCCCCGACCGGCAGCGGGACCCTCACCCCGGGCGCCCGGGTCTCCCTGCAGGCCACCACCGCGTGCTGCACCTCCGACTACCTGCGCCACAACGACGCCGACAACAAGGTCGTCATCTCCGCCGTCGATTCCGCCAGTTCGGCCACCACCAAGGCCGACGCGACCTGGATCGTCCGGGCCGGGCTGGCCAACAGCTCCTGCCTGACGTTCGAGTCCGCCAACGCACGCGGCCGCTACTTGCGCCACTACGCCTTCCGGCTGCAGCTGGACATCGACGACGGCGGCAGCACGTTCGCGCAGGACGCGACGTTCTGCCCCACCGCGGGCAACAGCGGCACCGGCCGCTCGTTCCAGTCCGTCAACTACCCGGCGAAGTACATCCGCCACTACGGCTACGCCGGCTACCTGGCCGGCAACGGCGGCACGAACGCCTGGGACGCCACCACGTCGTGGGCCCAGGACACCAGCTGGCTCACGGCGACTCCGTGGAGCTGACGAAGTGACTCTTCCGACCACGTCCCCGCTGAACGGAGAACTTCGGTGACCGCTTCCTACACCCGGCGGCAGTGGCTGCGCGCCGTCGGTGCCACCGCTCTCGCTTCCACCGCCGGACCGGCCCTCGGCGGAGTGTTCGCCGACGCCGCAACCGGTCCGGCGCCGCTGGCGGCCGGCGTGGCCGCCTCGCCGTTCGCCCTCGGCCAGGTACGGCTCACCGCGAGCCGGTGGCTGGACAACCAGAACCGGACGCAGAACTACCTGCGGTTCGTCGACGCCGACCGGCTGCTCTACGTCTTCCGGGCCAACCACCGGCTCTCCACCAACGGTGCCGCGAGCAACGGGGGCTGGGACGCGCCGGACTTCCCGTTCCGCAGCCACGTGCAGGGCCACTTCCTGACGGCGTGGGCGCAGCTGTGGGCGGTCGCCGGTGGCACCACCTGCCGGGACAAGGCCACCTACCTGGTCGCCGAGCTGGCCAAGTGCCAAGCCAACAACACCGCGGCCGGGTTCGCCGCCGGGTACCTGTCCGGCTTTCCCGAAGCCGACTTCGACAACCTCGAGGCCGGCCGCCTGTCGAACGGCAACGTGCCCTACTACTGCGTCCACAAGACCATGGCCGGCCTGCTCGACGTGTGGCGGTACGTCGGCAGTACCCAGGCCCGCGACGTGCTGCTGAACCTGGCGGCGTGGGTCGACCGGCGGACCGGCCGGCTCGGCTACAGCCAGATGCAGTCGGTGCTGGGCACCGAGTTCGGCGGCATGAACGCCGTGCTGACCGACCTCGCCCAGGAGACCGGCGACACGCGGTGGCTGGCCGTCGCCCAGCGGTTCGACCACGCCGCCGTGTTCGACCCGCTGGCGGCCGGGCGCGACCAGCTCAACGGGTTGCACGCCAACACCCAGGTCCCGAAGTGGATCGGTGCCGCGCGGGAGTACCAGGCCACGGGCACGACCCGCTACCGGGACATCGCCACCAACGCCTGGAACATCACCGTCGGCGCGCACACCTACGCCATCGGCGGCAACAGCCAGGCCGAGCACTTCCGCGCCCCCAACGCCATCGCCGCGTACCTGAACCAGGACACGTGCGAAAGCTGCAACACCTACAACATGCTCAAGCTGACCCGGGAACTGATCACGCTCTACCCGGACCGCGCCGACCTCGCCGACTACTACGAGCGGGCGCTGCTCAACCAGATGATCGGCCAGCAGAACCCGGC
This sequence comes from Amycolatopsis sp. NPDC049691, assembly GCF_040675005.1. NCBI lineage: Bacteria > Bacillati > Actinomycetota > Actinomycetes > Pseudonocardiales > Pseudonocardiaceae > Amycolatopsis > Amycolatopsis sp. NPDC049691. The sequence continues at coordinate 21,141 of NZ_JBFANX010000034.1, forward strand.
CGACAGCCACGGGCACGTCACCTACTTCAGCTCGCTCAACCCCGGCGGCCGCCGCGGCCTCGGCCCGGCGTGGGGCGGCGGCACGTGGAGCACCGACTACGGCTCGTTCTGGTGCTGCCAGGGCACCGGGCTGGAGACCCAGACCAAGCTCGCCGATTCGATCTACTTCCGCACCGGCACGACGCTGATCGTCAACCAGTTCCTGCCTTCGGTGCTCACCTGGACCGAGCGCGGCATCACCGTCACCCAGACGACGTCCTTCCCGGCCGGCGACACGACCACGCTGCAGGTCACCGGGAACGTCGGCGGGACGTGGGACGTGCGCATCCGCATCCCGAGCTGGACGAGCGGGGCGACCATCGCCGTCAACGGCGTGGCCCAGAACATCGCCACCACCCCCGGCAGCTACGCCACCGTGACCCGCGCGTGGGCCACCGGCGACACCGTCACCGTCCGGCTGCCGATGAAGGTCGTCCTGCGGCCGGCCAACGACAACGCGAACGTCGCGGCGGTCACCTACGGGCCGGTCGTCCTGGCCGGCAACTACGGGAACAGCACGCTGACCGGGCTGCCCACGCTCGACCCGAGTTCGATCACCCGGACCAGCAGCAGCACGTTGTCCTTCAGCGCCAAGGCGAACGGCGCGACGGTGGGCCTGGTGCCGTTCTACGACGCACAGGGCTTCAACTACACGGCGTACTGGAACACCGGCGGGCCGGCGTACCACCTGGTCAACGCGGGAAGCGGGCTGCTGCTGGGGATCGAGAACATGTCGACCGCCGACGGCGGCCGCGCGCTGCAGTGGACCGACAACGGCACCGCGGACCACAACTGGGAGATGATCACCGACGGTACGGCGGTCCGGTTCCGCAACGCCAACAGCGGCAAGGTCCTCGGCGTCCAGGACATGTCCACAACGGACGGCGCGCAGGTCCTGCAGTGGTCGGACAACGGCACGGCCGACCACCGCTGGACGGTCGTCGACCAGGGTGACGGAACGGCGAAGATCCGCAACGTCAACAGCGGCAAGCTGCTGACCGTGGCGAACGGCTCGACCGCGGCCGGTGCGTTCGCGGTCCAGGGCCCCGACAACGGTGCCGCCGCCAACCGGTGGCGCATCGTCCGCACCGGCTGAGGGCGGGGACCGATCTCGGTGCCGGGCCGCCGCACCGAGATCGGTCGCCGCCGCATCCGGGCGTGAACCGCGGTCAAGCGGGACGCGCCACCGCGGATCCAGCCGGGTAGTACTTGCGCAGATCGGAATTCGTCATCCGGTCGAGCACCCGGTCGGGGAGGAAGCGGGCGGCGCGGATGAGAAAGGCCGTCATGGCGCCGATGGTGTAGCGCGTTCGTGGCCTGCGGTCGGTCGCCGCTTTGGCGATCGTCCGAGCGGCGATGTCGGCGGTCACGCCGGCTTCGGTGAACGCGGCGACGTGGGCGGGCAGCGCCTGCGTCAAGGCGCCGTAACGCGTGGTCTGCTCCGGGGTCATCCGGGCGCTGAGGCGGCTCAGGCTCGTCAAGCCGAGGCCGGCCATTTCGGTCTTGACCCCGCCCGGTTCCACGACCACCACCCGCACGCCGTGGGGAGCCAGTTCGTTGCGCAGGGCGTCGCTCACCGCTTCCAGGGCGAACTTGCTGCTCGCGTACGCGCCGTAGCCGGCCATGGAGACCTTGCCGTTCAGCGAGCTGATGTTGACGATGCGGCCTTTGCTGCGCACCAGCGCGGGGAGCAGGGCCTGGGTGAGCGCGACGTGGCCGAAGACGTTCACCTCGAACAGCCGCCGCCATTCGTCGAGAGCCACCACCTCGACCGGACCGGCGCAGGGGAGGCCGGCGTTGTTGACCAGTGCTCGCAACGCCCGCTGCCGCGGGTCGCCGTCGATGCGTGCCACCAGCGCCGCGATGTGGCTCTGGTTGGTGATGTCGAGGATGACCGGCTCGATGCCGTCGGCGAGGAGGGCCTTGCCATCGGCTTCGCGGCGCACGCCGGCGAGGACGTGGAAGCCGCGGCGGGCCAGTTCCCGCGCGGTGGCCGCGCCCATCCCGGTCGATGCCCCGGTCACGACGACGAGTTCCGGACTTTCGGATGACTTTGTCACCTCAACGAGCCTGCCGCGTTGAGGTGACATTGTCAACTGTCTCGGATGACTGTGTCATCGCTGCTTCGCTACGATCTGGGGATGACCAGCCGCGCCGCCTCCGCCGCCGCTACCCGCCGGGCCCTGCTCGACGCCGCGGCCGACCTGCTCGACCGCGGTGGCCTCGAAGCGGTGACGCTCCGCGCGGTCGGCGCGCAGGCCGGCGTCACCCGAGGGGCGCCCTATCGCCACTTCCCGGACAAGGAGAGCCTGCTGATCGCGATCGGCGTGCGGGCGTGGGAGCGGCTCGGTGCGCGGATGGCGGCGCTGCGCGCGGATCGGGGCTTGTCCGCCGGGGAGAAGCTGCGCACCGGGATCATCGCGCTCATCGGCATCGGCCGCTCCCAGCCGCACCTCTACAAGCTGATGTTCGGCAATCCGCCGGGCGACCCGACGGCGCTGGCCCGTGCGGCCGAGCACAGCCAGACCGAGTTCCTCGCGATCGTCGCCGACCTCGTCGGCGAGCGGGACGCCCAGCGGTACGGCGCCCTGCTGATCAGCACGGCGAACGGGATCGCCGGCATGGAGGTGGGCGGCCAGCTGCCCAACGAGAAGTGGGGCACCGTCACCGCCGAAGAGCTCGTCGACACGCTGGTCGCCATGATCGCCGGCGAGGCTGTGCCGAAGTAGCGGCCGGAGCCCACTTGTCCGTGCGGGCGACCCGGGAAGTGCCGTCCTTCACCGGCGGCGCGCGTCGTCCAGGCGGCGGGCTTCGGCTGCCTGCTCGAACGGCGTGTCGCCCGCCGGGTGGCGGTCGCCGAGGCCGGCGAACAACTCGGCGACCTTGACGGAGTCGTGGTGTGAGGCGAACTCGGCCAGTGCGGGGTCCGTCGCGGCCAGCACCTGGCGGAACCGGAGCTCCGCGAGCGGGCCGAGCCGGTCGTAGATCTGGAGGAACACCTTCTGGGCCCGGTCGCGCGCCCAGTCGGCGGGCAGCAGGTCCGCGGGCAGGTCGGGGTCGGTCTCCGGGAACCGGCGCCAGTCCACGCGCAGCTCGGTGCGGGTGCGCAGCGCCTGCGCCGGGCTGATCAGGCCGGCGTCCAGGCCGGTGAGCACCTGCTCGTAGCGCTCGACGAACTGCTCGTACTCCCGGGCCAGCGGGTCGAGGTCGAACGCCGTGACCGCCGCGGCCGGGCCGGGGACCTCGGTGGCGCGGAAGACCGTCGCGCTGCGGAGGCCGAGCTCGTCGAGGGCCGCGAGCGCCGGGCCGGTGAGGTCGTGCGGGCTGATCCACACGCCGTCGTAGAGCGCCGCGAACCGCAGGACCCGCAACCGCGACCGCAGCGCGGTGCGCAGCCCGCGATCCTGCTCCGGCACCGAAAAGGTCACCACCGTCCACTGCCCGTCCCACTCGGGCGCGGTCGTGCCGAAGGTCAACATCCGGTGCGTGCGCTCGATGATCACCTCGGACGTGCGGGCGGGGATGCCGTACGCCGTCGTCCGCCCGTTGCGCGACACGGTGAGCAGGCCGCGGGCGGCCAGCCGGCGGATGGCCGCCCGCGCGCTCGCCGGGCTGATGTCGAACTCGCCGAGCAGTTCGACCAGCGCGGCCGAGGGGATGTGTTCGTCGCGCCAGTACCAGAAGTCGCCGAGCAGGGACGTCAGCAGCAGCTGCGGTTCGGCTCCCTGTTGGGCGCGGGGAAGCGGGCCCGAGGGTGTCGCCGTCATCGCGCGCCCACTGCGGGTGTCCATGGTCTCCATGGTGTCAGTGCGGTCCGGCCGTCCGCATCGAGGGGTTGAATCACGCGACACATCATGCGACGATCGGCATCCACTTAGCAACCTATCGCCTTCCGCAGGAAGTAATCGACATGGGTTCCTCACTTCGTCAATGGCGTCGAAGCACGCTCGCCGCGGTCGCCGCGGGACTCGCGCTGGCCGGGTGCACGGTCGACGACGGCGCCGCTTCCGCCCCCACGGCCGCGGCTCTCACGACCGACCAGGCCCTGCACGACCAGCTGCCGCAGGCGGTCAAGGATTCGGGTGTCCTCCGGTTCGCCGGGGACTCGCACCCGCCGTACCGCACCGTCGGCCCGGACGGCAGGACCGTCACCGGCATCGACCACGACTTCCAGCAGGCGCTCGGCCAGCTTCTGGGCGTGCGCACGGAGACCACCATCGTCAGCGGGCTGCCTGCCGCGCTGCAGGGCATGCTCAGCGGCCGCTACGACGCCTTCAACGGGCCGGTCAAGGCCACCGCCGAGCGCGAGAAGCAGTTCGACACCGTCACGTGGATGACGACCCGCACCTCCTACGTGATCCCGGAAGGTTCCGCCGCCGGGATCAAGCAGGCGGACGACCTGTGCGGCAAGCGCGTCGCGGTGGTCACCGCCAGCGTCGTCGAAGAGCAGCTCGCCAAGCTGTCCGCGTTCTGCGAAAAGCAGCAGCGCCCGGCGGTGCAGGTGGTCGGGCTCGACGACACGAACGCCACCCTGCTGGCCGCCAAGTCCGGCCGAGCCGAGGCCGCCGGCATGACCCAGGCCGCCGCGATCGACGTGACCACCCAGCAGAAGGGGCAGTACGGATACGTGACGCAGACCGAGGAACAGGGCGCCACGAAGGACAACCTCGCGCTCTACACCCCGAAGGCCGGCAAGCTCGGGCCCGTCCTGCAGAAGGCGTTCGAGGAGCTGTTCCGCAACGGCACCTACGCGCGGATCATGAAGCAGTGGGGTCTGCAGGACGTCACGGTCCCGGCGCCCGTCTTCGACGCGGCGTCCGCGAAATGACCGCCGTGTCCACTGTGGAGGAACCGGCGGCGGTCCACGAGGACGTCGCCCGCGCCCGCGGCCGGTTCCGCCCGCTGCGCTGGTTGTTCGTGCTCGTGCTGGTGCTGCTGGCCGCGCAGCTGGTCGTCTTCCTGGTCGGCAACTCCCGGTTCCAGTGGGACGTCGTCGCGAAGTACCTGTTCGAAAAGAGCGTCCTGGCCGGCCTGGGCACCACGGTGCTGCTCGCGGTCGCGGCGATGGTGCTCGGGTCGCTCGCCGGCGGGGTGGTCGCGGCGATGCAGCTGAGCGGGTTCGGGCCCGCCCGGTGGGTGGCGACGCTGTGGGTGGGCCTGTTCCGCGGGATCCCGCCGCTGGTGCAGCTGATCTTCTGGTTCAACCTCGCCTACCTGCTGCCGAAGCTCTCGCTCGGCATCCCGTTCGGCCCGATGTTCGGGACGTGGGACGCCAACAGCGTCATCACGCCGCTGACCGCCGCGGTGATCGGCCTGTCGCTCGTGGAATCGGCCTACCTGGCGGAGATCTTCCGCGCCGGGGTGTCGTCGGTCGATCCCGGGCAGCGCGACGCGGCCCGCGCGATGGGCTACCCGCCGGGCCAGACGCTGGTGCGGATCGTGCTGCCGCAGGCGATGCGGGTGATCATCCCGCCCGCGGGCAGCCAGTTCATCAACGTGCTGAAGGGCACCGCGCTCGTGTCGGTCATCGCGATGTCGGACCTGCTGCACTCGGTGCAGGTCATCTACAACCGCACCTACGAGATCGTGCCGATGCTGCTGGTCGCCTGCTTCTGGTACCTCGTCGTGGTCACGGTCCTGACGGCCGGGCAACGCCGGCTGGAACGCCGGTTCTCGCGCGGCCACCGGAGTGCCCGATGAGCGCGCCGGTGCTGCGGATGAGCGACGTCCGCAAGGAGTTCGGCGCGGTGACCGCGCTGGCCGGGGTGAGCCTCGACGTCCACGAAGGCGAGGCGGTCGTGGTGATCGGGCCGTCCGGGTCGGGCAAGTCGACCCTCGTCCGGTGCGCCCACCAGCTCGAACCCATCGACGGCGGCGCGATGTACCTCGACGGCGAGCTGCTGGGGCACCGCCGCTCGCCGGGCGGGCTGCGGCCGCTGACCGAGCGGCGGATCGCCGCCCAGCGGCGCCGGATGAGCATGGTCTTCCAGCAGTTCAACCTGTTCCCGCAGTTCACCGTGCTGCGCAACGTGACCGACGCGGCGATCCGCGTCCACGGCCGTGACCGGTCCACTGTGGAGCGGGAGGCGCGGGACCTGCTCGAGCGCATCGGCCTGGCCGGCCGGGAGGACCACTACCCGCGCCAGCTGTCGGGCGGGCAGCAGCAGCGGGTCGCCATCGCCAGGGCCGTCCTGGTCCGGCCGCGGATCATGCTGTTCGACGAGCCGACCAGCGCCCTCGACCCCGAGCTGGTCGACGAAGTGCTGGCCGTGCTGCGCACCCTCGCCGCGGCGGGCACCACGATGGTGGTGGTCACCCACGAAATGACCTTCGCTCGCGAGGTCGCCGACCGGTGCGTGTTCATGGAGGCGGGCCGGATCGTCGAGGAGGGGCCGCCCGCCGAGCTGTTCACCCGGCCGCGGACCGACCGGCTGCGCGCCTTCCTGTCCCGTCATCTGTCCGAAAAGGAGGGTGTCTCGTGATCACTGTCGGCGCCGTCGGCGACCTCATCCTGGACGAACCCGACCCGGAGTTCTTCCTCGCCCCGGCCGCGCCGGTGCTCAAGGGGATGGACCTGGCGATCGGCCACGTCGAGGTCCCGCACTCGACCACGGCGGTCCAGCAGAGCACCGATGTCCCGGCGCCGCCCGCGGACCCCGCGGCGCTGAAAGCGGTGGCCGAGGCCGGGTTCGACGTGGTCACCCTGGCGGGCAACCACGTCATGGACGCCGGCGACGGGGGACTGGCCGACACCATCGCCTACTCCCGCGCGGCGGGCCTGCTGACCACCGGTGCCGGGCCGGACCTCGCGCAGGCGCGGCGTCCGGCGATCGTCGAACGGGGTGGCCTGCGCATCGGCGTGCTGTCGTACAACTGCGTCGGCCCCCGCGAGTCCTGGGCGACTTCACGCAAACCCGGCTGCGCGTACGTCCACGTGCTGACCCACTACGAGCTGGACCACGCGAGCCCGGGCGGCCCGCCGAAGATCTACACCTTCGCCGACCCGGACAGCCTGGAAGCGATGGCCGACGACGTGCGCGGCCTGCGGGCCGAGGCCGATGTCGTGCTCGTGTCGCTGCACAAGGGCGTCGGCCACACCCCGGTCGAGGTCGCGATGTACGAGAGCCCGGTCGCCCGTGCGGCGGTCGACGCCGGGGCGGACGCGGTGTTCTCCCACCACCCGCACATCATGCGCGGCATCGAAGTCCACAGAGGACGGCCGATCTTCCACGGCCTCGGCAACTTCGCCACCGTCACCCACGCCCTCACCCCGGGGGCGGGCGTGGGCGCCGACGAACTGCGCGCGTGGGCCGAGCGGCGGACGAAGCTGTACGGCTTCGCGCCGGACCCGGACATGCCGTTCTTCCCGTTCCACCCCGAAAGCCGCAACACCGCCATCGCGTTCTGCCGCTTCGACGAAACCGGATTGCGCGAAGCCGGCTTCGTCCCGTGCTGGATCGACGACCGGGGACGTCCGGTGCCGGTCGGCGGGACGCCGGAAGGCGAAGCCGTGACGAAGTACGTCGAGGACATCACCCGCGGGGCCCGGCTCAACGGCCGGTTCACCACCCGCGGCACCGAAGTGCTCGTCGATCTCACCGAAGGGGTTCCCGCATGACCGACCAGCCACTGGCCGGCCGCACCGTCATCGACCTGACCACCGCGCTCGCCGGCCCGTACGCGACGCTGCTGCTCGCCGGGCTGGGGGCCACCGTGATCAAGGTCGAAAACCCCGCCACGGGCGGGGATTCCTCGCGCAACAACGCGCCGTACGTCGGCCGCGACGGGCTGAACCTCGCCCGGCGGCACGACGACGACCTCTCGGTGTCGATGTTGCTGCGCGGCCGCAACAAGCTCAGTGTCACGCTCGACCTGAAGAACCCGCGCTCCCGCGCGGTGTTCACCGACCTCGTCCGCGACGCCGACGTACTGGTCGAGAACTACAGCCCGGGCGTGACGGACCGGCTCGGTATCTCCTACGAGCGCGTCAAGGAGATCAACCCGCGGCTGGTCTACACGTCCATCAGCGGGTTCGGCGCCCAGGGCGGGCCGGGGTCGGGCAAGGCGATGGACTCGATCATCCAGGCGCTGAGCGGCGTGATGATGACCGCCGGCGAGCCGGACGAGGGCCCGGTCCGGTTCGGGCTGCCGATCGGCGACCTGCTGGCCCCGCTGTTCGCCGTGGTCGGCACGGTTTCCGCGCTGCTGCAGGCCGAACACACCGGCGAAGGCCAGCACGTCGACGTCTCGATGCTCGGCGCGCTGACCTCACTGGTCGCCTGCGAGCCCTTCGACGCCTTCGACGCGGTCGGCCTGCCGCAGCGCACCGGGTCGATGGTGCCCCGGCTGGCGCCGTTCGGCATCCTGCCCGCCCTCGACGGTTTCGTCGCCCTCTGCGCGCCGACCGACGCGTTCGCCCACGGCGTCCTGCGCGCGATCGGGCGGCCGGAGCTGGCCGAGGACGACCGTTACCGGACACGGGACCAGCGCGTCCGCGCGGCCGACGAGCTGCACGGGCTCATCCGCGAGTGGTGCCGGGTGCGGCCGCTCGCCGAGATCCTCGCGGCGTTCACCGCCGAAGGCGTCCCCGCGGCCGAGGTCCGCGAACCGCGTGACGCGGTGCGGGACCCGCTGGTACTGGCGCGTGAGGAAGTCGTGCCGCTGCGGCACCCGCGGCACGGGGACGTCGCCGACCTGGCCGGGACCGGCGTGCCGATCCGGTTCTCCGCCGCCCGCGTCGCCCTCGACCGGCCCGCGCCGGGGCTGGGGGAGCACAACGAGCACGTCTACCGCGAACTGCTCGGCTACACCGAAGAGCAGCTGGCGGAGCTGGTGTCGGAGGCGGTGATTTGAGCGCCCCGGTCGTCGGGTACGTCGGCGCGGACGTCCCGGTCGAGCTGATCACCGCGGCGGGCCTGCTGCCGCTGCGGCTGGCGGGGAAGCCGGGCGTGGACCACGCGCTCGGCGACCGCTACCTCGGCGGCGGGGTGGACCCGGTCGCCCGGTCGATCCTGACGCGGATCCTCACCGGCGACTACGGGCCGCTCGAAGCGATCGTGGTCTCTCGCGACTGCGAAGCGTCCTTGCGGCTGTTCTACGCCCTGCGGGAGCTGCACCGGGTCGAGCCGGCGCTGGGCTTGCCGCCGGTCCGCCTGGTCGACGTCCTGCACCTGCCGCACCACACGACCACCCGGTACGTCCACGCGAAGATCGCCCAGCTGCGCGAGTGGCTGGGCCGTTGGCACCCGATCGGCGACGACGACCTCGCCGCGGCCATCACCGCGCACGACACCCTGCGGCGGTCGCTCGGGCGGCTCGCCGGCCTCCGCCGGGCGAACCGGCTGAGCGGCACGCGGTTCCTCGGGATCGTCGCCGAGACCACCAGGCTGCCGGTCACCGACGCCATCGCGCTCGTCGACGGCGTGTCCGCCGGCCCGCGCGAGACCGAAGGCACGCGGCTGTTTCTCACCGGGAGTTCCCACGACGGCCCGGGCGTCTACGAAACGTTGGAGCACAACGGTTTTCTCGTCGTGGGGGAGGACCACGACTGGGGCGAGCTGCTGTTCGCGCGGACCTGCGCGGCCCCGACGGAACTCGCGCTGGCCGAGCGGTACCAGTACAACGGCCCGGCCGCGCCGCGTGCGTCGATCCGGCAGCGCGCCGCCCACACCGCCGCGGCCGCCCGCGCGTGCGGTGCGGAGGTCCTGCTGTCGTACGCCCGGGTCCACGACGACGCGCCGCCGTGGGACTTCCCGGAGCAGCGGGCCGCCACCGGCTTGCGGGCGGTCCTGGCGGAACGCCAGCCGTACGGCGAACTGACCGGCGACGTCCTGGAAGCGCTCCTCCCGATCGGGGTCGCGCGATGACGGAACGGCTGGCGTCCGCGACGACCGCGACCGCCTACCAGCGCGAGTGGTTCGCCGGGGTGCGCGCCGAGGGCGGCCCGCTGGCGCTGGTCAACGCGGACGCGCCGCAGGAGATCTTCCGCGCGATGGGCATCCCGTATGTGGTCAACCAGTGGTGGGCCTCGATCGTCGCGGCGAAACGGCAGACCCAGCGCTACCTCGGCCTGCTGCGCGACCGCGGTTACCCCGACTACGTCGAGCAGTACAGCGCCACCTCGCTGGCGTCGGCGTTCGAGGACGATCCCGCCCAGGCACCGTGGGGCGGGCTGCCGACGCCGTCGATCGTGCTCGGCGAGACCACCGGCGACGCGGCCCGCAAGATCTTCGACGTCTGGGACGCCCAGCCCGGCGTCACCTACTACCCGCTGGAAAGCGCGGCGGAGAACGCCGTCCCGGAGCGGTGGTGGGAGCTGATGCCGCACCGCTGGGAAGAGGCGATCGGCAGCGACCGCCTCGACCTGCTGACCGGCGAGCTGACCGGGCTCATCCGGTTCCTCGAGCAGACCACCGGCCGGGTGTTCTCCGAGACGCGGTTCCGCGAAGTCCTGGACCTGGTCAACGAGCAGCAGGAGTGGAACCGCCGCACCCGCGACCTGATCGCGGCCGCCCGGCCGTGCCCGATCGCCGTCACCGACGGCATCCCGAGCGTCATGGTGCCGCAGTGGCACCGCGGCACCGAATGGGCGCGCGACGCCGCGCGGGCGTTCCACGACGAGGTGCGCGACCGGATCGACGCCGGCGTCGCGGTGTGCCCGGACGAGCGGCTGCGGCTGATGTGGATCGGCCGCGGGCTGTGGTTCGACCTCGGGTTCTACCGGCGGTTCCAGGAGTCGCACGGCGCGGTGTTCGTGTGGTCGATGTACCTGGCGATCGCCGCGGACGGCTACCTGCGGTACGGCGACGACCCGCTGCGCGCGCTGGCCGCCCGCTTCGCCGCCTTCGGCGACCAGCTCTACACCCCGCCGTGGTCGGCGGAGTGGTACGTCAAGGAAGCCCGGCACCACGGCGTGCACGGCGTGGTGCACCTCGTTTCCGACGACGCCCGTGGCAGCTACTTCACCACCCGCGCCCTGCGCGCGGCGGGCATCCCGGTGCTCGAACTGCACGCCGACAACGTGGACGCCCGCACGGGCGGCGACCTGGACGCGCGGATGACCGCGTGGCTCGACGGATTGCTTTGACCGTCCGGAAAGGACCTCGATGAGATCCCCACTTCGCCGACGAAGCCGAAGTGCGCTCCTCGTGACCGCCGCCCTCGGGCTGACCGCCACCGGGTGCACGGTCGGCGCCGATTCCCCCGGCCTGGCCACCGGGACGAACCTCCCGGTGGTGCAGGCGCTGCACGACGCGCTGCCGCGGGCGATCAAGGACGCCGGCGAAATCCGGTTCGCCGGCGACTCCCACCCCCCGTACCGCACGATCGCGCCGGACGGCACGGTCACCGGGATCGACGCCGACTTCCAGGCCGCGATCGGCCAGGTGCTCGGCGTCCGCACCCGGACCGTCGTCGTCGCCGGGCTCCCGGCCGCGCTGCAGGGCATGCAGGCCAACCGGTACGACGCGTTCAACGGCCCGGTCAAGGCGACCGCCGAACGCGAGCGGCAGTTCGACACGATCACCTGGATGACCACCCGCACCGCCTACGTGTTCCCCGCGGACTCGACGGCCGGGATCGCGCGGGTCGAAGACCTCTGCGGCAAGCGCATCGCGGTGGTGACCGCGAGCGTCGTCGAAGAGCAGCTGAACAAGCTGTCGCGGTTCTGCACCGACAGCAAGCGCAAGGCGACGCAGACCGTCGGCCTCGCCGACACGAACGCCACGCTGCTGGCCACCCGCTCGGGCCGCGCGGACGCCGCGGGCATGACCGAGGCCGCGGCGATCGACGTCACGCAGCGGCAGGGCGGGAACAAGTACGTCACCCAGACCGAAGCGCAAGGGGCGACCAAGGACGACCTGGCGTTGTACGCCCCCAAGTCGTCCGGGCTGGGCCCGGTGCTGCAGAAGGTGTTCGAAGAGCTCTTCGAGGACGGCACGTACGTCGGGATCATGTCCCGCTGGGGGCTCAACCAGGTCTCGGTGCCGAAGCCGGTCTTCAACGCGGCCACCCCACGGTGAAAGGACTTTCGATGGCACGAACCTGGCTCAAGCCCGCCCTGGTCGCCGCCGCGACCGCGCTCGTCGCGGTCACCGCCGCGACGGTGCCCGGCTCGTCGGACGCGGACGTCGCGGCCGCCCCGGCGCCGCCCGCGGCCGCGGTGTTCCACCCGGTGGTCCGCGAACCCGGTGCCCGGACGGGGGACTACGCCGCCGAGTACACCGTCTACCGGCCCGCGGACCTGGACCGGGTGCGGGGGCGCCTGCCGGTCGTGGTGTTCGGCAACGGCGCGTGCCGGCACACGAGCAACGACGAGCTGCTCACCCTGGAGACGCTGGTCGCCGCGCACGGGTTCGTCGTGGTCGCCGTCGGCGGGTTCGACGAACCCGCCCTGACCGAGAACGGCAGCCCGGAACCGGCGGTGCTCCTCGACGCGATCACCTGGGCGGAACGGGAGAACGACCGCCGGGACAGCGCGTTGCGGACCAAGCTCGACACCCACCGGATCGGCGTCGCCGGTCACTCCTGCGGCGGCATCGAAGCGCTGGTCGCCGGGGCGGACCCGCGGGTGAAGTCGGTGCTTTCGCTCGACAGCGGGTTCTTCGCCGACGGCACCCTCGGCTACGGCCGGGAGAACCTGCGGAAGCTGCACACCCCGGTCCTGTTCGCCGACGGCGGTCCCGCCGACGTCGCCTACCCCAACAGCGGGGCCAACTACGACCTCGTCACCGTCCCCGCCGTCCGCGTCACCAATCCCGCCGCCGGCCACACCGGGTTCGTCTACGGCCAGCGCGACGGCAACCCCGACCCGAGCGTCCGCGAAGAGGCGGTGCGGGTGCTCGTCGGCTGGTTCGACTTCACCCTCAACGGCAACCGCGCCGCGCGTGCCTACTTCCTCGGCGCGGGCTGCGGTCTGTGCACCACGCCGGGCTGGACCGTCGCCGCCAAGAACTTCTGACAGGAGCGAAGAATGCGTATCAGGATCACCGCACTGGCCGCGGTCGCGGTCCTCTTCACGGGCCTGCCGGCGACCGCGGCGGCGGCCGGCGAGCCGTGTCCGGCGGCGGCCTGCGTTGACGGGCAACTGGCCGACGGCACGCCGTACGCGTTCGCCAAACCGTCCGGGTGGAACGGTGCCGTGCTGGTGGACCTCGACTTCGCGGCGGGCGGGCTGACGAGCCCCCTCACCGCGAGCCTGCTGGCGCGCGGCTACGCGGTCGGCGGCACCACGCGCACGGTCACCGGCTGGAACATCGCGCGCGCCATCGACAACCAGGCCGAGGCGCTCGGCCGGTTCGAAGCCCGGTTCGGCCGGGCGCGGTACGCGATCGCCGAGGGCCGTTCGATGGGCGGCATGGTCGCCGCCGGGGTCGCGCAAGTGCACCCGGACCGCTTCGCCGCGGCCGTCCCGATGTGCGGCGGCCTGGGCGGCGCGGTGGGGCAGTGGAACCAGAAGCTGGACACCGTGTTCACGCTCAAGACGTTGCTGTTGCGCGACACCACCCTGCCGGTGACCGGCATCCCCGCCGACGTCCCCGGCCTCCAGCAGCAGTGGGTTTCGGCGATGACGGCGGCGCAGTCCACCGCCGCGGGCCGGGCGCGGACCGCGCTCGCGGCGGCGATCGGCCAGGTGCCGGGCTGGGGCTTGGCCGCCGACGGCACGACGACCCCGGTCCCCGACGGCCGCGACGCCGACGGCATCGAGCGCGGAATGTTCCTGGCGCTCGCGGGCGGCCCGCTGCCGTACCTCGGGCAGGCGGTCAGCAGCCGCCGCGCGATCGAGCAGCTGGCGGGCGGGAACCCGTCGTGGAACACCGGGGTCGACTACGCGCGCCAGCTCGCGCTGGCCGCGCCGGAGCAGCAGAACGCCGTCCGCCGGCTGTACGCGCGGGCCGGGCTCGACCTGAGCGCCGACCTCGGCAGGCTCGCCGCGGAGCGGCGCGTGTCCGCCGATCCCGCCGCCGTCCGCTACCTCGCGCGGGGCATCGTGTTCACCGGCAGCTTGCGGATCCCGGTGCTCACGGTCAACGGCACCGGCGACCAGATCTCGACGGTCGCCCAGCAGCAGTCGTACGGAACGTTGGTCGACCGCGCGGGGAACGGTTCGCTGCTCCGGCAGACGTACGTACAGACGGCAGGGCACTGCACGTACACAACGGGCGAACAGCAGGCGGCGATCGACCGGATGCTGACCCGCCTGCGGACCGGCCACTGGCCGGACACCGCACCCCGCACGATGAACGGGCTGGCGATGGCCGCGGACGGCGTGCCGGGACGTTACCTGCCTTACATGCCGCCGCGGTTCAACCGGATGTACCCCGCGGTCGGCGGGTGAGCGACCCCGCCGTCCGAGGTGTACCTGCGTGGTGTGGCTCAGATGGCCGTGGTGCCGCCGTCGGTGACCAGTTCCAGGCCGTTGACGTAGCTGGAGTCGTCGGAGGCGAGGAACAGCGCGACCGTGGCGATCTCCTCCGGGCGGCCCATCCTTCCCCGCGGGATCAGGGATTCGAACGCGGCTTTGGTGGCTTCGTCGAACAGTTCTTCCTGCTTGGCCGTGGCGACCTGGCCGGGGGTCAGGACGTTCACCCGGATCCTGCGGTCCTTCAGCTCGTTGAGCCACACCCGGGCCCAGGCCTGCTGCACGGCTTTGCTTCCGGCGTAGAGACTCCAACCGGGGAAGGCCCCGAGTGAGGCGTTGGAGCCGGTCATGAAGACCGAGGCGCCGTCGTTGAGCAGCGGCAGTGCCTTCTGGACGGTGAACAGCGTGCCGCGGGCGTTGAGCGAGAAGGCGCGGTCGAACTGTTCTTCGGTGATCTCGCCGAGCTGGGCCGGTTCGCCCATTCCGGCGCTGGCCCACAGCACGTCGATCGAGCCTTTCTCCCGCTTGACCGTGTCGTACAGGCGGTCGAGGTCGGCCAGTTCGGCCGCGTCGCCCCGCACGGCGGTCACGTTCCGGCCGATCAGCTTGACCGCGTCGTCCAGCGCGTCCTGCCGCCGGGCCTGGATGAAGACGTGCGCTCCCTCGGCCACGAACAGTTTGGCGCCGGCCAGTGCCATGCCGGTCGATCCGCCGGTGATCACCGCGACCTTGCCGTCGAGCTTTCCCACGATCACTCCTCCGAGTTGCCTGCCGGCTCGTTATGTGTACCGACCTGTTTGGTTAACGTAGCGGACGGCCGGCCGGGTGGGCAAGTTATGTACACCGATCAGTACTCGACGCGGTTATGCTGGAGGCATGACGGAGTTGGAGAAGGGGCCGCAAGGCCGCCGCCGGGGCCGGGGCGCGCGCGAGCGGATCCTCGGCGCGGCACAGCGGCTGTTCCGCGAACAGGGCATCAACCGCACCGGCATGGACCAGCTCTGCGCGGCGGCCCAGGTCTCGAAGCACACGGTTTACCAGCACTTCGCCGGCAAGGACGAACTGGTCGCCGAGTACCTGCGCCGCTTCGATCCCGACGTCTTGCCGGGGGTGTTCGACCGCACCGACCGCACGCCTCGCGAGCGCCTGCTCGCCGCCTTCGAGGTGCCGGCGTCCACCCCCCTGTGCCCGTACATCGGGGCGGCCGTCGAACTCCACGACCCCCACCACCCGGCGTCCGAGTGCGCACGCGACTACAAGAAGGCCATCGCCGCGCGGCTCGCCGAAACCGCCCGCGAAGCAGGCGCCACCGACCCCGAACAACTGGGCGAACAGCTGGCGCTGCTGATCGACGGCGCCTCCGCTCGCACCCGGGTTCTCGACAGCGACTGCTTCCCTGCCGCCGCCGCGATCGCCGCCGTCCTCATCGACAACGCCATCCCGGCGTCGTCGGCTCAGCCCGGCGATGACCGCGGGATCGCGATCGCGCAGTAGACAGCTCGCCCGCTCCAGGCCGCCCATGGTTCGGCCGTGAGGCGGCTCAGGGAGTGGCTTGCTTGTGCTACGACGGGCGGCAGGCGAGACTAATCTCCGGGAAGCAGCCGGGACTTCAACCGGTTGAATTCCTCGTGGGTGATCAGTCCGCGATCCAGCAACTTGGCGGCGTTGCCGAGTTGCTCGATGATGGCGGCGGCATCCGAACTCGTCTCCGGTTGATGGGCAACCCTCGTCGAGGCGAGAACTTCCCTGATTCTGCCGAGTACCGGCGACAGATCTATTCGTAGCTGGCCGGGCTCGGTTACGGTATATAGGAAGAACAATTCCGAATCCGTGGTGCGTACGGCAAGAATTGTCTTGATGGTGCTGCGAGTGCCGGCTGCCTTCAAACCGGCCGAAATCAGACTGTCGGCCACGTTCAGAAAACTGTCACTGATGCCCACCTGGGTGGCCCGAATGGCCGTACCGATGATCTTCCCGGCCGAGTCGACGAACGGGTTGGTCGACTGGTTCTCACCCGGTCCGCCTATCTGAATATTCGTGAAGTCGCCGTAAGGTAATTCACCGACGATGTGCGGTGTCCCGACATTGAGCACCGCAAGCTTGTCGTCCATGAACCGCAAGTCGTAAGCCGACTTCGCTTTCAGGTTTCCGCATTTTACGTGATCGCCGCCCAGGAAGATCACCGGAGTCAGCAGCATCCGCGTCCCGAGTTCGACTTCTCGGCGAAGTTCGTGATCATCGGTTCGGTTGCGGTAGGCGCCCTCGTTGCGAGCGACAGCTCTGCGGCATCTTTCGAATTCTCGCCGATCGAGGGTCGCAAGGGTCTTCCAGGCTTCGAACCAGCCCTGTTCCGTGACCGGGAAGTGTTCTGAAACGATCTTCTCGAAGCCACTCAAGGAGTTCCGGGCGACAACCAGGCCGGGACCACCCTTCCTCGGTGGCCGATCCCGGAGGAAAACGAAGTATTTGCCGCCTGGCTCGCGGTAGCTGAGGATTCGCGCCAACTCCGGAATGCTCACCGCGGGATATGGTGGCAGGCGGACTTCGGGACCCGATCCATCGGCTTCTACCGTGACCACCTCCGCATGACCATGCCTGCGCAGCGAGCGCGTGAAGTGTAACGTAGGTCCAGTGCCGGAGGCAGGCAGTTCGATAACTGCGTCGCCGAGAAATGCCGATCTCGAGCCCGGCTGTGTTCCCGCCTCGGCCGACCGGATCACCGCGCCAGGAAGCGCAGCACCGCAAGAACCCGGCGGTCGCCGTCGCCCGGTGCCAGGTCGAGTTTGGCGAAGATCGCGTTGATGTGTTTGGCGACCGCGCTGTCGCTGATGCCGAGTGTGCGGGCGATGTCGGCGTTGGCGTGGCCCTGGGCCATGAGGGTGAGCACTTCCCGCTCGCGGCGGGTGAGCCGGTCGAGTGGATCACTGGTGTGCCGCAGAAGCAGCTGCGCGACCACTTCGGGGTCCAGTGCCGTGCCGCCGCCGGCGACCCGGTGGAGCGCGTCGACGAACTCGGCGACGTCGGCCACCCGGTCCTTCAGCAGGTAGCCGACCTTGCTGGTGTTGGCCGACAACAGGTCGGCGGCGTAGCGCTCCTCGACGTACTGGGACAGGATCAACACCGCCACCGCCGGCCATTGGCGGCGGATCACCAGCGCGGCCTTGACGCCCTCGTCGGTGTGGGTGGGTGGCATCCGCACATCGACGATCACGGCGTCGGGCCGGTGTTCGGCGACGGCCGCCAGCAGTGTCTCGGCGTCACCGACGGTGGCGGCGACGTCGATCCCGGCCAGGCCGAGCAGCCGGGCGAGGCCGGCTTGGAGCAGGACCGAGTCCTCGGCGATCACGACGCGCACGGCAGCTCCGCGGTGACGACGGTCGGCCCGCCGGCCGGGCTGCTGATCGACAGCGTTCCGTCGACCGAGCGGACGCGCTGCGCCAGGCCGGTCAGTCCGGTCCCGGCGGCCGGGTCGGCTCCGCCGACGCCGTCGTCGGTCACGGTCACCGCCAGCACGTCGCCGTGCCGGCGAACGTCGATCTCGGCGCCGGTGGCGCGGGCGTGTTTGGCGATGTTGGCCAGTGCTTCCGCGACCAGGAAGTAGGCGACGGCCTCGACGGTCGGGGACGCCCGATCGGGCACGTCCACGTGCAGGCGGACCGGCACCGGCGCCCGGGCGGCGATACCGGACAACGCGGCGTCCAGGCCACGGTCGTCCAGGATGGCGGGATGCAGGCCGCGCACGAGGGTGCGTAGCTCGGCGAGGGCTTCCTTGGCCTGCTCGTGCGCGTCGACGATCACCTGTCTCGCCTCGGCGGGGAGGTCGGGCAGGCCGGCCCGGGCCAGGCCGAGGTTCATGGCCAGCGACACCAGCCGTTGCTGGGCGCCGTCGTGCAGGTCGCGTTCGATGCGGCGGCGTTCGGCGTCGGCGGCGTCGACGACACCCGCGCGGCTTTCGGTCAGGTCCACCAGCCGGCGTTGCCACCGGTTCGGGCCCAGCAGCGCGTCCGCCGCCCAGACGTCCAGCTGGGCGAGGAGACCGGCCGTGCGTGGTCCGGCCACGAGGACCGGCCGGACCGCGCCGAGCGCGGCCGGCCGGGCGGCGACCGTGGTGCGCAGCAGGCTGGTGGTCGGGAAGACGAGCAGGTAGGCGAAGGCTCCGGCCAGGACGACACCGGTCGCCCACACGACTGCCGCCAGTAGCGCGAACGCGGTCACGGCCGGCCCCGCCAGGGCGTGATAGCCGAGCTGCCGCCCGATCGCCGTGAGCCCGCGCCCGGTCCATCGCCTCGCGGTGACCGGCGGGACGTCCACGCCGAGCCAGGCACGCAGCCGGCTCCGCTGAACCGCGGTCAGCACCGGGGACGCGGCCAGCAGCACGACAGCGGTGAAGACCACGCCGCCCAAGGCGAGGTCTCTGGCGAACTTCACGTCGGTCCGGTGCAGGCCGAACCAGAGTGCGGCGGCGATCCCCAGGGTGAGCAGCTGCACGGACGCCCCTGCCGCGACGAACCCGAGAGCCGGGGATACGCCGGCTCGCCCGCGGGATGCCGTGTCCATGATCCGACGGTAATCGAGACGGGATCGGCGGCACCATCCCGCAGCCACCCGGATCGGTGCGGTAGCAGGCACCACCACGAAGTCGGAATCACGGGCTACTGATCCCGGCCGGTTCCGGCGGCAAGGTTTCGCCCCAGGGCTGCCCGACACCCGGCGTCGGCGGCAGCACCACGACGTCCGGCGGAGGAGTTTCGATGACCGTTCAGACCATGCCCTGGCCGCCACGCCCGGCGACGTCGCCGGGCGCTCGGGCGCGACGGCGATTCACCTGGGTGCCCGGCGTCCTGGGCGCGGTGGCGGCGGGCCTGGTGCCGTGGGTGGTCGTGCTGGGCCGGACCCTGCCCGAGACCACCGAAGTGCGGCACTGGCCGGCCGTGTGGATCGGGCTCGACCTGGCCATGGCGCTCGGCTGCGCGGCCACCGCGCGGTGGTATCACCGGGGCGATGGCCGCGCCCGCCTGTCGGCATCGGCGGTCGCGGCGCTCATGGGGATGGACGCCTGGTTCGACGTCCTCACCGCCCGGCCGGGCACCGAATTCACCCAGGCCCTCGTCTGCGCGGTTCCGGAACTGGCCCTGGCCGGACTGTGCACCTGGCTCGCTCTGCGCGAAACCGAAAGGCTGCCGTGACAGGCGAGGGAGGTCGGATGCCGTCACCCGGCCGGTGGCGCACCCGGCTCGGATCGCGGCGCGTTGAGCAGGTCGCTGAGCCCGCCGCGGGCGTCCTCGATCACGATCGATTCGGCGCCTTCCGCGTCGCCCGCGCGCAGGGCGCGGACGAGTGCGCGGTGGCTCGAATAGCGGTCCAGGCCGAAGGTGTGGTCGTGCGCGATCCGTTCGAGCCGGCGGGCGCGGCGTTCGGCCGGGGAGAACACCCGGGCCTGCTCCAGCAGCCGGGACAGCACGGGGTTTCCCGCGCACGCCTCCAGCGCGTCGTTGAACCGCTGCATGGTGTCCATCAGCCGGTCGAGGTGGCGCTGCGGGAGCTGCCCTTGCCCCTTCCGCTGGACGATGAGGATCAGCAGGTCGTCGGCCTCGTCGAGGATCGCGTCGAGGCCGTCGAGCTGCTCGGGGGTCGCGTGCCGGGCGGCGAACCGCGCGACCATGCCGCGCAGGCCGACCTCCACCTCGGCGAGGTCCTGCAGTGCCGTGTCCCCGATGTCGGAGACGACGACCGTGCGCGGCCCCTTGCGGACCAGCAGGCCGTCCTGCTCCAGGCGCCTGATCGCCTCCCGGATCGGGGTCGGGCTGACGGAGAGCTGGGCGGCCAGCCCGCGTTCGGTGACCTTCTCCCCGCTGCGCAGGCCGCCGGTCGCGATGGCCGCACGGATGGCGTTGTACGCGCGATCGGCCAGCGTGACGCTCTTCAGTGTCGCGAGGTCCTCGGTCACCGCTCCAGCGTAGCGGACACGCAACTACGGAGCGATTTGCTATAACTTGATGCGGGCCGGGAGGCGCGCGGCGAGGTGTTTCACCAGCTCGCTGATCCGCCGGGGCACGTGGACGTCGTCGGACAGGAGTGCGTAGATGTCCGCGGACGGCGTCGGCACACCGGGCAGCACCCGCACCAGCGCGCCGCTTTCGAGGTGGGACCGGACCTGCCACTCCGAGCGCATGATCACCCCGTGGCCCCGCAACGCCCAGTCGGTCACGATGTCGCCGTCGTTGCTCGACAGCCGGCCGCGCACCCGGACCTGGCGCGGGTGGCGGGCGTCCCCGAAGCGCCACAGGTCGAAGTCGCCCTCGTTCTCGCGGAGCACGATGCAGTCGTGCTCCGCGAGATCCTCGACGCGCTCCGGCATCCCGCGTCGCTCCACATAGGACGGTGCCGCGCAGGGCACCCGGCGGTTCTTCGCCAGCCGGCGCATCCGCAGCGTGGAGTCCGGCGGCGTGCCGACGTGGACCGCCAGGTCGAACTCGCGCCGGTGCGGGCGCAGGGGCAGGGCCGAGGTGTGGAGCCGGACGTCGAGCTGCGGATGCCGGGCGGTGAACTCGCCGAGCAGGGGTGCGATGTGCGCGCGGCCCAGGCCGAGGGTCGCCTGGACCGCCATGGAACCACGCAGCTCGCCGGAGCGGTGCGTGAGCTGGTCCTCGAGTTCGCGGACCTGCTCGAGGATCGTTTCCAGCCGCGATGCGTAGAGCTCGCCTTCCGAGGTCAGCACCAGCCGTCGCGTGCCGCGGTGCACCAGGCGGGCGTCGAGCCGCTGTTCCAATGCCTTGAGGCGCTTGCTGACCACCGGCAGGGACCAGCCCAGTTCGCGGGCGGCGGCGGTGAGCGTCTCGCTGGCCGCGACCACCTGGAAGAAGTGGAGGTCGTCCAGAGCGTTTTCCATGGGCGAAAGGATAGGTTGCCGCGGACGCTCTTGTCGCGGTGTTCCCGCATGACCACAGTGGAGGGACGTTCAGCGTCGAGGTCGGAGGAGGAACCGGTGTCCCGCCGTTATCGTGTCGCGGTCATCCCGGGTGATGGCATCGGGCGTGAGGTCGTCCCGGAGGGGCTGAGGTGCCTGCGCGCCGCCGCCGGGATCCACGGGTTCGAGCTGGAGACCGCGGAATTCGAGTTCGCCTCCGCCGAATACTGGGCACGAAACGGAGAGATGCTGCCCGCGGACTGGCGAGAGGTGCTCGGCGGCTTCGACGCGATCTTCTTCGGCGCGGTGGGCTGGCCCGCGGTGGTGCCGGACCACGTGTCGCTGTGGGGGAGCCTGCTGCAGTTCCGCCGCGGGTTCGACCAGTACGTCAACCTGCGGCCGGTCCGCCTGCTGCGCGGGGTGCGCAGCCCCCTGCGGGATCGCGGGCCCGGGGACATCGACTTCCTCGTCGTCCGGGAGAACACCGAGGGCGAGTACTCGAGCATCGGCGGCCGGATCTTCGAGGGCACCGGCCGCGAGACGGTGCTGCAGGAGACGGTGATGACCCGCACCGGCGTCGACCGGGTGCTGCGCTACGCGTTCGACCTCGCCGCCGCCCGCCCCGCCAAGCACCTGACGTGGGCCACGAAGAGCAACGGGATCTCCATCTCGATGCCGTACTGGGACGAGCGCGCGGCCGCGATGGCGGCGCAGTACCCGGAGGTCGTCGCCGACAAGGACCACATCGACATCCTGACGGCCAAGTTCGTCCTGCGCCCCGACTCCTACGACGTCGTCGTCGCCAGCAACCTCTTCGGGGACATCCTGTCCGACCTCGGTCCCGCCTGCGCGGGGACGATCGGGATCGCGCCGAGCGCCAACATCAACCCCGACCGCACCTGGCCGAGCCTGTTCGAGCCCGTGCACGGTTCGGCTCCGGACATCGCCGGCCGCGGGATCGCCAACCCCGTCGGGCAGATCTGGAGCGGCGCCATGATGCTGGAGCACCTGGGGGAGCCCGACGCGGCCGCGGGGGTGGTGGCCGCGATCGAGAGCGTGCTCGACGAGCGGCCGGACGTGCTCACCCCGGACCTCGGCGGCACGGGCACGACCGAGGGGCTCGGCAAGGCGATCGCGGACGCCGTCACCGCCGGTGCGGCGGGGGTGGCGGCATGACCCCGCCCGTCGCCGACCCGGTCGGCCTGGAGGTCCGGTGGGACCGGCTCGCGGCCGCGACCGACGAGGCCGCGTCGACCATGCTGCGCACGGCGTTCTCGACGATCATCCGCGAATCCAACGACTACACCGTCGTCCTGATGGACCGCCGGGGCCGCACCATGGCGGAGTCGCGGGCCGGCATTCCCGGCTTCGCGGCCCTGATGAGCTCGCTGACCGCACTGGTGCTGGAGCGGTTCCCGGCCGGGGACTGGCAGGACGGTGACGCCGTGATCACCAACGACCCGTGGATCGCCACCGGGCACCTGCCGGACATCGCCATGATCACGCCGATCTTCCGCCGCGGCACGCTGGTCGGTTTCGCGGGCACCGCCGCGCATTCCCCCGACATCGGTGGCACGCCGTCGCTGGGAGCCACGGACCTGATGTCGGAGGGCGTGCTGATCCCGCCGCTGCGGCTGTACCGGGCCGGGCGCGTCGAACCGGGCGTCCGGGACCTCTTGCTGGCCAACGTCCGTCTCCCCGGCGAGTTGTGGGGCGACCTGGAGGCGCAGGCCGCGGCGCACGAGGTGTGCCGCCGGCGTGCGCGGGAGTTCCTGGAGGACTTCGGCGAACCCGACTTCGAAGGCTTCGCCTCGCAGGTGCACTCGCTGACCGACGCGGCGATGCGGGCGGCGATCCGCGCCCTGCCCGACGGCGTCCACCGCGCGAGCGTCGACGCCGACGGCGTCGAGGGGCACCCGACCCACATCGAGTGCGCGGTCACGGTCTCCGGCGACCGCATCGAGATCGACTACACCGGGACTTCGGCCCAGGTGCCGTTCTCGACCAACGCCACCCTGAACTACACCCGCGCGTATTCGGTCTACCCGCTGAAGATCCTGCTGGACCCGGCCACGCGGACGAACTGGGGCTCCTACCGGTCCATCGCCGTGCGCGCCCCCGAAGGCACCATCGTCAATCCCACGTTCCCCGCACCCGTCGTCGCCCGGCACCTGACCGGCCACCTGCTCTCGTGCGCGATCTACCGGGCGCTCGCGCCGGTGCTGCCCGGCCGGGTCATCGCCGACAGCGGAGGAGCGCCGGCGCTGCGGATCCGCTTCGCCGGGGTGGACGACGCGGGCCGCCCCTTCGCACAGATGCTCTTCGCCAACGCCGGGATGGGTGCCTCGAAAGAGAAGGACGGCTTGTCCACCACCGCGTTCCCCACCAATTCCGGCAGCGGCAGCATCGAAGCGCTCGAAGCGGCCGCTCCGCTGCGGTTCGTGCGCAAGGAGCTCCGGGCCGGTTCCGGTGGCCGCGGCCGGCGCCGGGGCGGGCTGGGGCAGGACATCGAGGTGCACAACCCGACCCGCCACCCGGTCCAGCTGGTGCTGCTCGGCGACCGCGAACGGCATCCCGCGCTGGGACTCGACGGCGGGGAGCCGGGGGCGACGGCACAGGTGGTGCTCGGCACCGGGGAACGCGTGCCGCTGAAGTCGATTTCGCAGCTGGCGCCGGGTGCTTCGGTCGTCATCTCGTTCCCCGGCGGCGGCGGCTTCGGCGCGCCGGAGGACCGGGAGCCGGAGCTGGTACGGGCCGACGAACTCGGCGGGTACGTCCGATGAGCCGCACCGTCCGGATCGGCGTGGACGTCGGCGGCACGTTCACCGACCTGCTGCTGCACGACCCCGCGCGCGACCTGACCTGGCCCGGCAAGCTGCCCACCACCCCCGAATCCCCCAACGAGGCGATCACCGCGGGCATCGCGCGCCTGCTCGAGGAGACCGGGACGCCGGCCGGTGACGTCGCCGGGGTGGTGCACGGCACGACGCTGGTGACCAACACGTTGCTGGAACGCACCGGCGCCGTCGTGGGACTGCTGACCACCGCCGGTTTCCGCGACACGCTGGAAATGGGCCGCGAGATCAGGTTCGACACCACCGATCTGCTGGCCCGCCCGGCCGACCCGCTGGTGCCCCGGCACCTGTGCCGAGGGGTCGGCGGCCGCATCACCGCGGACGGAACCGAGCTGGAACCGCTGGACGAGGCCGGCGTGCTGGCGCAGGTCGCGGATCTGCTCGCCCACGGCGTCGAGGCGCTCGCCGTGGCGATGCTGCACTCCTACCGCAACGACGAGCACGAACGGCGCGTGCGCGAGCTGCTCGCGCACGCACATCCACAGCTGCCGGTCACGCTGTCCAGCGCGGTCGCTCCCGTGCTCGGGGAGTACGAACGGGCGAGCACCGCGTGCCTCAACGCCTACGTGCAGCCGCTGATGGCGCGCTACCTGGACGCGCTGGGCGAGGACCTGCTGGCGATGGGCATCGACGCGCCGCTGCGGATCATGCTGTCCGGGGGCGGGGTCACGACTTCGGCGGACGCGAAGGAGTTTCCGGTCCGCCTGCTCGAATCCGGGCCGGCCGCGGGCGCCATCGCCGCGGCCGCGGTGGCGCGGCGGCTGGGTGAACCGGACGTCATCTCGTTCGACATGGGTGGCACGACGGCCAAGATCGCGCTCGTGAGCGGCGGCCGGCCGCGCCGCAAGCACGACTTCGAAGCCGGCCGCGTCGACAAGTTCAAACCCGGTTCCGGCCTGCCGGTCCGGCTGACCGTCGTGGACATGATCGAGATCGGCTCGGGCGGCGGCTCGATCGCCGCCCCGGACTCGCTGGGGCTGCTGAAGGTCGGGCCGCGCAGCGCGGGGTCGGTGCCCGGACCCGTCGCCTACGGGCGTGGCGGAGAGCATCCCACGGTGACCGACGCCGACCTCGTGCTCGGCTACCTCGACCCGGCCACGTTCCTCGGCGGGGAGATGCGGCTGCGGGCGGCCGACGTCCACAAGGCGGTGGACCGGGAACTGGCCGGGCCACTGGGTCTCGATCGCATCGGGGCGGCCTCGGGCGTCGTCGAGGTGGCCACCGCGAGCATGGCCGCCGCCGCCCGGATGCACCTGTCCGAGCAGGGGAAGGACGCCGCCGGCTTCGCCCTGGTCGCGTTCGGCGGCGCGGGTCCCGTGCACGCCTACGGCCTGGCGAAGCAGCTGAAGATCTCCCGGATCATCGTCCCGATGCGCGCCGGGGTCATGTCCGCGTACGGGTTCCTCGTCGCCGTGCCCACGGTGGACCTGGCGCGGAGCCTGCCTTCGCCGCTGGCCGGAGTCGACGGGAAGCGCGTCGCCGCCTTGTACGAAGAGATGATCGCGCACGCCACGGCGGTGCTGCGACCGGAGCGGCCGGACGCGGTCCTGCTGCGCCGCTCGGCCGACGTGCGGTACCTCGGCCAGGGGGCCGAGATCGAGGTCGAGCTGCCGGAGGGGGACCTCGCGCGGCTGGACGCCGGGCGCCTCCACGGTGCCTTCGAAGAGACCTACCAGGCGACGTTCGGGCGGTGCCTCGACGGTCCCGCCGAGGTGGTGAACTGGCGGCTTTCGGCGTCTCTGCCCGGTCCCGACCTGTCCCTGGGCTGCAAACCCGTCGCCGGTGACCCGCTGCGGGGCACGCGCGAGGTGTGGCTGCCCGGCCACGGCCGGGTGCGGGCCACGGTCTGGGACCGCTACCGGTTGCGGCCCGGGACGGAGATCACCGGGCCCGCGGTGTTCGAGGAGCGCGAGTCCTCGTGCTGCTTCGGGCCGGACTGCCGCATCCGGGTCGACGACGATCTGACGCTCCTCGTCGACCTCGAACCCATGGCATAAGAATTTAGCCACTATTGACCGACTTGCTATAGCAACAGTACCGTGACGGACGCCACCAACGGCGGTGGCGAAGGGAAGGTGGGCGGATGTCGACGGTGACCACGCAGCGCGTCCGGACCGGGCGGATCACGTTTCTGGTCGCTCTCGCGGTGTTCGCGCAGGAGTCGACGTGGAACCTGTACGAGTCGCAGGTTCCGCCGCTGCTGCGGCAGCACCTGGGCAGCGCGGCGGTGATCGGCCTGCTGATGGGGATGGACAACCTGCTGGGCATCTTCGTGCAGCCGTGGATGGGGAACCGGTCGGACAACACGCGGACGTCGTGGGGGCGGCGGATGCCCTTTCTGGTGGTCGGGATGCCGGTGGCGGCGTTGTTGTTCCTGGCGATCCCGCACACGGCGGGTTCGTTGCCGCTGCTGATCGCGACGATGTTCGGCTACGCGCTGGTGGCGAATTCGTTCAAGCCGATCGCCGAAGCGCTGCTGCCGGACTTCATCGCGCCCGAGCGGCGGAGCCGGGCCAACGCGGTGGTCAAGATCGCGGCGAGCGTCACCGTGATCGTCGCGGCGTTGATCAGCATCTTCCTGATCGACGACCACCCGATGCTGTCGTTCGCCATCCCGTCGATCCTGATGCTGGCGGCCATGCTCGTGCTCGTCGCGAAGGTGCGCGACAGCCGCTCCCCGGCCTACCGCGCGGCGGTGGAGGAGGATCGCCGGGCCGACGGCGAGGCCACGGCCGAGGTCCGGGTGCGCGACATCGTGCCCGAGATCCTGAAGGACCGCGACCGCAGCCGCTTGCTGCTCATCGTGTCCATCCTGGTCTTCGGCGCCGCCTGGGCCGCCTCCCGCTCGCTGGTCACGAACTACGGCATCGAGGCGCTGGGCATGTCCCGCGGGGACGCCGGCGGCCTGACGCTGCCCAGCGGGGTGGCGTTCATCGTGGTGGCCTATCCGGTGGCGATGCTCGCCGAACGGTTCGGCCGGCTGCGGGTGATGACGGCCGGGATGGGCGTGTTCGCGGCCGCGATGGTGCTCGGCACGGTGGTCCAGACCGCCGCCGGCACTGTGGCCGCCCTGTGCGTCGCGTCGGCGGGTGCGTCCGCGTTCCTGATCAACGCCGTCGTCGTGCTGTGGAACCTGGCCCCGTCAGACCGGGTGGTGGGCACCTACACCGGCCTCTACACCGTCGGCTGGGCCGGTGGCGGCTTCCTCGGGCCGGCGTTGGTGGGCGGCATGGTCGACGTGACCGGCTGGCCGCTGATGCTGCTCGACGTGGCCGTGGTCGCCCTGATCGCCGTGCTGGCGGTGGTCCGGGTCCGGGTGCTGCAGCGCCGGTCCGCCGCGGAGCGTGCGCTGTGACGCGGCGCGTGCTCGTCACCACCGACTACCTGCGTCCGGGCGACGAGGTCGACCGGTTCCTGCGGGAGGCCGGGCTGGAGACCACCCACCTGCCCATGGCCGGCCGGCGTGATCCGGCGCGGCTCGTGGCGGCACTCGCGGGCATCGAGGGCGCGCTCGTGGCCAACGAACCCATGTCGGCCGACGTCCTCGCCCGGGCGCCGGAACTGCGGGCCGTCGTGCGGACGGGAGTGGGGTATGACTCGATCGACGTGGTGGCCGCGGCCCGGCTGGGCATCACGGTCAGCAACCTGCCCGGCGTCAACGCGAACGCGGTGGCCGAATACACCATGGGTCTGCTGCTCGCCGGGGCGCGCCGCCTGGTGCAGTCCGCGCGAGGCGTGGCGAACGGGGCCTGGCCACGCGAAGACGGGCACGAACTGCGCGGGTCCACGCTCGGGCTCGTCGGTTACGGCGCGTCCGCACGGGCGGTGGTCCCGCTGGCTCGCGCGTTCGGCATGCACGTGGTCTGTACCACCGGCGTCACGGTGCGGG
Organism: Amycolatopsis sp. NPDC049691; assembly: GCF_040675005.1. Classification (NCBI taxonomy): domain Bacteria; kingdom Bacillati; phylum Actinomycetota; class Actinomycetes; order Pseudonocardiales; family Pseudonocardiaceae; genus Amycolatopsis; species Amycolatopsis sp. NPDC049691. Next base: position 49,190 of record NZ_JBFANX010000034.1, read on the forward strand.
ACGACCCGGCCGTGCGGTTCGTGGAGCTGCCGGAGCTGCTGGCGGTCTCCGACTACGTCTCCGTGCACACGTCGCTCACGGACCGGACCCGGGGCCTGCTGGGCGAATCGGCGTTCGCGCGGATGAAACCGACGGCGCTGCTGGTCAACACCGCGCGCGGGGCGATCGTCGACGAGGACGCCCTCGCCGGCGCCGTGCGGTCGGGCCGGATCGCGGGTGCCGCGCTCGACGTCGTGCGCGAGGAGCCGCTGCCGCCGGACAGCCCGCTGCGGGGCGTGGACGGCATCGTCGTCTACTCCCACCTGGCCGGGCAGACCGCCGAGGCCCGCGCCGCCGCGGGACGCCAAGGAGCCGAAGAACTGGTGGCGGCCCTCGAAGGCCGCGCGAAGTTCGCGGTGAACGCCGACCTGATCACCCACGTGAGGAAATGAGGAAGATGAACGACGAACCGGTGGGGTCCGTGCGGGTGCTGGCACCGAGCGGAATGCTCGGCGCGGGGTGGGACCACGCGACGGTCGAGCGTGGTATCGCGCTCGGCGCGGACGTGATCAGCATCGACGGCGGGTCGACGGATTCGGGTCCGCACTACCTGGGGTCGGCGACGCCGAAGACGACGGCCAAGGCGGTGAAACGCGATCTGCGCAGCCTGCTGACCGCGGCCGCGGAGGCGGGCATCCTGGTGATCGTGGGTTCGTGCGGCACGAGCGGGACCGACAGCGGCGTCGACTGGGTCGCCGGCATCGCCGCGGAGGTGCTGGCGGAGGAAGGTCTGGACCTGAAGGTCGCGCGGATCTACAGCGAGCAGAACGCGGCCGAGCTGAAGGAGCACCTGAACGCGGGCCGGATCCATGCGTTGCCACCGTTGGGAGAACTGCGCGCCGAGACGCTGGAAAGCTGCACGCACATCGTCGGGGCGATGGGGCACGAGCCGATCGTCGAGGCGCTGCGCGCGGGGGCGCAGGTCGTGCTCGCCGGGCGTGCCACCGACACGGCGTTGGCGGCCGCGTACCCGCTCATGCGGGGGATGCCGCCGGGCCCGACGTGGCACGCGGCGAAGATCGTCGAGTGCGGGGGCCAGTGCACCACGAACCCGCGGGCGGGCGGGGTGCTGGCGACCATCGACGCCGGCGGTTTCACCATCGAGCCCTTGGACCCGGCGGTGGCGTGCACCCCGATCACGGTGGCCGCACACATGCTCTACGAGACCGTGAACCCGTTCGAGATGCGCGAACCCGACGGCACCCTCGACGTCCGCGACGCCCGCTACACCGCGCTGGACGACCGGATCGTGCGGGTCGAAGGATCGCGGTTCCACGCCGCCGAGCAGTACACGATCAAGCTGGAAGGCGCCCGGATCACCGGCTACGAGACCATGTCGTTCTCGGCGATCCGGGACCCGCTCATCCTCGCCGACCTCGACGCGTGGGCGGAGCTGATGCGCACGATCCTCCGGCAGCGGGTGAGCCAGACGCTGGGGCTCGCGGACGACGAGTACGCCTTCGACCTCCGCCTCTACGGCCACAACGCCGTGCTGGACGAGCTGGAGCCCGAGAGCGGACCGCCCCGCGAGGTCGGCGTCATGCTGCTGGTCAACGCGCCGGACCAGGCGACCGCGACGGCGGTGGCGAAGGTGGCCAACCCGCTGATGCTGCACCTGCCGGCGCCGGAGATGAACTACCTGCCGAGCCTGGCGTTCCCGACCTCGCCCGCAGAGGTCGAGCGCGGCGCGGCCTACGAGTTCGTGCTGAACCACGTCGTCGACTGCGTCACCCCCACCGACCTGTTCCGCACCGAAATGGAGGAGACCGGTGCCTGAGACCACCCTCGCGGACCTCGCGCACGAGGTCCGTTCCAAGAACGCCGGCCCGTTCTGGGTCACCATGGAACTGTTCCTGCGCGACGACGACGGCTACCGCATCGCCGCCGACGAGTCCGTCCTCAACGAGCGCGTGATCGCGGAGCTCTACCGCGTCGAGGCGGATTCGGTGCAGCTGTTCCGGATTCCTTCGCTCAACGTCGTGAAGATCTCCTTCCCCCGCCCGGTGAGCCAAGGCTCGCTGCGGGACCGCGACATCCACGCGGGCCAGCACCACGTCCCCCTCGCGCGCCTGCCGATCGAGCGTATCGACGCCGCGGTCGTCGACCGACCGTCGAGGGAGACCTCGTGATCCGTGTCGCGGACCTGCCTGCCACGCATCCCGGCCGCCGCCTGCTCACCAAGCGGACGCCCTTCTTCGTCGCACCACGCGAACCCCGGTGCAGCTACAGCGTTTACGTCCCGACGAGCTGGACCCCCGAAACCGAAATGCCGGTGCTGGTGGCCGTGCACGGCACCGGCCGCAGCGTGGGAGAGCTGCGGGAAGGATTCATTTCCTTCGCCGAACGCCACGAGCTGATCGTCGTGACGCCGCTGTTCCCGGTCGGCATCACCGATCCGGACGACGTGGACAGCTACAAGAAGATCGAGGCCGGCGGCATCCGCTTCGACCTGGTGCTGCTGGACATCCTGGAGCAGGTCCGGATCCGGTGGAACGCCCGGATCGGCAAAGTGCTGCTGTGCGGGCATTCCGGCGGAGGACAGTTCGCCCACCGCTTCCTCTACCTGCATCCGGACCGGGTCGCGGCCGTCGCGGTCGGCGCTCCGGGCAACGTGACCCCGCTCGACGATTCCCGCGACTGGCCGGAGGGTATCGCCGACACCCCGCGGCGGTTCGGGACCACAGTGGACCGCGAAGCGGTCGCCCGGGTGCCGGTGATCCTCGTGATCGGCAGCGAGGACGACGGGCGGGCCGATCTGGCCGCGATGGGTCATCCCGGCCGCAGCAGGCCGGAGGAGCTCGACCTGCTGGAGAAAAGCCTGGCACAGCACGGAACGACGGTCCGGCAGGTCGTGGTCCAGGGCGTGGGCCACGACGCCGCGGGCACCCGGGGACCGGTGGTCGAGTTCTTCACCGGTCAGCTGGACGCCGGCGCGGTGTGAGGGCATGACCGCCGACACGGTCCGCGTGCCCTACACCACCCAGGTGGCCCGGCCCGCGCCGCGGGCCGGGCCGCTGGCCACCGACACCCACCACCACATCTTCGACGACCGCTTCCCGAGCACCGGCGGGAAACCTCCTCCGCAGGCCACCGCCGCGGACTACCGGTCGTTCCGCACGTGGCTCGGCTTGTCGCGGTCGGTGGTCGTCGCGCCCTCGAACTACGGCACCGACCACCGCAACGTGCTGCAGTCGATCGCCGAGCTGGGACCGGACACCACCCGTGGAGTGGTCATCGCCGACCCCGGCGTCGATCCCGGGGAACTGCGGGACCTGCACTCCGCGGGTGTCCGCGGAGTGCGGGTCTACCTCACGAAGAACCGCGTTCCCACGGCCGGGGAGTTGCGCGTCCTCGCCCGCAAGGTCGCCGACCGCGGGTGGGTGCTGCAGCTCGTCGCCGGTTCCGGTGACGAGGTCCTGCCCCGGTGGGAGGCCGTCCTCGGTGAGCTTCCGTGCCGCGTGGTCATCGACCACCTCGGGTGGACACCACAGCCGGCGGGCGCCCACAGCGCCACCGCCGGCACCCTCTTCCGGCTCATCGAGCGCGGCCATGTCTACGTGAAGGTCTCCGGCTTCTACCTGTCCTCGGTGACCGGGCCACCGGCGTACTCCGATGTGGACGCGTTCGCCACGACGGTGTGCCGCCGCGCTCCGGAGCGGGTGGTGTGGGGTACCGACTGGCCGCACCCGGTCGCGCTCCTGCGAGGCGAGGCCCTGCCCGACGACGCGGCACTGCTCGATCGGCTGGGGGTCTGGCTGCCGGACGAGACGGACCGCGAACGGGTGCTGGCGGACACCCCGACGGTGCTCTACTGGAGCGACTGACTCCAAGGCCGTCAGCTTGTGTGCGGGCCGCGACCGTCGCCAAGCCTCGACGTACTGGCCGCCGAACCAGCCGGCGACGTCAAGAGGACTCAGGCGGGCATCTTCAGCGAACCCGCGTGCAGGGCCCAGTTCGATCCGACGGCGCTCGGCAGCGTGGGCGAGGACAGCAGCACGATCACCCGGGCGATCTCGGACGGGTCGATCAGCTGCCCGGTGACCAGGCCGTTCTGCCGGGGGAACTCTTCGAGGACCGCGGCGTGGTCCACGCCCACAGCCGCCGCCAGCTTCGCGGTGACGCCGTCTTCGCCCGTCACGAGCGGGGTGTGGGTCGCGCCGGGGGTGACCACGTTGACTCGCACGCCCGACTCGCCCACCTTCTCGGCCAGGCCCCGGGAGAACGCATTGAGGGCCGCCTTCGCCACGGCGTAGGACAACGGCGCCGTGTGCGGCAGCAGGGAGGAGCTCGAGCCGACGTTCACGATCGCGCCGCGGGCCGCGGTCAACGCCGGCAGCGCGGCCCGGGAGAGGCGCACGGCGGCGTGGAGGTTCAGGGCGAACGCCCGGTCCCAGTCCTCGTCGTCGCCGCCGAGCGGGTCGGTGAGCATCCCGTCCGGGATGGTCCCTCCGCCGACGTTGTTGACCAAGACGTCGAGCCGCGGGTCGGCCGCGAGGACGTTCTCGATCGTGCGGCGGGGGCCACCGGGCGTGGACAGGTCGGCGGCGAAGAAGGTCGCGGCGGTGGCGTCGAGTTCGGGCGTGCTGCGCCGCGCGACGGCCGTCACCGAGGCGCCTTCGGCGAGGAACATCCTGACCGTGGCGAGCCCGATGCCCTTGCTCGCGCCGGTCACCAGGACGCGCTTGCCTGCGAGGTCGAGGTCCATGTCGATTCTCTCCGTTGCTGAGGCGTTGTCGATTAACTGAACAACGGCAGCCCCAGTAATGTCAATAGCTGAGTCACAAGCGTCGCAGTTAATGCGCGTGTGACGACCTGACTGCTGCGGATAGCATGTGAGGTGTGCAGGAGCCGATGAGTGAAGGGGTCCGGTCGCGCCGGGTGCGAGCCGACGCTCAGCAGAGCATCGCCCGGATCCTCGACGCTGCGCAGAAGGTGTTCGCGGACGACCCGAACGCCCCGGTGGAGCAGGTGGCCGAGGTGGCGGGCCTGGCACGGGCGACCGTCCACCGCCACTTCTCGTCCCGGCAGGCCTTGCTGGACGCACTGGTGCGCGATCTGAACACCCGGTACCGGCGCGCCTTCGAGCAGGCCAGGGTGGCCACGTCGCCGCCGGCGGTCGCCTTGTACCGCCTCACCGAGCTGGCCTTCGAGCTGAAGACCAGTCATCCCTTCGTCATCGGCCTCGCTTCGGCGCCGGAGAGCCCCGGCTCGCCGGCGTCCGACCCGGCGATTCAGGAAGGCCTGGACCTGCTCTTCGGCCGGCTCCACGCGGCGGGGGAGATCGCCGTGGACGATCCGGTCTGGTGCCGGCGGCTCTACCTCGCGCTCCTGCACGAGGTCCACGAACTCCCGGCCGACGCACCGGTCCTGACGACAACCGGCGACGCGGCGGCCGACGAGGTGAGCGCCCGCGTCCAGCTCCTCATCGGCACCCTGGTCGCCGCTTTGGGCGGCCGTCGCCGGGAACTACCGGGACGTCCCGGCTCGGGATAGCAGGCGTCCGCTTCAGCTGTAGGTGACCTGGGTCGTCGAGGTGGCGTTGACCCAGGTGATCGTCCCGTGCTGGAAGTTGTTGCGCCTGCCCCCGGTGACGCCGAATTCGTCGCTGGTCGGGTAGGCCAGCCCACTGCGTTCCCAGCCCAGCGAAGCCCACTTCTGGCGGATCTGGCCGTGGATGGACTGGGCGCCGGTGGCCGAAGTCCAGTAGATGGAAGCGCCCTGAGCGCCGTTGAAGTGGTTGAAGCGGCCGACTCCGTCCGGCGTGCCGTCTTCGTCCGTGGTCGGGTAGCCGAGTCCGGTTTCCCAGCCGAGCGCGGCCCACTTCTGGCGGATCTGGCCGTGGATGGACTGGGCGCCGGTAGCGGGCGTCCAGTAGATGGAGGCGCCCTGGGCGCCGTTGAAGTGGTTGAAGCGGCCGATGCCGTCGGGGGTGCCGTCTTCGTCGTTGGTGGGGTAGCCGAGTCCGGTTTCCCAGCCGAGCGCGGCCCACTTCTGCCGGATCTGGCCGTGCACGGAATGGGCGCCGGTAGCCGAAGTCCAGTAGATCGAAGCGCCTTGCGCGCCGTTGAAGTGGTTGAACCGGCCGACGCCGTCGGCGGTGCCGGCCTCGTCGGTGGTCGGCAAGCCCAGCAGCCCGCCGGGGCCGCCGAGCTGCTGGTAGCGCTGCCAGATCGCGCCGTGCACCGCGTACGCGCCGGTCGTCGGGAAGTAGCCGATGACGCCGTGTTCGTAATTCTGCGCCCAGCCGCCCGCGGCCGGGAACTCGCCGCCGGACGGGTTGCCCAAATAGGACGACGCGCCGCCGAGCTCGGTGTAGTGCTGCGCGATCTTGTCGGCCACCGTGCCGGTGGCGAAGGCCTGCAGATCGGTCACGCTGCCGTTGAACACGTCCTGGTCGCCCGGGAACGTGCCGGCGGACGCGGTCTGGTCGAAGGTGAAGTCCGTCCAGCTCGCCGGCATGGTCACCGTGGCCGCGATCCACAGTGGATCATCGGCGAAGTTCGGGCTGTTCGCGGTGCAGTTCGTCCACCAGCCGTTGGTGGTGTAGATGACCGGCCACCGGTTCGTGCGGTCGTGGACGGTGGTGACGAAGTCGGAGATCCACGCCGAAACCTGCGCCGGGGTCATGTTGTAGCACCAGCCGGCCCAGTCCTGCGTGCTGTAGGGGTTGTACTCGATGTCCAGCACCGGCGGCAGCGTCTTGCCGTCGGCGACCCAGCCACCGCCGTGGCTCAGGAAGAACAGTGCCTGCGCCGCACCGGAGGAGGTGTCCGGCAGTCCGAAGTGGTACGCCCCGCGCAGCAGCCCGGCGTTCGCCGAGCCGGCGAAGTTGGCGGCGAACTGCGGGTCGGTGTAGGTCGTGCTCTCCGTGGCCTTCAGGTAGGCGAACTTCGCGCCCTGGCCGGCCGCGGCGGTCCAGTCCACTGTGCCCTGGAAGTGGGAGACGTCCATGCCCGGCGTCGTCACGCCCGAGGCCGCCGCCGTGCGCGCGGTGGCCTTCGGCGTCGCCGTCGCGTGGGAGCCGACCGTGGAACCCATGAAGTCCGCGTCCGGGTGAGCCGGCGCACTCGCGCCGCTGCGGGGCGCCGGTCCGCCTGAAGCCACCGCGCTCGCGGGGGTCCCGGCGAGCACGCCGGCGACCACCACGGCGACCGCACTCGCGGTCACCGCACTACGAAACCCACCCACCGCAACCTCCACCGGTATTCGTTCATCCCGCTATCGACGGGAAGCCGGTGGTGTTACCGATGTGGACGCGGATCACCCTCGCCGGCGGGAAAACCGGACATATGCGCCGCGGTTCGGGCCACCGCGCACCCGGCCCGGGCGGGCGACGTACAGTCCGGCGTTCGCTCCTTCCGTTTGGTAAAGGAATTCCCATGACTTCCACCGGCATCGCGCCGGCGCCGGTTTTCGACCCGGCCGCGGCCTACCCGGAGGCCGGCGTGCTGCGGTCCGCCGCGGAAGCGGGCGACTGGCCGACCGTTTCGGGCTTCTTCACCCGGTTCACCGAGCCGGACGAGCACAGTTTCGGGATCGGCACCACGATGTCCGTGCCGGCGGCGGAGCCGATGCTGCGCGCCGCGGTCGAGCGGGAACCCCGTTCGGAGCGGGCCCGGGTGCTGCTCGCCGCCCAGTTCATCCAGCGGGGGTGGACGATCCGGGGCAGCGGGCGGGCCACCGGGGTCAGCCGCGAACAGTTCGCCGGGATGCACGAGCACCTGCGGCGGGCCGAGCAGCTGCTGATCGACGTCACCGCCCGCGAACCGGCGAACGCGGCGGCCTGGTGGCTGCGGCTCACCACCGCGCGCGGGCTCGAGCTCGGCCAGAGCGAGGCGCGGCGGCGCTACGACCGGCTGACCGTCCACCACCCCGGTTTCCTGGCCGCGCAACGCAACCTGCTCCAGCAGCTCTGCCCCAAGTGGGGCGGCTCGTGGGAGGCCGCGCACGCCTTCGTCCGCGAATGCACGACGGCGGCCCGGCCCGGCGATCCCCAGGGCGTGCTGGTCCCGGAACTGCACCTGGAGCGCTGGCTCGAGCTCAAGGCCGACGCGGGCGGGGATTACCTGCGACAGCCGGGAGTCCGGGAGGAAATCACCGCGGCGGCGTCGGCGTCGGTGCTGCACCCCGCCTACCGGTCGCGGTTCGGCCGGGTCGCCGCGCACAGCACGTTCGCGATGGCGTTCAGCTTGATCGGCGACCTCCCGCGGGCCGCCGTGCACTTCCGCGCCCTCGGCGGGCGCGCCGGCGAAGCTCCCTGGCACTACCTGCCCGACCCGGTCGCCGCGCACGCGCGCCACCGCGACCGCGCCCTCGCGAAAGGCTGAACCGTGCTGTCCACCTTCGAGGTCGACGGTGTCCCCGCCGTGGCGGCCAAGAGATCCGGCCCGCTGACCGCCGGCCTCGTCTTCCGCGTCGGCCGGGCCGACGAGACGCTCGCGACGGCCGGCATCACGCACCTGGTCGAACACCTTGCCCTGCACCGGTTCGGGGTCGGCGAACACCACTTCAACGGCGCGACCGGTGCCGACCACACGTACTTCGAGATGGCGGGCTCGGAAGCCGAGGTCGTCGCGTTCCTCGCCGGTGTCTGCGCGTCGTTGGGCGACCTTCCGATGGAGCGGCTGGAGACCGAGAAGTCGGTGCTGCGCACGGAGGAGTCCCGGCGCGGCGGCGGGGGCCTGCTGGCCCGCCACCGCTACGGGGCGCAGGGGTACGGGCTGACCGACTTCCTCGAGCTCGGCGTTCCCCGCCTGGGGCCCGCGGAGGTCGCCCACTGGGCGCGCACCTGGTTCACGCGCGAGAACGCGGCCCTCTGGGTGGCGGGCGAGCGGGTGCCCGCCGGGTTGCGGCTGCCGCTCCCGCCGGGCGTCCGGCGTCCGGTGCCCCCGCGGCCCGCGATCCTGGCCACCGGCCCGGCCTGCTTCTCTTACGGCGAAGGCGGTGTCGCGTTCAGCACGACCGTGCGGCCGGGAGCCGGCGCCCAGGTCTTCGCGAAGGTCCTCGAGCGGGAGCTGTTCCGCGCGCTGCGCCAAGAAGGCGGCTATTCCTACCAAGCGGCGACGTCGTACCAGCTGCGCGGCGACGGCCTCGCGTAGATCGTCGGGCTCGCCGATGCCCTGCCGGACAAGCAGGCCGCGGTGCTCGGCGGCCTTGTCGGCGTACTGGCCCGGTTCAAGGTGGGCCGGATCGACCCCCGCGACGTCGAAACGGTTCGCGCACAAGCGGAATCCGCCCTCTACGGCGCGGACGCCGACGCGGCGCGGCCGTCCACGCCGTCGCCGTCGAAGCGTGCGGGGCGATGCTGCTGCGGGCGCCGCACGGCCGATCCGCGGACTGGGCCGGGTACACCGAGGTGCCGCGCTTCTCCCCGGCGGAGGTCGCGGGAACCCGCTTCCCCGAGCACCACCGGCCGGACACGCACCTGATCGTCGGCGCCGAGGGGTGCAGTCTCCGTACTCCGGACGGGGTGTCGACGGTTCGCTTCGCCGACTGCGCGGCCATGCTCGCCTGGCCCGACGGCGGCCGCCGCCTCATCGGCACCGACGGCCGGTCGGTCCAGGTCGACCCGACGCGGTTCGCCGGCGTGACCCCGGCGGTGACCGCGACGATCGACGCGGCGGTCGGTCCTCATCGGACACTCCCGCAGGCGGCGCGGGCGGTCCCGGTTCCGGCGTCCCGGCTCCCGGCGGCATCGCGGAAACGCGCGTCGCGGATCCTGTTCGCCGTGGCGGCGGTGTTCGGCGTGATCGCGTTGCCGGCGACGGCCGGGATGGCGATGGACCCGCCCGACGGCACGGGCTGGGCGGGGGCGGGGTTCCTGTGGCTGCTCGCCGGGCTGTTCGCGTTCACGGCGGTGCGGCGAAGGCGAATCTGAACCCCGCCCCGAGTGCCCGGGGTCAGCCGATGCCGAGGACGGACTCGGCGGTGGTCCAGTCGTCGAGCATGGCGTTCTGGGCGGCGGCAAGGGTGACCCGGCCGGCGCACACCGCCTTCTTGACCGCGTTTTCGACGGAATCCTTGCTGTAGGAGTTCTCGTCGCCGGAGTGCGGCTCGGGCCAGAGGTTCAGCGGGTCCTTCGGTGCGCCGCCGAGCTCGAGCGGGAGGAAGTGGTCCTCCTCGTAGTCGGACATGCTCGTGTCGCTGTAGCCGTAGTCGATGATGCCCTGCTTCTTCAGCCCGTTGGTGTAGGTGGTGGACGGGCGGATGGTCGCGGTCCAGCCGGACACGCAGATCGTCGAGCCGATGGTGGACTGGGTGACGTCCGGGTTCTTCGCGCCCGGGGTGCAGGCCGGGTCGGGCAGCGGCAGGTCGGCTTGCGTGCACGACTCGGTCGTGGTGACGGCGTGCGCGGGCGCGCCGGCCAGTCCGGCGGTGGTGGTCAGGACGGCGAGGGTGACGCAGGCACGGAAAACGAGGCGGCGCATGGGTGTTCCTTCCGCGTGGGGACCGGGAATGCGTCGTCACCCTGCGCGGGCACGGCGACGACACGGTGACAGTGAAGAAGCCACGAGATGTCGAAGCCAGTACGAAAGTGTTCAACGGTGAGGGTTTGTGTCACACCGTCCGGAACATCCCGACCTTCGTCGGGTCATCGGCCGCGGAGCCGGCGCGACGGCGGCACCGCCCTCGGCCCTCGAGTGGACGTCGCGCCGGATTGCTCGTCGTGTTGTGTCGGATCCACCGGAACCCGTTCGTAGAAGATGTGGAGATCGGCACCAGGCCGGCCGCAGGGGAAGGAGCCTCACCATGACGGGTCACACAACACCCGGGAGCAGGCCGTTGCGCTTCGGAGTCGTCGCGCCGATCGCCACGGACATGCCGGCCTGGCGTGATCGGCTGCGTGGTCTGGCCGACAGCGGTTACTCGACGATCTTGATGCCCGACGTGCCGCAGTGGCAGCCCGCACCGGGCCCGGCGCTCGCCGTGGCGGCGACGATCACCGACCTGCACGTGGGTACCTGGGTGTACGCGTCTCCGGTTCGGCCCGCGTGGATCACCGCGTGGGAGGCGCACTCGCTGTCCGTGCTCACCGAGGGCCGGTTCGAGCTGGGCATCGGCACCGGCCGGCCCGGGATCGCCGACCAGCTCCGTGAGCTGGGGCTGCCGGCCACCCCGGCGGGCCAACGGCTGGGCCAGGTGCGTGAGGTCGTCGCGGCGCTGCGCGACCTCGACGGTCCGGATCGGCACACGCCGGTGGTGATGGCCGTGGGTGGTCCGAAGGCGCAGGCGCTCGCCGTCGAATTGGCCGACACGGTGACGTTCGTGATGCCGCAGATCGAGACGCGGGCCGAGACGATGCGACGGGTGGAAGGCTTCGACAACAGCCGCGGTGTCGAACTGGCGTTGCACGTGCCGGTGGTCGGCGACTCGGTCGCCGCGTTCATGGCCAGTCCCGACACCGACCCCGCCGCCGTCCGGGCCGCGGACTCGCTGGCGTTCCTGCCCGGTGATCCCGCTGCCGCGGCCGAGGAGATCCAGCGGCGGCGTGAGGAGGTCGGGTTCTCCTACTTCGTGGTCGGCGCCGAGGCCGCGGATGCTCTCGCGCCGGTCGTCGCCGAGCTGGCCGGACGCTGACCGCAACCGCCGCGGACTCGTACCCCGGTACTACCCGGCGCGGCGGAATGCCTTCCGCGGTACCACGGTCGTCCGGTGTTCCCTGCCTACCGTTGCGGACAGGAACGAGCCGGGGCATCCGGCCCGCGTACACAGGGGACGAACGATGATCGAGGCACACGAGCTGACGAAGCGTTACGGGGAAAAGACCGCGGTGGACCGGCTGGACTTCACCGTCCGACCGGGCACCGTCACCGGCTTCCTGGGACCGAACGGCGCCGGCAAGTCCACCACCATGCGGCTGATCGTCGGCCTGGACGCCCCGACCGGCGGCTCGGTCACGGTCAACGGCCGCCGCTACGCCCAGCACACCGCGCCCCTGCAGGAGGTCGGCGTCCTGCTCGAGGCGAAATCCGTCCACCAGGGACGGTCGGCCTACCACCACCTGCTCGCCCAGGCCCAGACGCACGGCATCCCGCGCCGGCGGGTGGACGAGGTGATCGAGCTGACCGGCCTGCAGTCCGTGGCTAAGAAACGCGCGGGGAGCTTCTCCCTCGGGATGGGCCAGCGGCTGGGGATCGCCGCGGCCCTGCTCGGCGACCCGGCCACGGTCATGCTCGACGAACCGGTCAACGGGCTCGACCCCGAAGGCGTCCTCTGGATCCGGAACCTGCTCACCGGGCTCGCCGCCGACGGCCGCACCGTGTTCGTGTCCTCGCACCTGATGAGCGAGATGGCGCTGGTCGCCGAGCACCTCATCGTCGTCGGCCGCGGCCGGCTGCTCGCCGACACCACCGTCGCCGAGCTCGTGCGTGCGGCCGGCGGCGACACCGTGCAGGTGGCCACCGCCGACCCGGCCCGGCTGCGCGAGGTCCTGGCCGGCCCGGGCGTCGGGATCACCGGCCGCAGCGGCTCCGAAGAACTGCAGGTGACCGGCCTGCCCGCCCGCACCATCGGGCTGAAGGCGGCCGAGCACGGTATCGCGCTGTTCGAACTCACCGCGCGCACCGTTTCCCTCGAGCAGGCCTTCATGGACCTGACCCGCGACGCCGTCGAGTACCACGGCGTCACCAGCACCGGCACCGACGCGCTCGGGAGGGCGGCATGAGCACCATGACCACGAACCCGGCCGCGACGGTCGCGCCCGCCCGGCCGGCCTACCGGGTGACCTGGCGCCACGTCCTGCGCTCGGAGTGGACGAAGCTGTGGTCGCTGCGCTCCACGTGGATCACCCTGGGCCTCGGCCTCGTGTTCCTGGTCGGGTTCGGCCTGATCTCCGCCGCCCGCTACCGGTCGAACGTCACCTCCGGTCAGCCCCTCGACCCGGACTTCGCGCAGGCCACCGCCGTCAGCCTGTCCCTGTTCGGGACCAACTTCGCCCAGCTGGCCCTCGGCGTCCTCGGGGTGCTGGTCGCCGCCGGCGAGTACTCGACCGGGATGATCCGCTCGACACTGACCGCGGTCCCGCGCCGCCTGCCCGTGCTCTGGGCCAAATCGGGGGTCTTCGGGCTGGTCGCCCTGCTCGTCGGGGTGACCGGGGCGTTCCTCGCGTTCCTGTTCGGGAGCGGCATCGTGGCCGGCACTCCGGCCGCGATGACGCTGTCGGACGCGGGCGTGGTGCGCAGCCTGTTCGGCGCCGGCTTGTACCTCGGCCTCATCGGCGTGATCGGGGTCGCCCTGGGCGCACTGCTGCGCTCGGTGGCGGGCGGCATCTCGGTCCTGGTCGGTGCGCTGATGCTGATCCCGGGCCTGATCTCGCTGCTCCCGAAGGCGTGGCAGACCGACCTCGGTCCCTATCTGCCCAGCAACGCGGGCCAGTCGATGTTCGCGCTGACCCACGACAGCACCAGCCTGGCGCCCACCGCCGGGCTGCTGGTCTTCCTCGGCTGGACGGTGCTGGCACTGGGCGGTGCCGCCGTCCGGTTGGCCCGGTTCGACGCTTGAGCGCCCCGCGTCGGCGATCGTCGTCCACGATGGACAGGTGACCCCCGTGAGCAGCAGTGACCACGCCGACGCCGCGGCGTGGCCGGCGCATCCGCTCGTCGCCGGGCTGACGCGGCTCGGCCAGCGGCTCCGGCAGGCGGACCGGCGCCGTCCCTGGGTGCTGGACCTGGCCGTCATCGCCGCGCTGTTCCTGCTGTTCTGCCTGCCGGACCTGGTCCCGCACCAGGAGGACGACCGGGGCCCGGACCAGCTGCTGCTCACGTTCACCCACCTGCCGGTGGGCGGCACCCTGGCCCTGCAGGCGGGGCTGCTGCTGCCGCTGCTGTGGCGGCGGCGGGCCCCGTCGGCCGCTCTGGCGATGACGGCGGCGGTGTTCGTGGTGCAGTGGTCGCTCGGTGTCTTCCTGCGCGCCGACGTCGCCCTGCTCGTCGCCCTGTACAGCGTCACGCTGCACGGCCGGCTTCGGCACCTGCCGTGGGCCTGCGCGGCCATGATCGCGCTGCTGCTGCCCGTGGCGGCCAGGGTGTCGGCCGTGGCGTCGTTCCCGGAGGCGTTGTTCTTCCTGCTCAGCGCCGTGACCGCGGCCGTCACGCTCGGGCTGGCGGTCCGGATCCGCCGAGCCCAGCTCGCCGGCCTGCGCGACCGCGCGGCGCGCCTGGAGGTCGAACGCGACCAGCGCAGCAAGCTGGCCGCCGCCACCGAACGCGCTCGCGTCGCCCGGGAGATGCACGACATCATCGGCCACAACCTGTCGGTCATCATCTCCCTGGCCGACGGCGGCGCCTACGCCGCCGACGTCACCCCGCAGCGGAGCAAGGAAGCCTTGCAGCTGGTCGGTGACGCCGGGCGCCAGGCCCTCGGCGAACTGCGGCGCATGGTGGGCGTCCTGCGCGACCGGGCGGACGCACCCGAGCTGAACCCCCAGCCGGGGATCGCCGACGTCGAGGAGCTGTGCACGCGGTTCCGCGCCGCCGGGCCGGAGGTCGTCCACCGCTCGGCCGGGGACCTCGACACCCTCGACCGCGGAGTGCAGCTGATGGCCTATCGCATCGTCCAGGAGGCACTGACCAACACGCTCAAGCACGCGGGGCCGCGCACCCGCATCGACGTCCTGGTCGCCGCCGCGGACGCGGAGCTGCGTGTCCGCGTGCAGGACACCGGCCGGCCCGAAGGCACCCGGCAGCTCGCGCCGCCGGTGGAGGAGGGGCACGGGCTGGCCGGGATCCGCGAACGCGCCGCCCTCTACGGGGGCACCGTCACCGCGGGTCCCGCGCCGAACGGCGGCTGGGTCGTCGAGGCCGTCCTGGACATCACCCCGCTGCCCGGCGCCGCGGGTGGTGCCGCGTGACCACCGTCCTCATCGTCGACGACCAGCCACTGCAGCGGTTCGGCTTCCGCATGCTGCTCGAGGCCACTCCGGACACCGAGGTCGTGGGGGAGGCCGCGCACGGGGCCGAGGCCGTGCGGCGGGCCGCGGAACTGCGCCCCGACGTCGTCCTCATGGACATCCGGATGCCGGGGATGGACGGCATCGAAGCCACCCGCCGGATCCTCGCCACCGGCGGCCGCTCCCGCGTCCTCGTCCTCACCACCTTCGACCTGGACGAGTACGCCTACGCCGCCCTGCGGGCGGGAGCCAGCGGGTTCCTGCTCAAGGACGCCCATCCGGAGGAGCTGCTGGCCGGGATCCGTGCCGTGGCCGGCGGTGACGCTGTCATCGCCCCCGCGCTGACCCGCCGGCTGCTCGACACTTACGCCCACCGGCTGCCCGCGGGGTCGGCAGCTCCCCGGGAGCCGACGGATCCACGCTGGCGATCCCTGACCGATCGCGAACAGGAGATCCTGGTCGCGATCGGCCACGGCTGGACCAACGGTGAGATCGCCGAACGCCTGGTCCTGTCGGAGTCGACGGTCAAGACCCACGTCGGCCGGGTGCTGGCGAAGATCGGGGCCCGGGACCGCATCCAAGCGGTGATCCTGGCCTACGACCTCGGCCTGACCCACCCCAACGCACCCGGCTGACCGGGTGCTCAGATGACGAAGTCGCCGACGAAGTGGGCCATCATTCCGGTCCGGTTCGCGTACACACCGGTATTGCCGTTGTCGTTGAGGGCGGAGATCACGCCGAGTGCGGCGGCGCCGCTCGTTCCGAGATCCAGGAAAACCGGGCCACCGCTGTCGCCGTACTGAACGATCGGCGTCGGTGAAGTCGCCCGGGTCTGGTTGCACACGGTCACCTGGGTGGGAATTCCCGTCTCCGGGTTCGGTCCCTCGACGATCGAGCATTGATCCGGGATCGTGACCCGCCCCGAGCACCGGGTGCCGGAGAAGGATCCGTCAAAGCAAACCGGGACGCCTTGGGCGGTAACCGTCGCGACGGCGGTCACGGGCGTGACCTCGAGCGCGCCATTGGCGCTGCTCCACACGTCGGGGGCGTAGTTGCCGCCATCGAGCAACAGGGAGTCGGATCCGCCCTCGCTGAACGCGTTCACGAAGACGAAGCCCATGGGGCCGGTCTCCCAGAGCGTGTTGGTGGACTGGTCGTAATAGCCCTGTGTCCAGTTGATGTTGGGCTGACTGCAGTGTCCCGCGGATGCCATGGCATCGGCGCCGTTGCTCCACATCCCGCCGGCCGTGCACTCCTCGAGTTCCTCCTCGCCGGCCACGTTGAATTCGCGCCACATGCGGTCGCCGCCGATGTAGGGCTCGGAGTCGACCAGCGGCGGACCCGCCGCCGCCGGCGCGAAACCCCGCTTGCCCTGTGGTGCGACCTTGACGATTTTGGGTGGGCTCGCGAGCTTGGTGACCTTGTCGGCGCTCTTGTCCCGGGAACGGGTGACGAGTTCGACCTTGTCCCCGAAGAGCGCCGAAGCCTCGTTCGCGATATCGGGTGTCACCCGCGTGAGGCCGACCTGCACCTTGTCCGCCTTCGGATCGATGCCCCAGGTCGCCAGCACTGCCTTGACGTCGGACGCCCACGGCTGCACGGTCGGAATCCGGTCCACGACTCGTTTGAGATCGGCGTGGCTGTACTTCACGGTGTCGACCTCGACGCCGACGGTTCCGCGTACGCCCAGTGCTTCGCCATTGGCTATGCGAGAGGCACGAAGAACTCGCCCCTCTTTCGTGGCTTCAGGGTGCGCCACCGTCACGTGCAGAGTGTTGCCGGCTTCGTCGTAGAAAGGATCCCCGTATGCCTGAGGTGACGCGTTGATCGTGGCTCGAAGCTCGTCGAAGGATATGGCTCCTGTTGTCGCGGTCGAGGCTGCTGCCGTCGGAACATTCGCGGCGAACAGCAGGGCGGCAATTGCGAGATATCTTGGGTATCTCAAGTGAACTCCTCGTTGCATGGAATGTGATGCCGACGGGAGAACCGAGCGAGTCAGAGCGATGAAGCTGGATTGACGACTGTCCGGCCGGCGAGCGGGCCGGCGAGGTCGATCATGTACTCCCCGTACCGCGCGCTCGCCACCCGGTCGGACTCGCTTGTCGCGCAGAACCCGAGGATCGCCACCGTGACGCTGTCGCCGTCCTCGGTCACCTGCGCGCCCACAACGCTGCTGACCCGTTGCCCCGAAAGATCGACGACGAAGGTCAGGCTCAGATCGTCATCGGTGCGCCCGACGAAGTTCCACTGCAAAGCCGTCAGCCCTTCGGCGCGTGCCACCGGCGTCAAGCGCCGGACGTCACGAACCGATGAAGCCGGAACAACTCTGACCTTTTGCCGGTGCGAGCTCATGTTCCCCCCTGGCTGCGAGTGGCCATCGCAGCGCGAACAAGGCTAGCTCCGCACCTGATCAACAGTCTTTCCGGCAAAGGAGTGATTCGAAGCCGGCCCGAATCGGGAGAAATATCGGGAAAGCCGCATGGGGATCCGATGGCGAAAAGTGCGCATAGTTCGCGTCGGTCCGGGATGTGCGAAGGCGGAGTCCGATGACCACCGTGGCCGGCGACGTGGCGGACGACATCGAGGCGGTCCTCCTCGCGATGGCCTCGCATCTCACGGCCACCGCATGGGCTTGAGCGGACGACCATCACGCTCATCGCCGTCGGTCAGAGCGCAGCGACGCTCAACTCAGCCCGGTTCACCCGGGCCTGGTGGACGCCCTCGACGCAGACTTCAGCGACGGGCGAACCCGTCTGCTCCCGGCCGACCCCGACCAGGGCTGAGCGTTGCACCCGGCGTGCGCTATCGGGCTCCCCCCGGGCTCGCAGGAGACCACAAAGGACAGAGAGGAAGCGGAAGCACTGACTCCGGATACCACAAAACCCCAGGCCGAAGAGAATCAGACCTGGGGTGTTGGGGGTGCGCCATCAGGGACTCGAACCCCGAACCCGCTGGTTAAGAGCCAGCTGCTCTGCCAATTGAGCTAATGGCGCCGGTGTCTGCCGGAGGTTTCCCTCGGCGACGTGGAAAAGATTAGCACCCGGTTCGGAGGCCGTTTCACGGGGGGTCCCCAACCCGGGTTCGGACGTTGCCGCACCCGCGTCGGGGCTGGTCGGGCACACTGTAGTCGGACATCCACGGCGAAACAGGCAGGTGCGCATGACGACTTCGGGGGTGCGGCGGCTCTTGGCCGCGGGGGTGATCGGCCTCACGGTGGCCGGCTGCAGCAGTAGCCCATCGGGTGAACCGCCGGCGCCGACGTCGTCCCAGAGCAAACCGCCCGCCCCGGTGAAGGCGGCCGCGCTCACGCTCACTCCCGCCAACGATGCGAAGGACGTCGCGCCCGGGGAGCCCGTCAGCGTCACCGTTGCCGATGGGAAGGTCGGGGCCGTCACGCTCACCGGGGCCGATGGCAAGGTCGTCGCCGGGAAGGCGCGCGCCGACGGCTCGGGGTGGGACTCCGCCGAGCCGCTCGGCTACAACAAGACCTACAAACTGACCGCGACCGCCACCGGCACCGACGGCAAGCCCGTGACGCAGGAGTCGTCCTTCACCACCGTCAAGCCCGCGCGCCAGCTCGGCGTCTCGGTGAACCTCGAGGAGGGCGAGACCGTCGGCGTCGGGATGCCGCTGATCTTCACCTTCAGCGGGAACGTCGCGGACAAGGCCGCCGCCGAGAAGGCGCTCAAGGTCACCGCCGAGCCGGCGACCGAGGGCGCCTTCCGCTGGTCCGGCGACAAGCAGGTGACCTGGCGGCCGAAGGACTACTGGAAGAGCGGCACGAAGATCAAGGTCGACGCGGCCGTCTACGGCAAGGCGCTCGGCAAGGGCAGCTACGGCCGCGAGGACAAGACGATCACCGCCGCGGTCGGCGACAAGCTCGTCGCGGTCGCGGACGGCCAGACCCACCAGATGACGGTCACGATCAACGACAAGGAGGTCAAGACCATGCCGACCTCCATGGGCAAGCCCGGCCACAACACCCCGGCCGGGACCTACACCGTCATGAGCGAGCACACCGGCTACACCATGAACTCCGCCACCTACGGCGTGCCCGAGGACGCGCCCGGCGGCTACAGCACCTTCGTGCAGTACGCGGTGCGCCTGTCCTACAGCGGCATCTTCTACCACTCCGCGCCGTGGTCGGTGCGGCAGCAGGGCCACAGCAACGTCAGCCACGGCTGCCTCAACCTCTCGACCGAGAACACGAAGTGGCTGATGGACACGTCCAAGAAGGGCGACGTCGTCACCGTCCGGAACAGCGGCGGGCCGAAGCTCGAGCCGACCGACGGCTGGAGCGTCTGGCAGCTGTCCTGGGACGAGTGGCGCACGGCCGGGAACTAACCCGAGTTGCGGACCAGCTCCCGTGCCTCGGCCTCCGTCGCGACCGACGGGCCCGAGCCCCACAGGGGCTGGTTCGCCGTCTCGCGGCTGAAGAACACCGCGACGGCGCCGACCACGCCGGCCGCCATCAGGTACCAGGCCGGCCAGAAGTCGTGGCCGGTCGCCGAGATCAGCGACTGCATCACCAGCGGGGTCGTGCCGCCGAAGAGCGACACCGAGACGTTGAACGCGATCGACAGCGCGCCGTACCGGATGGCCGTCGGGAACAGCGCGGGCAGCGCCGAGGGCATCGAGACCTCGAAGCAGAGCAGCAGCAGCCCGAGACCCATCAGTCCGAGGAACGTGACGACGAGCCCGCCGTCGTGCACGAGCAGCATCAGCGGCCACGAAAGCACGACGAACCCGACGCAGCCGGCCATCATGACGGGCTTGCGGCCGACGTGGTCGGTGATCCGCCCGCCGACCATGATGAGCAGCATCATCACGACCATGACGACGATGATCAGCAGCAGGCCGTGCGTGGCGTCGAGGTGCAGCTGCTCGGACAGGTACGTCGGCATGTACGACAGCAGCATGTAGTCGGTGACGTTGAACACGAGCACGAGACCGACGCAGATGAGCAGCGCGGGCCAGTATTCGGTGAACATCTTCCAGAACGGCTCGCCCGCTCGCCCGCGCTTCTCCGCTTCTTCGGCGTGCTTCTGGAATGCGGGGGTCTCTTCGAGCTTGAGCCGCAGGTAGAGCCCGATGATCCCGAGTGGCCCGGCGACCAGGAACGGGACGCGCCAGCCCCAGTCGAGCAGCGTCTCGTGGGGGACCCACGTCTTCATCCCGGTGACGACGGACGCCCCGAGCACGTACCCGGACAGCGTCCCGAACTCGAGCCAGGACCCCATGAACCCGCGTCGTTTGTCGGGCGAGTACTCGGCGATGAACGTGGTGGCGCCGCCGTACTCGCCGCCGGTGGAGAAGCCCTGCACCATCCGCGCGACCACGAGCAGGATCGGTGACCAGACCCCGATGCTCGAGTACGACGGGATCAGCCCGATGCAGAGGGTCCCGATGGCCATCATGATCATCGTGACGGCGAGCACCTTCTGCCGTCCGATCCGGTCGCCGAGGGGGCCGAAGACTAGCCCGCCGAGCGGGCGCATGAGGAAGGCGGCGGTGAAGGCGCCGAAGGTCCCGATCAGCCGGACGCCGGGCGACACGCTGGCGGGGAAGAAGACCTCGGCGATGGTGTCGGCGATGTAGGCGTAGACGCCGAAGTCGAACCACTCCATGGCATTGCCGAGCGCGGCGGCCCCCACCGCGCGCTTGAGCAGCGACTGGTCGACAACGGTGATGTCCTCGTACCGCAGTTTCTTCTTGCGCCTGAGCTTCGGTCCTGAGCGTGCCACCAGAACACCGTGCACCGGCATTCGGCGGCTCGCACGCTGAGCCATCCGGACGTGAGGGTTGCCACCGACCCGACCACACGGGACGGGGGTCCGGGGGCGAGCCCCCGGCGGGGGCGTGGGGGCTCGGCCCCCACAAAAAGGCGAAACCCCGACACCGGGAAGGGCCGCAAGGCCCTGACCATGCCGGGGTGATGGGGTGAGCGACGGGTTTCGAACCCGCGACCTCCTGGACCACAACCAGGTGCTCTACCAGCTGAGCTACGCCCACCATCGCCAAGGGGATCCACTTGCGATCACCTTGCTGCCAGCAATCGTAGCGGGTGCCCTCAAGCGGATTGCAGGGGGTTACCTCTGGTGCTGTTCCTGCACTTCAGCGGCCACAGCCTTGGCTTCGTCGCTGGTCGGGCCGGGTTGCGGCACGAAGGCGACGCGCCGGTAGTAGTCGAGTTCGCCGATGGATTCCTTGATGTCGGCGAGGGCCCGGTGCGCGAGCCCCTTCTCCGGCTTGGCGTAGTAGATCCGCGGGTACCAGCGGCGGACGAGCTCCTTGACGGAGGAGACGTCGACCATGCGGTAGTGCAGGTAGGCGTCGAGGTCCGGCATGTCGCGGGCGATGAAGCCGCGGTCGGTGGCGATGGAGTTGCCGGCGAGCGGCGCCGTGCCCGACTCGGGGACGTGCTCGCGGATGTACTCGAGAACGCGGCGTTCGGCTTCCTCGAGGGTCACGGTGGAGCGCCGGACTTCTTCGGTGAGGCCGGAGTGGGCGTGCATCTCGCGGACGACGTCGGGCATCCCGGCGAGTTTTTCCTCGTCGGCGTGGATGACGATGTCGACTCCTTCGCCGAGCACGTTCAGCTCCGCGTCGGTGACGAGGGCGGCGATTTCGATCAACGCTTCCTTGCCGAGGTCGAGCCCCGTCATTTCGCAGTCGATCCAGACTAGGCGGTCGGTCACCTGGTGACCCTAACCCGACACGGGGATACGACGGGCGTTACCTGCGCGTACGGCGCGTTACGCTCCGAGTGTGGTCCAGGACACACGATCGGGGAGCTGCGAGTGACCGAGCAGGGGTCGCCGGCGAGTGAGATCGCCGCCGGTTATGCGAGTGAGGGTGCCGCGCTGGAGCTCGGCGCGGTGGTGATCGACGGCAAGGCCGACGCCGCGGCCGCGGTTCGCCTGCCGTTGGCGACGCTGAACCGGCACGGCCTGGTGGCCGGCGCGACCGGGACGGGCAAGACGAAGACGTTGCAGCTGGTCGCGGAGCAGCTGTCGGCGGCGGGCGTGCCGGTGGTGCTCGCGGACGTGAAGGGCGACCTGTCCGGGCTCGCCGCGGCCGGCGAGGCGAACGACAAGGTGGCGAAGCGCTCTCAGGAACTGGGCGACGACTGGGCCGGCACGGCCTTCCCCGTGCAGTTCCTGTCGCTGGGCACCGGCGGGAAGGGTTCGCCGATCCGGGCGACGATCACGAGTTTCGGGCCCGTGCTGCTGGCCAAGGTGCTGGGCCTGAACGAGACACAGGAGTCGACGCTCGGGCTGATCTTCCACTGGGCCGACCAGCGTGGCCTCGCGCTGCTGGACACGAAGGACCTCCGGTCGGTGATCACGCACCTGACCAGCGACGAGGGCAAGGAGGACCTCAAGGGCATCGGCGGCGTCTCGGCCGCGACGGCCGGGGTGATCCTGCGGTCGCTGTCCAACCTCGAAGCCCAGGGCGGCGAGGACTTCTTCGGCGAGCCCGAGCTGGACGTCCACGACCTGATGCGGCAGAACGAGGGCAAGGGCGTCGTCACGCTGCTGGAGCTGGACAACCTGCAGTCGAAGCCGGCGCTGTTCTCGACGTTCCTGATGTGGCTGCTGGCCGAGCTGTTCGAGGAGCTGCCCGAGGAAGGCGATCTCGACAAGCCGAAGCTGGTCTTCTTCTTCGACGAGGCCCACCTGCTCTTCAACGACGCGTCGAAGGCGTTCCTCGAACGCATCGAGCAGACCGTGAAGCTGATCCGGTCGAAGGGCGTCGGCGTGTTCTTCTGCACGCAGCTGCCCACGGACATCCCGAACAACGTGCTTTCGCAGCTCGGCGCGCGGATCCAGCACGCGCTGCGGGCGTTCACCCCGGACGACCAGGCGGCGCTGGCCAAGACCGTGAAGACCTACCCGAAGACGAAGTTCTACGAGCTCGACACGGCGTTGACGTCGCTGGGCATCGGCGAAGCGATCGTCACGGTGCTGTCGGAGCGGGGCGCGCCGACGCCGGTGGCGTGGACGCGGCTGCGGGCGCCGCGGTCGAAGATGGGCTCGATCGGCGACGAGGCGGTCGCCGCTTCGGTGTCTTCGTCGGACCTGCACGCGAAGTATTCGGAGACCATCGACCGCGAGTCGGCGTACGAGAAGCTGGCCGCGAAGGTCGCCGCCGCGCCCGCGCCCGCGCCGTCGTCGCCCGAGGCCGCTCCGGAAGCGTCTCCCGCGAAGGACGAGCCGGGCTTCCTCGAGTCCGCCATGAAGAACCCGGCCGTGAAGTCGTTCATGAGGTCGGCGGCGAGCGCGCTGGGCCGGGAGATCACGCGCGGCCTGTTCGGCAATCGAAGGCGCTGAAAAACCTGACGCAACCTGTCAGGTATGGCGGGCAGACTGGTCTCACACCGAAGAGAGGATCACCATGACCAGCACCGCCACCGCGTCGTTCACCGTCGACCAGTGGGAGCCGCAGGCGACCGACGAGTTCGCGGGCACCGAACTCGGCCGGGTGGCGATCGCCAAGACGTTCACCGGGGCGGTCGAGGGCACCAGCAAGGTCGAGCTCCTGACGGCGAACAACGCGACTTCGCGCGCGTACGTCGGTTTCGAGCGGCTCGAGGTCGCGGTCGACGGACGCAAGGGCAGTTTCGTCCTGCACCACACGGCCGACGAGGAGTCCGGCATGACGGTGACGATCCTCCCCGGATCCGGGACGGGCGAGCTGACCGGCATCACCGGGAAGGCGGACATCGAGATCGACGGCGAAGACCACCGGCTGACGTTGACCTACCGCCTCTGAACAGCACGAAGGCCGTTTCGAGAGCCCCCGATTGACTCTCGAAACGGCCTTCGCGGCATTCCCCGCTCCCCGAAAGCGGGTGGGACGGACCGCCCCGACCACGGCCCGTCCGCGTCCTAGTTGTTCACGATCTGGTCGACGATCTTCTTGGCGTCGTTGATCGGGATGGCGAAGCCGATCCCGACGCTGCCCGCCGAGCCGTTGGCCGAGGCCGTCGGGCTGTAGAGGGCCGAGTTGATGCCGATGACGTTGCCCTGGGCGTCGACCAGCGCGCCGCCGGAGTTGCCCTGGTTGATCGCGGCGTCCGTCTGGATCGCGGTGTAGCTCGGCGAGTTCTGCGACTGGTTCGATGTGCGGCTGAAGGGCGACTGCTGTTGCTGCTGGCCCTCGCCGATGTCGGACAGGTTCCGGTTGAGCGCGCTGACGATGCCGGTGGTCACGGTGTTCTGCAGGCCGCCCGGCGAGCCGATCGCGATGACCTGCTGGCCGACGACCAGCTTGCTCGAGTCGCCCAGCGTCGCCGCGGTCAAGCCGCTGGCGCTCTGCGCCTGGACCACGGCGATGTCGGCCTTGGTGTCGGCGCCGACCACGTTGGCCTGGTACTTCTTGCCGTCGGACGTCGTGATCACGACGTTCTGGGCGCCGTCGACGACGTGCGCGTTGGTCAGGATCCGGCCGTTCGAGGTGAGGATGACGCCGGAGCCGATGGCCTCGCCTTCGTTGGTGGTCACGTTGATCTGGACCACGCTCGGCGTCACCTTCGCCGCGACGGCGCTGACGTCACCGGAGGCGGTCGAGTTGGCGACCGTCTGCCCGGTCGCGGCCGGCGTGCTGACCGACGTGGTCGCGCCGTCGGCCGAGTTCGTGGTGAGCCCGACGATCGCGGCGCCGCCGACCCCGCCGACCAGCGCGGCGCCGAGGGCGGTCGCGCTGACGAACATCGCGACGCGGCCGCCCTTGCGCGGCTTGGTCTTCAGCGCCGTGGGCGCCTGCCCCGTCGTCGGCTGGTGCGTGAACAGAGGGTTCGGCGCGGCCTGGTGCTGGTAGCCGTAGTGCGGCGGCTGCGGCTGCTGCTGCTGCGCGTACGGCCCGTACTGCTGGGTGCTCTGGTGCGGCTGGTGCCCACCGGGTGAGGCGGGGCCGGGCCGACTCTCGTTCTCGGTCATGGAACAAGGTTCGCGCCCGTGCTTGTGAGCAGCCTGTGGAAATACCTCAGGCTTTGCTGAGAAGAATCAGCTGAGAAAACTCAGGAAATCCTCAGGCCTCAGGCGAAGAACGACGGTACGTCCAGCGCACCTCCCGCCGCCTCGAACTCGTCGTGCACCGCTTGCCGCAGCTCGGCGTCGCCCAGATAGTCGGCGGCGGTCAGGGCCAGTCCCAACGCGCCGTCCCGGACTCCGGCGTCGCCGGTTTCCGAACCGGCCGCGGCCGCGAACTCCTTGGTGTGCAACGCGACCGTCGGCCCCGAGACGGCGAGCATCGGGTGCAGCGCCGGCATCCGGTAGGACAGGTTGCCCAGGTCGGTCGAGCCGGTCAGCGACTCCGGCACGATGCCCGGCGGCAGCGGTTTGCGGCCGGTGCCGAGCTGGTTGGCCGTCCAGCGCCCGGCGAGCGCGGTGTTGAACCGGATCGGCAGGTACGCGGCCTGGGCGTCCCAGATCAGTTCGACCCCGCAGCCGGTCATCGCCGCCGCGCCTTCCGCGATCGACGTCATGCGAGCAGCGAGGTCACGCAGGGTGTCGGGGGACTGGGAGCGCAGGTAGAACAGCAGCGCGGCCCGCGCCGGGATGACGTTCGGCCGCGCGCCGCCGTCGGTGAACACGCCGTGGACGCGGTCGCTCTGCGGGAGTTGCTGGCGCAGCGCGGAAACGCCCTGGTAGGCGGCGACGGCGGCGTCGAGGGCGTTGCGGCCCATGAACGGCTGGGCGCTCGCGTGGGCGCCGACGCCGTGGAAGACCATCTCCAGCTGGCGGCGGCCGAGGAACGGGTGCAGCGCGATGTCGTGGCTGAACGGGTGCAGCATGATCACGGCGTCGACGTCGTCGAACACGCCGGCGCGGGCGAGGATCTCCTTGCCGCCCCCGCCTTCTTCGGCCGGGGTGCCGATCAGGCTGACGCGGCCGCCGAGCCGCTCGGCGACGGTGGCCGCGCCGAGGAAGCCGCCCGCGGCGGTGGTGCAGATGACGTTGTGGCCGCAGGCGTGGCCGAGCCCGGGCAGCGCGTCGTACTCGGCGAGGACGGCGATGTGCGGGCCGTCCTGCGCCGGCGTGCTGACGCGCAGCGCGGTGTCGAGCCCGCCGACGCCGACGGTCGCTTCGTGGCCGTGGCGCTTCAGGAGGTCCGCCAGGGCCTGTACCGAACGGTGCTCGGCGAACCCTTCTTCGGGATGGGCGTGCAGATCTTGGCTCAACGCCACCAGATCGGGTGAACTGCGCTCGACCGCGGCGGTTACTTCGGCCCGCGTCGCCTCGTCCGCGCCGGTGTACGGCGAGGACAGCGGTTCGGCGGCCGCGACGGCGTCGGCGGTGGCCTCGACCAGGGAACGCAGGTAGCTGTCGTCGGGCGGGACGGGCTCGTGGTGGGTCATGGGGCGATGCTAACCGGCGGCACCGACAATCCGCGGTGCTCAGCTCAGCCGGCCCGCCACGATCTGCGTGACGCCCGCATACCGCTCGGTGATCCCGGTGAAGCCACGGGCGCGCAGGCTTGCCGCGATCTCGCCGCGGTCGAACATCCGCTGCCCGCTCAGGATTCCGCCGACGGTTTCCGCGATTCGCGCGGGTTGCCAGCTACGGCGCGCGCTGGTGAGCAGCACGATCCGGCCGCCGGGTTTCAGTACGCGCGCGAAGGAGTCCAAGGCGGTCTCGGGCTCGGCGAACATGTGGAGGGCGGCGAAGCAGCAGATACCGTCCACAGTGGACGTTTTGAAGGGGAGGTGCACGGCGTCGGCGCGCAGGTACACAACGGAGTCCGGGCCGGGTTCGGCGACGGCCTTGTCGAGCATCGAGCGCGCGCCGTCGAGGCCGACGGCGAGCCCGGCCGGCCCGACGGTGGCGCCGAACGCGCGGGTGAACCGGCCGGTCCCGCAGGCGACGTCGAGCGCGGTGCCGCCCGGTTCCAGGGCGAGGAGCTTCGTCGCGAGCCGGACTTCGCCGGCCATGCTCGGTCCGAACGGGCCTTTGAGCGCGCGGCCGAGGGCGGGGCGCCAGTACCGCTCGTAGACCTGCGGGAGGAGGGTGGTGCGCATCAGGCGCTGCGTGAGGCCGGTCGGCGGGCCGGCCTGCGCGGCGGTGCCCAGCAGGTCGAGGTAGCCGTCGCCGGTCTTCGCGGGCGTTTCGAGCAGGGCTTCGAGGCGTTCGGTCGCGGTCTTCGTCGGCATTGCGCTCCTCTCGAATACCGGCAGTATGTCAAATCTGCTGCACTCGATCGAGTGAACAATCGGCTGGCTCAGGCGTTCGAGCCCCGGAATTGTCGGTGCCCCGGCCTAGCGTCGCAGGCGAGGTCCCGATCCGAGGAGGAGAGATGACGATTCCCATGCTGGGCAGCGAAATCACGGTGCAGGGCGAGTTCGACCTGGCCGCGGCGGCGAGGTTCTTGACCGGCTTCGCGCCGGCCGGGCAGCCGGAAGTGGAAGCCGGCGCGCTCCGGGTGGCGTTCCCGCTCGAGGGCGAGTGGACACCGGTGGGAGCGGTGCTGCGCCAGAGATCGCCGGGCGAGGTGTCGGTCGAGGTCCACGGCCCGCCGTCGTCGGCCGAGGCGGTGGTGACGCAGGTGCGGAGGATGTGCTCACTGGACATCGACGGCACCGGCTTCCGCGAGGTCGCCGGCCGCGACCCGGTGGTGTCCCTGCTGCAGGGGCTGCATCCGGGGCTGCGCCCGGTGCTGTTCGCTTCCCCGTACGAAGCGGCGTGCTGGGCGGTGCTGAGCCATCGCATCTGGATGACGCAGGCGGTCCGCTTGCGCCGTCGCCTGGCCGAGCGCCACGGAACGGAAGTCGAGGTCGGCGGCAACGTCCTGACGTCGTTCCCGGCGCCCGCGGTGCTGGCGAAGCTGGAGTACCTGCCGGGCCTGTCCGGGGCGAAGATGCAGCGCTTGCGAGCAATAGCGGAGGCGGCCGCCGACGGCCTCCTCGACGCGGCGTCCCTGCGCGCGATGCCGGCGGAGGAGGCGCTGAAACAGCTGCAAGTCCTGCCAGGGGTGGGCAAGTTCAGCGCAGAGCTGATCCTGATCCGCGGCGCGGGCCACCCGGACGTGTTCCCGAGAGCGGAGACGCGCCTGCACGAGATCATGAGGGAGGCGTACCACCTCCCGGACGCGGGCGTGGAGGAACTGGCGGAGATCGCCGAAGCGTGGGCGCCGTTTCGCAGCTGGGCATCGTTCCTGTTCAGAGTGGAGGGGGAGGCGCGGATGAGGGAGTCCCGATGAACTGACGGGCGACTTGTCTGGCGGGGTCGGCGGTTCCAGCGGCTGATTTGGTGATGAGTACCGCTTGTTTGGTGATGAGTACCGCTTGCCCGCACCGGCCCGATTCTGGCGCCCGCTCACCCTGCGCGGGGCCGCGCCTGCCGAGGCGCGAGTCGCTTGCTGGTGAGCAGGCGCCGCCGGTCCGCGGCCCGCCCGGTTCCAGCGCCCGGCCCGGTCGCCTCGCGTGGGCTGCGCCCACCAAGGATCGCGTCTCACCCGCCGGCCGGCCACCCTCCGCGCCCCGCCGAAGCCCACCTCGCCGATCAAACTCGAGAAAGGGACCACATCGCCCCTTACCCGAAGCCGCGAAACCGCGACCCGTGGGGACTCACCGTAGCCAGATGTCGCCTGTGGTGAGGTGTCCGGGTGAGCTCGCCCGTTCAACTCGCGCTCGATAACCCGGCCCGCGCCGGCGCCGGTGCTGCCCTCCGTGCGGCCGCCACCACTCCGTCGCTGCTCGAGCAGGCCCAGACCCCCGCCGTGATCACGCTCGTCGCCGGTGGGGTGGCGCTGCTGGTCGTGCTCGTCGGTGGCACTCCGTGGCGGATGGCCCGCAACGGCGTCACCATCGTGCACGAGGCCGGGCACGCGCTGGCCGCCGTGCTCGTCGGGCGCCGGCTGCAGGGCATCAAGCTGCACTCGGACACCTCCGGCGTCACCGTCTCGCGCGGGAAGCCCGAAGGGCCGGGCATGGCCTTCACCGCGATGGCCGGCTACCTGGCGCCGTCCGTGCTGGGTCTGCTGTTCGCCAGCCTGCTCGGCGCCGATCTGGTCGGGACCGTCCTCGGCCTCATCGCGCTGCTGCTGCTCGGCGTGCTGGTGATGGTGCGCAACGCCTACGGGGTGTTCACCGTCGTCGTCAGCGCCGTCGTGCTCGCGCTGGTCGCGTTCGTCGCGCCGGTCGAGGTGCAGGCTCCGTTCAGCTACCTCGTCACGTGGTTCCTGCTGTTCGGCGGCGTGCGGCCGGTGGTCGAGCTGCAGGTCAAGCGGCGGCGCGGCCAGGCCCGCGACTCCGACGCCGACCAGCTGGGCCGGCTCACCGCGGTGCCGCCGGTGCTGTGGGTGCTGGTCTTCGCCGTCGCGACGATCAGCTGCCTGATCGCCGGCGGGCTGTGGCTGCTGGAGCCCGTGGCCGCCTAGCCACGCCCATGCGGCAAACTGGTCTCCGCAGGTCCGCGCGGAGGGAGACGAACGATGGACGAGGTCGCCAAGGCCGTGGAGGAGTGCGCACGGGCGGCGAAGCTGGCCGCGCCGTCGCTCGCCGCCGCGAGTGCCGAAGCCGTCGACGCCGCCCTGACCGGGATGGCCGAGCGGCTGCTCGCCCACCGTGACGAGATCCTCGAGGCCAACCAGGCCGACGTCGAGCGCGCGAAGGCCGACGGGATGAGCGCCGGTCTGCTCGACCGGCTCACCATCACCCCCGAGCGCCTGACCGGCATGGCCGAGCAGCTGCGGCTGCTCGCCGGCGCCCCGCACCAGGAGCGCTCGGTCGACGTGTCCACCCTGGACGGCGGCCTGAAGCTGGTCGAGCGGCGACGCCCGGTCGGCGTCATCGGCGCGAACTACGAGGCGCGGCCGAACGTGACCGTCGACGTGGCGTCGCAGCTGGTCAAGTCGCGCAACGCGGGCGTGCTGCGCACCGGCTCGGCCGCGCTCGGCTCGGCCCAGCGGCTGCGAGAGGTCGTCATCGCCCCGGCGCTGACCGAGGCCGGCATCGACGCCGACTGCGTCCAGCTGGTGCCGCGCGTGGAGCGCGAGGCGGCGTCCGCGCTGGTGCGGCTGCCGAACCTGGTCCCGCTGGTGATCCTGCGCGGCAGCGGCGACAGCACCCGGGCGCTGGCCACGGAGGCGGCCGTCCACGGCGTGCGCACGCTCGCCCACGCCGACGGCGGCGGCGTCCTGTACGTCGACCGCGGTGCGGACGTCACCAAGGTGCGCGACCTCGTCTACGCGAGCCTCGACCGGCTGGGCGTGTGCAACCGGCTGAACCTGCTGCTCATCCACGAGGGCATCCACGACGACGTCTGGCCCGGCATCGCCGAGGCGCTGGCCGAGCGCGGGGTCACGCCGTCGCTGGCCCCGCACGAGCACGCGATCGGCTACGAGTGGGCGCTGGACTCCGACCGCGAGGCGACGGTGACGGTGGCGAAGGTCGGCGCCCTCGCCGACGCGGTCGAGATCGCCAACGAGCAGACATCGGGCCTGGCGGCGGGCATCGCGACGGAGGACACGTCGGCCGCCGACGCGTTCTTCGACGGCTACACCGGCACGGGCGTGTTCTGGAACGCCCCGACCCGCCTCCTCGACGGCTTCAAGCTGCTCGCGGTCCCGGAAACGGGCATCAACCTGGACAAGGTTCCCGGCCCCCGCGGCCCGGTGACGTACACGGACCTCTACGTCCGCCAGTACGCGGTCCTCCCGGCCTGACCCCGAGCCGCGGTAAGCGGCCGCCGCCAGGTTGAGACTGGCGCGGCCGGTGGCCTTCGGCAGGGTGCCGACAACCGGCTGCCCGGACAGCACAAGCCGGGCAGCCGCGGCACTCCCCGCGTCCCCGGGCTAGATGTAGTGCCCTGTGAGGTTGGGGACGCGGCTGGCGGGTGGTTTGCCGCCGAGTGCGGTGTGGCCGCGGTGGTAATTGTAGGTGTGCAACCACCCC
>NZ_JBFANX010000035.1:0-78424 GCF_040675005.1 Amycolatopsis sp. NPDC049691
TGTGCCGGGGGTTGGTGTTTGTTAAACTGTTTTAAAACAGTTTTACCCACTCACGACCCCGGGCGGCACAGACCTCGCTCGTACGCCAGCAAGCCGGCTCCGGTCCGGTGCGCGCAGCCCAGCTTCCGCACCACCTGGGCCACCAGGGTCCGCACCACCGGCTCCGCCACGCCCAGCCGCGTCGCGATCTCCGCGTTCGACAGCGCCGAGCCGATGCCGACCAGCACCTCCCGCTCGCGCGCGGACAGCCGGTCCACGCCCGCGAGCCGCTCGTCGCGCGGGCCGGACAGCCGCGTCGCCGCCGAGACCAGCCGGCGGGAGGCGTCCGGGGACAGCACCACGTGCCCGTCCGCGGCCAGGCGGACCACCCTGATCAGCTCGTTGCGCCGGGCCGAGCGCAGCACGTACCCCGAGGCCCCGTCGCGCAGGGCCCGCAGGATCCCCGCGTCGGAGTCGAACGTCACCAGCGCCAGGACCGCCGGGCGGCGGAACACCGGCCCCAGCGGGCCCAGCCGCAGGTCCAGCAGCACGACGTCCGGCAGCCGGCGGCGCAGCGCGGTCCGGGCCGCCGGCGCGTCCGGGGCCGACCCGATCAGCTCGATGCCGTCCGCCTCGCCCAGCAGGGCGCCCAGCCGGGCCCGCACCGCCGGGTCGCGTTCGGCCACCAGGACCCGGACCGGCGGTGGCGGCAGCACCCTCAGTCCTTGGGCCGCAGGCGGATCAGCGGCAGGTCGGTGCGCGAGGCGCCCACCAGGTCACGCCCGCCCGGGCCGCGCAGCCGCAGCTCGCGGAACCGCACCGAAGACAGCTGCGCCGCTTCGATCGGGTACACGTCGCCGTAGCGCTTGATCTTGTCGACCAGTTCCTTGCCCAGCAGCTCCACCAGCCCGGCGTGCCGCGTCGAGCCGCCGCCGAGGGGCACGTCGAGCTGCTTGCGGACCTCGGGGAACCGCTGGTCCAGCTCGACCGCCAGCTGGTGGATGGTCACGTAGGCCGGACCGAACTCCGGCGCGTCCGGGCCCGGCGGGATCTCCTTCAGCACCTTGATGAGCTTGTCGTCCATCCCGAGCCTGTCCCACAGCGTCACCGCCGCAGGTCTACCAGAGGACCGGCACGCGGTCCACTCCCCCGGTCACGCGGTTGGTGCGGACCTCCAGGTCGTCCAGCGGCACCGCGAGGCGCAGCCCCGGGAACCGGCGGAACAGCGAACCGAACACGACGCGCAGCTCCGTGCGGGCCAGGCTCGCGCCGATGCAGAACCAGCCGCCGTACGCGAACGCCACGTGCGAGTTCGGCTTGCGCCCGGCGTCGAACTCCGCGGCGTGCGGGAACACGGCCGGGTCCCGGTTCGCGGCCCCCAGCGCCAGGACGACCGCGTCCCCGCGCGCGACCCGCACGCCGCCGAGCTCGACGTCGTCGTGCGCGTACCGCAGGACGCCGAGCCCGCTCGGCGCGGACAGCCGCAGGATCTCCTCGACCACGCCGTGCACGAGGCCGTCGGGGTCGGCGACCAGGGCGTCGCGCCGCGCCAGGTCGGAGAGCAGGTAGAGGACGCCGAGGTCGATCCGGTTCGACGTGGTCTCGTGGCCGGCGAAGAGCAGGCCGGCGGCGAGCCGGGCGAGGTCGTCGTCGGTGAACGCGGGGTCGTCGGCCTGGGCCCGGACCAGGTCCGAAACGACGTCCTGGCCGGGGTCGCGCCGCTTGGCGGCCGCGAGCCGGCCCATGTAGGCGGCGAACTCGTCGAGGGCGGCGTCGGCGCCGGAGCCGATGTCCATCCGGCCCATCCGCTCGGACAGGACGCGGAAGGTGTCGCGGTCTTCGTACGGGACGCCGAGCAGTTCGCAGATCACCAGCACCGGCAGCGGGAAGGAGAGGTGTTCGTGCAGGTCGACGGGCTCGTCCCCGTGCCGGGCGCGCTCCATCGCGGCGAAGCAGCCGTCGGCCAGCTCCTGGACGTGGCCGGCCAGCCGCCGGATCCGGTTGGCGGAGAACGCGGGCACCAGCAGCCGGCGCATCCGCGCGTGCTGGGCGTGCTCGGTTTCGTGGTCGCCCTGCGGCCGGCTGAGGATGGCGGCGTCCGACAACGCCGACGCCTCTTCGGGCGCGGGGTGCGAGCGGCCGAAGCGCGGATCGGTGAAGACGGCGCGGACCTCCTCGAACCCGGTGACGAGCCAGGCGGGATCCCCGGCGGGAGTGGTCACCGCGGTGACCGGCCCCTGCCGGCGCAGCACCTCGAACAGCGGGGCGATCTCCAGGACGTTCGGCCGCTCGAACGGCAGGCGCGGGGTGTCCGTGGTCGCGGTCATCGGGTCTCCTCCCGAGCGCGGCCGGTTGGTGCGGACGCGGGCGGGCCGGTCACCGGCCGCTCCCCCGGTCCCCCTGAGGTCCACGGTACTCAGAAACCCCGGCCAGGGCGGGGAACGCCCGATTCCCCGCCCTTTCGGGCCAATCCCCGAAACTGTCGGTGCCCTTCGGTAGCGTGGACACCGGGGGCCGGAGGCGCGCGCTAGCTGTACTGCCTGGGGAGGTTGGGGACGCGGCTGACCGGTGGGTGGCCAGCGAGAGCGGTGTGTCCGCGGTGATGGTTGTAGGTGTGCAGCCAGTCTGGCAAGGCGCGGCGTCGTTCGGTATCGGTGTGATAGGGCCGGGCGTAGGCCCACTCCTCGAGCAGGGTCCGGTTGAACCGCTCCACTTTTCCGTTCGTCTGAGGCCGGTAGGGCCAGGTTCGTTTCGGGCTGATGCCCGTATCGCGCAGCGTGTCGCGCCAGAGGCGGGAGCGGTAACAGGAGCCGTTGTCGGTCAGCACCCGGCGAACACCGTGATGCCCGTAGCCGGCGAAGAACGCCTGCGCCCGACTGCAGAACGCGACCGCGGTCTCCCGGGTCTCGTTGGCATGGATTTCGGTGTAGGCCAGGCGGGTGTGGTCGTCCACGGCGTTGTGCAGGTAGGCGTAGCCGTGGCCGCGTTGGCCGCTGTTGCGGCGGCCGGCGGCGCGGCCGTGCACCTTGTGGCCGCCGCCGTCGGGAATGTTGCCCAGCTTATTGATGTCCACTTGCACCAGGTCACCGGATGTGGGGTGTTCGTAGCGGCGGACCGGGGTGGCGGTGGCTCGGTCCAGGTGGGTGAGCCGGGGTAGCCGGTAG
Source organism: Amycolatopsis sp. NPDC049691 (assembly GCF_040675005.1). Taxonomy (NCBI): domain Bacteria; kingdom Bacillati; phylum Actinomycetota; class Actinomycetes; order Pseudonocardiales; family Pseudonocardiaceae; genus Amycolatopsis; species Amycolatopsis sp. NPDC049691. Next base: position 3,144 of record NZ_JBFANX010000035.1, read on the forward strand.
CGGGTCAGGATCCGGTGCACCGTGGAGGGGTTGAGACCGAGCAGGTAGGCGATCCGGGCCGGGCCCCATCGGCGCAGAACACGGACCTTGATGACCCGCCGTTCCGTTTTGGACGGGGTGCGGTCGGGCTGGTGCGCGGGCGGCTGGACCGGTCGGTCATGCCGGCTTCGCCGTGGTCGCGGTAACGGCAGGCCCACCGGGCGGCGGTGGAGACCGAGACCTGGAACCGCTCGGCGGCCCGCCGCAGCGGCCAGTCCTCGTCCACAACACAACGGGCCAGGCGGAGTCTGCCGGTCGGGGTCAGCGGTGCGTTAGCGTGGGTCACGAGGGCCTCCGTTGCTCGGCGTAGATGTCGCAATCCACACCGAACCCGGAGGCCCTCCCTCACACCAAGATCATCCGATCACGTGTCACCACGATCGCAACCTCCCCGGACAGAACAGCTACAGCATCTGCCACGCCCGCGTCAGCGTGTCCCGCAGGATCTGCTCCATTTCGTCGAACTCGGCCTGGCCGCAGATCAACGGCGGCGACAGCTGCACCACCGGCTCGGCCCGGTCGTCGGCCCGGCAGTACAACCCGGCCTCGAACAACGCCTCCGACAGGAACCCGCGCAGCACCCGTTCCGACTCCGCGGCGCTGAACGTCTCCTTGGTCGCCTTGTCCTTCACCAGTTCGATGCCGTAGAAGAACCCGGCCCCGCGGACGTCGCCCACGATCGGCAGGTCCGTCAGCTTGTCCAAAGTGGACCGGAACGCGTCCTCGGCGGAAAGCACGTGCTCGTACAGCCCCTCCCGCGCGATCAAGTCCAAGTTGGCCAATGCCACCGCGCACGACACCGGGTGCCCGCCGTAGGTCGATCCGTGCATGAACGTGGTCGACCCCCGGGTGAACGGCTCCATCAACCGCTCCGAAGCGAGCACCGCACCCAGCGGCGCGTACCCGGACGTCAGGCCCTTCGCCGTCGTGATGATGTCCGGCTGGTACCCGTAGCGCTTCGCGGCGAAGTCGTACCCGACGCGGCCGAACGCGCAGATCACCTCGTCGGACACCAGCAGGACGTCGTGCTTGTCGCAGATTTCGCGCACCCGCTCGAAGTAGCCGGGCGGCGGCACGAAACAGCCGCCGGTGTTCTGCACCGGCTCGAGGAACACCGCCGCGACCGTGTCCGCACCCTCGAACTCGATGGCCTGCTCGATCTGGTCGGCGGCCCAGCGCCCGTAGGCGGCGTAGTCGTCGGCGTGCTCGGTGGCGCGGTAGAAGTTCGTGTTCGGCACGCGCAGGGTGCTCGGCACGAGCGGCTCGAAGTCGGCCTTCGCGCCCGGGATGCCGGTGATCGACAGCGCGCCCTGCGACGTGCCGTGGTAGGCCAGCGCGCGGCTGATCACCTTGTGCTTGGCCGGTTTGCCGACGAGCTTGAAGTACTGCTTGGCCAGCTTCCACGCCGTCTCGACGGATTCGCCGCCGCTCACGGTGAAGAACACGCGGTTCAGGTCGCCGGGGGACGCGTCGGCCAGCCGCGCGGCGAGTTCGATCGCCGTCGGGTGCGCGTGGCCCCACAGCGGGAAGTACGCGAGCTGCCTCGTCTGCCGCGCGGCGGCTTCGGCGAGTTCTTCACGGCCGTGGCCGACCTGGACCGCGAACAGGCCCGCGAGCCCGTCCAGATAGCGCTTCCCGCGGGCGTCCCAGATGTACGGGCCTTCCCCGCGCACGATCACCGGGACGTCGGTCTCGTCGTAGGAAGAGTGGCGGGTGAAGTGCATCCAGAGGTTGCTGCGGGCCGCCCGGGCGAGGCCGGCGGCGTCGACGGAAGCGAGGTCGGCGGTAGTGGTCATGCCTCGGTTATCGCACGCAGTAAGCCGCCGAAGCAAGCGATTCAGTCGTCCAGCCGAACTTGCCCGACTAATTCAAGGTCATCTAAGCGCCGGAACCTTCGGATTTAGTCGTCACGCTCAGCGAGTGCCCCACTGGTAGGTCTGTTTCCGCAGCTTGAGGTACACCATCGCCTCCGCGTGCCGGACGCCCGGCAGCGCACGGATCCGCGTCGAGATCAGCTGCAGCAGCGCCTCGTCGTCCGCGCAGACGGCCTCGCACAGCAGGTCGTAGCGCCCGGCGCAGAGGATCACGTACGCGATTTCGTCCATTTCGGCCAGTGCGTCGCCGACCGGCTCGAGGGGCCCCTCGACGGTGATCGCGATCATCGCCTGCCGGAAGAGCCCGACCTGCAAGGGATCCGAGACGGCGACGATCTGGATGACGCCGGAGTCGGACAGCCGCTGCACCCGCTGCCGGACGGCGGCTTCGGAGAGGCCGACGGCCTTGCCGATCGTCGCATACGCGCGCCGGCCGTCCTCCTGCAGCTGCGCGATGATCCGCCGCGAGATGTCGTCGAGCACCGGCGGCGCGGGCCTGGGGGTGTCCTGGCTGCTCACGCCCCGGATCATCCCCGACGCGGGCGACACAGGGCAATCCCGGCACGCCGTCACACCCCGTGACTAAATCCGAAGGCCCAGTTCCGTCCGGACGACGATTTCAGTCGTCTTCCCGGCGTTGACAACACCGAAACGGTGCTGTTCCATCCGTCGCACCTTGCCCCCGGCCGGAGGGAACGCCCATGCCCCGCACTCCCGCCCCGCCCGACGTCACCGCGCCCGCCGAAGCGAAGAAGACCCTCACGCGTTCCATCGGCGTCGGCGGCGGCACCCTGCTCACGCTCAGCTGCGTGACGCCGGCGTCGTCGCTGTTCGTCCTCGTGCCCCCGCTGTTCGCCGACCTCGGCACCGGCACCGCGCTCGCCATCGCCCTCGCGGTGCTGCTCTGCGTCGGGATCGCCTTCTGCTACTCGGAACTCGGCACGCTGGTGCCGAGCGCGGGCGGCGAATACGCCATGGTGACGACGGTGGCGAACCGCTTCGCCGGCTGGCTGACGTTCATGCTGTCGTTCATCGTCATCCTCGTCGTGCCGCCGATCATCGCGATCGGCGTCGCGGACTACGTCGCCGCGATCGCCGACATCGATCCGTCGGTGGCCGGGGCGCTGGTGATGCTCGCGTCCACCGTGATGGGCCTGCTGAACCTGCGCGCCAACGCCTGGATCACCGGGATCTTCCTGGTGATCGAGGTCGTCGCGATCTTCGCCGTGTCCCTGCTCGGGTTCACGCACACGACGCAGAGCCCGGCCGTGCTGCTGAAGCCGAGCCTCGGGACGAGCCCGATCGGGCTGATCGCCGTCGTCGCCGGGCTCGCCGTCGCGTTGTTCGTGGTGCAGGGCTTCAGCACCGCCGTCTACCTCGCCGAGGAGATGCGGGAGCCGCGCAGGACCGTCGCCCGCACCGTGTTCTGGACGCTCGGGATCAGCGCGCTGGTCATCCTCGTCCCGGTCGTCGCGGTGACCCTCGCCGTGCCGGACGCCGCCGCGCTCGCCGGCGTCGACCTCACCGCGCTGGTGACCGGCTGGAGCAACTCCGCCGTGGGCGCGGCGATCAGCCTGTGCATCGCGGCGGCGATCGTCAACGCGGTGATCGTCATGGTCATCCAGAACTCCCGCGTGCTCTACGCCTCCGCGCGCGACCAGGCGTGGCCGACGCCGGTCAACCGCGCGATGAGCGTGGTGAGCGACCGGTTCGGCGCGCCGTGGGTCGCGACGCTCGTGGTCGGGCTGTCCGAAGCCGTCCTCTGCTTCGTGCCGGTCGAAACGCTCAGCGGGGTCACCGGTGTCGCCGTCGTCGCGCTCTACCTGAGTGTCGCGGCCGCCGCGTTGCGGGCCCGCCGGGCCGCGCACCGGAAGCCGCACGTGTGGCGGATGCCGGCCTGGCCGGTGGTGCCGGTGCTCGCCGTCGGGGCGCTCGCCTACGTCCTGGTGGAGCAGAGCGCGCTCGACCTCGGGATCACCGCCGGCGTGCTGGTGGTGTCGGCGCTGTACTGGTGGGGCTACCTGCGCCGCCGTCCCGAACGGTGGGTCGTGACGGTCCCCCAGGAGTAGCTCAGTCCTTCCGGCGGCCCAGCAGCTGCCGCAGGCCGACGACGATGACGGCGAGCAGGCCGGCGATCACGACCACGGTCCAGATCCAGCCGGGGATGCCGGTGTCCACCGCCACCGGGGCGGGCGACTGAGCCTGGACGGTGGACGCGGCGGTCGCCGGCGCGGCGCCGGAGGCCGCGGTTGTCACGGTGAAGTGCACGGTGCCGGTGAGGTTGTCGCCGTCCTTCGCGATGACCTTCCAGGTCAGCGTGTAGGCCTGGGGTGGTCCGGACGGCGTCACCGGCGCCGTCACGACCGCCCCGGCGACGGTGGGCGTGCCGACCGTCCAGGCGGTGCCGTCGCGGCCGGTGACCTTGACGGCCTCCGGCGGCAGCGTCACGGGCTCCTCGAAGGTCAGCCGGACCTCGGCCGGCGCGGACGTCAGCGAGGCGCCTTCGGCGGGCGAGCTGGACGTCAGCTCGGTGTGGGCGGTGGCCGGCCCGGCCAGCACCACGAGCCCGGTGAGGGCGGCGAGAACGGCTCCGAACGCACGACGCGGGATCATCCGGACATCCTGCCCTATCCGCCCGTGCAGTCTTCATGTCCACCCGTGCACCCGGGCGGGTCGCTCTTCTCAACGCGGCGGCCACCGGCCAGGATGGACGCCTGGGTGGCGAGGGAGGACCTCCATGGCGACTGTGCGCGACGAGGCCGACGCGCGGCGGCAACTGCAGGCGGAACGCGAGCACCACCGGCCGGTCATCGCGGAGCCGGCCGGCGCGCCGGGTATCGAGCTGCACTACGACGGCGTCGAGGACGCCAAGAGCGCCATCGACGCGCACTACGACGAGCTGGCCCGCCACCTCGAGACGGCCGGTGCGCTCGACACCGAGCTGGCCGACGGCAAGGGCCCGGTGGCCCACTGGATGCGCCGCTCGTTCGCGGTGCGCGGCGGCGCCGGGACCGGCGGGGTCCAGGCCGCGCTGCGGTCGTACCTGGCCGAGCTGGCGACGCTGCGGCAGACGCTCGACACCGTCGTGACGATGCACCAGGGCAACGACGAAGAGGCCGCCGCCGCACTGCCCGCGGGGGACCTCGATGCCTGAGTTCCATTCGACCCACCACGCCCCGACCGCGCGGCAGCGGACCAGGGCCCGGCGGGTGCGCCGGGAGAAGGCCGTCAACAACCGCGAAGCCACCTTCGGCAAGATCAACTGGGACGCCTACGAGCACCGCGAGCTGTGGGACATGGTGCAGTCGGCCGTCCCGGCGGAGCTCGGCCGGCACGCGGACTGGTGGAAGCAGGTGGCCGAGGGCGTCCGCTCGACGACCGACGAAGTGTCGAAACTGGTGCGGAAGCTGCGGGAGTCGTGGCAGGGGCCGTCGGCGGACCAGGCCGCGGCGTCGGTCGACCGGCTGACCGGCTGGGCCGCGACGGTCGGCGAGAACGCCCACCGCGTCGGCTCCGGGCTCGGCGAGTACACGTCGGTGGTCGGCGAAGCCAAGCACCGGATGCCCGAGCCGGTGCACTACTGGGCCGAGCGGTGGTTCAAGCAGGGGTACGCGGTGAAGCGGCTCGACGGCCCCGAAGGCACGTACATGCTGGAGCAGCTGCTCGACGACAAGCTGCCGACGAAGCGGGAAGCCGACGCCGCCAAGGCCGAGGCGGTCCGCGTGATGGAGCAGTACGAGAGCGCGAGCCACGACGTCCGCCACCGCCTGCCGCCGGAGTTCGACACGGCCCCGCCGGTGACCGCCGGCACCGCACCGCCGCCTGTGCCGCCTGCGCCTCCCGGGCCTCCCACTCCTCCTGGTCCCCCTGCTCCTCCTGGTCCGCCTGCTCCTCCCCGCCCGCCTGGCCTGGCGCCGGGTCTCCAGCCGCACGACCAATCCGGCGACGGACCGGACGACTCGACGTCGACGGCGGCCGCGCTGCCGCCCGCGTTCACCGGCACCGGCGTCCCGGGCGCGCTCGACGGGGTGATCGGCGCCGCCGGCCCGGGTTCCCCGGCGGCCGGCTTCCCCCTGGCCGGGCTACCGGGTTCCGGGACGCTCGGCGAAGGCGGCCGTGCGGGAGCGGGACGGTTCGGAGCCGGGACGGCGGGCTTCGGACCGGCCGGGGCGAGCACCCGCGGCACGGCGGGCGGGTACGGCATGTACCCGCCGGGCCAGCAGGCGCGGCGCGAGGAGGACACCGAGCACCGCGACAAGTACGCGAAGGGCTACGACCTGCTCGACGACCTCCCGCCGGCATACCCCCCGGTGTTCGGCGAATGACCGGCTTCCACGCGGACCCGGCGGCGCTGGAGGCACTGGCGTCCCGGCTGCAGGACACGGCCGCGGAGTACCGCTCGGCCGCGCTTTCGCTGGAGGCACCGGACGACCTCGGGCCGATCTCGGTCGCGCTCGCGGGGCTGACCGGCGAGTGGTCGGGCCGGATACGGGCGGCGGAGCGGGACTTCGCCACGGCAGCGGCGGGTGTCCGGACGGCCGCGAAAGCTTACCGGGCAACGGATGCGGCCGCGGCCGAGGAGCTGGACCGCACCGATGGCTGAATTCCATGGCCTCGGCTTCGATCCCGTCCCCGGCAACCCCGACACGGTCACCGAAGCCGCCGGCCGCTACACCGCCACCGCGGCCCGCCTCGAGGAAATCCCCGCCGCCGGCGAAATCCCCGGCTGGGCCGGTCGCTCGGCACAGGCACTGGCGGACCGCGCCGGACGAACCGCCGCCGGCCTGTCCTCGACCAGCGAAGCCCTCCGCGCCGCCGCCTCCGTCCTCGAAGACTGGGCCGGCACCCTCCTCGCGAACCACCGCCGCGCCGAAGACCTCGACCGCCGCGCCGCCGCCGCGCGCCGAGCCGTCACCGCCGCGCGCGACGACGTCGAACGAGCCGAAACCGAAGCCCAGTTCTCCCCCGCCACCCAGGCGGACCTCGCCACCGCCCGCGCCCGGCTCGTGGCCCGCCGCGACGACCTCGACCGCGTCCTCGCCGAAGCCCGCGACCTGGAACGCGCCCACCACAGCGAAGCCACCCGCGTCGCCGAGCGGCTCACCGCGCTCGGCGACGGCACTCCCTTGCCCGAAGCACCGGACTTCGCGGGCGTGGCCACACATCTGGAGACGTTCTCGGCCGCCGGGCGCGAGCTGGGCGCCACCGTCGCGAAGACTCCCGCCGTACCGGTCACGCCGCCGCCGGGTGCGGTCGGCGCGTTCGCCGCGGCACTGGGTGGCCGGTGAAACTCCCCGCCGTCCCGGGGATCACCCCGGTCTCCCTGGACTCGGTCGAGCGCACGACCGCCGAGCTGCACGCGCTGATGGCCCGCCTGCGCGGCCCCGACGCCGCTCGCGACCTCGGCCTCGAGGCCGCCGCCGTCCAGTGCGCGGAGATCGCCCACGAGCAGCGGGCCGGGCTGCTGGCCCTCGTCGAGCACCGCGACGCCGACCCCGCCCTGCTCCTCGCCGGCGTCGTCCCGGTCGACAACCCCGGCGAGGCCGCCGAGCTCGGCTACCACCTCGCCGACACCACCCCCGGCATCCGCGACGTCAGCACCGCGCACACCGGCCGCGGCTACCCGGTGGTGATCGTCGAGCGGATCGGCCTGTCCGGCGCGCAGCTGCAGGCCGTCGTCCTCGACCCGGACCGGCCCCGCGCGGCCGTGTTCACCCTCCACTCCCCCGGCGGGCGCGGCTGGCTGGAGGTCGCCGGCCTGGCCGGGACGCTCGTCGCCGGCGTCGACCTCACCCCCGCAGCGCCCGCTCCCGGAACTCGCGCGGCGTCCGGCCGGTCGCCTGGCGGAACGTCCGCGAGAAGTGCGGGGCGCTGGTGAACCCGCAGTCCCGCGCGATCTCCGCGATCCCGCGTCCCGCCTTCGCCGGATCGGCCAGCACCGCCTTCGCGCGCTCGATCCGCAGGCCCTTCAGCCGTTCCGCGACACCCTGGCCGTCGTCGAACAGCTGGTACAGCCGCCGGCGCGAGATGTACAGCGCTTCGGCGATCCTGTCCGCGCTGAGCGACTGCTCGCCGAGGTGCGCCCGCATGTACTCCAGGGCCTCGCGCCGCCGGGCCGCGAGCGCGTCGACGCGGTCCAGCTCGACGCGCAGCGCGCTCCGCAACACCAGTTCGGCCAGGCCCAGCAGGTGGTGCGCGAGCCCGTGCGGGTCGAGCCGCGGACCGGCCGCGACGACGTGCGCGACCGCGTTCGAGAACAGCGAGCGCAACTGCGCGTCGACCTCGACCGGGCGGAACATCAGGTGCCGCAGCTCGGCGAAGGAGATCGACAGCTTCGCCGCCGCGACGGTCAGCATCACGACGCCGGACGGCTGCAGGTGCAGCGTCGCGTCGGCGAACGTCAGCTTCGCGCCGGACTCGGCGACCGCCCGCGGAACCGGGCAGCGCAGCAGCAGCTGGACGTCCTCGGGGTCACCGCGGCCGCCGAGGATGGCGGCGCGCGCGGCCGCCGCCCCGGACGCGCGGACGACGAGGTACCCGCTCGCGGGGACGTCCATCGACTGCGGCTCGGCCATCGGGACCATCGTGCCCGACGGCGGCCGCCCGGCACGGGAAGGGGGACCATGGCGCGGCGCACCGCGACGGCGGCCGGAGTGATCCTGTCGCATCTGGAATTCGATCTCCTCTGGGAGGACCTGGGGCCGGGCGGGCCGCCGCCGTACCCGTTCGACGTGCGCTCGCACGGCGCGACGCACGCCGAGCGCGACGACCTGGGCGTCCAGGTGTTCGCGGGGCTCGCCGAGGCGGGACTCACCGACGGCGACGACGTCGACCCGGAGCTGGCGGACCTGGTCGTGCTGCTGGGTTCGCCGTCGGTGAGCGTCGACGCGCTGGTACTGGGCGAAGCGCCGTGGCGGCTGCTCGCGGCGGCGCGGGACGGTGCCGGCGTGCTCGCGGTGCTGGACGAGCGCGACCTGGTGCTGGAGCCCGTACACCCGGACGGCCTGGTCGCCGCGGTCGCCCGGATGGTGGGCGAGGTCGAGGCAGGGCCGGGTGACCAGCTGCGGCTGCCGCGCGCGGCGTATTCGGCGGCGACGGACGCGTACGCGCGCAGCGGGTACGACGCGTTCGAGCGGGCGTTGAGCACGGCCGGGATCACCGGCCGCGCGGTCCGTCCACTGGCGACGCTGGTGACGGCGCAGCGGTACACGGCCGGTCAGCTGGCGACGACCGGCCCGGCGGGCCGAAGCCCGGTGCTGGCGTGGTTCGACACGGCGGCCGGCCGGTACGCGGTGACCCCGGAGGACGTGGGCGGCGAGCCGTGGGTCACGGTCACGCCCGCCGGCGGCGCCTGGCTCGCCGACCGCCTGGCCCGGATGGTCGACGACGTCCGGTGAGCGGTCTCCCGCGGCGCTGTCGTGAGCGGGAAACAGCGTTCTAACCCTGTTTCTCACTCACGCCTGCCGGCAGCAGGTCGCCCAGCACCCCGCGGCCCTGCGCCAAGGCAGCCGCGCCCGCCTCCGCGGCCAGCCGCCGGACCAGCCCGGCCAGCTCCCCCGGCGACCGGTTCAGCGCCCACCGGTCGAACCGCAGGTCCACCAGCGCGCCGCGCAGGTCGACCACCACCGACACCCCGTCGGCCGCCGCGGTGGCGCGGATCGCCGCCAGCCGGGTCCCGTAGCCGGGATCCGGCGCCGCGAAGGCGTCGTCGGCCAGCTCCAACGCCGTGCGGTTCACTGGACCCGCCAGCTGTCCGGTGTGGTCTCTTCCGCGGCATCGTCCGGCTCGGGCAGGCCGAGCGCCTCGACGCCGTTTCGGGTGTGCCACAAGGAAGCCGTGGCCCGCGCCGAAGCGGCCGCCGTCAGCAGCAGGATCCGGCGCGCCAGCTCGGCCGGCTCCAGCCGCAGCGCCGCGGCTTCCAGGGTCAGCTCCTGCAGCGCCCCACCGGGCGCGACTTCCACGGCGACCGTCCGGTCGGCGGCTTTTCCGGTGATCACGGGTGAACCCCTCCGTAGAACGTCGACGCCGACAGCGTGTGCGTGTTCCGGCGGACCGCGTCCCCGGAGTTGCCCTCGATCATCGTGACCCGGTTCCCGTCGACCTTCTCGACGATGCCGATGTGCGTGCTCGTCGACGTGTTCTGCGGCCCGGTGCCGAAGATCAGCACGTCCCCCGGCTTCGCTTCGTGCAGCGAGTTCCTGCCGTAGGCGTGCCCGTTGCGTTCGCCCCAGTGGTAGACGTCGCCGCTGAACGGCAGGACCGGGATCTTCACCCCCGCCTTGCGCCACATCGCCGTCGCGAACGACGAGCACCACGCGGCCGTCGGCCCGTACGGGTTGCGGTTGCTGCCCGGCGGGCTCTCGCGCGTGCCCAGTTCCATCCGCGCCGCGTGGACGATCTCCTTGCCCCGCCCCGAAACCGCCGTCGCGGGCGCTGTCCTGTCCCCGACGTCGTCGTGCGTCAGGTCCTTCCGCAGTTCACGCAGCTTCCGCGCCGCCGCCTCGAGTTCCGCGTGAACGTGCCGCAAGGTCGACGCCGACTGCCGCGTGTACCGCGGCGCCAGGTCCGCGGCGTGCCCGACGGCCCGCATCAGCGCCGCCTGCGTCCCGGCCGCGACACCCGCGTCGAGAACCTGCTTGGCCTGGGCGGTGTACTCGTCGACCAGCCGCTGCACGGCCGTGTGGCCGCTGTCCACTGTGGACGCCACGTGCGCGGCGATCCGCTCCGCCGCCGAGCCGGCCGCACCGGTGACCCGAAGTTCCTTCGTCAGCTTCGCGCTGGTGTGGCGGAAGCCGTCGGCGCCGTGGCCGTGCCAGTGGCCGAGAACCGTGGTGCTTTCCTTGTGGTAGGCGTCGTGCTGGGCGTCCAGCACCGCGGCCACCCGGTGCAGGGCGTATTCGGCGCGGACGGCGTCCTCCGCCTTCCCGGCGAGCTTGTCGCGGTGCGCGACGAGGTCTTTCGCGAAGGAGCGCGCGAGCGCGGCGGTGTCCACGTCAGGCCGTCCCGTTCAGCGCGGCGGCGGCGGTGGCGGTCTCGTGGTCGCGATAGGACTTCGCGGCCTTCCCGGCCGCCGACGCGAGCCCGTCGGCGTGCGCGCCGACGCCCTTGACCTGCCGTTGCAGCGCCAGCCCGAACTCCGCCAGCGCGTCGGCGAAGCCCGATTCCTCGCCGATCTTCCCGAAGCTGTCGCGGGCGATCTCGCGGACGTCGCGCAGCTGCCCGGTCGCGGTGCCCAGCGCGTCGGCGACGTGCCGGGTCCGGTGCACGTAGGAGCGCAGCACCGCGTCGTCCACCCGGAGCGTGCCGCCACCTCCTCGCGCCTGCGGCTCGCCGTGGTGCTTCGTGACGTCTCGGGCGGCCTTGCGGGCGGCCGTCAGGTGCTGCTTGTAGGCGCCGTTCGTGTACGTCGACCAGGGCGTGAAGTCGTGGCCGTCGCCCGAGATGCGGTGGGCGACCCGCGCGTTGGTGTCCGGGTCGAACAACCGGTCGTCGGACTTCAGGTGGTACCGGCGGCGGCGTTCCGGGCCGAGCGCGCCCAGCATGTTGATCTGCCAGAGGCCGTAGGAGTCGTCCGGCGGGGTGGCGTTGTGCGCGGTCGTCCGCCCGCCGGACTCGGCCAGCGCGACCGCGACCGCGGTGGTCAGGCCCTGGCCGCGGAACCCGGCCGCGTAGGCGTGCCGGGCGATCTGCTCGGCGCTCAGCTTCGTCATGGTTCGACCTTGTCCGTCCGGGTACCCCGGGCGGTAGGCGCGGTGCACGCAGGGACAACCCGGGTGCACGCGCGGCTCAACCTCCGGGACCGCTCACCCGTACTGATCGGGGAGAACTTCGGCGAGGGGATGACGGGATGCGTGGCACCGGGGTGCTGGCCCTGCTGGGGTTGACGCTGGTCACGGCGTCGTGCGCGGCACCGCGCGCGACGACGCCGAGCCCGATCGCGGAACCCGCGCCGCTGACCGGGACGGCCACTCCGGTCACCACCGCGACGCCGCCGCCCGCGCCGCCGTGCGCGGTCACGACCGGCGCGTGCGTGAGCCTCGGGCAGCACCTGGCCTGGCTGCTGCGCGACGGCCGGGTCGTGCGCGGCCCGGTCCCGGCCGGGTTCGGGCCGCCCGGCCAGACGACGCCGGCCGGGTCCTTCCACGTCGTCTGGAAGGACCGTGAGCACACGAGCAGCGAGTACGGCACGAACATGCCCAACTCGGTGTTCTTCGCCGCCGGCGGCATCGCGTTCCACGCGGGGCCCCTCGACGCGCCGTCGCACGGCTGCGTCCACCTCACCGACGCCGATTCGGCCGCGTTCTTCGACGGCCTGAACGTCGGGGACGCGGTGCAGGTCCAGTAGGCTCCTTCCCCGTTGGACACTTCACCGATCATCTCCCGGCTGCGCGCGGCGGGCTGTGTTTTCGCCGAAGACGAGGCGGACCTGCTCGTCGCGGCCGCGTCGAGCCCCGCCGAGCTCGAGTCGCTGGTCGATCGCCGGGTCGCCGGGCTGCCGCTGGAGCACCTGCTGGGCTGGGCGGAGTTCCACGGGCTGCGGATCACCGTGCGGCCCGGCGTGTTCGTGCCGCGCCACCGCACCGAGTTCCTGGTGGACGTCGCCGTCTCGCTCGCGCCGCCGGACCCGGTGGTGCTGGACCTGTGCTGCGGCTCGGGTGCGCTGGGTGCCGCGTTCAGCGCCGCGGTGGCGCCTCGTGAGCTGCACGCGGCCGACGTCGAACCCGCGGCTGTCTCCTGTGCGCGGGTGAACCTCCCGGGCGCTCGGGTCTACGAAGGCGACCTTTACGACGCGCTTCCGTCGTCCCTGCGCGGCCGGGTCGACGTGCTGCTGGCGAACGTGCCGTACGTCCCTTCGGAGGCCGTCGCGACGATGCCGCCCGAGGCGCGGCTGCACGAACCGCGCGTCGCGCTCGACGGGGGTGCCGACGGCCTCGACCTCGCCCGCCGCGTCGCGGACGGTGCGCCGCGCTGGCTCGCGCCGGGCGGGACGCTGCTGGTGGAGACGAGCACCCGTCAGGCACCGGTGCTGAGCGGGATCTTCGCCGCGGCCGGGCTCACGCCGCGGGTGCACGAGTCGGAGGAGCTGGGCGCCACCGTCGTCACGGGTACCACGAAGGTGTGACCTCACGTTCCGGCCGTTCCGGACGTCTACAGGGTGTGATCGTGAAACCGTTCGAGCAGATCGTGGCCGAGCACGGGCCGATGGTCCTGCGCGTCTGCCGGGCCGTCCTCGGCCGGGCGGACGCCGAAGACGCCTGGTCGGAGACCTTCCTGGCCGCCCTCAAGGCGTACCCCGAGCTGCCCGCCGACGCGAACGTCCAGGCGTGGCTCGTCACGATCGCGCACCGCAAGGCCGTCGACGTCACCCGGGCGCAGGCACGCCGCCCCGTGCCCGTGGGCGAGATCCCGGACCGCCCGGGCCGCGACGACGCGTGGGACGGCGACCTGTGGGACGCGCTCGCGAAGCTGCCGGACAAGCAGCGCACCGCGGTCGCCTACCACTACCTGGCCGGGCTGCCGTACCGCGAGATCGCGGAAATCACCGGAGGCACAGCCGAGGCCGCCCGCCGCGCGGCCGCCGACGGTGTCAAGGCCTTGCGGGCCGTCTACCCCCTGGAAGGAGCGCACTCATGATCGACGCATTCTGGTCGTTCCCGGTGCAGGCCCAGGTCCTGCCGCACCACATGCACGAACGCCTCACGGCCGAAGCGGAGCGCGAGGGCCTGCTGGACGTCGCGTACCGCACGATGGACAGCCCGGTCGGGTCCCTGCTGCTGGCCGCGACGGAGGAGGGCCTGGTCAAGGTGGCGTTCGACCGCCAGGACCACGACGCGGTCCTGGCCGAGCTGGCCTCGTCGATCAGCCCGCGGATCCTCCTCGCGCCGGCCCGCCTGGAGGCCGCGGTCCGCCAGCTGGACGAGTACTTCACCGGCAGCCGCCGAAGCTTCGACCTGCCGTTGGACTTCCGCTTGGCCCGCGGGTTCCGGCTGTCGGTGCTGGAGCACCTCCCGGAGATCGACTACGGCCACACGGAGAGCTACGCCCAGGTAGCGGCGGCGGCGGGCAGCCCCAAGGCGGTGCGGGCGGTCGGCACGGCGTGCGCGCTCAACCCGCTGCCGGTGGTGGTGCCGTGCCACCGGGTGGTCCGCTCGGACGGGTCGTACGGGCAGTACGCGGGAGGCGAGGAGGCCAAGCGAACACTGTTGACGTTGGAGGCGGCTTGAGTATCGGGACGCGTGACACCGCGGGAAATTCCCGCCGACCCGATCTCACGTTTCCCCCCGCCGGGGCGTCTACCAGGTATGAGCACCTTCGAGAAACGCGTCGCCGCCGCTGATTGGGAGGCGGTGGCCGCCGAGGTCGACGACTACGGCTGCGCCCTGCTTCCGCAGCTGCTCACGCCGGCCGAGTGCGCGAAGCTCGTCGCCCTCTGGGACCAGCCCGAGCACTTCCGCGCCACCGTCAACCTGCGGCGCCACCGCTTCGGCGACCACGGCGACTACCACTACTTCGCCGAACCCTTCCCGGAACCCGTACACCGGCTGCGACAAGCCCTCTACCCCCGCCTGCTTCCCATCGCGCGGGACTGGTACGCCCGGCTCGGCCGCGATCCCGACTGGCCGTCCACATTGGACGAATGGCTGCGGGTCTGCCACGACGCCGGGCAACGAAGGCCCACCCCGATCCTCCTCCGCTACGAAACCGGCGGCTGGAACGCCCTCCACCGCGACCTCTACGGCGACAAGGTGTTCCCGCTGCAGGTCGTGATCAACCTCAACGCACCGGGCGTCGACCACACCGGCGGCGAGTTCCTCCTGGTCGAACAGCGGCCACGAGCCCAGTCCCGTGGCACCGCGACCCTCATCCCGCAGGGCCACGGCCTGGTCTTCACCACTCGCGACCGCCCGGTCCGCTCGGCTCGCGGCTGGTCCGCCTCGCCGGTGCGGCACGGCGTCTCGGCCGTGCGGTCCGGCCGGCGGCACACCCTCGGCCTGGTCTTCCACGACGCGGCATGACCGACGCGGAACTCGAGGCACTCGTGAGGCTGATCGGCCCGGCCCGGCACATCGTGCTCGGCACGGCGACGGACCCGGCCTCGCGAGCCGACGGCGAACGGATCGCCGAAGCCTGGGGCGGCCTGGTACTGGCGACCGTGACCTGGCCGGAAACGGCGGCGTCCTGGCTGCGCCAAGCCCGGCGGTTCGCGGCACCGGACCCGGACGTCTGGGTGGTCAGCGCCACCCCGGCCGGCTGGGCGGGCATGGCCCGGCGGCTGCTGCGGTCGA
Source organism: Amycolatopsis sp. NPDC049691 (assembly GCF_040675005.1). Taxonomy (NCBI): domain Bacteria; kingdom Bacillati; phylum Actinomycetota; class Actinomycetes; order Pseudonocardiales; family Pseudonocardiaceae; genus Amycolatopsis; species Amycolatopsis sp. NPDC049691. The sequence goes on from NZ_JBFANX010000035.1 coordinate 18,343, forward strand.
CGTCGTGGCGTCCTGATCGGACAGTCGTCACTTCGAAATCGGCCGACGTCCGGCTGCCCGGCATCCGCGGCGCGCGGGCGGACGGCACCACTTGGGAGAACTGATGCACCACACGATCATCGACTCGCCGATCGGCGAGCTCACCCTGGTCGGCGACGGCGACGTCGTGACCGGCCTCTACTTCCCGCACCACTGGACCCGGCCGGACCGCACCGCGTTCGGCCCGCGCGACGACACGGCGTTCCGCACTGCGGCCGCGCAACTGAAGGAGTACTTCGCGGGCCGGCGCACGGAGTTCGACGTGCCCACGCGAGCCGACGGTCCGGTCTTCGACCGCGAGGTCTGGGCCGAGATCGAGAAGATCCCGTACGGCGCCACGGCGACGTACGGCGACCTCGCGCGAGCTGTCGGGGCGTTGCCGCACGAAGTCGGGGCGGCCGTCGGGCGAAATCCGCTGAGCATCCTCGTCGCGTGCCACCGGGTCGTCGGGAAGAACGGGAAGCTGACCGGATATGCGGGCGGCGTGAAACGCAAGGAGTTCCTGCTGGAGCTGGAACGACCGCCGGCCGACGAGCGCGGGCAGCTCTGGTGACTCTCACCCGTGGCTCAGCAGCATCGTCGCGCCGAGGCCGGCCATCGTGACGGCGATCAGGACGTCGAGGACGCGCCAGGCCATCGGCCGGGCGAAAAGGCCGGCGAGGCGGCGCGCGCCGAAGCCGAGAGCGCTGAACCAGACGGCGCTCGCGATCCCGGCGCCGAGCCCGAACACCCAGCGGCCGTCGCCGTGGGCGACCGCGACCGAGCCGAGGAGCAGCACGGTGTCGAGGTAGACGTGCGGGTTCAGCCAGGTGAACGCCACACAGGCGAGCACGGCCTTGCGCAGCGGCGTCCGCTCCTCGCCGACGGCCATGACCGACGGCCGGAACGCCCGCCGCGCGGCGAGGGCGCCGTAGCCGAGCAGGAAGAGCCCACCCCCGACGGCGATCACCCCGATCGCCGTCGGCCACCGCTCCAGCACGGCTCCGATCCCGCTCACGCCGAGCCCGATCAGCACGAGGTCCGAAACGGCGCAGATGACGACGAGCGGGGCGACGGCGCCGCCACGCAGGCCCTGTTGCAGCAGGAAGGCGTTCTGCGAGCCGATGGCGACGATGAGGGACAGACCGGTTCCGAAGCCGGCGAGGAGCAGCGGGAGCACGGCTCCACGGTAGGACCGCCCCGCTGGATTACTCCAGCTAAAGATTCTTACGTAACATTAGCGCTCGTGATGTCAGATCTGCCGCTCGACCAGGTCCGGACGCTGCTGGCCGTCGTGGACGAGCACAGTTTCGACGCGGCGGCAGCGGTCCTGCACGTGACGCCGTCGGCGGTCAGCCAGCGGATCAAGGCGCTGGAGCAGCGCACGGGCCGCGTGCTCCTGCTCCGCACGAAGCCGGTCACGCTCACCGAGTCCGGCCAGGTTTTGGTCCGCTTCGCGCGCTCACTGGCCCAGCTGGAACAGGACGCGCTGGCCGAACTGGGCCTCGGCTCATCGACCCGGACGCTGTCGATCGCGGTGAACGCGGACTCCCTCGCCACGTGGTTCCTGCCGAGCCTGGCCGGCCTCCCGGAGTCCCTCAAGGTGTGCTTCGACCTGCACCGCGAGGACCAGGACCACACGGCGGCGCTCCTGCGCGAAGGCCTGGTGATGGCGGCGGTAACGGCCTCACCCCAACCGGTCCAGGGCTGCACGTCGGCCCGCCTGGGCCGCATGCGCTACCGGGCGATGGCCTCCCCCGGATTCGTCGACCGGTGGCTTTCGGAAGACCCGCTCCCGGCGTCCCTACCGAATGCACCTGTGGTCCTGTTCGACCGCAAGGACGACCTCCAGGACCGCTTCCTCCGAGCGTTGACCCGCCGCCGCGCGTTCACCCCGGTCCGCCACTACATCCCGGCATCGGAGTCGTTCGCGGACGCGGTGGCAGCCGGCCTGGGTTGGGGCATGGTCCCCGAAATCCAGGCGGCAACCCGCAGCGACGCACTGGTGGACCTGGCCCCGGACCGCCCGCTGGACGTACCGCTGCACTGGCAGCAGTGGAAGCTGGACTCCCCCGCCCTGGCAACCGTGGCGGCTGCAGTCGCCGAAGGGGCGAAACAGGCACTCCGCTCACCAAGGTGAGCAAGGCATCAGTCAGTCGAAGACCGAGTTGACCTCGACCCGCGAACCGTCGCCCAGCAGGTGGCCGCCGCTGACCGGCGTGCTGCCCTGCACCCGGACCAGCAGGTTCGGGACACCGGCGAGCCCCGCGAGGTTCACCGGGCCGCCCTGCGAGATCCGCAGTTCCCGCAGGACCGGCATGCGGGTGATCGGGATGAGGTCCCGCGCCGTCCTCGCCGAGCTCACGGTCAGCCGGCGCAGGTAGGGCAACTCGGCCAGCGGCATCAAGTCGGTGACCGGCGTCCCGGTCAGGTCGAGTTCGAGCAGGTTGCCGAGCTTGGTCAGGGGCGTGATGTCGACCGGAGCGCAGTGCTGGATCGCCAAAGTGCTCAGCGAAGCCGCCCACTGCCGCGGCATTCCGGTCAGGGAACTCAGATGGTGGCACCCCACCAGCCGGATCGTGTGCGGATTCGTGAGGAACGCCAACGGGGTCAGTTCCTTGAGGTCCTCGATGAACGCCAGAGCCAGGCTGTCGAGCGGGGAGGCGTGCACGCCGAGGCCGGCGAGGTCCACGACGCGGCACCCGCCCAGCAGGGTCAGCTCGCGCAGCGAGGCCATCTCGTGCAACGCGCTGAGGTTGCGGATCCGCTTCACGCTGAGGAAGAGCGATTCGAGCCGGTCCAAGGCCACCAACGGGGCGACGTCGACCGCCTTGGTGGCGTCGATGGCGAGCGTGCGCAGCGCCGGAGTGGTCAAGGTGGAAAGGTCGACCAGTCCCGACGCGGACAGCGTCAGTTTCTCCACCTGGGCCGGCACGAACGCCAGGGAACCGAGCTGCGGCACCGAGCACTCCAGTTCCTTGACGTGCTTCAGGTGCCGGAGGCTCGGCGCCATCGCCGGGTCGTGCACCTCCAGCGCGGAGATCTGCAGGTCGGCGAGCACCTGCCGCGCGTAGGACTCGGCGTCGAACCTCGGCCACGCCGTCACCAGCTCGTGCTGGACGCTCTTGCGCTTGTCGCCGGCGAACCGGGAGATCACCGGGAGCGCTTCGTCCACCCCGATCTCGGCCGCGGCCCGGACCGTGGCCGCGGCTTCCCGAGCTGTCCGGACCTCCGCTGCCGCGAGCAGGTCCAGCACGAACAACCCCGCGGAGGCGAAGGCCCGCGCCGCGCTCAACGACTTCGGCGGCAGGAGTTCCGCCGCCCGTCGGGTGATCTCCCCGTGCAGCCGCGGTTCGAGCTCCGGCGAGGTCTCCAGGCAGGCCACCGCGAGCAGGTGCAACGTGTACCGGTGCTGTCCTTCCCGGTCACCGCGGTCCACCAGCCCGGACAGCAGCTCCTCCCGCTGTGCGCGCGAGGCGTGGCCGGCCGCCATGACGACCACTTCGTGCCACTGGTCCAGGTGCCCGTGGGCGACGAGGGTCCCGACGTCGTCAGTGTCCACAATGGCCGCGCGCGCCGCCAGGTGCTCCTGGAACGTGCGGTGCACGAAGTCGACACGTCCGTCGACGGGCTCGCGCAGCAAGCCGGTGCGCTCCAGGAGGTGCCGGTACACCGCGCCGGCGTCGGCGCCGACCTCCGGCATGCCGCGCAATCGCCGGCCGAGCTGCTCGATCGCCCGGCTCACCGCCGCATCGGTGAAGTCGTTGCGCAGGAACCAATAGGCGAGGTCCGACAGCAGCAGCGTCTTCCGCGTGCGGTTGAGGCCCGGCAGCGTCGAGACCCGGCGCTCGGCGTCACGCCGTTCCAGCAGCATCTGCAACGCAACGTCGTAGAGTTCCATGCGGTTGTCGGGAAGATCCCCGCGCCGGTCCCGGTGGAGCGCGCAGAGCAACGCGCAGAGCAGCGGGTATCCGGCGAGCTTCCGCAGGTGGTACCGGCCGGTGAGTTGCCGGAGCAGCCCGCGCTCGTACCGGTCCAGCTCGCGCCGGGCGGTCTCGTCCGGACACTGCGCGCGGACGGCCTGGTGCCAGCGGTCGACGAAGACCCGCACGTCGCTGGGGACCATCGGCTGCAGGTCCGCGACGGTGAACTCCTCGCCGCGCAACCACTCCGGCGGTGCCGCGCTCGGCCGCGAGGTCACGACGCAGCGCATCTCCGGGAACGCGGTCACCAGCTGGCGCAGCCACGAGCGTGCCTCGCCCCGGCGTTCGGCGACGAGCTCGTCCACCCCGTCGACCAGCACGATGGCCCGGCCGGTCCGCAACAGCTCCTGCACCCAGCCTTTGGGCATCTCACTGGCGATGTGCCTGCCGACCTCGTCGAGGAACCGTTCCGGCGGCGGCAGCTCGCGTTCGGCGTAGCGGCGAAGCGGGATGAAGAACGGGATCAGGTCGTTCCACCCGGTCAGCGGCGCGGGGAAGTCCGACCGCGCCCCGCGGACCGCGATCCACTGCAGCAGGGTGGTCTTGCCGAGTCCCGCTTCGCCCCGGATGAACAGCCGCCGCGTCCGCGAGAGCAGCTCCTCGATCCGGCGGCTCGGCGCGAAGGCCTCTTCGCCGGCCGACTCGGACACCGCGGTGAGGCTCAGGTACGCGACCGACAGCGGGTACCGCCGGCTCGCCTCGGACAAGGTGGCGCCGAACATCTGCACGTGGTCCAGGGTGCGCGCGACCAGCTGGCGGTAGTCGTAGCCGAAGTCCGTCGCCCGCCGTCGTTGCGGCAGCCGGCCCAGCACATCCCGGATACCCGCGACGATCTCGGTCTCGCGGCGGAGGATCTCGGTGAGCGCGTCGGGCGAGAAGACCGGCAGGCCACGCGCGATCTCGATGACGTACCCGCAGCACTCGCGCAGCAGCAGGCCGTAGAGGGTGGTCGCCCCGCTGGACAGGTCGCGGGTCGCGTCGGGGACCTTCGAGCGGAAGTGCCGGTCGAGCCGGCGAGCGTCCAGGTCGGCGGCGAACAGGTCGTCGTTGTCCAGTCCCGCCTGCTCGAACGTGGCGCGCACGGCTTCGATCGCGGCCAGCCGCTCGTTCTCCCGCAGATCGCGGTATTCGAACTCCATCATCGGGGTGAGCCGCTCGGCGACCGCGTCGGTGAAGTGCTCGATCATCCGGTGCAGCTTGCGCTGGGTGAGGTGGGTGTTGAGCCGGCCGGCCAGCTGCTCGACCACGTTGTCGCCGACCGCCGCCGCGATCGTCTTGTCGCCCAGCCAGAGCTTGGTGGCGCTGCGGACCGCGGCCGCACCCAATCCCACGAGTGCCGCCTCGATACTCACCTGGTCTCCCCCGGATCCGGTTGCGGGTACCGATCATCCAGCAGCGACGGCGGGGGGCTTCAAGCGGTCGCCGGTAACACCGCCCGATCGGCCCAGCCGACTACCGCGATCGGTCCGGGAAGTCGCCCACACCTCGCTCCACCAGGTCAAACGCCTGATCGATCACCGCGACCTGCTCCCGCCGGACCACCTCCGCGTCCTCCCCGGCCACGATCCGCCCCATGGCGTGGGAAAACACCGTCGTGATCGCCGTCGTCAGCAGCCCCGCCACCATCCGGGACCGGAACTCCTCCCCTGTCTCCGAAGCCAACACCTCCGCGATCGCCGAAGCGATCTCCCGCTCCTGCTCGTACCACCGGGCCATCAACGCCGGGCTCGAGTTCAGCACCCACCAGAACCCGGGGCCGCCGGTGATCGCGCCGGACAGCGGATGCCCCGAAGCCAGCAGCGCGTGCTGGTGCGCGCGCAGCGCGGCCACCGGCGACACCCCCGCTCCTCGGGAACGGACCACCTCGGTCAGCTCCGCCAGCCGGTCCGCGTGGCGGTCGAGGAACAGGTCCTCCTTGCGCGGGAAGTAGTTGAACACCGTCATCTTCGAGACGCCCGCGGCCTCGGCTATCTCGGCCACCGTCACCTCTTCGAAGCCGCGCTGGATGAACAGGCCCGTCGCCACGTTCGAGATCAGCTCGCGCGTGGCCCGCTTCTTGCGCTCGCGCAGTCCGTGATCCGCCATGAGCCGAGAGTATAGACCGGACACAAAGTTTGACTCGGTAAAAGTTTCGCGGCATCATCGGAGCCATGGACAGGGATGTGGTGATCTCCGGGGGCGGACCGGTCGGGCTGATGCTGGCCTGCGAACTCCGGCTGAAGAACGTGGACGTGCTGGTCGTCGAGCGGCTGAGCGAGCCGGACCTGACGATCAAGGCCGGGTCGGTCAACCTGACGACCGCCGAGGCCTTCTACCGCCGTGGCCTGCTGCCCGCGGTGGACGAGGTCGTGCGGCAGAACGCCGAACAGATCAAGAAGTTCCTCGAATCACGCGGCGGGGGCGGCCCGAAGCCCGCGCTGCCGGTCGGGCACTTCGCCGGGATCATGGTCGCCTCGAACGGCGTCGACTTCGACGATCCCGCCTTCCGGGACGTCGGCCCGGCGTCGCGGGTGGTCGTGATCCAGCAGCAGGCCGTCGAGGCGATCCTCGGCGCCCGCGCCCTCGAACTGGGTGCCGAGATCCGGCGTGGTGTCGAGGTGACCGGGTTCGACGCGGGCGACGACGGCGTGACCGTGCGGCTCGACGACGGGACCGAGATCGGCGCGAGCTGGCTCGTCGGGGCCGACGGCGGGCGCAGCTTCGTCCGCAAGCACGCCGGGTTCGAGTTCCCGGGCACCGATCCCGCCATCACCGGACGGCAGGCGCTCGCGGAGCTGACCGGCGCCGAGGCGCTCCCCCCGGGCTGGCAGCACGGCAACGGCGGGCTCTACGTCCACGGGCCGATGCCCGGCCGGATGCTGACCGTCGAATTCGACGGCCCGCCCGAGGACCGGCACACCCCGATCACCGCCGAAGAGCTGGAAGAGAGCTTCCGGCGGGTGTCCGGCGCCGACATCCGGGTCACCAAGGTCCACAGCGCGACGCGGTTCACCGACAACGCGCGGCAGGCGACCACCTACCGCAAGGGCCGCGTGCTGCTGGCCGGCGACGCCGCGCACGTCCACTCCCCCTTCGGCGGGCAGGGGCTCAACCTCGGCATCGGCGACGCCGTCAACCTCGGCTGGAAGCTCGCCGCGACCATCCACGGCACCGCGCCGGACGGCCTGCTCGACACCTACACGGCCGAACGGCACCCGATCGGCGAGTGGGTCCTCGAGTGGACCCGAGCGCAGGTCGCGCTCATGCGCAGCGACGTCCGGACGAAGGCGCTGCGCCAGGTCGTCACCGACCTGCTCCTCACCGACGACGGGGCGACCTACCTGGCCAAGAAGCTCTCCGGGGTCCTGCACCGGTACGCGATCGACGGCGAGCACGACCTCACCGGCCGCGGCGCGCCCGACTTCGCGTTCGCCGACGGCACCCGGGCGGGCGAGCACCTCCAGGACGGCAAGGCGCTCCTGCTCGACCTGGCCGAGAACGCCGAGCTGCGCGAAACGGCGAGCGGCTGGGCCCGCGACGTCACCACGCTGACCGCGAAGTGCGTCAGCGACCCGGCACTGACGGCCGTGCTGATCCGGCCGGACGGCTACATCGCCTGGGCCCGCGAAGACGGCACGACGACCGGTCTGGCGGACTCCCTGCACCGCTGGTTCGGGGAACCCGCCTGACACGGGAAAGGGCGCGCCGGGAAACCGGCGCGCCCCTTCACCTTCAGTAAGCGACCGCGAAGGCGTGACTCATCGCGTCGTAGTGCTTCACCGTCGAACCGGTCGCGTCGGGCAGACCGCCCGACGCCATCTGGACCGCGCCCGTCGAGCCGCTCACCCAGTCGGTCTTGACGTAGAAGTTGAACTTCGGCACACAGCCGTTGCCCGTCGCCGCCGTGAAGTGCGTGTTCAGCGGGACGACGTAGTGGTGGACGTCGCGGCGGACCAGTGCCGTCACGCTCGACGAGGCGTCCGACTTGCACAGCGTGCCGTCGGCCTTCCACTGGTTGACGAACAGGGTCACCCGGGCGGTCATGCTGTTCAGCGGGCAGCCGTCCTTCGGCTCGGGGTAGCACGCCATCAGTTCCATGTCGCCGAACACGCTCAGCCCGGTCACCGGCGCCATCTCGAAGATCTCCGAGGCCGGCTCGCGCACGGTCGGGGCCGCCGAGCTGAGGCCGATGACGCGGCCGGGAGGCGTGTCGCCGTCGTCGGCCTGCGGCGGCGTGCCGGCGGTCGTGTTCGCGACGCTGGTGTCCGCGAACTTCAGCTCGCCGCCGACCAGGCTCACGGTCGAGTTGCCCAGCCCGAGGTTCGCGCTGCGCAGGTACGTCGTGCACGTGACGGTGCCCGCCGCGCCCGGGTGGACGAGGAACCGCGTCGTGACGTTGATGTCCCGCAGCGACGCCGGGGTGCCGGTGGCGCTCGCGATGATGACGTTCTGCCCGAGCACCTCGTTCTTGCTCCAGCCGCTCGTGCTCGAGCAGCGGACCTCGTTGTCGATCAGCGTCGTGTTCGACGCGTTGTTGACCCGCAAGGTCGAATAGACGTACGCGGTCTGGGTGGCCGTCATCGTCAGCTGCACCGAGCCCAGCGGGGCGACGTACTGGTTGTCGTGCGGCTGGGTCACCGTGCGCGGGGCGAACGTCACCGACGTCGCCGCCTGGGCGGCCGGGGCCGCGCCGAGCAGCCCCGCGGCCGTGGCCGCGCAGGCCACGGCCGCGGCGAAGATCCTGCGTTTCATCGAAATCCCCTCGAAAAAGTGGGCGGGGACCGGAAAGATCACCGGCCGGGACCGAGTCTGCCGCCCGCCGCGGGTCGCCGGGAACGGGCGGTTCCGGCCGTTGACCGAAAGAGGACATCCGCCATGGCCGAGCTGTACCCGCCGATCGAGCCCTACGACCAGGGCTTCCTCGACGTCGGCGACGGGCACCGGATCTACTGGGAGACCAGCGGGAACCCGGCCGGCAAGCCCGCGGTCGTGCTGCACGGCGGCCCCGGCCAGGGCAGCACGCCGGGCATGCGGCGGATGTTCGACCCGGCGCGCTACCGGGTGGTGCTGCTCGACCAGCGCGGCTGCGGCCGGAGCACGCCGCACGCCCTCGATTCCGTGCGGGACAACACGACCGGCCACCTCGTCGCCGACCTCGAGCGGCTGCGCGAGCACCTCGGCATCGAGCGCTGGCTGGTGACCGGCGGATCGTGGGGAACGACCCTGGCGCTGGTGTACGCCGAACGCTTCCCGGAGCGGGTCACCGAGATCGTCGTGAGCGCGATCAGCACCACGCGCCGCTGCGAGATCGACTGGCTCTACCGCGGCCTGCGGCGGTTCTTCCCCGAGGAATGGGCACGCTTCACGCTGGGCGCCGACGACGACGTCGCCGCGTACGCGCGGCTGATGGCCGACCCCGACCCGGCGGTCCGCCGGCGCGCGGCGGCCGCGTGGTGCCGGTGGGAAGAGGTGGTGCTGTCCCTCGAACCCGGCGCGCCGCCGGTGAGCGACGCGCCGGTGGACGAGGCCGCGCTGGCGTTCGTCCGCCTCACGACGCACTACTACGCGAACGCGGGCTGGCTCGAGGAAGGCGCGGTGATCCGCGACGCCGGGCGCCTCGCCGGCATCCCGGGCGTGCTGATCCACGGCCGCCTCGACCTGAGCTGCCCGGTGACGACGGCGTTCGAGCTGGCCGAGGCGTGGCCGGGCGCGCGGCTGCTCGTGGACGACCGGTCCGGGCACCGGGCCAGCGACGTCAAGCGCGGGTGGAAGCTCGCGGCGCTGGCCCGGTTCGCGGCTTAGCCCTCGGCGGCCAGCGTCACCGCGACGTCGATGATCATGTCTTCCTGGCCGCCGACGAGGGCGAGCTCGCCGCAGCGGCGCAGGATCGCCTGCGCCGGGACGCCGTAGCGCTCCGCCGCGCGTTCCGCGTGCAGCAGGAAGCTCGAGTACACGCCGGCCCAGCCCTGGACGATCGCGTTGCGGTCCATCTTCGGCCAGCGGTTCAGGTACGGGCGGACGACCTCCTCGGCCGCGTCCAGCAGGCCGCCGACGTCGAGGCCCGTGTCGATGTCCAGGCGGTCGAACACCGCCGCGAGCACCTCCGTCGGCGAATTCCCGGCGCCCGCGCCGAGCGCGCAGAGCGACCCGTCGATGTAGCGGACCCCGGCCTCGTACGCCAGGACCGAGTTCGCGACGCCGAGGCTCAGGTTCTGGTGGCCGTGGTAGCCGACCCACGCCGCGTCGCCGACCTCGGCGACGAGCGCCTCGAACCGCGCGCGGGCTTCGTGCATCAGCAGCGCGCCCGCCGAGTCCGTCACGTACGCCGCCTGGCAGCCCGCGTCGACCATGATCCGCGCCTGCTTCGCGAGGTCCTCCGGCGGCGTCCGGTGCGCCATCATCAGGAACCCGGCGGTCTCCATGCCGAGTTCGCGCGCCAGGCCGAAGTGCTGCGGCGAGACGTCGGCCTCCGTGCAGTGCGTCGCCACGCGGACCATCTCCGCGCCCGCGTCGAACGCGCGCCGGAGGTCTTCCGCCGTCCCGATCCCCGGCACGAGCAGCACGGCGATCTTCGCCTGCTTCGCCTCTTCGCGGGCCGCCGAGATCAGTTTCAGCTCGTCGACGGCGGAGAAGCCGTAGGTGAACGACGAGCCGCCGAGGCCGTCGCCGTGGGTCACCTCGATCACTTCCACGCCGGCGCGGTCCAGCGCGCGCACGGTGTCGCGCACCTGCTGCTCGGTGAAGCGGTGGGCCATCGCGTGGCTGCCGTCGCGCAGGGTCGTGTCGACGATCCGGACGTCGTGCTTCAGTGCCGGACGGCCGGTGTGCATCGATTCGTTCGCAAGCTCACTCATGCCGGCACCTCCTGCTTCGCGCGCGCCATGAGTTCGCCGACGCGGGCGGCCGCGGCGGTCATGATGTCGAGGTTCCCGGCGTACTCCGGCAGGTAGTCGCCGTTGCCGCGGACCTCGAGGAAGATCCCGACCCGCGCGTTGCCGTCCCACTCTTCGCGCGCGTCGTCGAACTGCGGGTCGGCGCGCAGTGTGTAGCCGGGGACGTACTTCCGGACTTCTTCGGCCATTTCGTGGATGGACGCGGTGATCGCGTCGCGGTCGGCGTCGGCACCGATCGCGCAGAACACGGTGTCCCGCATGATCATCGGCGGCTCGACCGGGTTGAGGATGATGATCGCCTTGCCGCGTCCGGCGCCGCCGACTTCGGCGACCGCGCTGGACGTCGTGCGGGTGAACTCGTCGATGTTCGCGCGGGTGCCCGGCCCGGCACCGCGCGACGCCACCGACGCGACGATCTCCGCGTACGGCACCGGCGTCACGCGGGAAACCGCGTGCACCATGGGAATCGTGGCCTGGCCGCCGCAGGTGATCATCGAGACGTTCGGCGCGTCGAGGTGCGCGCCGAGGTTCACCGGCGGGCACACCATCGGGCCGAGGTGCGCCGGGGTGAGGTCGATCGCCTGGATGCCGGCTTCTTCGTAGCGCGGGGCGTTGGCGGCGTGCGCCTTCGCCGACGTCGCCTCGAACACCAGCTCCGGCAGGGGATCCTGGCGCAGCAGCCAGTCGACGCCCTCGGCGGAGGCCTCGATCCCTTGCGCGCGGGCGCGTTCGAGCCCGTCGGACTCGACCACGCCGACCACGTAGCCGACTTCGATCACTTCACTGCGTCGCAGCTTCGCCAGCAAATCGGTGCCGATGTTGCCGGGGCCGACGATCGCCGCTTTCACGGGAGCCATGCCGTCGACGGTCGCACCGGGGCGGGCGGGCAGGACAGCATTGTGTTCCGGCCAGCGGAACGTCGAGACTGGTCGTAGGGGCCCGGCGCTCGGCATCGCCTACTCGGTCGAGCCGGACTTGACGGCGGATCCGGCCGGGCTGCTCGAGGTCGCCCGGGCGCCGCGAGCCGCGGCACCCGTGCGTCGCGCTCCCCGAACCACCGCCGCCGCGGCGAGGGCCACGACACCGCCGCCGGTCATGACGGCCGGCACGGAAACCGCGTCGGCCACGAAGCCGCCGGCCAGCGCGCCGAGGGAGATCGTCGCCTGGAAGGACGCGGTGAACAGGACGGTCGCCGCCTCCGGGGCGTCCGGCGCCGCGCGGGCGAACCAGGCCTGGGAGCAGACCGGCACGGCCCCGTAGGCGACGCCCCACACCACGAGCAGCGCGAGCGCGCCGACCGGGCCGGCGTGCGGCAGGAGAACGGTCGCCAGGGCGATGAGGACGGCCGCGGCGGTGAAGTTCAGCTTGCGCAGGCCCGCCAGGAAGGTGCCCGCGATCCCGGCGGCGCCGTAGACGAGGAGATAGCCGCTCAGCACCTCCGGGCGGACGACGTCGCGCAGCAGCGGCGTGATGTAGGTGTAGGTGCCGAAGTGGGCCAGCACGACGAGGAAGGTCACCAGGAGTCCACTTCGGACTCCGCAGCGGGTCATCAGTCCTTTCAGGACGGTCACGCGGGTCGCTTCGGTCGCGGGCAGGGACGGTGTCACGAACCAGAGGGCGGCGGCGGTCCCGAGTGCGAGCAGGCCGAGCGCGAGGAAGGCCGTCCGCCACCCGGCGAGCTGGCCGACGAGGGTGCCCAGCGGCACGCCGAGCACCGAGCCGAGCGGCACCGCGGAGAAGACCACGGAGGTCGCCCGGCCGGCGGCGGCCGTCCCGACGAGCCGGGGCGCCAGGCCCGAACCGATCGACCAGAAGCCGCCGATGACGAGCCCGACGAGGAACCGGGCGGCGAGCAGGACCGCGAAGGTGGGCGCGGCCGCGGCGAGGAACCCGGCGGCCGCGAGCAGCAGCATCAGCCCGGCCAGCATGGTGCGCCGGTCGAGCCGCCCGGTGCCGACGGTGACGACCGGCGCGGCGACGGCGGCGACGAGCCCGGGAACGGTCATGGTCCAGCCGGCCGTCCCGACCGCGAGGCCGAAGTCGCCGGCGATCGGGGTCAGCAGGCCGATCGGCAGGATCTCGGTGGTGACGATGGCGAAGATCCCGACGGTGACGGCCGCGACGGCGGGCCACCGGCGAGGCGAAGAGGTGATCATGAGATTCAGTAGACCGCCGTCACCGGGCGGGTGCTGGCAGGATCGCGACAACTCCGTGCCGGTTTGATCGTCCTCCGATCGGGGCAAATTCGGGAAGTCAACCGAACGAGGAGGCGCGATGGCCGAGCAGAACCGTTGGCACGTGATCCCGAGAACGGCCCCGCTGTGCTGGATCAGCTTGGCGGCGGGCGTGTTGTTGCTGGTGTCGAGCATCATCACGTTGACAACCGCGGCGGCGCGGGTGCCGGTCCTGGAGGTGATCGTCGCGGTGGCGGCGGTGGCGTTGATCGTCTTGGCGGGCGTGGGCTTGGCCCGGCCCGACCTCCGCGGCCGCTGAGGACGGCGCGGACACCGGGAAGTAAGCCGGCCGGGTCCCGCGGCGGCGCCGGGACCCGGCCGGACGGACCTACAACTCCTGATGGTCCGCGTGCGCCACGCTCGCCTCCGGGACCGGACGCCCGTCGCTCACCCGGAAGTCGTCCACGGCGTCCAGGACGAACGTCGGCACTCCGTCCACTTTGTCCGCTCGGCAGTGGTGCACGTCCAGGTCGGCCACGTCGCGCGCCACGAAGGCCGGTCGCGTGTCCGTTGCTCCGAACCGGACGTCCACATTGTCCAGACTGATCCCCCTCGCGTGCCGGACGAAGAACCCGTACGCCGGCAGCGTTCCGAACATCGACGGTTCCGGGTAGGCCGTCTCCAGCTCCGGTGGGTTCTGGACCGCGTCGCCCGGGGTCAGGCCGCCCGCCAGGTGGTGGCGGATGTTGCTCAGCTTCACGTCCTCGATCGGGTGGCCCGGGATCCCCGCGAGGCACGACGGATACCGGGGGTCCGCGGCGAACGTCGTCACGTCGCTGATGCTCACCCGGCGCAGGAAGCCGACCGGAATGCCCGCCGGCCCGCGCATCCGCGCGCCCAGCCTCAGGAACAGCGGCATCTGGACGTTGCGCATCGTCAGGTTGGCGATCGTCACGTCCTCCAGCCACCCGCCGTCGACCGTCTCCAGCGCCAGGCCGCGGCAGTGCTCGAAGACCACGTTCGAAATCGCGATGTTGCGGAACCCGCCGTTGGACTCCGTGCCGAACTTGACGCGGCCGGTCCGCCCGTACGACGACGCCGTCTTGAACGTCCCGTCGACCAGCGTCCCCAGGTCGTAGCCGCTGACGAAGCAGTTGTCGATCGTCACGTTTTCGGTGTCGCGCACCTGGTTCAGCGCGTACGTGCTCTTCAGCACGATCGCGTCGTCGTTCGGCGAGTTCACCGTCGTGTTCGCGATCCGGACGTTCTTGCAGCAGTCGATGTTGATGCCGTCGCGGTTGGTGTCGATCACGAGACCGTCGATGCGGAAGTTGTCGACGCCGGTCGGCAGGATGCCGAAGTGCCCGCCGTTGACGATCGTGATGTCGCGGATCGCGACGTTGCGGCACAGCTTGAGCGCGATCGCCTTGTTGCCGTTGAGCGGCGCGGACTCCGCGCTGCCGCCGGCGACGAGGCCCTTGCCGTCGATCTTGCCTGGCCCCTCGATGGTGACGTTCTCCAGGTTTTCGCCCCAGATCAGGCTGTTGTGCCAGTGGCTGTGCCCGAAGTCCTGGTACGGGTTGCCCGCGCCCGGCTCGGCGGGGTCGTACCCCTTGCCGCCGGCCGGTGTCGCCGCGAGGATCGTCGCGTTCGCCGCCAGGTACAGCGCCACGTTGCTCTTGAGGTGGATCGAATAGCTGGCGTACGTCCCGGCCGGGAAGTACACGGTCCCGCCGCGCGTCGCGGCCGCGTCGATCGCCCGGTTGATCGCGGCGGTGTCGATCGTGCGCCCGTCGCCCTTGGCGCCGCACTTCGTGACGTCGAAGACGCGGCCGTCCGCGGCCAGTTCCTGCGCGCTGGCGGACGGAGATCCGATGAATGGCAGCGCGGCGCCCGCCGCCGCTCCCCAGGTGACTGCCCGACGACGGCTCAACGGTCTGCTCACGAAATGCTCCCTTTCCTAGCCACGACGGAAACACCACGCGGTGCTCCGACGGCGGATCGGGAATGCGCGAAATCAGGCTAGGAGGAAGTGATCGGACGAGTCAAGCGCGAGCGCATCACCAGCGCCGCGACGTGGTAGGAACACGGCTCCGCGCCGCGGTTGGCGTACGAATGCGTCTCGTCCGCCGGGAAGTAGACCGAATCCCCCGCCGCCAGGACGTACTCGGCCGAGCCGACGCCCAGCCACAACGTCCCCGACTCGACCGCGACGAACTCGTGCGAACCCGCCGCGTAGGCCGGAAAACTGCCCGCGTCGCACCCCGGCGGCAACGTGGTCCGGATCCATTCGAAGTTCACCCCGGGCACCACCGGCGTCAGGACCGTGCGGTGCCAGCCGCCCGGCTCCGCGACGTGGTCCTGCTCCGCCGCGCGGCGGACGATCACCCGGTCCGACTCCAGGTCGGCCAGCAGCCGCGACAACGACAGCCCCAGACCGTCGGCGATGCGGGACAGCACCACCACCGTCGGGGTCTTCTCGCCGCGCTCGATCGCCGACAGCATGCTCACGCTCACCGCCGCCCGCGCGGCCAGCGCGCTCAGCGCCAAGCCGCGGTCGGCCCGCAGGTCGTGCAGGCGGCGGCCGAGGGCACCCGGATCGATCATTCCCCTATAATACCCACTATGTCCACTATAGAGGAAGCCGTCGAGGCCGACGCCGAAGGCATCGCGGCGGTCTTCGCGCCCTACGTCACCGATTCGGTCTTCACGTTCGAGACCACGCCGCCGACCCCGGACCACTGGCGCGCCAAGATCGGCGAACTGCCGTTCCTCGTCCTGCGCGGGACGAAGGTCGACGGCTTCGCGTACGCCGCGCCGTGGCGGCCGAAGCCCGCGTACCGGCACACGGTGGAGACCACGATCTACCTCGCTCCCGAAGCCGCCGGGCGCGGACACGGCCGCCGGCTGCTGGACGAGCTGCTCGAACGGTGCGCGAAAGCCGGGGCGCGGCAGGCGATCGCGGTCGTCGTCGACTCCGGCAACCCGGCGTCGCGGAACCTGCACCGCGCCGCCGGCTTCACCGACGCCGGCGTCCTGCGCCGCGTCGGGTTCAAGCACGACCGGTGGCTCGACACCGTCCTCATGCAGCGCGAACTCGGCTGACCATCGGGCAGGATGCGCGCATGGACACCGAAGCCGACCTCCTCGAAGCGGCGCGGCGCGCGGATCGCGGCGCGTTCGACCGGCTCGTGCGGCCCTACCAGAGCGAGCTGCGCGCCCACTGCTACCGGATGCTGGGCGCCCTCCACGACGCCGAAGACGCGCTGCAGGAGGCCCTGCTCGGCGCGTGGCGCGGGCTGGCCGGGTTCGAGGGGCGCAGCTCGGTGCGCGCGTGGCTCTACCGGATCGCCACGAACGCGTGCCTGCGGCTGATCAAGCAGCGCCCGAAACGCCTGCTGCCGCGCGACTTCCACCCCGCCGCGAACCCCGGCGACCCGCTCGCCGACCCGGTCGACGGCGAGGCGTTCGTCGAGCCCTACCCCGAGGACGACTGGGACCCGCAACGCCGCTTCGAGCTGCGCGAAAGCGTCGAGCTGGCGTTCGTCGCGGCGCTGCAGCACCTGCCCGGCACCCAGCGGGCCGTGCTGATCCTGCGCGAGGTGCTCGCATTCTCGGCCGCGGAGGTCGCCGACGCGCTCGGCACGTCGGTCGCTTCGGTCAACAGCGCGTTGCAGCGGGCGCGCAAGACCCTCGACGAGCACGCGCCGTCGCGGAGCCAGCAGGCGACGCTGCGCGCACTGGGCGAGGACGCGGAACGCGCGCTGGTGGCGGACTTCGTCGCGGCGTGGGAACGCGCGGACGTCCCGGCGCTGCTGGACCTGCTCGCCGAGGACGCCCGCTTCACGATGCCGCCGCTGCCCGCCTGGTTCGACGGCCGCGACGACGTCGCCCGCTTCCTCACCGGCAGCGTGTTCGCCACGCCGTGGCGGCTGGTGCCGGTCCGGGCCGCGGGCCAGCTCGCGTTCGCCTGCTACCAGCGCCGGCCGGACGGCGTCTTCCGCATCGGCTGCGTCAACGTGCTGACCCTGCGCGGCGACCGCATCGCCGAGATCACCGGCTTCCTCGACCCGAAGATGTACGCGGGCTTCGACCTGCCGGCAGAACTGGCCTAACGGGACTTGGCCCGCAGGTGGAGCCGCTCGCCCTGCTTGCCGAACAGGCTGAGGATCTCCGCCGGGCGCCCGACCGCGCCGAACCAGTGCGGCAGCCGCGTGTCGAACTCCGCCGCCTCGCCCGGGCCCAGCGTCAGGTCACGGTCGGCCAGGATCAGGCGCAGCCGGCCCGACAGGACGTAGAGCCACTCGTAGCCCTCGTGGACCTGCGGGTCGGGCTCGCCGGTCTCCGGTTCCAGGATCATCTTGAACGCCTGGGGCGCGCCGGGCTGGCGGGTCAGCGGCAGGACCGTCATCGTCGCGCCGTTGCTGCGCGGCAGGCGGCGGGCGGTCAGCCGGACCCGCGGGTCGCCGACCTCCGGGGCGCCGACCAGCTCGTCGAGGGGCACCTGGTGGGCCTGCGCGATCGGCAGGAGCAGCTCGAGGCTCGGCTTGCGCTGCCCGGACTCCAGCCGGGACAGCGTGCTCTTCGAGATGCCCGTCGCGGCCGAGAGGTCGGCGAGCGTGACCCGCCGCTGCGTGCGGACCCGCTTGAGGCGCGGGCCGACCTCGGACAGGGCCTGGGTGATCGCGTCGGTCATCCCTCCAGGAAACGCGCTCGTTGCGGAAACGGCAACATTTGTTGTCGGATTCGCGAAGCCGGGCCCAGGGTGGCGGCATGACCGAAAACAGCTATGACGTCCTGGTGGTGGGTGGCGGCGCGGCGGGTCTGAGCGCCGCTCTGATGCTGGGCCGGGCGCGGCGGCGCGTCGCGGTCGTCGACGGCGGCTCGCCGCGCAACGCTCCCGCCCAGCACATGCACGGGTTCCTGTCCCGCGACGGCCTGCCGCCGTCCGAACTGCTCGAGATCGGCCGCGAGGAGCTCGCCGGCTACGGCGTCGAGGTCCTCGACGACCGGGTGACCCGGCTCGAAGCGGGCTTCACGGCCGAGCTGGCGAGCGGCCGGGAGCTGACCGCCCGGCGCGTCCTGGTCGCCACCGGCGTCCACGACGACCTGCCCGACCTCCCCGGCCTGCGCGAAAGCTGGGGCACCGACGCGGTCACCTGCCCGTACTGCCACGGCTACGAAGTCCGCGACCGGCCGCTCGGCGTCCTCGGCACCGAGCCGACGAGCGTCGAGCACGCACTGCTGGTGCGCCAGTGGTCGCCGGACGTCGTGTACTTCCCGCACACCACGCCACTGTCCGAAGAGGACCGCACCCGGCTCGACGCCCGGGGCATCCGGGTCGTCGACGGGACCGTCACGGCGCTGCGGCGCGAAGACGGGCACCTCACCGGGGTCGAGCTGGGCGCGCGGTTCGTGCCGCGGGTGGCGCTGTTCATCCGCACCCGGACCGTGCCGCACGACGAGCTGCTGCGCGGGCTCGGCTACGAAGAAGGCTCCACCGACGCGATGGGCGGGACGAACGTGCCGGGTGTGTGGGCGGCGGGCAACGTCGTCGACGCGCGGGCGACGGTGATCATCGCCGCGGCCCAGGGCGCGGCCGCCGCCGGCGCGCTGAACCACGACCTCGTGGCCGAAGACGTCGAGCGGGCGGTGGCGAAGTTCGGGGGGGTCACCCCGGCCGCCGAGCGCGCGGCCGCGGCGGCGCGCTGACGCACCTGGCGTCCGGCGGCCGGGCGTGCCAGGCTCGGCGGGTGCGTCCGACGTTGTACGACTTCGCCGGCGGCGACCCCGCGTTCCTCGCGCTGGCCGCCGCCCACCACGAGCGCTGCCTGGCCGACCCGGAGCTGAACCACCCGTTCTCGCACCCGGGGCAGCACCCGCGGCACGTGGAACGGCTGGCCTGGTACTGGGCCGAGGTCATGGGCGGCCCGCCGCGGTTCTCGGCGGAGTGCGGCGACCATTCGGCGGTGCTGCGGATGCACGCGGGCAACGGCGACATGAGCGACCTCGGCCGCCGGTTCGTCGACTGCTTCGTCCGGGCCGCGGACGACGCCGGACTGCCCGCCGACCCCGAGTTCCGCGCCGCGCTGCGGTCCTACATGGAGTGGGCGGTGGCGGAGGTCCTCACCTACCCCGGGCCGGCCGGGGAAGTGCCCGGCGGGCTGTCGGTGCCGCGCTGGTCGTGGACGGGGTTGCAGCCGGTGTAACGCCCGGAGCGGCGGCGACGTCTTGCAGGCAACGACCGGCTGTGCAGGTCCGTCGCAGAGCCGGCCCCGGGCGCGTTTCCCCCAGCCCGCCCGGGCCGGCTCGTCCACGGCGTCCGAAACCCGCCTGCGCCGCGGCCGGCCCCGGGCCAGACTGGCGGCATGCTCCTCGATCGCTTCCTCCTTGCCGCCAACGGTTTCGAACGGCACGTCCGCGCGATCCCGCCCGGCGGCTGGCACGCGCCGACGCCGTGCACCGAATGGGACGTCCGGGCGCTGGTGAACCACATGACCCGGGGCAACCTGAACTACGTCGGGCTGCTGCGCGGTGCCACCCGCGAGGAGTTCCTGGCCGCCCGCGCCGCCGACGCCCTCGGCGACGACCCCGTGACCGCGTACACCGAGTCGGTGCGGGCCTGCGCCGAGGCCTTCGCCGAAGACGGCGCGCTGGACCGGGTCGTCGACTACCCCCTGGGCAAGCTGACCGGGCGGCGCGCACTGGCCGTCCGGACCGCCGACAGCACCGTGCACACCTGGGACCTCGCCCGCGCCCTCGGCGCCGACGAGACCCTCGACCCCGGCCTCGTCGCGTGGATCGACGAGAGCTACGACGACATCTTCGCCGGGCTGGCGCTGAACTCCCGCGTCTTCGCCGACCCACCGGCGGCCGCGCCCGGCGCGTCCCGGCAGGATCGGCTGCTCACGCGCTTCGGCCGCGATCCTCGCCGGGCGAGCACCCCAGCCGCGCCGCCAGCTCGGTGAGCGCCCGGCCCAGCGGCAGGTCGACGCGCACCGAGGCGTAGCGGTCGCCGCGGGTCTCGCCGCGGTTGACGATCACCACGGGCTTGCCCGCGGCCGCCGCGTGGCGGACGAACCGCAGCCCCGACATCACCGTCAGGGACGAGCCCAGCACCAGCAGCGCGCCGGCTTCGTCGACCAGCCGGTAGCACTGCTCGACGCGGGGCCGCGGCACGTTCTCGCCGAAGAACACGACGTCCGGCTTGAGCACGCCGTCGCACGAGGCGCACGGCACCGGCGTGAACCGGCGCACGACGTCCTCGGGCAGCTCGACGTCGCCGTCCGGGTTGATCCGGGTGGCCGCCCCGCCGAAGTCCGGGTTCGCCGCCCGCAGCCGCCGGTCCAGCTCGGCGCGCGGGCTGGTGCGGCGGCAGTCCAGGCAGATCACCCGGTCGAGGCTGCCGTGCAGCTCGACGGCGTCCGCGGTGCCCGCCGCCTGGTGCAGGCCGTCGACGTTCTGCGTGATGACGCCGCCGAGGTACCCGCCGTCGCGCAGGGCGGCGACCGCGCGGTGGCCGTCGTTCGGGTCGGCGCGGGCGATGGTGCGCCAGCCGAGGTGGCTGCGCGCCCAGTACCGCTGCCGCCCCTCGGCGCTGGTGACGAACTCGTCGTAGGTCATCGGCGTGTGCCGGCGCAGGCTGCCGGACTCGCCGCGGTAGTCGGGGATCCCGGACTCCGTCGACAGCCCGGCCCCGCTGAGCACGGCGACGCTCCCCCGCGCCACGACGTCGGCGACCTCGTCGAGGCTCGAGGTCCGGGGCAACGGCGCGTCCGGGGACGTCCAGGTCAAGGTGGGGCGGGTCCGCACCACGCCAGGGTACGTGGGCCCGGGAGGTGCTTGCCGATCCGATGATCGGCTGTAACGCAACGCCGTCCGAAGCAGACTTCCCGGTGTCAGGGTGCCTTGCGGAAAGGGTGCGTGTGAGCTGGCAGTTCGGCCCGTACCGCGTCGAGTCCTTGATCGCACGCGGTGGCATGGGCGAGGTCCTGCGCGCCTACGACTCCCGCCACGACCGCGTCGTGGCCCTGAAGCTGCTGGCCCCGGCGTTCGCGGCCGACCGCGACTTCCGGGAGCGGTTCCGGCGGGAGGCGCACGCGGTCGCGCGGCTGCGCGAGCCGCACGTGATCCCGATCCACGCCTACGGCGAGCTCGACGGGCGCCTCTACCTCGACATGCGCCTGGTCGACGGCGACGACCTCGGCACCCGGCTGACCCGCGGCGGCGCGCTCGCGCCGGCCCAAGCGGTCGACGTCGTCGGGCAGGTCGCGCAGGCGCTGGCGGCCGCGCACGCCGAAGGCCTGGTGCACCGGGACGTCAAGCCGTCGAACGTGCTGGTCGGCGCGACCGGGTTCGCCTACCTCGTCGACTTCGGCATCGCCCGCGCGGCCGGGCCCGGCACCGGGATCACCGCGACCGGCGGGGCCGTCGGCACCCTCGACTACATGGCGCCCGAGCGCTTCACCGACGCCCCTGCCGACCACCGCGTCGACGTCTACTCGCTCGCCTGCGTGCTGCACCAGTGCCTGACCGGCAGCAAGCCGTTCGCGGCGACGACGACCGCGGCGCTGATCGGCGCGCACCTGCACCAGCTGCCGCCGCTGCCGAGCGCGCTGCGGCCCGGGCTGCCCGCCGCGTTCGACGCGGTGATCGCGCGGGGCATGGCGAAGGACCCTGCCGGGCGTTTCGGCAGCGTGACGGAACTGGCGGCCGCCGCCCGGGCCGCACTCGGCGGTACCGCCCCCGGCCACCCCCTCACTCCCCCGGCCCGGCAGGCGACCCGGACGACGCCGGTCCCGGAGCCGGGGCGGCCGCGGAAGGCCCCGTGGCTGGTCGCCGGGGTGGCCGTGCTCGCGCTCGCGGCCGTCGTCGGGTGGTTCACCGTCCTCAAGCCGTCGTCGCCGGCCGCTTCCGGCTCGGTACCGCCCGCGTCGCCGCCGGTCACCACCACCCAGGTGAGCGTCCGGACGTCCGTCGCCACCCGGGTCGCGAGCGGCGCGGACCTCGGCCTGGCGACGGCCATGACGACCCCGGCGTGCGACGGCTCGTTCGTCGTGATCCTCGGTTCGGCCGTCACCCCGGCCGGCTACCGCGCCGACGTCCAGCGGTTCCTCGACGCCCACCCGGGCGCGGGGTACCTGCACGCGCCGAGCACGGGCTGCGGCTCGCTGCGGCAGCAGGTGGACGGCGCCGACGTCTACGCCGTCTACAGTGGACCGTTCAGCACGAAGGACGCGGCCTGCGCCCACCGCAGCGGCGGCGCGTACGTCAAGCGGCTCGACCACACGACGCCGCCGACGCAGATCGTCAACTGCTGAGCGCGTTCCACACGGATTCCGCGTCCACAAAGGACTCCAGCAGCGTGGACAGCCGCGGGTCGCCGCGCCCGTTGAGCGCGTCGGAGGCGATCCGGCGGGCGACGCCGGCGAGGAAGTCGGCGACCTGCACGCGGGCGTCGGAACGCGAGTCGACGAACCGGACGCCGGCCAGCCGATGGCCGAGCGTGGCCTTGAGCTGCAGCACGCGCTCGCCGGTAAGGGCCAGCTGCTCGTCGTGGACCAGGACGACCGGCGTGCCGTTCGCGCTGAAGTGCCGGACGGTGTGGATCACCGCGGGCACCAGCGGATCGAGCACCGGGACCAGGCCGGGGTCGGTCGCCAGCCGGGCGCGGTAGCCGGCGACGCGTTCGCCGCCGTCCTTGAGGTGGCCGAGGATTTCGCCCGCCTCGCCGGGGACCTCGGCGAGCTCGCCGGCCAGCGCGAAGAACTCCGCGGGCGACGTCGTCACCCCGCGCCGCGGCCGCAGCCGCAGCACGCTGGTGAACGCGGCCAGGAAGTACGCCCACCGCTCGGCGCCGAACGCCGCCGGCCCGGCGCGGTGGAGGGTGCGCGCCATCGCGTCGGTGCCGTCTTCGGCCAGCAGCGTGACGGCGGCCCGCACGGCGAAGAACGTCTTGTCGGTCAGGTGCACGTGCCCGCGGCCGGCGAGGGGGCCGCCGGGGTCGAGCAGCCACTCGAGCACCGGGCGGTGCTTGGCGCGCAGCAGGTGGTTGGCCTTGTACTCCTCGGCGGGCGAGCCGATCCGGGCCCGGATTTCGGCCACGCAGGCACGCGCGGCTTCCGGGGTCAGCCGGACGCCCGCGTGGGCGAAGACGTCCGTTTCGCCGCCGACGAGGTTCTCCCCCTCGGAGCCCGACTCGTCGCAGGCGATCTCGACCGGGCTCACCGGTCCGATGGTGCCAGACGGACCGCCCGGCGGCGACCGATTACCGGCTCCGGCGGCCGTCCGAGGTGAACCGGCGCACCGGCGTGAACGCCTGGGGCGAGGGTCCGTGCTCCCGGAGGAATCCCAGCCGCGCCAGGGCCTGGCCGACGGTGGGCCGCCGGCCACCGGCCACCCACCACAGGGCGGTGGCGGGCGGCGGCGCCGGCGCGAACCAGTCGCGCCGGCGCAGGAGGAACCGCCCGTGCGCGCTGCGGTAGACGAACTCGTGCAGGCTGCGGTAGTCGCGCCACACCGACACGTTGACGACGACTTCGACCCCGCGGGTGGTGGCGAGGACGGCGTGCCCCGACTCGGCACCGAGCCGCCAGACGAAGCCGGGCGCGGCATCGGCGAGCCGCGCGACGACACCGAAGGCGTTCGCGAAGCCGGCCATCACGGGGTCGTCGAGCGGCGCCCGCGGCACGGCGACGTTGACTTGGGCGAGTTCGGCCACCCGCCCAGCCTAAGTCCGGTGTGGTCACGGTTGGGCCATGGCGGCTCGCCGGCCCAGCCCAAGTCCGCCGCGGTCACGGCTGGCCCCGACGGCGGCTCGCCGGGACCGAGGTCGACACACCCGCCGGGTCGCCGAGCGGCGCCCGCGGCACCACGACGCCGCCTCGGCCGAGTTCCGGCCACCCACCCAACCCCAAGTCCGCCGCGGTCACGGTTGGGCCACGGCGGCTAACGACCACGACCGGTCCGGTGACTTGCGGAGAGCAGGTGTTCCGGGAGGCGCCGATGGCCACGAACGACCGGCCGGCCCGGCTCGCACTGACCGCGGCGGTGCTCGTGCTGCTGCTCGGTGGGGCCGGAGTGCTGGTGCAGCAACGGTATTCCGCGACGGCGAGTCCGGGTGGGACGGTCGCCGGCATCGAGGTCGACGGGGCCCGCGTCTCCGTGCGGCCGGCGGCCGAACCGGCCGGCGCGGTGCCCTTGACGCGCCGGTTCGGCGGGGGCGGGGACCTGGTCTTCGACGGCGCTCAGCCGGTGCGAGTCCGGATTCCCGTGCCCTCGGCGCCGCCCGCCGGGTTCGGGCCCGTCGTCTTCGGCGGGCGAACGCTCGTCCCCGCGGTCTACGACGCCGCGAGCCGGAGCATCGTCGCGGACCTGACTCGGGAAGGCCCGTTCTGGGGCGGGCTGCTCGACTTCGCCGCGCTCGGCCGCGAAGTCCGGTCCGAACCGGCGCCCCGGCCGGGCTGCGCCGGCCGCCCGGCCGGCTCCGACGGTGTCGTCGTCGCCTTCGGAGCCGTGGACCCGGCGGCGCCGCTGTCCCCCTGCGTGACCGTTCGACGTCCGGGCCTCGCGAGCGTCACCCTGACGTCGAACGCCCGCGTGCCCTACCGGATCACGCTGCCGCCGGGCTGGCCCGAGCCCGCCGCCCGGACGGTCGTCGCCGGCCAGCTGCCGGGCCGGCCGCGGCAGCGTGACCTGCTGTGGCCGGGCGCCGCCGTGACCTACGACGTCCCGGTCGGCCGGCTGCCCGGCACCGTCGGCGGCCAGGCCGAGCCCGGGCCCGCGATCGGCACCACGCTCGCCGCGGCCGCCCACCGCCTCGCCGTGCTGTTCGGCATGACCGACTCCACCGAGCCCGCTCCCGAGGTGCTGGCCTGCGCCGCCGACGCCGGCGCCGGGCACTTCACCGGGGACCGGCCGGAGGCCGCCGCCTGGGCCGCGCTCCCGTCGTGCCACCCGGCCGGTGGCGACGTCGTCCGCCGGTTTCTCGCGCCCGGGATCGGGCCGGTGACCGCCGGGCTCGCCGCGGCGCACCCCGCGTTCGAGGTCCCGGTCACGACGAGCCGTGCCAAGCGCTTCACGCAGACCGTCGAGTACCGGCCGCGCGCCACGACGGCCCGCGCGAGCGGCACCTGCGCGTCGGTGTCCGCGGTGTCCGGCCGCCACGACGCCTACCGCTGCACGAGCGGCGCCGCGACGTACGACCCGTGCTTCGCCGTGCCGGGCACCCGGGTCGTCTGCCCGGTCTCGGCGGTGCGGGCGGTGGCGCTGACCTACGCCGGCGCCCTGCCCGTGCCGTCCGAGCCCGGCGGCACCGGCGACCCGTTCCTGCTCTCGCTGGCGAACGGCGTGCAGTGCGCCGCCGTCCCCGAGGATCCGGGTACCCGGTTCGCTTGCGCGGACGGGACCGTCCTGTCCGGTGCGCTGGACACCTCAAGTCCACTGTGGACGATCGATGGGCGGACCGTCGAGAAGGCCTACGTCTAGGCCAGCGTGATCTTGCCGTTCGCCACGGTGACCGGCTTCTTGTCGAGGGGTTTCGCCGCCGGGCCGTTCGCGACCGAGCCGTCGGCGATCTTGAACTTGCTGCCGTGGCACGGGCAGTTGATGGTGCCGCCGGAGACGGTGTCGACCGTGCAGCCCTGGTGCGTGCAGATCGCCGAGAAGGCCGCGAACGTGCCCGCCACCGGCTGGGTCACCACGACCTGCTTGTCCGCGAACACCTTGCCGCCGCCGACCGGGACGTCGGCCACCGCGCCCAGCTCGGTGCCGCCCGGTGCCCCGGGCTGCGCGGCCGACGAAGGCGTGCCCGAACTCCCGCCGTAGGTGCTGCAGCCGGCCACCAGGCTCGCGCCGGCCACCGCGATCGCCGTCCGGCGGGTGACCGCCGGGTCGAGGTCGTTGTCCACGATCGCCCCCTAGAAGGTCAAGCCCGATTGGGTGAAGAACCACAGCGACGCGCTCAGCCAGAGCCCGACGAGCCCGGTGAAGACGAGCCCGCCGAGGACGGGGAGCGCCCAGCCGGGCGCGCCGTCCTTGCGCAGCAGCAGCATCTTCGCGACGAACGCGCCGTAGAAGAAGCAGCCCAGCAGGGAATGCAGCAGCACGCGCGTGTCGAACGTCTGGAACCCGAGCGCGTAGAGGCAGTGCAGCGCCACCGGGATCGACACGAGGAACGCCAGCCGCCCCGACCACCGGTGCACCGGCGACACCCACGCCGGCGCGTTCCGGCCCAGTTTCCCGTACATCGCCAGCGCCGAAAGCAGCTGCACGACCGCCAGCACGACGACCACCGTGGCCAGCCACGCCTTCACCGACTGCGGGCCCGAGAACCCGGCGACGTTGATCGCGACGCCGGTCGGGGTGTGCAGGCTGCCGTAGACACCGAGCGCCACCGAGACGACGGCGCCGACGGCCAGCGGCACGAGGAGCGCGGCCGCGGCGCGGTTGCCCGCCGTGGTCATCGGAAGTCACCGTTCCCGGTGAGGCCGCTGACCGGCTCGGCGGTCACGGTTGCGCCGTCGACGGTCGCGGTGCCGGCCGCCGCGTCGAGCGCGGGCGCCGGCGACGGGTCCTCGTCCGTCGTGAGGATGCCGACCTGGCTGCCGTCGGGCTGCACGATCCAGCCGACCTTGGCCTGCTTGCCCTTGACCTTCGGTGCCGCGCGGTAGAGTCCCGCGGGTTTCTTCGCCGTCGGCGCGGTGAACTGCCAGGTCTTGCCGGACGCCGTCACGGTCCCGGTGACCGAAGCGGCGTCGAAAGTACCCGTCAGGCTGGCGTCCTTGGCCCCCTTGAGATCGAGCTTCCCGCCGACCGTCACGCCCTGCAGCCAGGCTTCGACCTTCTTGCCGTCGCAGAGGTAGGCGATGGCGTGGCCGTCGCGCACCGACACCGCGACGGACGCGCCGCCGCCGGTGACGCGCCCCGCGTAGTCCGCCCGGGCGGGCGCTTCCGCCTTGGGCGCTTCGGTTTTCGGCGCTTCCGACGTCTTGGGCGGCGCCACAGAGCTGCCGGCGGCCGCGTTGGCGGCCCCGGCGACCGGCGCGACGCCCGTCCCCGTGGCCAGGTTGGCGATCCCGATGCCGCCGGCGAGCACGACACCGGCGAGCAGTGTGAACAACGGCCCCGGATGTTTCATGGTCTTCCCCGCATTCCCCTAACCCACCACCGTGCCCATAACACGTTGGTCGGGGCGAAACGGCTCAACGCTACGCGCGGAAAAGAGGTATCGCTTAGCCCCCGCAACCGGTTGGGGCGTGGTTGACTGGCGGCATGCTGCCCTGGGACGGCGACCTCGCCGGCCGGCTCGACCGGCACACCGTCACTTCCGCCTTGCTGCGCGGCAACCCGCTCGGCGACCCGCACGAGCGGCCGCTGTGGGTGTACGTCCCGCCGGGCTACGACGACGGCGACGAGCGGTACCCGGCGGTGTACGTCATCCAGGGCTACACCGGGCACCTGTCGATGTGGGCCAACCGGACGCCGTTCCGCCAGCCGTTCGTGGAGACGGCGGACGCGGTGTTCGCGGACGGCGCGCCGGGTTGCGTCGTGGTGTACGTCGACGCGTGGACGGCGTACGGCGGCTCGCAGTTCGTCGACTCGCCGGGCACCGGCCGCTACCACTCGTACCTGTGCGACGAGATCGTCCCGTGGGTCGACGAGCACTACCGGACGATCCCGGACCGCGAGTCCCGCGCGATCGCGGGCAAGTCCTCGGGCGGGTTCGGCGCGATGATCACGCCGATGCTGCGCCCGGACCTGTTCGGCGCGCTGGCGACGCACGCGGGCGACTCGCTGTACGAGCTGTGCTACGTCCCGGACTTCGGCAAGGCGGTCCGCGCGTTGCGGGGCTACGACGGCGACATCCGGCAGTGGTGGGCGGACTTCCGCTCCCGGCCGGCGTTCACCTCCCCCGACGACCCGGTGCTGCTGCAGCTGCTCGGGGTCTCGGCGTGCTTCTCGGCCCGCCCCGACGGGACGCCGGAGCTGCCGTTCGACCCGGCGACGGGGGTGATCCGCCCGGAGGTGTGGCAGCGCTGGCTGGACTGGGACCCGGTCCGCATGGTGCCCGCGCGGGCGGCCGCGGTGAGTTCGTGGCGAGCGGTGTGGATCGATGCGGGCACGAGCGACGAGTACTTCCTCGACGTCGGCGCGGAGGCGTTCCGGGCGGAGGTCCTCAAGGCGGGGCTGCCGCCGGAACGCGTCCACTTCGAGCTGTTCGACGCGGGTCACGCGGCGATCGACTACCGGTACCCGTTGTCCTTGGCCTGGCTGGCCGGAAAGCTGGCCCGGTGAACGTCACCGAAACCGATCTCGCACTGCCCGGCGGGCGCACCCTGCACGTCTACGACACCGGCGGCCCCGCGCGCCTGACCGTCCTCTGGCACCACGGCACACCCAACCTCGGCGCGCCGCCCGGGCCGCTGCTGCCGCTCTCCGAAACGCTCGGTGTCCGCTGGATCTCCTACGACCGGCCCGGCTACGGCTCGTCCACTCCCCTGCCCGGCCGGACGGTCGGGGACGCCGCCGAGTGCGCGGCTGCCGTCGCCGACGCGCTCGGGGTCGGCCGCTTCGCCGTCATGGGTCACTCCGGCGGATGCTCGCCCGCCCTCGCCACCGCGGCCTTGCTCCCCGACCGCGTCCGCGCCGTCGCGATCCTCGCCGCCGTCGCGCCCTTCGAGGCCGAGGGCTGGTTCGACGGCATGGCCGCCGCCAGTGCCGCTTCCCTGCGTGCCGCCGCCGAAGGCCGGGCCGCCAAGGAAAAGTACGAGGCCGCCGCCGAGTTCGATCCCGAGGTCTTCACCGAAGCCGACTTCGCCGCCCTCAACGGCTCCTGGTCCTGGCTCAACGACGTCGTCCGGCCCGCGCTCGGGGCCGTCGGCCTGATCGACGACGACCTCTCCGCCGTCCGACCATGGGGCTGCGACCTCGCCGCCGTCACCGCGCCGGTCCTGCTGGTGCACGGCGAGGACGACCGGATGATCCCCGCCACGCACAGCAAGTGGCTCGCCGGCGCGATCCCCGGCGCCGAGCTCCGGCTCTCCCCCGGCGACGGCCACATCTCCGTCCTGAGCCACGCCGCCGACGCGCTCACCTGGCTCGCCGGTCAGGCCACCAGCGCCAGCGACGCGACGACCGGTGCCAGGTAGAGCACGGGGAACACCAGGTGCCCGTACGACCGGGCGCGGGCCACGGTGACCACGGCGCCGAGGAAGTAGAGCACCAGCCCGATCGCCGCGGCGATCCCGATCGGCGTCCAGAACAGGCCGGCGACCAGCCCGGCCGCTCCGGCGGCCTTCGCCGCGCCGAGCCAGTTCCACCACGCCCGCGGCACGCCGTAGGAGGTGATCGGCTCGACCACCCACTTCGCGCGGGTGAAGACGGAGACGGCCGAGAAGCCGACGAACGCGGCGGCGAACAGGGTGACGATCACGGTGGCGGTGGACATCGTGACTCCTTCGGGGAGCGCGGGCACCGGGGTTTCGGTGTCCGTCACCGCCTCGACTCCGCCGGCCGCACCGATGTGACCGGCCGTGACGGCGATCACAACCCGAGCCGCAGGACGATCTCCCCGTGGTCGATCTCGCCGGTCCGCGTGAACCCGTACTTCCGGTAGAACGCGCCGGGCCCGTCGTCGCCCGGCTGGTGGCTCGTGAGCAGTTCGGTCCCGCCGTCGGCCCGCACCAGCGCGACGACCTCGTCCAGCACCGCGCGGCCGATCCCGCGGCCCTGGTGCCGCCCGTCGACGAGCAGCCGCCACAGGAAGTACGGCCCGAGGATGCCCGCCCGGCCGGGCGGGACGTTCCAGCTGAGCATGACGAACGCAACCGGCTCACCGCCCGCGTAGACGGCCCGGTACCAGGGCTCGCCTTCGGGCGTCGCCGCGGCGTCCTGCAGCGACTTCGCCACCGACGCGACGAACCGCTCCTGCCCGGGCCGCACCCGCAGGGCACACACCGCGTCCCGGTTGGCGTCGGTGATCTCGACCAAGCGCACCGGGGTGGTCATGCCGCTCCCGTCGGCTCGGGCACACGCACCTCGCCGGGTGCCCGGTCCGGGCGCAGGCCGCGCCACGACGTGTGGCGCAGCCGCCGGTCCGGCGTCACGCGGCGGTAGACGACTTCGCCGACCAGGTCCGGCTCGACCCAGTGCGCGCCCCGGGCGCGGTCGCGCGGTACCTCGGTGCCGAACGGGCACTCCCCGCGGGCCAGCGGCGCCAGGATGTCGCGGAGGCGGTCGAGCGCGTCGTCGGTGAAGCCGGTGCCGACGTCGCCGATGTACACCAGGGTGCCGTTGTCGTCGTAGCCGCCCAGCAGCAACGCACCCAGGGTGCCGGCGCGGCGGCCGGCGCCGGTCCGCCAGCCGCCGACGACCACTTCGCGCGTCCGGGTCAGCGCGTGCTTGGTCCACGCCGGCGATCGCGTGCCGGGCAGGTAGGGCGCGTCGAGCCGTTTCGCGACGACGCCTTCGATGCCGTGCTGGGCCGCCGTCGCCAGGAGCTGGTCCGGCGCGATGTCGGCGCGGGTGTACCAGGGCGGCACGACGAGCCTGCCGTCGGCGGGCCGGACCAGCTCCGCCAGGAGTTCGCGACGCTGCTCGTACGGCCGGTCCAGCAGCGACTCCGTCCCGATCCGCAGCAGGTCGAACGCGAAGTAGACGACCGGGACCTCGGCGCGCAGCTTCGCCGTCGGCTCGTGCATGGCGCGGCGCTGCATCAGTTCGAACTCCGGGCGCCCGGCCGCGTTCAGCGCGACGACCTCGCCGTCGAGCACCGCCGCGTGCCCGCCGAGCGCGGGCGCGAAGACGTCCTGCAGCTCCGGGTAGCGGTGGGTGTGGTCGCTGCCGCTGCGGCTGGCGATCCGCGCCTCGCCGGTGCCCGCGACCCGGGCGCAGCCGCGAAAGCCGTCCCACTTCCACTCGTAGCCGTGCCGGTCGTCGTCCGGGAGGGTCCCGTCGACCGCCAGCATCGGCGCCACCGCGTCCGGCACCGTCCCCATCGCTCCAGTGTGGAGGATCGCCCCGCGTCGCGTCACCCGGCCGGCAGCAACGGCAGCAGGTCCTGGTGGCTGCCCGCGCGGCGCAGCACGGGTGAGCCGGGTCCGTCCGGAGCCAGGTCCCCGGCGCGCAGCGCGGCCAGGAACCGCACGACCACCCGCGGCGGCGGCAGGATGTCGGCCCCGCCGAGGTAGGCGAGCACGATCATCTCCTCCCCGCACGCCGCCTCGACCGCGACGGCCCAGCCGTGCACCTCGTCCCACAGCAGCGCCACGTCGCGCTCGGGGTAGCGGCGCAGCCGCCAGTCCACCGCGACGTAGGCCGACACCGGGACGTCGACGTCCACGGTGCAGGATTCGAAGCCGCAGCCGAGCGCGCCCGCCACCTCGCCGAGGTAGGCGCGCAGACCGCGCTGGAACCAGAACTCGAGATCGGTGTCGATCAGGACGGACACCCGTTTCCTTTCTTCCCGGATCCCCGCCGGACGCCCTGCCCGGCCGGGCGAAGCGGATCAGCCGGCCGCCGTGAGCGCGTCGGCCCGATCCCGGTAGCAGGCGAAGCCGGCGGCGCCGGTCCCCCGCAGGAGACGCCGCAGCGCCGGCGTGCACACCACCCACGCGACCGGGACGGCGGCTTCGTCCGCACGGTGCTGCACCCGGTGCAGCGCCCGGAAGCCCGCGCCGGAGCAGAACGGCACGCCGCCGAGGTCCACGACGAGCGCGCCGCCGCGGTCCAGCGCCATTTCCACGCATTCGACAAAAGTGGCAACAGTCGCCAAATCGATGTCGCCCACCACCACGAGAAGCGTGCACCGATCGTCGGGGAACGTCGTGGTCACCGAGAACGGCTCGCACAACGCCCCCGGCGACGTACGACCGAAAGCGCGCGAAAGCCGCGGCGGTTTCTGGATCTTCATGACCGGCTCCGGCGGTTCGGGACGAACGATTACGGGTAGACCGTACCCACTTCGTCCACCCTGCCGCACAACAAGATCTTCCCGGCCACCGGGGTGTGCAGGGACACGGCCGTCTGCACGTGCAGCAGTCCACAAGGGACGATCGAAAGCACCTGCTCGGCCCCGCGGTTCCACAATTCCGCAGAACCGTCCGATCGGTACCCGGCGGAACCGGAGTGTCCACACCGGAGAATTGCGGTTTCCGAATTCAGCCGAATGCGGGAATCGCGGCGCGCGTCCGGCCCAGATCCGCGAACAGGTCGCCGAGATCGGCGACGCGGTCGAGCACCTCGTCCGCGGTGAAGCGCAGGTGCGAGACGTGCCGGCACGCGCGCACCTCGTCCCAGGTGACCGGAGTGGACACGGTCGGCTCGTCGCGCCCGCGCAGCGAGTACGGCGCGACCGTCGTCTTGAACGGGTTGTTCTGGCTCCAGTCGATGAAGACCTTGCCCGGGCGCAGGGTCTTCGTCATCCGCGCCACGACGAGGTCCGGCGTCTCGGCGGCGAGCCGTTCCGCGAGCGCCTTCGCGTACCGCGACGTCTCGCCGGGGTCCGTCGTCACGACGCCGGCGTAGAGCTGCATTCCCTTGGAACCACTGGTCTTCGCGACGGGGGTGAGCCCGTCGGCGGTCAGCACGTCGTGCAGCCGCTCGGCGACGCGGCAGCAGTCGACGACCGTCGCGCCGGGACCGGGATCGAGGTCGAAGACGAGCCGGTCGGGTGTGCTCCGCTCGTCGCCTTCGTCGACGGTCCACTGGTGGACGTGCAGTTCGAGCGCGGCGAGGTTGGCCGCCCAGACGAGCTCGGGCAGGTCGTTGATCAGCGGGTAGGCGACGATCTCGGAGTCCTTCCCGCGGCCGCCGACGGCGAGGCGCGCGGTGCGCACCCAGTCGGGCGCGTGACGTGAGACGTCCTTCTCGAAGAAGGAGCCGCCGGCGACGCCGTCCGGGAAGCGCACGAAGGTCATGGCCCGGTCGCGGATGTGCGGCAGCAGCACCGGCGCGACGCGCGTGTAGTAGTCGAGCACCTCGCCCTTGGTGAACCCGTGCCGCGGGTAGAGGACCTTCTCGAGGTTGGAAAGCGTGAGCTGCCGCTCGCCCACCCGCACCGTGATCCGGCTCCCCGCCACGCCGCACACGCTATCACCCATGGTTATGATGCAGTCGTATCACAACCGGGAGGGGACGACGTGAAGTTCGACGTGCTGCAGATCGTGGGGGCGGTCCTGACGGTCCTGGGTGCCCAGGGCGCGATCCGGCTGCTGGTGGACCACGGGAACACCGGCCTGCTGGCGTGGCTGGGGGCGGGATTCGCCGGGACGCTGGCCGGCTACCTGGTGGCGACCGTCGCCGGGGTCGTGCTGGCCGGCTGGGCGCACGATCGCGCCAAGGCGCTGGGGCGGCGCCGGCGCTAAGCGCCATCCTCGCCGGCGAGGGCGCGGTAGACCGGCCGGAGCAGCTCGGCGACGTCTTCGCCGCCCGCCGTGATCGCGAACGGCGCGGCCTGACCCAGGAGCGCGTCGGCCGCCGTCGGCGGACCGTGCAGCGGCGCCTCGCCGCCCAGGCCCGGGGCCGCACCGCAGTCGAAGAAGGTGTCCATGACTTCGGTCAGGGCCGGAGCGCCGGGATCGAGCGGCTCGGCGGCGATGAGCCGGTTCTTCAGCTCCTCGAGCAGTGTTTCGCGGTCCCGGCCACGCAGCGCGAGGATGGTGAACGGGTCGTCGGCGACCCGGGCCACGAGCGCGGAGAACACGGCGTTCAGGTGACCGCACGGCACCTCGGCGGCCGGGCAGGTGCAGTCCAGGGACACCTCCCGGGCCGACGACGGGAACAGGGGCAGCCGCACCGCCTTGAAGATCTCTTCGACGTCCCGGGGCAGCTCGCCGCGGAGCAGCAGGACCGTGGCCGACGCCTTCGCGGCGAGCGCGTGGGTGACCGCCGCCCAGTCGGTCTTCCCGAACGCCGTCAGCCCGATCCGCACCTGGTGCGGGCGGTCGTCCCGCACCTCGGCGTCGACGCGCCCGGCGCCGACCGTCAGGGAGACGACGCGTCCCCGGCCGGGTGCGGGCAGGAGGAAGCCCATCGCCGTCAACGCCCGGACGAACCGGGCCGGCCACCACGGGAGCGGCTCAGTCATCGATCGCCTCCTCCCCCAGGGTGAGCACCTCGCGCAGCGTGTCCGTGGACAGTTCGGTGAGCCAGCTGTCGCCTTCGCCGACGACCATCCCCGCGAGCGCGCGCTTCCGGGCGATCAGGGTGTCGATGCGCTCCTCGATGGTGCCCGGGCAGAGGAACTTGCGGACCTGGACGTTCCGTCGCTGCCCGATCCGGAACGCCCGGTCGGTCGCCTGGTTCTCCACGGCGGGGTTCCACCAGCGGTCCAGGTGCAGGACCTGGCCGGCGGCGGTCAGCGTCAGGCCCGAGCCGCCTGCCTTGAGCGAGAGCAAGAGAATCCGCGGCCCGTCGCCGGCCTGGAAGCGTTCCACGATCGCGTCCCGCGCGCCCTGGGCCAGGCCACCGTGCAGGAACGCGACTTCGGTGCCGAGCCGGTCCGCCAGGTGCGGCACGAGCAGGTGGCCGAATTCGGTGTACTGCGTGAAGCACAGCGCCCGATCGCCCGACGCCAGGATTTCCGCCAGCACTTCTTCGAGGCGGCCGACCTTGCCGGAGCGGCGCCCGATGGGGGAACCGTCGTGCAGCAGGTGCGCCGGGTGGTTGCAGACCTGCTTCAGCTTCGTGATCGCGGCGAGGATGTGACCACGGCGCTTGATGCCCTGGCTGTCTTCGATCTTCTTCATCATCTCGTCGACGATCGCGCGGTACAACGTGCCCTGTTCGCGGGTGAGCCGGTACTCCTGCGTGATTTCGATCTTCTCCGGCAGCTCGGGGACGATCGCGGGGTCGGTCTTCACCCGGCGCAGCAGGTACGGCTGCGTGAGCCGGCGCAACTCGGCGGCCGTGGCGGGGTCGCCGCCGCGCTCGATCGGGGCCGCGAACCGCTGCCGGAACGCGAACCGGGTGCCGAGCAGGCCGGGGTTGAGCACGTCCAGCACCGACCACAGGTCCGCCAGCCGGTTTTCCACCGGGGTGCCGGTCAGGGCGAGCCGGTGCCCGGCCGGGAACCGCCGCACCGCCTTGGCCGTCGCGGTGTCGGCGTTCTTGATGGCGTGCGCTTCGTCGAGCACCAGGCGTCGCCAGGTGATCGTCTCGAGTTCGCCGGCGTCTCGCGTGGCGGTGGCGTAGGTCGTGACGACGAGGTCGGCCTCGGCGATCCGTTCGGCGAGCGCGGCCCCGTGCGCGCGGGCGCCGCCGTGGTGGGCGAGGACCCGCAGGCCCGGGGCGAAGGTCGCCGCCTCCCGCTGCCACATGCCGACCAGCGACACCGGGCACAGCACCAGCGTCGGACGGCGCTCGCCGGCCGCCCGCTCGACGGCCTCGAGCGCCAGCGTCTGGACGGTCTTGCCGAGGCCCATGTCGTCGGCCAGGCACGCGCCGAGCCCGAGCGCCGACATGAACGCCAGCCAGGCGACCCCCCGCTGCTGGTAGGGGCGCAGCGTGGCGCGGAACGACGGCGGCAGCCCGACCGGCCGCAGCGTCCGCTGGACGCGCCCGGCGAGGACGTCCCCCACCCAGCCGTCGGCTTCGACGTCGAGGACCGGGAGGGGCGCCTCCCGCGTGAGGTGGACCAGCTCCAGCAGCTCGGCGGCGGTGGGGCGCCGATGCCGGTCGCGGCGGAGGTACTCGAGACCGGCGCGCAGCCGGTCGGGGTCGACGCTGATCCACCTCCCCCGCAGCCGCACCAGCGGGGTCTTCGCCGCGACGAGCTTCGCGAGTGTCTCCTCGCCGATTTCGTCGTCGCCCACCGCGATCGACCAGCGGAAGCCGGCCAGCTCGTCGCGGCCCACCCGGCTGCGGGTGACGACCTGCTCGGCTGGCGTGCTGCGGACGGACAGGCGCAGCCCGAGCCGGCGCCTGCCGTCCCAGGTGGCCGGCAGCTGCGCTTCGAACCCGGCCTCGATCAGCCGGGTGGCGCCCGAGGTGAGGAACCGTTCGGCTTCCTCGACGGTCAGGTCGTACTCGGCCGGCCGGGTCCGCCGCACCGCCGGTGCGAGCATCGGTTCCACCAGCGCGGCCCGGCCCAGTTCGGCGACCAGCAGCCCCTTCGGGTCCCGGACCAGCCCGTTCGCCTCTCCCGACCAGATCTGCCCCGCCGACAGCAGCAGGCTCGGATCGGCCGTCGACCGCAGGAGGAACTGCAGCTGCCACTTGGTGCCGTCGCCGGTCTGGTCGTCGGGGTCGTCCTCGGCCGGCCGGCGCAGGGTGGCGACTTCGGCCAGCCGGAAGCACGCGCGGCCGTCGACGACGTCGGTGTCGGCCACTTCGTCCCACTTCGCGACGGCGCCGGCCAGCACGCCGAGCTCGCCCAGCGGCAGCTCGACGCGGGCGTCGCCGCCCTGCAGCGCGGACAGCCACACCCCGGCCACGCCCCGGCTCCCGCGCAGGTCGACGGGTGGGTCCGCGCGCGCCAGCCGGTCCCGGACCGCCGCGTCGACCAGGGTGTGGAGGGCATCGGTGACGAGCGCGCGCGGCGACGCCCCGGTGCGCGGCGCGATCTGCTCGGCCCGACCGACCGGCGGCATGGCCGCCACCAGCGCGTCGAAGGCGGCGAAGTCCACGCCGTGGAGCACCGGCCGCCACCGGGCCTCCGCCACGTCGCCCCGGCGGACGAGCGTCGGCAGCACCCGCCCGCGCCGCACCAGGTCCGCGGCCAGCCGGGCCACCGCCCGCAGGTAGCCGACCGAAGAGCCGTAGGTGGCCGAGTCGTCGAGGTCGTCCAGCTCGCTCGCGTCCACGACCAACGCCGGCACCGACCACGGCCGCAAGGACGGCGCACGCCGGTGGGCGCCCGCCGTCGGCTCGGTGGAGGCGAGCGGCCGGGTCGCCCGCGACGGCAGCAGCAAGGTCACCGACGTGGGCTTGCCGGGGTGCAGCGCGGTCAGCCGCGCGCTGGAGACCGCGAACGGATGCGGGAGCGCGAGGTGCGCCGAGCGGCTCGACGTGCCGGCCGGGCCCCCGTCGCGCTCCGCCCAGAGCAGCGGACCCCGGCCCGGAGACCACAGAGCGTGCACCACGGGCAAGGTCTGGGGCTCCTTCGTCCGGTCGGGGGTTCTCCCAGATCGTCGCACGGCCGCGGCGAGCCGGGCCGAGGTGTGTCGCCGCGGATCCCGTAACTGTCGCCGGCCACGACAAATGATTTCTCACAAAACGGCCGTCGAGCACTTTGTGCCCGAGCTGCGACAGCGCGCACATCGACCTCAGCGCACCGGTCTTCGCGGAGCTGGCCGATCCCGGCCGGGGCACCATCCCGGTGACCTGGACGTTCGTGCGCTCATGATGCCGAGGAGGCTCTCCGCCGGCGGCCCCGCGTTCACGATCGTCTTCCACCCGTCACGCAACCGTTAAACGACCCCGCTGGAAATGACTCGTTCGACGAATCGCTCGGCGATTTCGCGCAGTTTCACGTTCTCCCGCTGCGACTGTTCGACGAGGAGGGCGAAAGCGTCGTCGGCGCCGATCCGGCGGATCGCCATCAGCATGCCCTTGGCCTGGTCGATGACCGCGCGCGAGGTGAGCGCCGTCCGCAGGTGCTCGGCCGTTTCGAGGGCCGCCACGTACCGGTGGTACACGCGGAAGACCGCCTCCACCGCGGTCGTGTACAGCTCGAGCAGCTGGGCTTCGATCTCCTCGAAGCCGTCGTCCTGCCTGCCGTAGCAGTTCACCGCGCCCGTGTACTCCTCGTCCGCCACCAGCGGCGCGGCGAGGAAGCTCCCGAAGCCCGCCTCCTTGGCGCCCCTGGCGAACGCCGGCCAGCGCTCGACCGCGTCGGCGACCGAGGTGCGGACGATCTTCCCGCTGCGGACGGCCTCCAGGCACGGGCCGTCGCCGAGGCGGTACTGGTCGGCGTCGAGCTCGCCCACGACGGCGGCGGTCGCGGACGCCGTGTGCGGCTCGTCCGCGCGCACCAGCGTGACGGACGCTTCGGACACGCCCGGGACGGCGTGGCACACCTGGAGGCACACGTGCCGCAGCAGGATCCGGAAGTCGTCTTCCTGCCGCAGGACGGCGGTCAGGGCCTCGAGCGCCCCGGTGACGTCGTCGAGCAGCGGTGCGGCCGTCGCGGTGGGCTCCGGCAGTTCCATGTCCACTCCTCCCGCTGGGGTGCCGAGCCGTCCGGGTACCCACTCCACACGCGGCCATGTGCAGGTTTGGCCGCCGTCTCCCCTTGGTATTCAGCGGCCATGGCGACGGAGCACGCGGCCGAGCTGCCGCTGGAGGGCGAGCTGGCGGGGGTCGCCGCGCGGATGTCGGGGCTGCTGCTGTCGCGCGAGACCGTCGACTCGGTGCTCGAGCTGGTCGTCTCGCTCGCGGGCAAGACGATCGCCGGTGCGGCCGGCGCCGGGGTGACCCTCGTCGACGACGAAGGCCGCCCGGCCACCACGAGTGCGTCGAGCCCGCTGGTCCGCGACGCCGACACCCTCCAGTACCAGCTCGGCGAGGGCCCCTGCATGGCCGCGCTCGCGGAGTGCTCGCCGATGCGCATCGACGACGTCACCGCCGAACGGCGCTGGCCGCGGTGGTGCGCCGCGATCACCGGCTCCGGGCTGCGGTCGGTGCTCACCACACCGCTCGTCGCCGAGGACGGTTGCCACGGCGCCATCAAGGTCTACGCCACCACCGCCGCCGCGTTCGGCCCGGCCGAGGAACGGATGCTGGGGTCGTTCGCCGCCCGTGCCGCGACACTGGTCGCCAATGCCCGCGCCTACGAGCGGGCGAGCCGGTTCAGCGAGCGGTTCAAGCACACCCTGCGCGACCGCGACCTGGTCACCATGGCGAAGGGGTTCCTCATGGGCCGCGACGGCCTCGGCGAAGACGCCGCGTTCGACCGGCTGCTGTCCCTGGCCCGCGCGGACGGCCTCAGCCCGGCCGAGGCCGCCGCCGGACTGCTCGCCCCCGCGCCGCGGGGAAGGTGAGCCGCCGATGCGCTTCCTGCCCGAGGGGGAACAGCAACGGCTGCTCACCGTCTGCTTCGCCCGCAGCGGGCTGACGCTGGAAGAACTCTGGATGCGCTACTTCGCGCTCGGCGGCAGCCAGAGCCTGCTGGAGCTGGACGCCTACCTCAACAGCCTGACCACGCTGCCCCGTGTCGACCGCGACATGCTCGCCCACGCCGTCAACGAGCGGCTCGACGAGCTGGCCGGGCCGGCCCGCGCGCCCTACAGCCATTCGGTCCGCGACGGCAAGCCGTTGCACGGCCCGCTGAAGGCGCTCGTCGACCTCCTCGAAGGCGCCCACCGCGCGCCGCCCGAACGCCTGCCCGCCGTCGCCGCCGCGGCGGGCCGCGCGCTCGACCTGCGGATCGGCGTCTACCTCGCCGACTACGACCAGCGGACGCTCGTGCGCGCGGACTCCGCCGCGGAGCTGGACATCGCCACCACCGTCGCCGGCGATGTCTTCCGCCGCGCGGGGACCGCCGTGACGCGGGACGCGCCCGGCCCCACCCTGTGGACGGTGCTGCTCGACGGCGTCGAGCGGCTCGGCGTGCTGGAGATCGTCCCCACCGACGACGCCGATCCCGACGACCCCGTGCTGCGGGAGCAGTGCCGGTGGCTGAGCACGCTGCTCGGGCACCTGGTGACGGTCACGACCCAGTACGGCGACGGGCTCGACGTCCGCCGCCGGCGGCGCCACCGCGGGTCCCCCGCCGAGCTGCTGTGGCAGAGCCTGCCGCCGCTCACCGGGGCGACCGACAGCGTCGTCGTCGGCGCGAGCGTCCAGCCGGCGTACGACCTGTGCGGGGTCGCGTTCGACTACGCGCTCTCGGAACGGCTGGCACGGCTGGCGCTGTTCGACGCCGGATCGCGCACGGGCGACGCGAACCACGCGGTGGTGAGCGCGCTGGCGGCCTACCGCGCCGCCCGGCGCGACGGGGCTTCGCTGGCGGAGCAGTACGCGGCGGTCGGCCGGGAGCTCGCGGGGTCGGCCACGGTGGTCACCGGGGTCCTGGCGGAGCTGGACCTGGTGACCGGTGGGCTCCGCTGGCTCGACGCGGGTCACCCCTCGCCGCTGATCGTCCGCGGCGACGCGGTGTTGCCGGAGACCGGCGAGGTGGCGACCG
This sequence comes from Amycolatopsis sp. NPDC049691, assembly GCF_040675005.1. NCBI lineage: Bacteria > Bacillati > Actinomycetota > Actinomycetes > Pseudonocardiales > Pseudonocardiaceae > Amycolatopsis > Amycolatopsis sp. NPDC049691. Next base: position 58,514 of record NZ_JBFANX010000035.1, read on the forward strand.
GGTTCGACCGGCCACCGCGCGCGACGGAGGTCCGCCTCCGCCCCGGCGACGTCCTCGCGCTGTACTCGTCCGGCCTCGTGCGCGCGACCGACCGGGCGGGGACGCCGTTCGGACGGGAGCGGGTGGCGGAGTGCGTGGCGGGCGGGACGCCGCCCCCGGAGACGGCGCGCCTGCTGACGCAGGCCGTGGTCGCGCACGCCGGCGGCGAGCCGGCGGCCGACGCGGGGGTCCTGGTGGCCCGCTGGGTCCCGCGCTGAGCCGGCGCTCAGCAGGCGGTGTCGCGCACCGCCAGCAGTTCGCGCAGCGCGTCCGACAGCGACGCGAACATCGGGACCACGGCCGCCAGTCCCGTGATCCGGAACAGCCGGGCCAGCGTGCGGCTGTTGGCCACCACCCCGAACCGCCCGCCTTCCGTGCCGGCCAGCTGCGCGGCGGCCGCCAGCGCGCGGGCGCCGGCCAGGCCGAGGAACGCCACCTGCGTGAGGTCCACCACCGTCGTCCCGGGTGGGGACGCCGCCAGCTCGCGTTCCAGGATCGGCAGGGTCAGCGCGTCGATTTCGCCGGCGAAGGTAAGCACGAGCAGACCGGGGCGGTACTCCGTCCGGCGCACCGTGAGCGGCGCGGACCGGGCCGGGACCGGGGACGTGGGGGACACGGGTTCGGCAGGCCTTCCGGGGTGATCAAGGACGGGGTCTTGATACCCAAACCGCCGGAACGGAAACGCCCTATTTCGCGGTGAACGCCGACCAGAGCCGCTCGGCCGCGTGCCGGGCCGGGGCGCCCGGCCGGATCTCCGGGACGCCGGCGGGCCCGGGTGCGGGTCCGCGGCCGACGTGCTCGACCAGCGCCACCGCCAGCTCGCGGACCTTCACGTTGAACTCCTGGCTCGCGCGGCGCAGCGTCTGCCAGGCCTCGTCCGGTGCGCACCGCCGGACCGCGATGACCACGCCCTTCGCCTGCTCGATGGCGGCGCGGGAGGCCAGCAGGTCCAGCGTCTGGTCCGGGTCGCCGGCGCTGGCGGCCTCGGCGACCACCAGGCTCGCCTCGGTGAGCTTCTCGTAGCGTCGCAGGACGCCGAGGACTCCGGCGTCGAGCGGCCGGTCGAACACCGCCGACAGCACGAACGCGCCGGTGTCCTCCCAGAGGCCGGGCAGGGCGGCCGCGCCGCGGACCGCGGCGAGCTCCGGGCGGTCCGCGATCGCCCGGGAGAGCCTGGGCCAGCGTCCGTCGGCGGCGAGGTCGTCGGTGGTCACCGGGTCGCCGGTGGCGGCCGCGACGGCGACCGGGCCGCCGTGCGCCAGAGAAACCGGCAGCAGCCCGGCGGCGACCCCCGCGGCCGCCAGCACCCGCGGCGGGTGGCCGCCCTGCCCGACCGTGAGCCCCGCACCGAGGCACCCCGGCAGCTCGCCGGTGATCCGCTCGAGCAGCGCCTCCAGCAGCTCGGTCAGCGGTCTCCAGCGGTCGGCCGCGTTCATCAACGTCTCGGTCACCCGAACCTCGCTTTCACCCGTGTTCTCGTTCCTTGAGTTACCCCGAAGACGACGGTGGCCACCTCCGGGGCACGGACGAACCGGTACCGCCATCCGGGGGAACGGCGCCACGACCCGAACGTGCGGTTTATCCGCCGCCCGGAACGGGGTAGCCGATCTTCGCCAACCGAGGAGGCGCCATGACCGACCGGCGGTACCGGTGATGTTCAGCGAAGTCGTGGTCGTCGGGCAGATCGCCCGCGACCTGGTGGTCGAGGTCCCGGACGCGCCCGGCGCCGACTCTTCGGCGCCGGTCGAGCACCGGAAGGAGGTGCTCGGCGGGAAGGGCGCCAACCAGGCCGTGGCGCTGAGCCAGCTCGGCGTGGCCGTGTCGCTGGTCGGCGTGGTCGGCCGGGACCGCACCGGCGACGCCCTGCTCGCGCAGGCCCGCGCCGACCGGATCGGCACGTCGCACGTGGTCCGCCGGCCGGGCACCGAGACGGCGCTCCTGATCGACGTCGTCGACGCCCACGGCCGCCGCCGCTACCTCGAGCACGTCCCCGACGGGACGCTGCTAACAGAGACCGACGTCTTCGCCGCGTCCGCGCCGATCTCGGCGGCGAGCTCGCTGATCGTCCAGCTGCAGCAGCCGGCCCCGGCGGCACTGCTGGCCGCGCGGCTCGCGCACACCGCGGGCACGCGGGTCGTGCTGGACGGCGCACCCCGGGACCGCACCGGCGAGCTGCTCGCGCTGGCCGACGTCGTGCGCGCCGACGGCCACGAAGCCGAGCTCCTCACCGGGCAGCCGGTGGACGGCGTCGCGAGCGCCGCCCGCGCGGCGGCGGACCTGCGGGAACGCGGGCCGTCGCTGGTCGTGCTGGAGGTGGCCGGGCAGGGGAACCTGTTCGCGGGGCCGGCCGAGTCGTGGTTCGTGCCGCACGTGGAGACCGAGGTCGTCGACCCGACCGGCGCGGGCGACGCGCTGGTCGCCACGCTGACGGCGGCGCTGACCCGCCGCCGCCCGCTGGAGACGGCGGCGTGCCTGGCGGTGGCGGCGGCCGCGGCGACGACCGAGCACGCGGGCGGGCGGCCGCACCTGTCCCGCCCCGACCTCGACCGGCTGCAACCCCGGCAGCTCGAGACGGTCCACGCCTGAGCGCTCACAGGCCGGGCAGCTTCTGCTCGACCCCGAGCAGTGCCGCGAACGGGTCACCGCGCTCCGCCAGCCGTGCCGGGACGTCCCGGATCGTCCAGCGGTCCGGGGTGAGGCCGTCGTCGTCCAGCTCGGCCCACTCCAGCGGCACCGACACCGGCGCGCCCGGCCGGGGGCGCACGCTGTAGGGCGCCACCAGCGTCTTGTTCAGCACGTTCTGCGTGTAGTCGAGCCGGGCGCGGCCCCGGCGCTTGTCCTTCGACCACGCCCAGCTCACCAGGTCCGGCAGGACCCGCCCGATGGTCTTCGACACGGTTTCCGCCCACGCGCGGGTCTGCTCGAACGTGCAGTGCGGCGCGATCGGCACCCACACCTGGATCCCGCGCTGCCCGGTCACCTTGGGCCGTCCGGTCAGGCCGAGGTGCTCCAGCGCCGTGCGGTGCAGCCGCGCCAGTTCCAGGACCTCGGCGAACGACGTCTCCGGGCCCGGGTCGATGTCGAACAGCACCCACGTCGGGTGGTCGACGTCGGCCGCGCGCGACGTCCACGCGTGCAGTTCCAGAGCGCCGTAGTTCGCGAGCCACGCCAGCGTCGCGATGCTGTCCGCCACGACGTACCGCTGGCTCTCCCCCGCCTCGGCCCGCTCGTTGCGCCACGTCGTCAGCCAGTCCGGCGCGTGCTTCGGGACTTCCTTCTGCCAGAACCCGGCTTCGGTGACGCCCTGCGGGAAGCGGTGGGTGTTGAGCGGCCGCCCCGCAAGGTACGGCAGCATCGCCGGGCCGGCGGTGACGTAGTAGCGGATCAGGTCCCGCTTGGTCACCGGCTCACCGGCGCCGGCCGGCGGGAAGAGGACCTTGTCGAGGTTGGTCAGGGACAGCTCGCGGCCCCCGACCGACCACTTGCCCTTCGCGCCGAGGTCGTCGAGGGCCGCCAGCTCGTCCTCGGTGGCGGCGGTGAACCCGACGGTTTCCGCGGCCTGCGCGGCCGGCCGGTCGCCGTGCCACAGCGCACCGGGCGCGGCCGCCACCTCGTCGTTCGTCCGGCCGCTCTTCACCGAACGCGGGTGGTCTTCGGCGTCCCAGCCCGCTTCGGCGTGGTCGTCCTCCTTGTGCAGAAGGAACCACTGGTCCTTCTCGCCGCGGTTCGTGCGGACGAGCACGAACCGTCCGGCCAGCTTCTCGCCGTCGAGGTCGAAGTGCAGGGTGCCGTCTTCGATCGCCTTCGCCGGGTCGGCGTCGACCGGCCGCCATTCGCCGCGGTCCCAGACGATGACGTCGCCGCCGCCGTATTCGCCGCGCGGGATCACGCCTTCGAAGTCGGCGTACTCGATCGGGTGATCTTCGACGTGCACGGCCAGCCGGCGGACCTTCGGGTCCAGCGTCGGGCCCTTCGGCACCGCCCAGCTGACCAGGACGCCGTCGAGCTCCAGCCGGAAGTCGTAGTGCAGGCGGCGGGCGCGGTGGCGCTGCACCACGAACCGGTGTCCGGCCGGCCCGCCGACGGCCCCGCCGGCCGGCTCGGCGGTCCGGCCGAAGTCACGCATCTCCTGGTAGCGCCGCAGTTTGCGCGCCGAGCCGGCTGCCATGCCGACGGGGTACCCACTCAGTCCGGTGCCGACCAGGGCGGGTTCTTCTTCGCCAGCTCCTGGTACTCCTCGACTTCCTGCGGCGTCGGGTCGAGCCCGGCCTCCTCCGCGAACTCCTCCGGGTCCTGAGGTTCTCGTGGTTCTTCGGACGTCACCACCCTCACCGCCCCAGCGCGCCGCGGATGAGGTCGCGCGCGCGGTCCATGATCGCCGCGGGCGGACCGAGCACCAGGTTCGCCGTCGCGCTTTCGACCCCCGGGTGCGGCCGGGTCGGGCCGACGGCTTCGGCCAGCTTGGCGGTCGCGGCCATGGCACGCAGCCGCTCCGGCGGCCGGTGCGTGCGCAGCAGCGGGAACTCCTCGCGCTCTTCGTGGTCGGCGTGCGCGAGCACGTCGTCGCGCAGCTGGACGAGCAGCGTGTCGAACCCGTCGGCGTCGGGGCCCATCTTCTGCAGGGTGGTCAGCAGTTCCTTGGCCCGGTGCTCCTCACCGAGCCGCGCGTCGACGACCGGGACGGCCGCGGGCTCGAGGTCCCGGATCTCCGGGTGCACCACCAGTTCTTCGGCCGTTTCGTGCACGGCCAGCAGCCGCACCAGGTCGGCGAACACCTCCCGCCGCCGGTCGCCGCCGGCGGTTTCCAGCGCGGTGAACAGGTCCCGGATTTCGCGGTGCTGCCGCTGCAGCAGCTCGATGACGTCCTCGTCGTGGTCGGGCACGGAAAGCCTCCTCGTCGATGTGTGGGAGGGGTTTTCCCCGTGGCGGCCCGGTTACTCGTGCCGGTTGCCCACGGTGAGCCACAGCACGCCGGCGGCGGTCAGCGCGATCCCCGCGACCGTCCACCACGACCACCACGTGAAGAACGCGACGACCAGCCCGACGGCGAGCAGCACGCCCCCGCCGACGGAGGCGGTGTCGTCGTTCCCCGCACGCGAAAACCCGCCGGCGACGGCCATCAGCCTGCCCTCCCGTCGACGGCGGCCACGACCAGTGCCGCGCACCGCGCGACCGTCAGGCCTCGTTCCTGGGCCATCGCCTTCAGTGCCGTCTGCGCGGCGGGGCGGGTCATGCCTTGGGCGGCAAGGACTTCCAGCGCCAGGCCGACGACGTCGGTGGCGGGCGGGGCGGCGGATCGGACGGGCATCGGAGGACCTCCGGCTCGGACGGCGGCAGCGAACGCGACCGGATACCCGGCCGTCACCGAGTCAAACCCGCCGGGTGACCTCGCTTCACCTCCTGGCGAGCCACACCGCGGCGTCCGGCGGCAGCCTGCCTTCCTCGAGCGGCACGCTCGACAGCAGAACCCGGTCGCTGTCCGGCAATCCGACCGGCTCCGCCGACAGGTTGACCACGCACGCGAACCCCGGCTCCCGCGCGAAGGACAGCACGCCGGGAGACGACGGCACCCACGTCAGCGTCCCGTCGCCCAGCGCCGGGTTCGCCCGCCGCTCGGCCAGCGCGGCGCGGTAGAGGTTGAGCATGGACGCGGGATCGGCCGCCTGCGCCTCGGCCGTCGCCGTGCGCCAGTGATCCGGTTGCGGCAGCCACGTCGGCACGCCGTCGGGCCCGAAGCCGAACGGCGGCTCGGTGCCCGACCACGGCAGCGGGACGCGGCAGCCGTCGCGGCCGCGGCGCGTGTGGCCGGAGCGTTCCCACGTCGGGTCGGCGAGCACCTCCTCCGGCAGGTCCTCGACCTCCTCGAGGCCCAGCTCCTCGCCCTGGTACAGGTACGCGCCGCCGGGCAGGGCGAGCATGAGCAGCAAGGCCGCGCGGGCCCGCTGCCGGCCGAGCGCGAGGTCGCCGTCGGGCGCGAACCGCGTCACGTGCCGGACGACGTCGTGGTTGGACAGCACCCAGGTCGCGGGCGCGCCGACCGCGTGCAGTGCTTCGAGGGTCCGGTCGACGACCTTGCGCAGCGCGCCGGCGTCCCAGTCGCAGCGCAGGTAGTCGAAGTTGAACGCGGTGTGCAGCTCGTCCGGGCGCACGTACCGGGCGAGGCGGTCCGGCCGGTCGACCCACGCCTCGGCGACGAACACGCGGTCCGGCCCGAACTCGCCGGCGATCTTGCGCCAGGAGCGGTAGATGTCGTGGACGCCGTCGAGGTCCCAGTGCGGGTGCGCGGCGCGGTCCGGCGGCTGCGCGATCTCCTCGTCGTCGGTGCCGAGGTCGGGGAAGGCGGGGTCCTTGAGCAGGCCGTGGGCGACGTCGATCCGGACGCCGTCGACACCGCGGGAGAACCAGAACCGCAGCAGGTCCTCGAACTCGGCGCGGACTTCCGGGTGGTCCCAGTTGAGGTCGGGCTGCTCCGGGGCGAACAGGTGCAGGTACCACTCGCCGTCGGCGGCGCGCGTCCAGGCCGGGCCGCCGAAGACGCTGCGCCAATCGGTCGGCGGCAGTTCGCCGTCGGCGCCGCGGCCCGGCCGGAAGTGGTAGCGGGCGCGTTCGGGCCCGCCGCCGAGCGCCGCCCGGAACCAGGGGTGGCGGTCGGAGGTGTGGTTCGGGACGACGTCGATCAGCAGCCGCAGCCCCACCCGGTGCGCCTCGGCGACCAGGTCCAGGACGTGCGCGTCGGTGCCGAAGAGCGGGTCGGGGGTCCGGTGGTCCTCGACGTCGTAGCCGCCGTCGACCATCGGCGAGCGGTACCACGGGGTGGTCCACACCGCGTCGACCCCGAGGTCGGCGAGGAAGCCCAGGCGCGAGCGCAGGCCCGCGAGATCCCCGGTGCCGTCCCCGTCCGCGTCGGCGAAGCTGCGTACGTAGACCTCGTAGACGACGGCGTCGCGCCACCAGTTCGCGGAGTCCATGACACCCGAGTATCTACGCTGGGGGCGTGACCGACGCGTGGGAGTGGGATCCGTCCCTCTATTCGGGCAGTGCCGGGTACTACGTGCGGGGCCGTGCCGCGTATCCCCCATCGCTCGCCGAGGCGTTCGTGGCGGAGCTGGGGCTGGACGGTTCGGGGCGCCTGCTCGACGTCGGCTGCGGACCGGGGTCGCTGACGCTGCTGCTGGCGGGGTCGTTCGAGGAGGCGGTCGGGCTCGACGCCGACGCCGACATGCTCGCCGAAGCGCGGCGGCTGTCCGAGGGCTGCCGGTGGGTGCACCGGCGCGCCGAGGAGCTGCCGGCCGGGCTGGGGACGTTCCGGCTGGTGACGTTCGCCCAGTCGTTCCACTGGTTCGACCGGCCGAGGGTCGCCGCGGCGGTGCGCGGGATGCTGGAACCGGGCGGGATCTGCGCCCACGTGCACGCGACGACGCACGAGGGTGACGGCTCGGTGCCGCACGCGGAGATCGCCGAGCTGGTGCGGGAGTACCTCGGCCCGGTGCGGCGGGCGGGACGGGGGACGTTGCCGTCGGGAACACCGGGCGGCGAGCCGGAGATCTACCGCGGCGCGGGGTTCCGCGGCCCGCGCCGGTTCACGGTCCCGGGGCGGGTGGTCACGCGGACGGCCGACGAGGTGGTGGCCGGGGTGTTTTCGCTGTCCGGCTCGGCACCGCACCTGTTCGGCGAGCGCCGGGCGGAGTTCGAGGCCGGGCTGCGCGAGCTGCTGGGACGGGCGAGCCCGGCCGGGGTGTTCACCGAACGGCTACGGGAGATCGCGGTCGACCTCTGGGAGCCGTGACGGCCGGGTCCGTCGGCGGCGCTGCTCGGCCGGGGCCGCGCCACGAGCCGTGACCGCCGGGGCCGTCGGCGACACTGCTCGACCGACACCGCACCACCAGCCGCGACCCCCAGGCCCGTCAGCGGCTCACCAGGGGTTGTTGTCGAAGTCGTCCTCGGCCTCCGCCGCCCGCGCGCGGCGGGCTCGGCGGGGTGCCTCGTCCCGCGCCGATGGCGGCGGGGCGGCCGACGGCGCGAACGGCGCCGCTGCGCCCGGCTCCCCGCCGAACGCGTCCGTGTCGAACGCCGACGGCGCTTCCGTGCCGCGGTCGGTGCTCCAGCCCGACTTCGTCTTGCGCTGCGCCATCTCGCGCACGTGCTGGACGTACCGCTCGGCCGCCTGGACCTGCTTGGTCATGTACTCCTGCGAGCGAGCCTTGATCTCCTCGCCCCGCTGCTCGCGCAGCGCGCGCCGCTCGGACTGTTCGCGCACCAGGCCGGCCAGTTCGGCCTTCAGCGCGGCGATGTCGGTCATGGGTCCTCCTACCAGGTCCGGCGGCCGGACGGCGGGTCTTCGTCGTCGTTCAGGGAGCCGATGATCCGGCGGCCCGGCTCACCGAGGTTGTCGAACACCGCGCCCTCGATCCGGTACGCGGGCGACCGGCGCTCGGTGTCGCCACCGCCGCCACCGCCGTGGGCCCCGCCCATCGCGCCCATGCCGGGCATCCCGGACATCGGCTGGCCGCCCGGCCCGGCCGACGCCCCGGCCGGGGCGAACGCGGCCGCGGGCTGCGCCTGCCCGAAGCCCGCACCCGCGCCGGTGTGCGCGCCGCCGGACGTCGGCGTCTCGCCGAGCCCGGCACCCGCCCCGACGGGGTCGAGCCCCGCCGACGACAGCCCGGAGCCACCGTGCGAGCCGCCGCCGATCCCGGCCCCCGAGCCGCCGCCGTGGTGGGCGCCGGAACCGCCGCCGTCATGGCCGGCCGAACCGCCGCCGCCGTCATGGCCGGCCGAACCGCCGCCGTGGTGCGCGCCGGAGCCGCCGTCATGCCCCGCCGAGCCACCGCCGTCATGCCCGGCCGAGCCCCCGCCGCCGTGATGGGCGTCGCCGCCGGATGGGGACCCGAGGTCGCCGAGCGTGCCGCGGTGGGTCGGCAGGTCGTCGTCGAGCTTCTTGCCGGGCGTGTCGCCGAGGACGTCCGACGGCTTGCCGTCCTCGCCGAGGGTGTAGGTGGTCGGGGTGCCGCTGCCGTCGTCGACGGTGACCACGGTCGGGCCGTCCGGTCCGTCCGGCCGCTCGGCGGTGATCTTGAGGTCGCCGTCCTCGATGTGGATCTTGCCGTCGGGGCCGGGGCAGTACGTGTCGTCCGTCCCTTGTGGACTCTGCCCGTCGGCGTCCTTCGACCAGTCGAGCTTGAAGTCCTTGACGGCGTCGGTTCCCTCGCCGACCTTGATGTCCATCTTCCCGTCGTGGTCGGGTTCGGTCATCTCGAAGGTCTTGTCGCCCTGCTTGACCTTCAGGGTGTCGGGGGTGTCGTCGCCGTCCTTGCCGAGCAGGCCGTCCGGCTTGCCGTCCCCGTCCTTGTCGAGACCGTCGGGCTTGCCGTCGCCGTCGGTGTCCGAGCCGGTGTCGCCGAGCCCCGAGCCGTCGTCGGTCTTGATGCCTTCGCCGCTGAACTCCTTCAGCGCGTCGGCCGCCTTCTGCTTCGCCTCTTCCGCGGCCTGCTCGGCCGTGGCCTTGCCGTCGTCGCCGGGCCCACCGGATCCGGAGCCGGAGCCGCCGCCCAGGCCCTCGCCACCGCCGAGGCCGCTGCCCCCGGAACCGGTGCCCGAACCGGCACCGTCGCCGGACTCGGTCTGGATCCCCGGCCCGCTGAACTCCTTGAGCGCGTCGGCGGCCTTCTTCTTGGCCTCTTCGGCGGCCGCGGCCGCGGCGTCCTGACCACTGGACGACGGCGGCGGCACCGACGAAGGCGACGTGTCATCGGAGCCCGATCCCGAGCCGGCACCGGAGCCACTGCCCAGCCCTTCGCCACCTCCGAGACCGGCGCCCCCGCTGCCACCGCCGTCGAACGAGCCCAGCGCTTCCGAAGCCTGCTTCTTGGCGGCTTCCGCGGCCTCCGCGGCCTGCTTCTTCGCCGCCTCCGCGGCGGCTTCCTGGTCGCCTCCCGGCGAACCCGCGCCCCCACCGGCCGAACCGGCACCGGAAGGCGTGTCGGTGTCCGGGATCGGCGGCACGGAACCGCCACCCCCGGCACCCGAGCCGGAACCGCCGCCGGAGCCACCGGTACTGCCGTCCGGGATGCCCGAGCCCGAGCCACCGCCCGGCACGCCCGAACCACCGGCACCGGAGCCACCGCCCGGCGCGCCCGAGCCGCCGGTTCCGGAGCCACCGGCCCCCGAGCCGTCGCCGGGGATACCCGAACCGCCGCCCGTCCCGGAGCCACCACCGGCGCCGAAGCCGCTGCCGGCCCCGCTGCCACCGCCGGCCCCGCCGCCACTGCCACCACCGGCGCCGCTGCCCGTCCCGAACCCGTTCCCCGACCCGGAGCCACCGGCACCGCCACCGGCGCCACCGGGACCACCAGCGCCGCCCGTGCCGGACCCACCGGGCATCGACACGCCCTCGAACTCGTTCTTGACCGCGCCCATGACCTTGTCGAGGGCGTCATAAGCCTGGTCGACGAGGTCCTTCGTGTCCATGCAGGTCTTCTCGAAGCCCTTGTACAGCCGGTCCCACATGTCGGGGTTGAACTGGTTCTGGATCCACTGCTTGGCCAGGTCCTGGCCGTGCTTCTTGATCTCGTCGCCGTCGCAGCAGCCCTGGTCGTTGAGCGTCTTGACCAGGTTCGTGCCGAAGTTGAGGTCCATCCAGCCCGCGATCTGGGCCAGGTCCTGCTCGTTGCCGTGCTCGCCGCTGGCGACCGCGACGACCTTCTGCGCCATCGTGTAGTCGGCCTTGCCGACCAGGTCGGTGTACATGCCGATGACGGCGTCGGCCTTGCCCTTGCACAGCTGGAACACCGTGGTCGCGGTGGTCAGCGTCGCTTCGCTGACGTTGCCGAGCGTCTGGGCCAGTTTGGCGGCCTTCGGCTGGATCTTGTCGTTGTAGGTGTCGGACGCCGCGTCCGCGCCCGCGCCGCTCCACGTCTTGTACAGGCTGCCGAGCTGGGCACCGGTGTCCTCCAGCGTCCGGTCCACCGTCTCCGAGCCGGTCTTGAAGTGGGCGGCGTCCTGGACGAAGTGCTCGAAGCTGATCCCGCGCTGCTCGTCGAACGGCGCGCGGATGTCCTTGTCGAGGTCGAGCGCGCGCGTGTTGCCGCGGCAGTCGGCCGGGATCTTCGCCAGCAGCGACCCGAAGGTCTCGAACAGCTTCAGCGCGGGCGCGGCGGCGTCGAAGATCTCGTCGGACGTCTTCGTCCCGGTGGTGCCGCCGCCGTCGGCGGCCGCGGGCGGCTGGGTGCCGTCGAGCTTCGCCTTGCCCTCGTCGACGGCCTTCTTTTCCTGGTCTTCGTTGTAGGAGTTCTGGTCACCGCTGGACTTGGCCTTGTCGAAGGCCTCGTCGACCGACTGCCCGGCGAAGAGCGGGTTGGCGTTGTACGCGTTGGCGTACTTCTCGGCTTCCTGCCGCTTCTGCTTGATCTCGTCCGGTTCCTGGTCGGCCAGGAACGGCGGGGGCGGCGGGTTCTCCCGCAGCCAGCTGCTGATCAGCGCGCTCTTCTGCGGGGCGGGGACGCTCGGGTCGTCCAGCAGCGCCTTGACGTCGGACCACTTCTTCTTGTTCTCGTCGGCCATCAGAGCGAGCCCCCGGCGTTCGTGATCGCGCCGGCCTGGTTGTCCTCGTTGGTGCTGTAGGCCGACCCGGCGGTGCCGAGGTTGGTGCCGAACGAGCCGAGCGTGCTGCTGTAGCCGGAGACGGCTTCCCACAGCGCCTGCGCGCCGGCGGTGTACTTGGCCGCGTGGGCGTTGTGCGCCCGGCCGAACCCCTCCGCGGTCACCTGCGGGGTCTGCAGGTCCGGGTTGTCGTCCAGCAGGTGTTCCGCCAGATCCCCGATGGTCTTGGACGCCGTCGACAACGCTTCGGTCGTCGCGGTGTACCCCCCGCCGCTCATTTCCGAGCCTCTCCTGTAGGTCCGCCAGTTCCCAGGGCTTCCGCGAGCACGGCGGCCACCGAACCCACGTCGGTGAACCGATCGAGCTGGTCCAGGTCGATCGTCACGCCGTAGTAGACCTCCAGCGCCGCGAGGAGCTTGATCCGGCCCTTCGAGTCGATGCCCAGCTCCTCCAGCGGCGCGTCGGGCTCGACGAGGGCCGGGTCGAGCCGGAAGGTCTCGCTGACGACCTTCGTGACCTCGGCGCGGTGATCACCCACGGCCGCCACCATAACGTGCCTTCGCCGCCGACCGGGCGACCTTGCCACTCGATGTGCGCGGAAGTCCGCCGGAAGGGACCAGATGTACCGCACGGAGCGTGAGATCGTGCTCGCGTGACACCGCGCGCAGGACCGCCCGGGTCACCTCTTTGAGGTCCGCGTCGGCGTCGCGCGCCCACTCCGCCACCACCACCGCGCCTTCGCCGCGCTCGTCGGCGACGCCGAACGCGGCGACGCGGTCGCGGCGGACCGCCGGGTGGGCTTCGCCCGCCGCCGCTTCGATGTCCTGCGGGTGGAAGTTGCGGCCGTCGACGACGATGAGGTCCTTCAGCCGGCCGGTGACGTAGAGGTCGCCGCGGTGCACCACGCCGAGGTCGCCGGTGCGCAGCCAGCCGCCGGTGCCGTCCAGCGTCGCGCCGAACGCGGCGGCGTCGCCGCGGCCCCAGTAGCCGGTGGCCACGTTGGGACCGCGCAGCCAGATCTCGCCCACCAGGCCTTCGGGCTGCTCCTGTCCTTCGTGGACGATCCGCACGTCCTGCCCGACCGGACGGCCGACGGACACGAGTTCCTGGCCGTCGACGGTTTCGACGGCTCGGCCCTGCGCGAGCGTTTCGCGGTCGAACACCGCGCCGCGCGGCCCTTCCGGACCCGCGCTCGCGACGTACACGGTCGCTTCGGCGAGCCCGTACGACGGCCGGTACGCCTCGCGCCGGAAGCCGTGCGGGCCGAAGACCTCGAGAAAGCGCTCCACCGTGCGCGGGCGGACGGGCTCGGCGCCGTTGAGCGCGACCCGCACGTCCGACAGGTCGAGGCCGTCCTCGGCGCCGGCCTCGACGGCGAGGTCGTAGGCGAAGTTCGGGGCGGCGGTGAACACCGCCGGGTAGTCCGCGAGCTGCCGCAGCCAGCGCCGCGGCCGGTGCACGAACTCGGCCGGGGCCATGAACACCGCCCGGCCGCCGGCGAAGACCGGCAGGCACAGCAGCTGGATCAGGCCCATGTCGTGGAAGAACGGGATCCAGCCCGCGCACGTCGTGCCCTCGTCCACGGCGTAGGCCCGGCTCCCCTGCCAGCAGGCCGCGACGATCGCCCGGTGCGGGATGACCGCGCCGGCCGGCTCCCGCGTCGAGCCCGAGGTGTACTGCAGGTACGCCGGGCTCTCCGGCGCGACCGGCACCGGGTCGGCGCCCGGCCCGCTCAGCTCGTCGGCCACCAGGAGCTGGGCGGGGTCGCCGAATTCGCGGACCCGCGCGGTCGCGGCCGCCGACGTCAGCCACACCCGCGCGCCGGAGTCGGCCAGCACGCCGCCGAGCCGCTCGGCCTGCGCGCGGTTGCCCGGCGGCATCAGCGGGACGGCGATCAGGCCCGCGGCGAGGGCGCCGAAGAACGCGAGCGGGTAGGCGAGTTCCTGCCCGGCGAGGACGGCGACCCGCTCCCCCGGCTCCGCGACCCGGCGCAGCTCGCCCGCGACGACGCGGACCCGCGCGGCGAACTCGGCCCACGTCACCGTGTGCTCGGCGTCGTGGGTGTGGTCCTGGTGGGTGAACAGCGGGCGCTCGTCGTCCGCGCGGGCGAACAACCGCTCCACGATCGAGACGCGCAGCACCGCCTCGGGCACGGTCGCGGGACGGGGCACGCCGCGAACCTACTGGACGCCCCACAGGTCGCCGAGCCCGGCCACGTCCACGACGGTGGCGGTGCGCGGGAACACCGTGCCGGTCAGGAAGTCGTGCGTCGCCCGGTCGCGGTCGCCGCACGCGTCGCGCAGGACGACGATCCGGTAGTCGCGGTCCATCGCCTCGCGGACCGTGCTGAGCACGACGCCGCTGGTGCTCAGCCCGGCGAGGACGAGCGTCGTGATCCCGCGCTGCTCCAGCCGCGGCCCGAGGTCCGTGGTGGAGAACGCGCCGACGCGGATCTTGCGCACCCGGATGTCCTCGGGGCGCGGCGCGAGCTTCGGGTGGATCCGCGTGCTCGGAGCGTCGGCGTGCATCGCCGCGCGGAGGTCGGCGGAAGCGGCGATCGGGGCGAACACGCTCGTCTCGGGGATCGCGTCGAACTCGGTGTCCTCGAAGGCGACGCGCACCCAGCCGACGTGCCCGCCGCGGCCGCGGACGTCGTCGACGACGCCGGCGACGCGGTCGAGCAACGGGCCGGTATCGGGCAGCTGCCCGACGATGCCCTCCTGGTAGTCCATGACGAGCAGGGCGGTGCGGTTCGGGTCAAGCACGGGTTCCGTCCTTTCCGGGTGGGGTGGTGGTCCTGGCCAGGGAGCGGTCGAACACGGTGACGGCGAGGAAGACCGCGCCGATGCCGAGCAGCAGCAGCGCGAGGTCGTGCAGGCCGCCGGTTTCCGCGGCCGGTCCGTAGAAAGCGCCTTGCAGCGCGGAGGAGACGATCGCGCCGAGGTAGCCGGACGTGCGCAGCAGACCGGCCGAGGCGCCGATGTCGGCGGGATTCGCCTGGCGGTACACGGAGTTCTGCAGCGCGAGGCTGTTGAGCCCCTGCGGGATCCCGGCCACGAGCGCGAGCACGACGAGCAGCCAGACGGGCGCGGCGGGGTCCAGGGTCAGCAGCAGCGCGCAGCCGGCGAGCTGCCCGAGCGCGGCGACGACGAGCTTGCCGCGCACCTGCTCACGGCGCCCGCTGACCAGCGACACGAGGATGCCGGTCGCGAACAGCGGTAGCGTGGCGAGCCCGGCTTCGGCCGCCGAGAGGCCGCGCCCGTGCTCGAGCCACTGCGTGTAGCCGTAGAGGAAGCTGTAGGCGACGACGTAGGCCAGCAGCGAGCGGCCGTAGGTCAGCAGCAGCGGGCCGTTGCGGCCGAGCAGCCGCAGGTCGATGAACGGGTGGGCACAGGTCAGCTCGCGCACGGCGAAGCCCGCCGCGCCCGCCACGGCGATGACCGCCAAGTACCAGTCCCCCGCGCCCGGGTGCATCAGGAACAGCAGCAGGGAGACCAGAGAGCCCGCGAACAACGCCATGCCGGGCAGATCGAGGTCGAACGGCCCCTTCTCCGCCGGGCGGGGCGTCTTGGGGAAGCGGCGCGCTCCGAGGGCGAACGCGGCCAGCGCGATGGGGACGTTGAGGGCGAAGGTCGCGCGCCAGCCGCCGACGCCGATCAGCAGGCCGCCCAGCGCCGGGCCGAGCACCGAGATCGTCTGGGTCGAAATGGCCAGCACGGTGAGCACGGAGGCGGGGCTGCCGCGGCCGGTGCGGTCGCTTTCGTCGCGGATGAGCCGCATCGCCGCCGGGTAGCCGGCGCACGTGCCGAAGCCGAGGACGACCCGCGCGGCGATCAGCCACCCGAGGTCCGGAGCGAGGGTGCCGAGCACGCCGGCCAAGCCGACCAACGCGGTCGCCGGCAGGAACACCGGGCGCGGCCCGAACCGATCGATCAGCCGCCCGGCCACCGGCTGCCCGACGGCGGTGGCCAGGTACAGCGCGGAGATCAGCCACGCGGTCGCCGAGGCGGGCGCGCCGAACGCGACGCCGATCGGCACCAGCGCGACCGCGATGATCGTCGAGTTGACCGGGTTCAGCACCGCGCCCGAGACGAGCGGGGCCAGCAGCCGCCGGTCGAACCCGTCCCGCGTCCGATCGCGGGTGGTCATGGTTCGACGACGCGGCCGAGCAGGGCGAGCGCCTCGGTGACCACGGCCAGCTCGGCGCCGGTGAGCCGCTCGGCGAGGGTCCGGGCCAGCCACTCTTCCCGCGAGGCGCGGGCACCCTGGCCGTAGGCCCGCCCCTCGGGCGTGAGGAAGATCAGCTGACGGCGGCCGTCCTCGGGGTCGTCCTCGCGGCGGACCAGCCCGAGCTTCTCCAGCGCGGCCACGGTCGCCGCCATCGACTGCGGGCGCACGCGTTCCGCGCCGGCCAGCACGCTCGCCGTGGCCGGCTCCATCTTCGCGAGCCGGGCGAGCGCCGAAGCCTGTGCCGAAGTCAGGCCGCCGACCGCCGTCGCGTCCATCATCTGCCGCCGCAGCCTGCCGACGAGCACGCGCAGGGTCTGCGCGGCCGCGACCGCCTCGGCCTTCTTCGAAGTCATATCGACAGGATAGACTGAACAGTTAACCCTGTCGAATTTACGCCGACGCGAGCCTTCGGAGGCAGGTGTCTACAATGGACTCAGGACAGCACGGCGGGGAGGTCGAACAACGCCAGTACGGCGGGATCGGCGAACACCACGTTGTGCGCGACCCGCCCGCCGGCCACCGTGAACACCTGCAGGGTGTGCAGCCGGTGGACGCCGGTGTCGTCGCGGCAGTAGGCCACCAGCGCGGGCTGGCCGTTCGCCGCGGCGCGGGTCATGCGCCAGTCGCGGCCGCGCATCGCGAACAGCCGCTCCAGGAACCGGCCGTAGCCGTCCGGCCCGAGGTACCACAGCGGGACCGGCGGCATCTCCATCACGACGTCCTCGGTCAGCAGGCCGACCAGGCCCGTGACGTCGGCGGCTTCGAACGCGCGGACGTACCGGTCCAGGACCGCTTCCACCGCCGAGTCGTCCGGTTCGGGCACTTCGTCCGCGGTCAGGCCGCCGAGGCCCGCCCGGGCGCGCTGCAGGGCGCTGTTGACCGCCGCCGGCGTCGTCTCCAGGAAGCCGGCCACCTCCGCCGCGCTGAACTCCAGGACGTCGCGCAGGATCAGGACGGCGCGCTGCTTGGGCGGCAGCGTCTGCATCGCGGCGAGCAACGCCAGCCGCAGCGTGCCGCGGCGGGCCAGGCGCAGGCCCGGGTCGTCGAGGCGCGCGTCCGGGAACGGGTGCAGCCACGGGATTTCGAACGACGGCGTCAGCGGCGCGGCCGGGTCGTCGCTCGGGCGGCCGAGGCCCGACGGCAGCGGGCGCCGAGCCCGGCCTTCGAGGGCTGTCAGGCAGGCGTTGGTCGCGATCCGGTAGAGCCAGGTGCGCACCGACGCGCGGGCCGGGTCGTAGCCGTCCCACGCCTTCCACGCGCGCACCAGCGTGTCCTGGACCAGGTCCTCGGCCTCGTGCACCGAGCCCAGCATGCGGTAGCAGTGCACCAGGAGCTCACGCCGGTGCGGCTCGGTGCTCGTCGCGAAGTCCGGCATCGCTCCCCCGTCGCCCGTGGTGAAGGAGCCGATTCTGCTACAGGTCGTCGAAGTCCTCGGGACGCAGCCCGTCGAGTTCGGCGCGGAAGCGCGCGACCTCGGCCTCGGTGTCCAGCACGTCGGCGGCGGGGCCCTCGGCCTCCTGCTCGACCTCCAGCTGCACCGACGCGACGTCGAGCACCTCTTCGGCGACGCTGATCGGCGCGCCCTGGCGCAGGCCGAGCGCGACGGCGTCGCTCGGGCGGGCCGACACGCGCGTCCCGGAGGCGAGCACGAGGTCGGCGTAGAAGATCCCGTCCCGCACCTCGGTCAGCTCGACCGCGGCGACGCCCTGGCCGAACGCCGCGAGCACGTCGCCGAGCAGCTCGATCGTCCCCGGGCGCGGCTGCGCGATCTGCTCGCGCGCCCGCACGAGGGCCTCGGCCTCGCCGTACCCGATCATGATCGCCAGCCAGCGGCGGGCCCCGTCCGGCTCCCGCAACAGCATCAGCGGTGCCTCGCCGGGCACCGGGACGGCCATTCCCACCACCTCGATCGGGATCACGCTGACCACCGCACCCTCCGTGTAGGGACACTCCTCCGCGCGCGAGATACCCAGAACCCGCGGTCGGCAACCCGGTTCCGCGCGGGAGTTTTTCACCGTCGACTCTCCTCCGCTGCGGACTCCGCGGGAACCCCTTGCCGGGTGCGGCGCGGCGCTGTCACCGTCGGGGCGTGGAACCGACGATTTCGCGCACCATCGACGTCCCGGCCGACGCGGGCACGGTGTGGTCGTGGGTCACCGACCTGCCCCGGATGGGGGAGCTGAGCCCGGAGAACGTCGGCGGCCACTGGCTGGACGAACCGGGCCTCGGCGCGCGCTTCCGCGGCCGCAACCGCAACGGCGACCTGCAGTGGTGGACGCGGGTTCGCGTCGTGGCGTTCGAGCAGGACCGCCGGTTCGCGTTCGACGTGCGGACGCCGATCGGCTCGCGGGTGTCGAGGTGGGAGTACGTGCTGACCCCGACGGCGGCGGGCTGCCTGGTCACCGAGAACTGGTACCGCAGCGGCAGCTGGGTGGTCCGGAAGTTCATGGGACCGCGGGTGACGGGCCGGGCCGACCGGCCGGGCTACAACGTGCGGTCGATCGAGCACACCCTCGCGGCGATCAAGGCGCGGGCGGAGGAGCGGGCCGCGGCGGCGTGATCTCCCTCGCGCTCAACTGGTCAGTCTCTTGTTGAGACCCGCCCTGTCCGGCTAGGTTGCTTTTTCAAACCTAGGAGGACCATGACCGACACCGCGCCGAAGCCCGGCCTCGTGCTGCTGGTCGTCTCGACGGCGGCGTTCCTCGCCAGCCTCGACACGTTCATCGTCACGATCGCGTTCCCCGGCATCCGGGCCGCGTTCCCCGGCGACGACCTCGCCACGCTCTCCTGGGTCCTCAACGGCTACACCGTGCTGTTCGCCGCCTGCCTCGCGCCCGCCGGCCGCCTGGCCGACCGGTACGGCCGGAAGCGGCTGTTCCTGCTCGGCGTCGCCGTCTTCACGCTCGCCTCGGCCGCCTGCGCCGCCGCGCCGTCCATACCGCTGCTCATCGCCTTCCGGGCCGTGCAGGCCGTCGGAGCCGCGCTCGTCATGCCGACGTCGCTGGCCCTGCTGCTGACCGCCTTCCCCGCGCACCGGCGGCCGCTGGCGGTCGGCGTCTGGGCATCCGTCGGGGCCGCGGCCGCCGCGCTCGGGCCACCCGTCGGCGGTCTGCTCGTCGAGGCGTCGTGGCGCTGGGTGTTCCTGGTGAACCTGCCGATCTGCGCACTGACGCTGCTGGCCGGCCCGCGCGTGCTGCGCGAGTCGCGGGACACCACCACCGGCGTCCCGGACCTGCTCGGCGCGGCGGGCCTGCTCGCCGGCGTCGGCGCTCTCGCCTACGCGCTGGTCGAAGCACCCGACCACGGCTGGACCGCGGGACCGGTCCTGCTCGCGTTCGCGATCGCCGTCGTCGCGCTGGCCTGGGTGCCGGCGCGCTCGGCGCGGCACGCGGTGCCGGTGCTGGACCTGCCGGCCCTGCGCGTCCCGACGCTGTGGCTGGCGTGCGTGACGACCGGCGTGTTCGCGGCCGGGTTCGCCGCGATGCTCTTCGGCAACGTGCTGTTCCTGACGTCGGTCTGGCACGACTCGATCCTGGTGGCCGGCCTGTCGCTGGCCCCGGGACCGCTGATGGTGGTGCCGGTGTCGATCCTGGGCGGCCGGTTCGTGCACCGCTTCGGCCCGGGCCCGGTGGTCGCCCTCGGCGGCGTCTCGTTCGGCGGGGGCGCGCTGGTCTGGTTGCTGCGCATGGGATCGACGCCCGACTACGTCGCCTCGATGCTGCCCGGCCAGCTCCTGACGGGCATCGGGGTGGGGTTGATCCTGCCGAGCCTGTCCGGGGTGGTCGGCACGGTCCTGCCGCCGGCCCGCTGGGGCGCGGGCTCGTCGATGGTCAACACGATGCGCCAGATCGGCACGGTCCTGGGGACGGCGGTACTGGTGGCGATCTTCGCGGGCACACCGGACCTGACGGACTTCCGCCACGGCTGGCTGCTGGTACTGGCCACGGCGGCGGCGACCTCGGCGGGCGGCCTGGCGATCGCGGCCCGGCGGCGCACCGACCACCACGTCGAGCCCCTGCCGCAGTTGTCGTGAGTGTTCGGGGC
>NZ_JBFANX010000036.1:0-67480 GCF_040675005.1 Amycolatopsis sp. NPDC049691
GGGGGGCGGCGCGTCTTTCTCTGCGGCTGCCCCGGGGGGGGGCGGGGGGGGCCCCCCCCCCGCCCGGGGGGGGGGGGGCCCCCCCCCCCGGCCCCCCCCCCCCCCCCACGACCCCCACCACCACACACAGAACGAAGGTCGAGGATCTCCGATGTACGAGAAGGATGGCGAGCAGTACTTCGTCGTCGACGGCCACGTCCACATCTGGGACGCCCGTGAGTCGAACCTCAAGAACGTCCACGGCAAGCAGTTCATCGACTGCTTCTACGACTACCACAAGAACCTCAGCCCCGAAGAAGTCCTCTGGGACTACGACACCTACACCTACTACGGTGCCGAGCGCTTCATGAAGGACATCTTCCAGGAAGGCCACGTCGACCACGCCATCTTCCAGGCCACGCTGCTGACCGAGTTCTACAAGACCGGCTTCGGGCAGACCGAAGAAGCGTTCGGGCTCACGCGGCAGCACCCGGACAAGCTGACCTACAACCACGCCTACGACCCGCGCAACGGCGAGGCCGGCCTCGAGCAGCTGCGCCGGGACGCCGAGCGGATGAACCTCAAGGGCGTCAAGCTCTACACCGCGGAGTGGCACGGCGACTCGCGCGGCTACAAGCTCGACGACCCGTGGTCGCGCCGGTACCTCGAAGAGTGCGTCCGGCTGGGGATCAAGAACATCCACGTCCACAAGGGACCGACGATCCGGCCGCTGGACCGCGACGCCTTCGACGTCGCCGACATCGACAAGGTCGCCACCGACTACCTCGAGCTCAACTTCATCGTCGAGCACGTCGGCCTGCCGCGGCTGGAGGACTTCTGCTGGATCGCGACGCAGGAGTCCAATGTGTACGGCGGCCTCGCGGTGGCGATCCCGTTCATGCACACCCGGCCGCGGTACTTCGCGCAGATCATCGGCGAGCTGCTGTACTGGCTCGGCGAGGACAAGATCCTCTTCGGCAGCGACTACGCCCTGTGGACGCCGAAGTGGCTCGTCGAGGGGTTCGTGGACTTCCAGATCCCGGCGGACCTGCCCGAGTACCCGGCGATCACGGTCGAACAGAAGAAGAAGATCCTCGGCCTGAACGCCGCCGCGCTCTACGACATCGACGTCCCGCGGCAGCTGCGGCTCCCGACCCAGGCCGGGGCCACCGGCGAAGAGGTCGCCGCCGGAGCGGTGGCGCGATGACCACCGCGGTGTCGGTGGCGAGCGAGGTGCTCGCGGCGCTGGCCACCGTGCTCGACCCCGAGCTGGACCAGCCCGTGACCGAGCTCGGGTTCGTGCGTTCGGTGACCATCGACGACGTGGGCGTCGAGGTGCACCTGCGCCTGCCGACGTCGTTCTGCGCGCCGAACTTCGCGTACCTCATGGTCTCCGACGCCCACGACGCCCTGTCCGCCGTGCCGGGTCTGGGCCGGATCCGGGTGCTCCTGGACGACCACCACGACTCCGCCAAGATCAACCGCGGGATCGCCGCCGGAGCGGGGTACGTCGGCACCTTCGGCGTCGAAGCGGAAGCCGGCCTCGACGAGCTGCGCCGGACCTTCCAGCGCAAAGCGCATCTGGCCGCGGTCGAACGGTGCTGCCGCGCCGTGCTCGCCGGCGGCGCCTGGACGCTCGAAGAGCTGCCGCTGCTGGAGCTGTTCGACCTGCCCGAAGGCCCGCTGAAGTCGGCATTGCTGCGTCGGCGGGAAGCGGTCGGCCTGCCCACCACGGCGCACTCCCGGGTGCTCGTCGACCACGACGGCACGGCGGTCGCGAAGGCGGACAGCGCGTTGTGGCTGCGCTTGGCCGCCGCCACCCGGGTGTCCATCGAGGGCAACGCCCACTTCTGCCGGGGCCTGCTCGCCACCCGGTACGGCGACGCGGACGCCGGCCCCGTCATCACGAACACCAGGAGCCGCTCATGAAAGCCGTCCAAGTCACCGGCTACCACCGGAACCTCGAAGCCCGCGACGTCGAGGAGCCGAAGATCACCGGGCCGCTGGACGTCGTGGTCCGGGTCGGCGCCGCCGGGGTCTGCCGGACCGACCTCCACATCCTCGAAGGCCAGTGGGCCGAGAAGAGCGGCGTCACCCTGCCGTACACGATCGGCCACGAGAACGCCGGCTGGGTGCACGCTGTCGGCGACGCCGTCACGAACGTCGCGGTCGGGGACAAGGTCATCCTCCACCCGCTGATGACCTGCGGCCTGTGCCGGGCCTGCCGCCTCGGCGACGACGTGCACTGCGAGAACTCGAAGTTCCCGGGCATCGACACCGCCGGCGGATACGCGGAGTACCTGCTCACGTCCGCACGCTCCTGCGTCAAGCTCGACGACAGCCTGGAGCCCGCCGACGTCGCCGCGCTCGCCGACGCCGGGCTGACCGCTCAGCACGCGGTGGCGAAGGCGGCGGCGGTGCTGCGGCCCGGGGACGTCTGCGTCATGATCGGCGCCGGCGGGCTCGGCCACATCGGGGTCCAGTGCCTGAAGGCGATGAGCGCGGCGACGCTCGTCGTCGTCGACCGCAACCCCGCGGCGTTGAAGCTGGCCGAGCAGATCGGCGCGGACGTCACCGTCGTCGCCGACGGGTCCCATGTGGACGCCGTGCTCGACCTGACCGGCGGCCACGGCGCGGAGGCCGTCATCGACTTCGTCGGCGAAGGCGGTTCGACCACCGAAGGCGTGCGGATGCTGCGCCGCGCGGGCAACTACTACGTCGTCGGCTACGGCGAAAACATCGACGTCCCGACGATCGACGTCATCTCGACCGAGATCAACTTCGTCGGCAACCTCGTCGGCTCCTACACCGACCTGCAGGACCTGATGGTCCTCGCCGCCCAGGGCAAGGTGAAGCTGCACACCGCCCAGTACCGGCTGGAGCAGTTCCAGCAGGCCATCGACGACCTCAGCGCCGGCCGGGTCCGCGGCCGCGCGATCCTCATTCCCTGAAAGGAGAAACCATGGCGAAGGAGCTGCGGTTCAGCGTCGATGCGCGGCGCCAGCTCGAGCTGGGGGTCAACGCCCTGGCCGACGCGGTGAAGGTGACGCTGGGACCGAAGGGCCGCAACGCGGTGCTGGAGAAGCTGACCGGTCCGCCGACCATCACCAACGACGGCGTGACCATCGCGCGGGAGGTCCAGCTGGAGGAACCCTTCGCCAACATGGGCGCCCAGCTGGTCAAGGAAGTCGCGATGAAGACCAACGGCGCGGTCGGCGACGGCACCACGACCGCCACCGTCCTCGCCCAGGCGATGGTGCGGGAAGGGCTGGCCGCGCTGAGCGAGGGCGCGAACCCCATGCGCGTGCGCCGCGGCATCGAGGAGACGGTCGAAGCCGTCGTCGAGCGGCTGCGCAAGTCCGCGGTCGAGGTCGCCGGCGAGGTGGAGCTGGAGCGGATCGCGACGCTGGCCGCCAGCGACGACGAGCGCATCGGCCGGGTGATCGCCCAGGCCCTGTCCGCGGTCGGCCGTCAGGGCGTCGTCGAAGTCGAAGAGTCCGACTCCCCGGGGCTCGGCGTCGACGTCGTGGCCGGGATCGAGTTCGACCACGGCTACACCTCGCCGTACATGGTCACCGACCGGGAGCGGATGGAGGTGAGCTTCGACGACCCCGTCATCCTGCTCACGAACAAGAAGATCAGCCAGGTGCAGGAGCTGATGCCGACCGTGGAGGCGGCCCGGCGCGCCGACCGCCCGCTGGTCGTCCTCGCCGAGAACGTCGACGGCCCGGCCCTGCAGATGATCGTCAGCGGGAACGTCCACGGCACGTTCGCCGCGGCGGTGGTGCGCGCGCCCGGCTTCGGGCACCGGCGGGTGGCCGAGCTGGAGGACCTGGCCGCCGCGCTCGGCGGGCGGGTCGTCAGCGAGGACTCCGGCGTCACGCTGACCGAGGTCACCGAACGGGACCTCGGCCGCTGCGAGCACATCACGATCACCGAGGACACGACGACGATCACCGGCGGCGCGGGGGAGGAGGCCACCGTGCGGGCCCGCATCGGGCAGCTCGAGAAGCAGCTCGAGCGGGCGCGCATCGAGCACGACCAGGACAGCCTCCGGCTGCGGATCGCCCGGCTGTCCGGCAGCGTCGCCGTCGTGCACGTGGGCGCCGCGACCAGCGTCGAGCTGAAGGAACGGATGCTGCGCGTGGAGGACTCCCTGGCGGCGGCCAGGGCGGCGCTGGAGGAAGGCGTGGTCGCCGGCGGCGGCGCGGCGCTGGCGCAGGCGGCGACCAACGTCGAGCTGCCCGGCCTCGAAGGCGACGCGGCCCAGGGCCGCGAGATCGTGCGGCGCGCGTTGGGCGAGCCGCTGCACTGGATCGCCGAGAACGCCGGCTACGACGGCGCGGCGGTGCTGGCGCGCGTCGCGGCCATGGACAACGGCCACGGGTTCGACGCGCTGACCGGCGAGTACGCCGACCTGTTCGCCGCGGGTGTCATCGACCCGCTGAAGGTGACCCGGTCGGCGCTGGAGAGCGCGGCGTCGATCGCGGCGCTGCTGATCACCACCGAGACGGCGATCGTCGAGAAGGTCCTGGTCAACCCGGGAGCGATCGTCGCACCCGGGGTCGGCGACCTGGCGGAGGGCATGGTCCGCCCGTCGAACATCTACTAGCGGAAGGGGGACGCGGTCGCCGGGTGCGCGGCACCCGGTGACCGGGTCACCCCGCTGCGACGTGCGGCTGGAGCCGGCCGGCCAGCATCAAGGCGTCGTCGAGCAGCCTCGCGGGCGTGCTGGAGTACTCGACGAGCCCGGCGGCAAGAGCGGCCACCACCGGGTACCGCACGGCTCGCGCGGCCGAGGGCCGGAGAACTCCACCGGCCATGACGCGGACATGGGCGGCCTCGGCGAGCGCCCAGCCCGCCCCGACGGCATCCCCGTTGATCGCGGCGACGACGGTTCGCGGGTGCGAGAGCAGCTCGTCCCGGACTTCCGCCAGCCGGGCCAACGGGGGGTTCTCCTCGACGGGCAGGTCCCGCGCGAACACGTCACCCGTGCCGGTCAGCACGATCGAGCGCTCCGGACCGATGTAGGCGAGAGCGGCGCCCAGCCGATCCAGCAGTTCGCGACCCAGGGGATCCCGGAGCCGGACCACGACGATTCCCTGCAGGTACTGGAGATCGAGCATGGGTGTCCTCCTCGGTACGAGGCACAGCGGGCCCGGTCGTGTGAGGACCTCAGCGTAGGAGCGAATCCCCGCCGGCTCCGTCTCACCTTGAGACCGCCCGCGGCCTTTCGGCCACGACGAGGCGGTATCCGATATCGAGGGTGCCGACGTCGAGCAGGCTGCCGTGCTCTTCGTGCCAGCGTCCGGTGGCCAGGTCGGCGTCGAGGCGGCCCATCGCGCGCTCGACGACCTCCTGGTCGAGGTTCGCCAACGCCGAGATGGCGGCGCGAACGCGCGGATCGAGGTAGCGGTGCGGGCGTTGCCAGTAGGCGCCCAGGAATCCGTCGGTGCAGTCGTGGGGGATCGGCACCTGCTCGACGGTCACCGTGGCGCCGTCGCGCTCGAGCAGGGCCCGGACGGTACCGAGGGAGACGAGCCCGGCGTCGGCTTCGGCGATCTGCGGAAGGTACTCGGCGATCAGCCAGAACCGGTTGGTGACGGCGGGTTCCCAGGTGAGGACGACCTGCCGGTCCGCCACCCGGCCCAGTTCCGCGAGGCCGGCCGCCGCGTCGGTCCAGTGGTGCACGGTGAGGATGGCCATCGCCGCGTCGAACGACTTGTCCGCGAAAGGCAGGCACTCGGCGTACCCCTGGACGGCCGGTGCGGACCCGGGCGGCCGCTGGCGCAGCATCACCGTCGACGGTTCGACCGCGGTGACCCGCCGGGTACGCGGTTCGTAGGAACCCGCGCCGGCCCCGACGTTGAGCACCGTCGTGGCGGGGCCCAGCGCCTGCTCGATCCGGTCGGCGATCCGGGAGTCGGGGCGCCGATGACGGGCGTAGCCCTCTCCGATCTCCTGGTACGGGTTGGCGTACACCTCAGCCCTCCCGCGGTTCGCGGCGGGCGGCGAGCACCAGCACGGGTGGGCGTCTGAGGTGTTCGGCCAGCTCGGGGTGGTTCCGCACCGCGGCGGGCCCGGGGACGGGTTCCTCGATGCCGGTCAGCTGCAACCCGGCGGCGAGCAGACCGCCGATCAGCGTGGCGGTCCGCCGGTGGTGTTTGCGTACCCCGTCGATGATCCAGTGCTGGGTGCGCGGTCCTTCCGAGGCGTAGTCGTCGACCGGCCAGACCGTGCGGTCACCGGTTGCCGTCCAGCCGGTCATCGGATCCGCGGCGGTGCAAACGGGGTGCTCGACCGAGAAGACGAACCGGCCACCCGGCCGCAGCCAGCGCGCGACCCGCCCGACCAGGCGCGAGTAGTCGGCGACGTAATGGAGGACGAGGCTGCTGACCACGAGGTCGCAGCTGCGATCGGGCAGGGCGAGCGCTTCGACGTCGGCGCGCCGGTAGCGGACCCGCGGGTGGGCGGCGGCCAGCGCCAGCATCCGCCGGGACGAGTCCACCGCCAGGACGTCCGCCGCGCCCGCGTCGGCCAGCCGGCGGGCGAGCGCGCCGGTGCCGCACCCCAGGTCGACGACGGCGGCGCCGGTCACCGGCGGCAGCAGGCGCCGCACGGCGGGGATTTCGACGGCGTCGTTGAGCCCGGCGCTGTCGTCGCGGATCCGGCGGTAGCCCGCGAAGAAGCGGGCGTCGTCGTAGAGGTCGCGGCCCGCGGTGGTCACAGGTGCTTCCTCAGGTCGTCCATGTCGAGCAGGGGCAGCCCCCAGTGCAGCGCGGCGGCTTCCAGCTCGGCGGCCGTCGCCATGGTGCCGTCGGGGTTCATCACCTCGCAGCACACGCCGACCGGCGGCAGCCCGGCCGCCACGCACAGCGCGACGGTGGCTTCGGTGTGCCCGGCGCGTTCGGCGAGCCCACCGGGGCGGGCGGCGAGGGGGAAGACGTGTCCCGGCCGGAGGAAGTCGCCCGGCTCGGCGTCGGTCGCGGCCAAGCGGCGCACGGTCGCGGCGCGTTCGGCCGCCGAGACGCCCGTGCCGGTCCCGGCGGCCAGGTCCACCGGCACGTGCGGCCGGGTGCCGTGCCGGTCGCCGGGCCCCGGAATGGGACCGATCGCCAGCCGGTCGAGGACTTCGGGCGCGCACGGAACAGCCGGGTGCCCGCAGACCTGGGTGAGGAGGAACGTGAAGGCCTCGGGTCGCAGGCGCGCTCCCGCGAAGACGACGTCGCCCTCGCCCTCCCGGTCGGGGTCCCAGACGACTGCCGCGCCGCCGGAGGCGAGTTGTGCCAGCACCTGCTGCACACCGCGGGCGCCGGAGACGTGGCCGGCCCACGGCAGGGCCGCGACCACCTTGGTCACCGCGCTCGCCGGGTCGGCCGGCCACCGCCGCACCAGGCGGGTGATCAGGTCGGACTCCAGGTTGACGCGGTCACCGACGGACCGGTCCGCCAGCGAGGTGTCCCTGAGCGTCAGCGGGATCAGCACGACCGAAAACCGGTCGCGGGCCACCTCGGCGACGGTCAGGCTGACGCCGTCGACCGCGATCTGGCCCTTGGCGACGACCCGCGGGAGGAACCGCTCCGGCGGCTTGATCCACATCCGCCGGGTGGCGCCCTCGTCGTCGATCCGCACGATCTTGCCCACCGCCTCCACCGCGCCCTGGACCAGGTGGCCGCCCAGCGGGGCGCCGAGGACCACCGGCCCCTCGACGTTGACCCGCGTGCCGGACCGCAGCCGGTCGAGGGTGGACCGGCGACGGGTTTCGGACGTCAGCTCGGCCGCCAGGACGTCCGTCGGGTGCCCGGCCGGTTCGGTCATCAGCTTGACGCCGTTGACGCAGATCGTCCCCGGTGCGCTCGCGGCGACCGCGGGTACGTGGACGGTCAGGCGAGCTTGGTCGACGGCGACGACCGTTCCGACTGCGGCGATGTGCCCGGTGAACATTCGGTTCCACCTCTCGACAACGGGAGGACGTCCTCACCGTGTGACGGAACAGGGGCCTTGACGAAGGCCCGAGAGGTGGCGGGGTTTCACCGCGTGGCCCGGAATCTCACCGAGTCGTCCCGCTCCGTCGAGCGGAACCGGCGGGCTGTCACCGCCGCACCTTGGAATCGCACCGGGGGCGATCATAACATCGGGGCCGCCGAAGGCGCTCGGCTGTCCGCGGTGTCGCGATTGGATCCCCGCCGGACCGGGAAACTCCCGGACGTGGTGCAGCAAGCCGAAACCGAGGGCCGCGGCGAGATCGACGACAACGACCTGCCGACGTCCCCGCCCCACCCGCTGATCATCGCCGTCAGTACGGCCGCCCGGGGTGGCCTCCTCTGGCTGTGCGCCGCCGCGGTGCTGACTTGGCGCGGCCACGCGCGGGTGGCCGTTCGAGGCGTGCTCGCCGGGGGGTGCGGGATGGCCGTGAGCCACGCGCTGGCTCCGCTGGTCGGTCGTCGTCGGCCGCGCGCTCGGGATCTTCCGGCGCGCCGCGCTCTTCCCGAGCGCCCGTCGTCCTCGTCGTTCCCGTCCAAGCACGCCACGACGGCCGCGGCGTTCGCCACGGCCGTCGCCCTGGAGCGGCCGTCGTCGGGACTTTGGGCGATGCCCTTGGCGGCGATCGTCTGCTACAGCCGGCCACGGACGCGGGCGCACTGGCCCAGCGACGTCTACGGCGGGGCGGCTCTCGGGGTGCTCATCGCCGTGGCGCTCCGGCGCTCTCTTCGCCGGCTCGGCTAGCCGGCGGTGAGGTCGATCTCGGCCCACACCGTTTTCCCGGTAGGGCGCTGCCATTGACCCCACGACACGCTCATGCCGGCGACCAGCTTGAGCCCATGTCCTCCGTCCAGTGAGGGCGGCCGCGGGCACGCGGGATCGACGCAGGTGTCGTCGACCTCCACGGACAGCCAGTCGCGTTTGCGCAGCAGGCGAACCTGGCGAGGCGGCTTTCCGTGCCGGAGCGCGTTCGAGGTCAGTTCGTCGACGACCATGAGCGCGTCGACCCGCTGCTCCTCCGGCAGATCCCGCAGCAGGCGGTCCGCCCAGCTTCGAACTCTGGCCAGTTCGGCGAGGTCGTCGGCGACTTCGAGCGCGACCACGTGCAACGAGTCGTCCGGCTGCGTCGTCCGCTCTTCGGTGGGCATCGAGGCAGGCCCTTCCTGTCCGGCGGCTCCGCGTTCGGGCCGAGAAGCCGATGTCGGACAGGGGTTACCCGGACCATGGGGCCCGCACCGTGACGGGTGTCACAGGGATCCGGGTTTGCCGGGTTCGGACCCGGGTACCCGTCGGCCGACTTTGCGTTCTTCGGAGGTGCGGATGAGTGTCGAGGGTGGTTCTGCCCTTCGGAAGGATCTGCTCACCGTGACGACGGACTCCGTGACCGGCGATTCACTTGTGCTGGCCGTCTCCGGTGAAGTGGACCTGTTCAGCGCGCCCGTCTTCGAAGAAGCCGTCACCGCCGCTCTGGGCCGTGGACCACGGCTGCTCGTGATCGACTTGACCGGGGTCGGCTTCCTCGCTTCCGTCGGCATGACGATCCTGCTCAAGGCCAATCGTGACGGCGGCCGGGACCTACGGGTACGCGTGGTGGCCGCCGAGCGCAGCGCCGTCGCGCGCGCCCTCGAGCTGACCGGCTTGACCGACATCCTCGGCGTGGTGCCCACGCGTGCCGACGCGCTCGCGCGGTGATCGCCGAAGTGCCTTCGTTCAGCGGGTCGGCAGGTCGATTTCGGTGTGGCGGTCGGCGAGTGTCCGGGCGAGTTCGGCCAGCTTGACGTTGAGGTCCTGGGACGTCCGCCGCAGGACGTCGAAGGCCTCGTCCGCGGAGACGCCCCGGCGCACCATGATGATGCCCTTGGCCTGGCCGATCACGTCGCGGCTGTCGATGGCCTTGCGCAGGTGGGCGGCCTGCAGTTCCGCGCGGGTGACGGCGTCGGTCGCGGCCAGTGCGAGGGAGGCGTGGGTCGCGAGCAGCAGCAGGACGTCGCGGTCGGCGGCGTCCAGGCCGTGCCGGGAGCGCGAATACACGTTGAGGGCGCCGTGGGACTCGCCGCTGGGCGGCCCGCTGATCAGCGCGGTGGAGAGCACTGAGCCCATCCCGAGTCGCGTGGCGGCCGGCGCCCACTGGGGCCAGCGCGGTTCGTCGGCCAGGTCCGGGGCGATCGCCACGGCCGGGCCGCCGGGCTCGGCGGCTTCGACGCAGGGTCCTTCCCGGAACCGGTACTGCAGGCGGTCGAGTTCGATGGCGACCTCGTCGGTTTCGGCGGGGGTGTGGAAGCGGCCGTCGGCATCGAGCAGGGTGAAGCTGGCGAGGTCGGCGGCGGGGACCATCGCCGTCGTGGCCTCGAGCACGCGGTGCAGCACGTCTTCGACGGTGGGGGCGGTGAGCAGCGTGCGCGTCAGCTGGGCGAATTGCCGGGCCAAGGGCCCGGGTGCGGGCTGACGGGGCTCGAGGTCGGCGACGAACTCCGCTTTGTCGCGCTGCCAGTCCTGATCACTGCTCATGCCGGTCTCCCAGAGTTGCCGCGGAAGACGGCTGTCTTCTCAACCATCGGACGACCAACGTAGTCCGCCGGGGAGCCGGGCCGCTACGAGCCGGTCACTCCTCGCGCGCCGCGACCACCCGCGTGCCGAGAGCAATTCGCGTTTCGGGGCGCGACAGCGGGGTAACGGGACCGTAGATCCGGATCTCCCGTACGGGTTCCTTCGGGTCGAGGCCCTGCCGGGTCTAAACCCAGGGCCGGCAGGGCCGTCTTCATGCCCGCCTTCAGAGGTCGATGACGACCTTGCCGTGCACGTGGCGCCCCGCCTGGAGCTCGACCGCGGCGCGGATCCGCTCGACCGGGAAGGTCGCCGCGATCGGCACCCGGAGCCGGCCCGCTGCGACCAGGCCGGCGATCTCGTCGAGGGCGTCCGTCGCGGCGGCGCCGTTCGCCGAGGTGATCCCGTCGACCTGAGCGGCGATGAGGGTGATGCGCTCGTCGGGCACGCCGAGTTCGCGGGCGGCCCGGACCGTGTCCGTCCCGTGCAGGTCCATGGCCGCGGTGACGCCGTCGGGAGCCAGTGCGCGGACGCGGTCGACGAGGCCGTCGCCGTAGGTGACCGGCTCGGCCCCCAGGGCGCGCAGGGCGTCGGCGGAAGTCGCCGAGCCCGTCCCGATCACCCGGGCGCCCGCGAGGCGCGCGAGCTGGACCGCGAACACGCCCACTCCGCCGCCCGCGCCGCCGATGAGCACCGTGTCGCCGGGACCCGGGCCGACCACGGTGAGGGCCGCGGCCGCGGTGCAGCCGGCGATGGTGAGGGTGGCGGCGGTGCGGTCGTCGACGCCGTCGGGGGTTCGGTGCGCCTGGCCGCCCACCGCGATGGTTCCCGCCACGTCCACGACGACGTGGTCGGCGACCGCGCGGGACAGCGCGCCGCCGAAGACCCGGTCACCGGCCGCGAACTCGCTCACGCCGTCGCCGACCTGGTCCACGACCCCGGCGTAGTCGGTGCCGAACCCGCACGGCAGGCTCAAGCCGAAGCGCGCGGCGGTCTCCGCGTCGGAGGTCATGAACCAGTCCATCGGGTTCAGGCCGGCGGCGGTGACCCGCACGCGGATCTGCCCCGGGCCGGCCTGCGGCACGGGTACTTCGTGGACGTGTAAGGCCTCGGGTCCGCCGAACGACTCGAACCGGACCGCCCGGCCCGTGGCCGTCGAGGTGACGTTCGTTTCTTCCATGCCGGCCTGTCTCCTGGATCGCTCGTGAAGCACGTAAACGGACTATGCTTCGTTTACTGATCCCACCGTAACACAAGTGGAGCGTGATCCGTTTTGGCTGCCGCAGAGGCACGGAGACCGCGGGCGGACGCGACCCGGAACCGTCAGCAGCTGCTCGACGTGGCGACGCGCATGTTCGCCGCGGCCGAGGACGAGCCGTCGATGCGCGCGATCGCCCAGGAAGCCAGGGTCGGCATCGCCACCCTCTACCGGCACTTCCCGACCCGCGAGTCGCTGGTCGACGCCGTCTACCGGGATCAGGTCTCGCGGCTCACCACCGGCGCCCGTGACCTGCTCGCCCAGCTCGACCCGCCCGCCGCGCTGCGCCGCTGGATGGACCTGTTCGGCGACTGGATCGCGACCAAGAACGGGATGGTCGGCACGCTGCTCGCGATGGTCGAATCGGGGGAGATCGCCCATGCCGACACCCGGACCGAGCTGCTCGCGGCCATCGACGCCATTCTCGAGGCCGGCCGCGCGAGCGGAGAACTGCGCGCCGACGTCCCCGCCGGAGACATCGCCGCCGCGCTCATCGGCACCTTCACCGTGGCCGGTTCGCCCGAGCACCGGGCGATGGCGGCTCGCCTGCTGGACCTGCTGATGGACGGACTCCGGACGGGCACTCGCGGTCGGCCCGAAGCCAGGTGAGGGCCGCCCCGGCTGGTGCTCACAGCCGGAGCGACTGGGTGCCGAGGACGGCGGCGAGAGCCAGGCGGTCGGCGTCCTCGCTGCCGGGCTCGGCGGTGTAGACGCTGATGCGCAGGTCGTCCAGGGCGACGAGCAGCGTGTCGCAATCGAGGGTGATCGGGCCGACCGCGGGGTGGTCGACGGTCTTGCGCCGGGACTGGTCGGCCGGGGGCGGCGGGGCCTCGGAGCCCCAGAGCTCGGCGAACCGCGGGCTGCCCGCGGCCAGGTCGGCGACCAGGCGCCGCAGCGCGCGGTCGGCGGGGTAGCGCGACGCGGTCAGGCGCAGGTCGGCCACGAGCCGGGCTTCGTGTTCGGCCTGTTCCCGCGGGGTGTGCACGACCCGCGAGGGCAGCCGGGCGACGTTGCGCCAGACGGCGTTGCGTTCCAGCCCGCGCCAGGTCGTCGTGTCGCCCATGAGCGCGTTGTAGGGAGCATTGGCCAGCACGAGCGTCCAGGTGGCGTCGTAGACGACCACCGGGGTGTGCGACAGCCGGTCGAGCAGCCGTTGCACGCTCGGGGGGACCCGCGACGGCACGACGTCCGGACCGGGCGCGGCGTGCCCGGCCAGCCGGTAGAGCAGGTCGCGTTCGGCGTCGGCCAGGCGCAGCGCGCGGGCCAGCGACTCCACGACCTGTGTCGACGGCGCCGTCGCGCGTCCCTGCTCGAGGCGGGTGAGGTAGTCGGCCGAGATGCCGGCGAGCGCGGCCAGTTCTTCGCGGCGCAATCCGCTGGCGCGGCGCCGCCTGCCCGCCGGGACACCGACGGCCTCGGGTGCCACCCGGTCGCGCCAGCGGCGCAGCGTCCGGCCGAACTCCCATGCTTCCACGCGGTCCATTCTGGACGAGCCCGCGTTGGTTGTCCTGGTCCTGGCAGTCCTACGAAAACCGGACGACTGGCTGCGCCCGGTACGGGCTCGCAGGCTGGCGCCATGACCGAACCCGGAACCGTCCTCGTCACCGGCCCGACGCGCAACCTGGGCCGCCACGCCGTGCTGGCTCTGGCCGGCCGATCCGAAGCGCAGCGCCCCGACCTGCTGCTCGTCGGCCGCGCGGGCCGCGACCTGACCGCCGTCGCCGACGAGGCCCGTGCCCTCGGCGCCCGCGTCCGGGAGATCGGCTGCGACCTGTCGAGCCTGGCCGACGTCCGGGCCGCCGCGGCCACCGCGCGGAAGCTCCTCGCGGACGGCGGCATCCGGCCGTTGCGCGCGCTGATCGCCAACGCGGGCATGGTGTCGGCCGACACCCGGCAGGCGTCGGCCGACGGCTACGAGCTGACCTTCGCCGTCAACCACCTCGCCCACGCCCAGCTCATCGGCGACCTGCTCGGCTCGTTCGCCGCGCCGGCGCGGATCGTGCTGCTCGGCTCGAACACCTACCACGCCAACTTCTTCCGCAAGCTGCTGCACGTGCCGGCCGCCGAGTGGGCCGACCCGGTCGAACTCGCCCGGCCCGCCTCCGGTGAGCGGGCCCCGGGCACGGAAGCTGCCGGGGTCGCCTACTCCAACGCCAAGCTCGCGATCCTGTACTACGCCCACGAGCTGCAGCGCCGGGCCGGCGCGGACCTGAACGTCTCGGTGTTCGAGCCGGGCTGGATGCCCGGCACCGCACTGGGCCGCGGCGCCCCCGCGGCGTTCCAGGCGATCGGGCGCGCCCTGGCCCGCATCCCCGGCGTGTCAACGCCGCGGCGCTCGGGCCCGCTGCTCGCCGCGATGGCGGTCGACGACAAGTGGGCGCACCTGCGGGCCGGCGCGTTCGTGGTGAAGACCAAGCTGACCGAGGTCCAGCCGATCGCGCACGACCGCGACCGGGAGCGCCGCTTGTGGGAGGCGACCGCCGAGCTGCTGGACCGCGTGGGCGCGTAACGGGTCGGTGTGCGGGCAGCCCGCCGGGCGCGGTCGGCGGGCATCCCCTCGCGCCTCAGTCTTCGGGCACGTCGACCGGCGACCAGAGACTGGGCAGGTTGACCACGATGCCTTCCTGGCTGCTGCGCGCGATGATCACGACGGCTTCTTCGTCGGTCGGGTTCTCCTCGCGGTGCGGCACGTACGGCGGTACGAAGACGTAGTCGCCGGGCCCGGTTTCGATGCGGATTTCCTCCTCGCCGTCGGCGAAGACGAACACCGGGTGCCCGGACTTGACGTAGATCGCCGTCTCGGCCTCGCCGTGGTGGTGGTCGCCGGAGTTGGTGACCGGTGCGACGCGCGTCTCGCCCATCCAGACCTTGGACGAGCCGACGGTCTTGCCGGAGATGGCCTCCAGGCGGGTCATGCCGGTGGTCTGGTTGGTGTCGCCGGTCAGGTCCGCGCCGCGGATGTGCCGCAGGGGTTGGTGCCAGAGGTCGGTCATCGGGTCCCTTTCGGATCGCGACGCGGGCCGGGGCCGCGTCGGTGAGCGGGCCGGCGATCGTCGTCGCGCGGTCGCACACGACCGCCTTGATGAACCGGGCGCATACCCGCCATCATCCCCGGACCAGCGCCGGCGAGCGCGTTCCGGCGCGCAGCCACTCCAGGAACTGGACGATTTCGGCGGCGACGCTGCGGTGGTCGACGTCGTTGAGCACGTCGTGCCGGCCCGTGCCGACCAGCACGAACCGGCCCGCCGGCAGCATCTCGGCGTAGGCGCGGGCGGCTTTCGGGTCGGCGACGGTGTCCGCGCCGCCGTGCAGCACGAGCGCCGGGGTCCGCGGGATGACCGCGGGGATGCCGGCCGGCTCGGAGCCCAGGGTGCCGCGCCGCACCTGCTCGTCGGTGTCGAGCAGGGCGCGGTGCACCGGGCAGGCTGTTCGCGCCTGCAGTTCCGACTCCCAGGGGAGATCGCCGGCGGCCCCCGACAACGGCAGGCCGGCCGCGACGACCGCGTGCACCGGCAGCCGCGCGGCGAGGGTCAGGGCGGCGATGGCGCCGGTGTCGCTGCCGAGCAGGACTACGGGGACCGGGCCGCCGCGCAGTTCGCCGGCGACGTCGTCCGGGGAGGCCACGGCGACGACCCGGTAGCCGTCGAAGGCCGGCCTGGCGCCGAGCCGGGCGTAGAGCCCGGGGTGTTCGCCGCGGCCGGGCAGCACGACGACCGTGCCGCGCACGGTCGCGCCCTCCGGCGGGGCCCAGCGGGCGGGTGCGTGCGTCATGCCGCGGCCGCCGTGGCGGGCGGTGTCCACAATGCACGGTCGTGGCGCTCGGTGTGGGCGGCCGCGACCTGCCGACCCTCGGACCGGCCCGCCGCAAGAAAAACGCCCTGTCACAGAACGGCACGCGGGACAGCGGTGTCAATCGGGCGTCCGCAGGTGTCCAATCGGTGGACGTGGCCGGCTTCCCGATCACCCGGCCTTGACGGCGTGCACCGCTTCGGCGACCGAGAGGAGGGTGGCGATCGGGTCGGCGCCGAGGGGATAGACGCCGACCTGGTCGGCGCCGGCGTCCCGGTGGGCCAGCAACCGCGCCGCCACCGTGGCCGGGTCGCCGTGGGCGACGAGCGCGTCGAGGAGGCGGTCGCTGCCCGAACCTGCCAGGTCCTCGTCGGTGTAGCCGAGCCGCCGGAGGTTGTTCGCGTAGTTGGTGACCGCCAGCGCCGTTCCGGGCGGCGCGGACCGGGCGATCGCGCGTGCCCGCTCGGCGGCCGGCTCGACGAGGGCGAACTGCCCGGGCAGCAGCAGTTTCCCGGCGCCGAGGAGCGAGCGCGCTCGCCGGGTGTGCTCGGCGGGAACCATGCACGGGATCGAGCCCGCCGTGCGGTCGCGGGCCAGGCGCAGCATCCTCGGCCCGAGCGCGGCCACCACCACCCGGCCGGCCGGGACGTCCGCGCGATCGAGCCGGTCCAGATAGGACACCAGCGTGTCGTACGGCGAGGCCCATTCGGTGTGGACCTCGCGGTGTCCGATGCCGACGCCGAGCAGGAACCGGCCGGGGTGGCGGGCTTCGATCCGGTGGTAGGAGGCGGCGACGGTGTCCGCGCCGGCGGTCCAGACGTTCACCACGCTCGTGCCGACGACCAGCCGGGTGGTCGCGTCGAGCAGCTGCTCGACGAGGGCGAGGTCGGCCGGCGGTGAGGCGTCCAGCCAGAGCGTGCCGTAACCGGCCCGCTCGACTTCCGCCGCGGTCTCCGGAGTGACTTCGTGCTCGCGCAGGTGGGCGCCGAGCAGCCCGAGATCGATGTTCATGTCCCGACTCCAGCACGACGGCGCGCCGGGAACCAGGACCAGGGTGCCCGCGCAGCGATAACCTGGCGGCATCGTCGCAGGGAGGACCGGTGGAACTACGGGCGTTGCGGTACTTCGTCACGGTCGCCGACGAACTGCACTTCGGCCGGGCCGCCGACCGGCTGCACATCGCGCAGCCCGCGGTCAGCAGGCAGATCGCCCAGCTGGAACGCGAACTGGGGGTCCGGCTCTTCGACCGCTCACCGCGCCGGGTCCGGCTCACCGCGGCCGGCCTCCGGGCGCTCGACGCGGCGCGCGAGGCACTCGCGGCCGCCGATCGCGTCCGCTTCGCGGCGAACCCGCGGGCGGGTGTGCTGCGCATCGGCACCGGCACCGGGCAGTTCACCGCCCGCCTGGAACGGGGGATCGACGCGTTGCGGGAGCAGGCCCCGGCCTTCGACGTGGTGCTCGTCGACCTGCCGCTGCCCGCGCGCCTGAACGCCCTCCGGCAGGGCGAGCTCGACATGGCGCTCGCGCGGGGCGTGCGGGCGGCGCCCGGGCTGCGGGTGCTGCCGACGTGGACCGAGACGCTGTTCGCGGTCGTGTCCGCGCGGCACGCCGCCGCCGGACGCGCGGCCGTCGGCGTGGCCGAACTGGCCGACGGTCCTTTCCGGACTTCCCAGGACCACGACCCGTCCGTGGGCACCGCGCTGCGGGAGGCCGGCGCTGCGGTCCGGACGGGGCACCGGGCGGCCACGGTCGGGGACACGATCGTCGAGGTCGGCTCCGACCCGCGCAGCTGGACGGTGCTGCCCGGAGACCAGGTGGCGGAACTCCGCTCGACCCGGGTGCGCGCGATCCCGCTCGACCCCCGCACGACGATCACCGGCAGCGTCGTCGTCCCGGCCGGCCTCCCGACCCTCTGCGCGACGGCCCACCGGGCGGCCTTCGGTGACTGATGACCTCGCGCGCGGCAGCTTCTTCGGGTGTGGGATTTCGGCGACGACGGCCGCCGCGGCGTGAAGGATGTCCGCCGGGTGGAACGGTTTGACGGCACACGGCTCGCCGGCGGCACGATGGCGGTGTCGCACGAAGGAGCCGCGTGATGAGATTCCAGGTCCTGGACATCCTGCCCCACCTCACGAATCCGGTGACCGGTCGCCGGGTCCGGACCGACGAGCGCCCAGTCGGTGACGTCGGCGCGTTACGCGGAGGAGTTCGGGTTCGACGCCGTCGCGCTCGGCGAACGGCACGCGGGGCACTTCTTGAGCAGCGGCGTCACCGTGCTGCTGGGGGCGATCGCGGCGACGACGAGCCGGGTGCGGATCCAGACCGGGGTCTCCGTGCTGTCGATCCACGATCCACTGCGGGTGGCGGAGGACTACGCCACGGTCGACCAGTTGTCCCGCGGACGGCTGGAACTGGTGATCGGCAAGGGAAACGAGCTGCGGCAGCTGCCGATGTTCGGCATCGGGAACGGCGACCAGTGGGACGCGCTCGCCGAAAAGTACGAGCTGCTGCGGCGGCTCTGGCGCGAAGAGGACGTCACCTGGTCCGGGCGTTTCCGCGGCCCGCTGGACGGGGTGACCAGCCTGCCGCGGCCGTTCGCCGGCGCGCCGCGGGTGTGGCACGGTTCGGCGACCACGGTGACGTCGGCGGAACTGGCCGCGAAGTGGGGTGATCCGCTGTTCTCGGCCAACACCCTCCAGCCGCGGGACCGGTACACCGTGCTGATCGAGCACTACCGCAAGCACTACGCCGAGCACGGCCACGACCCGCGGTTCGCGTTCGTCGCCGCGGGAGCCGGGTTCCTCTACCTGGCGGACACCACGCAGGAAGCGCGTGCGGCCTTCGGTCCGACCTACGAGAAGATCGTCGAGTTCTTCAACCAGCCGGGGAACCACACCCCGGGAAACCCGATGGAGTTCCCGACGATCGACGACGCCATCGAGCGTGGGCCGGTCCTGGTCGGCAGTCCCCAGCAGATCGCCGAGAAGATCCTGTGGTGGCACGAAGCCTACGGACACGACCTGCAGTCGTTCAGCCTGCCCACCATGATCCCGCACGAGCAGCAGCTGGACATGCTCGAACGCTTCGCCTCGGAGGTCGTGCCCGTGGTGCGCAAGGCCGCGCCCACGACACTGTGGACAGACGGCGACCCGTACGGCGGGCGCCCGGCCGTGCACGGGCGCACCGTCGTGGACGCGGCCGGCGGCCACTGACGGTTCAGGTGTCCAGGCCGAGGTGCTCGCGCAGGGTCGTCCCGGTGTACTCGCTCCGGAACGACCCGCGTTCCTGCAGCAGCGGCACGACCGTGTCGGCGAACTCGTCGAGGCCGCCGGGGGTGACGTGCGGGACGAGGATGAAGCCGTCGCTCGCGTCGGCC
Source organism: Amycolatopsis sp. NPDC049691 (assembly GCF_040675005.1). NCBI lineage: Bacteria > Bacillati > Actinomycetota > Actinomycetes > Pseudonocardiales > Pseudonocardiaceae > Amycolatopsis > Amycolatopsis sp. NPDC049691. The sequence goes on from NZ_JBFANX010000036.1 coordinate 18,930, forward strand.
TGGACCAGCTCGTCGATCGCGGCGGCGACGGTCGCGGGCGAGCCGATGAAGGTCTGCCTGCCGGTGACTTCGACGATCAGGTCACGGGTGGACAGGTTCTTGGCTTCGGCCAGCTGCCGCCATTCGCGGGCGGTGGCGAGGGGGTCGCGGTACATGCGGACGCTGGCCCGGCCGGGCGCGATCGTCTCGCCGACCACGGGATCCGTCGACGGGAGCGGCCCGTCCGGGTCGTGGTCGCTCAGGTCGGTGTTCCAGACCTGTTCGAGGAACTTGATCGCGGTCTGCGGGCTCACCTGCTGCCGCCGGACGACGTGGGCGCGCTCGTGGGCGTCGGCATCGGTGTCGCCGAGGACGAACGTCGCCGCGGGCAGGATGACCAGCTGCTCCGGCCGGCGGCCGTACTTCGCCAGGCGGCCCTTGACGTCGGAGTAGAACGCCTGGCCCGCTTCGAGGGTGCCGTAGCGGCTGAAGATCGCATCGGCGGTGGCCGCCGCGAATTCCCGGCCCTCGTCGGAGTCACCGGCCTGGATGATCACCGGACGGCCCTGCGGGCTGCGCGGCACCGGGAACCGGCCCTCGATGTCGAAGTGCGCGTCGTGGTGGGCGAAGGCGCCCGCCTCGGGGTCGCGCAGGAACACGCCGGTCGCGCCGTCGGCGGCGATCTCGTCGCCACGCCAGGAGTCGAACAGCTCCCATGCGGTGCGCAGGAACGTCTCGGCGCGCTGGTAGCGCTGGTCCTGGGGGAGAAACCCGCCGCGGCGGAAGTTCTCGCCGGTGAAGGCGTCCCACGACGTGACGACGTTCCACGCGGCGCGCCCGGCGGAGAGGTGGTCGAGCGAGGCGAACTGGCGCGCCACCTCGAACGGCTCGTTGAAGGTCGAATTGATCGTGCCGGCCAGGCCGAGCCGTTCGGTGACCGCGGCCAGGGCGGACAGCACGGTGAAGGTGTCCGGACGGCCGACGACGTCGAGGTCGTAGATCCGCCCGTTCTGCTCGCGCAGCCGCAGGCCCTCGGCGAGGAAGAAGAAGTCGAACTTCGCGCGCTCGGCCGTCTGCGCCAGCTTGACGAACGAGCTGAACTGGATGTGGCTGCCCGCCTCGGGGTCGCTCCACACGGTCGTGTTGTTGACGCCGGGGAAGTGCGCCGCGAGGTGGATCTGCTTCCGGGACATTCGAGGCCTCCTCAGACGGCGGCGTAGCGGTTGGCGGGCCGGGGAAGACCGAGCAGGCCGCGGAGGGTGTCCGCTTCGTACCCGGTCCGGAAGGCGCCGCGGGACCGCAGTTCGGGGACCAGGGCGCGGGTGATCGCGGTGAGGTCGTGCGGCACCGCGCCGGGGCGCAGCCGGAAGCCGGAGAGCCCCGCGCTGTGCCAGTCGAGCAGCAGGTCGGCGAGCCCGGCCGGGGTGCCGGTGAAGATGTGCGCGTCGGAGGTGTACGCCGCCCCGAACCGGTCGTCGAGCCGTGCCTTGCGGTCCGCGGCCGCCTGCTCGGTCTCGTCGAGGAACACGACGATGTCGCCGAAGACGTGCAGGGTTTCGGCGCCACGTCCGGCCTGCTCCTGTTCGTCGCGCACCGCGGCGATGATCGTGGTGGCCTGTCCGCGGTCGAAAGGCGTTACGTAGACGACGTCGGCCGAGCGGGCGGCCAGGCGGTAGGGGATGGCGGCGTGGGCCAGCGAGGTGACCGGCGGCTGGCCCTGCGGCGGGCGTGGCGTGATCGACGGGCCCTTGACCGAGAACCAGCGCCCGGCGAAGTCGATGTAGTGCAGCTTGTCGCGGTCGATGAACCGGCCGGTGGCGACGTCGCGGATCTCGGCGTCGTCCTCCCAGGAGTCCCAGAGCCGCCGTAGCACCTCGACGTAGTCGGCGGCTTCGTCGAAGAGGTCCTTGAGGGGGCTGGGTTTGTCCGGCTCGGCGGAGTCCTCGAGCCGGAACTCGCCGAATTCGCGGCGGCCGAAGTGCCGGTTGTCCGCGGCGCGCCCGGCGACCTGCACGCGCACGCCGGCGCGTCCGGTGCTGACGTAGTCGAGCGTGGCGATGGCCTTGGACAGGTGGAACGGCTCGGTGTGGGTGACGACCGCGGTCGGCACGAGCCCGATGTGGGAGGTCAGCGGCGCGACGCGGGCGGCGACGAGCACGGCGTCGAGGCGGCCCTGGACGATGTCGGTCCGCTCGCCGGGCCGGTCGAGGTAGCTCACCGTCTGCAGGGCCAGGGAGTCTTCGATGGTGACGAAGTCGAGCTTGCCGGCCTCGGCCTCCTGGACCAGGCCGGCCCAGTAGCCGGCGGTGAGCAGTTCGCGGGGCCGCGCCCCGGGTTCGCGCCAGGCGGCGGGGTGCCAGCCCGCGCCGTCCAGCGCGACAGCGATCCGTGGTCCCGTTCCTGCGGTCATCCCGGCGTTCCCTTCTCCCGGCTCATGTGCGCAGTGTGCGCCGGATCGCGTGCTCGAGGCGGGACCGGCCAACTGCTGGGACGCCGGGAATAAACCGAGGGTCACCGCGTCAAGGCAGCGCCAGGTGCTCCCGCAGCGTCGTGCCCTCGTACTCGGTGCGGTAGACGCCGCGGTCCTGCAGCTCGGGTACCAGCCGGTCGACGACGTCGTCGAGCGCCGCCGGGACCAGGTGCGGGCTGATGGTGAAGCCGTCGACCGCGCGCGTGCGGACGTAGTGCGCCCATTCGTCGGCGACCTGCCCCGGCGTGCCGACGAAGCCGTGCTGACGCGGTTGCACCTCGAGGACCAGCTGGTGAATGGACAGCTTCTTCGCCTCGGCCGGCTCCCGCCACCGCTGGATCCGCTCGAGCTTCCCGGTCCGGTCGGCGATCGGGATCGTCCCGCGTGACGGGTCCAGCTCGCCCTCGGTGGGCGCGATGTCCGGGAGCGGGCCGTACGGGTCGTAGGCCGACAGGTCCCGGCCCCAGTACTGCTCGAGGAACGCCAGTGCCCGCTGCGGGGTGATCTGGCGCCGCCGGACGTCCTCCGCGCGCTCGGCCGCGTCGGCGGGGGTGTCGCCGAGGACGACGGTCGCGCCGGGCAGGATCCGGACGGCGTCGGCGGGCCGGCCGTGGCGGGCCAGGCGGGCGCGCAGGTCTTCGGCGTACGCGACGGCCTGGTCGTGGGCGGTGTTGGCCGAGAAGACGACGTCCGCGTACTTCGCCGCCAGTTCACGGCCGCCGGGGGAGTCGCCGGCCTGGAACAGCACCGGCCGGCCCTGCGGGCTGGGCGGCACGGTCCGGGTCGCTCGCACGTTCACCAGGTCGGTGTGCCGGTCCACCGGCCCGTCGCCGGACCACAGCGCCAGGGCGGCTTCGACGAACTGCTCCGCCCGTTCGTACCGGCGCTCGTGGGCCAGCCGGCCGCCGCGGCGGAAGTTGGCGCCGGTCCAGGCGTTGTCGGTGGTGACGATGTTCCAGCCGGCCCGGCCGCCGGACAGGAAGTCCAAAGAGGACAACCGGCGGGCGAGGTCGGCCGGGAAGTCGTAGGTGGTGTTCTGGGTGGCGACCAGCCCGATGCGGGTGGTGGCGGCGGCCAGCGCGCTCAGCTGGGTGATCGCGTCCGTGCGACCGACACGTACGTCTCGATCTCCGTGTGCGGCGCGTTCGACGGGTCGTCCCAGAGGAACTGCGGGCCGACGCCGGTGTAGAACACGCCGAGGTGCAGCCGGGCGCTCACGCGAACTCGCTTTCCGGGCGCGGGAGGCCGAGCGAAGCGTGGCGCCGGGGCGCGGCGGGACAAGCAGGCCTTCCGAGCGCAGGGCGGGCAGGACCTCGCCCGCCAGCACCGGCAGGTGGGCGGCCGGGTCCGCGAGGTGCAGGCGGACCCCGTCGACGCTCGCGGCGAGCCAGCCCAGCAGTTCGGTCAGGCCGAGCGGGGATCCGGTGTAGTGCAGGCGGTCCGGGTGCGTCCGGCGTCCCGCGTCGCCCAGCCTGACCTCGACCTCCGCGAAGACGAGGAAGGCGCCCGTGTCCCGCGCCCGCGCGGCGCGGTCGCGGACGTCGTCGAGGCCGCTGCCGCCCACGAGCACGACGTCCGGCCGGGCGGTGTCGGCCAAGGCGTCGGAGGCGAGCACCACCGGCCTGCCCTGCGGTGGCCGGGGAGTGATCGAGGGTCCCTTGACCGAGAACCGCGCTCCGGTGAAGTCGACGTGGTGGACCTTGTCCGGGTCGAGGTACCGCCCGGTGGTGACGTCCTTGACGACGGCGTCGTCGTCCCACGAGTCCCACAGCCGCCGCACGACTTCGACGACGTCGGCGACTTCGTGCCGCAGCGCGTCCGGATCGAGCCGCGACCCGCCGACGGTGGCCAGGGCCGCGGCCGAGCCGTCGGCGCCGACCACTCAGGCCGCGCGTCCGTGCGAGGCGTGGTCGAGGCTCGCGAGCTGCGCGGCGAGGTGGAACGGCTCGGCCGTGGTGACGTTGGCGGTCGCGGCGAGCCCGAGCCGGTCGGTCAGCGTCGCGACGTAGGCCGCGCGGGTGGTCGCGTCGAGCCGTAGCCCGCCGGGCGGTGGCAGCGGCGAGTCGTCGAAAGTGGCGAACGTGAAGCCGGCACGCTCGGCGGTGGTGACGACGCCGGCCAGCGTGCCGGGGGACAGCCGGTCGGGTGCGGCACCGTCGCCGGCCAGCGCCACGGCGACGTGCAGGCTGCGAGAAGTCATGCCATCACAGCTATCCGGTGCCCGGCCTCGGTGCACACACGTTCAGGATGTGGACCGCGGCGCGGGGTTCCTCGTCCAGGATCTGGAATCCGCGGCCGGCTCGTTGACCTGACCCGGCGCGCTTCCTAAGGTTCGTCGGTGTCAGCGGAAAGCGCCCGCGCTTTTCTCCCTTTCCTTTTCCGGAACAGGTACCCCCATGCCCGAATCCGTCTGGGTCGCCCAGTCTGATCCGCGGGTCCGGCCCTTGCTCGCCGACCTGGCCCGCGAGTATTCGGCGCGCTACCACCGCGTGCTCGACGACGTCCACTTCGAACTCCGCGAGTACCCACCCGAGCGGTTCGCTCCGCCACACGGCGGCTTGGTGCTGCTCCTGACGGACGGCGTCGCGGTCGCGGGTGGTGCCTTCCAGCGCTACGACGAAGAAACCGCCGAGCTCAAACGGATCTGGACGCACCGGGCGCACCGCGGTCAGGGCCTCGCCCGCCGCGTGGTCGCGGAGCTGGAGGCCGAAGCCGGCCGGCGCGGGTACACCCGGATCTTCCTCACCACGGGCCCGAACCAGCCCGAGGCACGGGGGCTCTACTTGGCCACCGGCTACACGCCGCACTTCGACGTCCACGCCGTGCCCCGGACGCGATTGCCCTTCTCGAAAGCACTTCCCGCGGCGGTGGGGGCCAGATGACCAGCGATCTCGGAACGCGGCCCGCTCCCTCCGCGACACCGGAAGAAGCGCTGAAGATCGTTCCCGCGCGGCGGCCGTTGACCTGGCTCGCCGCCGCTGCCGTGGCGGTTCTCGTCGCGATGGCCGTGCACGCGCTGGTGACCAACAAGGCGTTCGACTGGCCGACGTTCGCGAAGTTCGTCTTCCAGAAATCGATCTTGGAAGCGGTCGCGCTGACGCTCGAACTGACGTTGTTCGGTGTCGTGGCCGGGTTCCTCCTCGGTACCGTGCTGGCGTTGATGCGCATTTCCCGGAATCCGCTGCTGCGCGCGGTCAGCTGGACCTACACGTGGATTTTCCGGTCGGTGCCGCTCATCCTGCAGCTGCTGTTCTGGTACAACCTCGCGATCCTCTACAACGAGATTTCCTTCGGCGTCCCGTTCGGCCCGTCGTTCGTCTCGGTCGGGACGATGAGCCTGATCCCGCCGTTCTTCGCGGCCGGTCTCGGGCTGGCCCTGCACCAGGGCGCCTACGCCGCGGAGATCGTGCGCGCCGGGTTCCTCTCGGTGGACGCGGGGCAGCGCGAAGCCGCCGCGGCGCTGGGCATCCCGGCCGGGCGGCAGTTCCGCCGGATCGTGCTGCCCCAGGCGCTGCGCACGATCGTGCCGACCGCGGCCAACGAGATCATCGGCCTGCTCAAGGCGACCTCGCAGGTGTACGTGATGGCGCTGCCGGAGCTGTTCTACCAGGTGCAGGTGATCTACACGCGCAGCGGCCGGGTGATCCCGCTGCTGCTGGTGGCCACCGCCTGGTACCTCGCGCTGACCACCGTGCTGTCGGTCGCGCAGTACTACGTCGAGCGCCGCCTGGGGCGTGGCGCATGACCGCGGAGTACACAGTGGACGTCCGTGGCGTCCACAAGAGATTCGGGACGCTGACCGTTCTCGACGGCGTGGATCTCCGGGTGCGCCACGGGGAAGTGACCGTCCTGCTCGGACCGTCCGGCTCCGGGAAGTCGACGCTGCTGCGGCTGATCAACCACCTCGAGCGCGCCGACCGCGGGTTCATCAGCGTCGACGGCGAGCTGATGGGCTACCGCCGCTCCGGCGACCGCCTGCACGAGCTCAAGGAGCGCGAGATCCTCAAGCAGCGCACGAAGATCGGGTTCGTCTTCCAGAACTTCAACCTGTTCGGCCACCTGACGGTGCTGGAGAACGTCGTCGAGGCACCGATCTCCGCGCAACGCCGTCCCCGCGCCGAAGCCGAGGCCAAGGCCCGCGAGCTGCTGGACCGGGTCGGGCTCGCGGACAAGGCGGACCAGTACCCGCGCCGGCTGTCCGGTGGCCAGCAGCAGCGGGTCGCGATCGCGCGGGCGCTGGCGCTCGAACCCGGCGTCCTGCTCTTCGACGAACCCACCTCCGCGCTCGACCCCGAGCTGGTCGGCGAGGTCCTGGAAGTCATCCGCGACCTGGCGAAGGCGGGCACGACGATGGTCGTCGTCACCCACGAGCTGGGCTTCGCGCGCGAGGTCGCCGACACCGTCGTCTTCCTCGACGGAGGCCGCGTCGTCGAACAGGGCCCGCCCGCCGAAGTCCTCGACCACCCGCGGCACCCCCGCACCCGTGCCTTCGTCGAGAAGGTCCTTTGAGGAGAGTCATGAAACTGAGAACCCTGCTGCTCGCTTCGGTGTTCGCGCTCGCCGCGTGCGGCAGTCCCGAAGCGGCGACCACGAGCGCGCCGAGCGACCGGCCCGGTGGCGTCAACATCACCGCCGACCAGAACCGGATCCGGGCGCAGAAGGTCGACGCGCTCGCCGCGCTCGTCCCCGCCGACATCCGCGCGCGCGGCACGCTCGTCGTCGGGACGACCGGCAACGGCACCCCGCCGCTGTCCTTCCGCGCGGACGACGACAAGACGGTCATCGGCGTCGAGCCCGACCTCGCGCAGCTCGTCGCCGACGTGCTCGGGCTGAAGCTCGACCTGCGGGCGTCGTCGTGGGAGAACCTCTTCCTCTCGGTGGAGAACCGCCAGTTCGACGCCGGGTTCTCCAACATCACGGTGACCGAGGAGCGCAAGGACAAGTACGACTTCGCGACCTACCGCAAGGACACCATCGCCTTCGAGGTCAAGAACGAGAAGAACATCTCGGTGCGCGAACCGAAGGACATCGCCGGACTCACCGTGGGTGTCGGCGCCGGGACGAACCAGGAGCAGATCCTGCTGCGCTGGGACCAGCAGAACAAGGCGGCCGGCCTGGCGCCGGTGAAGTTCCAGTACTACCAGGCGACCTCCGACTACTACCTGGCCTTGCAGTCGGGCCGCATCGACGCCTACGTCGGCCCGAACCCGACCTCGGCCTACCACGTCGCCGTCGACGGCAAGACGAAGATCGTCGGCACGGTCTCCGGCGGTGGCACCGTCCCGGCCGACATCGCGGCGATGACCAAAAAGGACGACGGCCTGGTCGAGGCCCTGCAGCAGGCGCTGGACACGGTCATCAAGAACGGCCAGTACACCGAAGTCCTCAAGCGCTGGAACCTGACGTCCGAGGCGCTGCCCGCGTCGGAAGTCAACCCGCGCGGCCTGCCCCGCAAGTGAACCGGCTCAGCGGCTGATCGCGGCCGCGTAGTCGAACAGCGTCACGCGGTCGGGAAGCTTCGTCTTCGTCATCAGGCTGGAGACGTGCTTCTCGACCGTCTTCGGGGAGATCAGCAGGCGCCGGGCGATGTCGGTGTTGCCGAGGCGGTGCGCGAGGAGCTGGAACACGTCGTACTCGCGCACCGTCACGCCGGCGTCGCGCAGCTCGCGCGGGAGCCGGTGCAGGCCGTGGCGCCGTTGCCGCACGGACTCCCCGGCCCGCCGCAGCAGCGTGCGGCACGCGCCGGCCACCGCCGGGATCGCCGCGTCGTGGAAGTACTCCTCCGCCTTGCGCAGCCACGGCACCGGATCGCCCCAGCCGTCGGCGAGCGCGGATTCGGCGACCAGGCGCGCGCCGAGGTGCCCGGCCATCCGGTACGGCAGGGCCGCTTCGCGGGCTTCCTTCGCCGCGCTTTCCGCGCGAGCGGTGTCGCCGTGGCGGCCGTGGAGCACCGCCTCCGCGAGGGCGGCGAACTGCCGGTTCCAGCGGAACCCGCTCTCCTCCGCCGCGGCCGCGGCGGCCAGCTCGTCCGGCCCGAGGTCGCCGGCGAGGACGCCGAGCAGCAGCTCGATTCCGTGTCGCCCGGCCAGGGGCGGGTCGCCGGGCTCGTGGGCTCGCGCGAGCTTGAGGTCGCGCCGGGCCCGGTCGCGGTCCTCCTCCAGCAAGGCGCAGAACGCCTGGGCCAAGCCCAGGCACAGCGCGAGGTCCGGGTGGTGGGCGCCGCCCGCCGCGCGGAAGCCGGTGATCGCCCGCGCCATGCCGGCCCGGTCCGCCTGGTGTGCCGCGTGGACCGCGCGGATGACGTGCGTTCGCGCGGCTACGGCGTCGAGGTGGTGCCGCGCGGCGCTGGTCGCCAGGTCCACGAGCCGCCGCCCGGCGACGCGGTACTCCCCGCCGAGCACCGGCCCGTGCAGGACCGCGTCGGCCTCGGCCGCGTGGGCTGCCGCGACCGCGCCGCCGCGCTCCGCCTGCTCACGGGCCAGGACCAGCTCTCCGGCGTCCCCGTCCGCCAGTGCCGCGTGCACGCCCAGCCGCAGCAGGACGTGCGTGCGCCACAGGGGGAGCCGGTGGGTTTCGGTGAGCTGCCGCGCCCGTTCGAGGTGGTCCCGTGCCTCCGCCGGGTCGCGGGCGAGGCCGGCGAGCCCCAGCAGCGCCTGCACCGTGCCGACCGGGTCGCCGCTTCGCCGGGCCTGCTCCAGCGCGGCCGCGGCGAGCGTCCCGGCTTCTCCGGCGCGGCCGTGGCCCGGCGCCTCGACGAGGATGAGGGCGTGGACGGCGTCGACCGCGGCGCGTTGCCGGTCGCCGCCGGCGGGCCCGAGCCGGGTGCGGGCCGCGGTCACCTGGGCGAGTGCGTCGCCGGTCCGGCCGGCGAGGTGCGCGGCCCAGGCCAGCCGCGCGTGCAGCGCCGCGGCCCGGTCGAACAGCCCGACCTCGGAAAACCTGCCGGTCAAGGCGAACGCACGGTCGACCTGCCCGGTCTCGGCGAGCGCGTGCAGCAGCGATTCGAGGACGGCACCCCGCAGCGGCAGGTCGGGACTGTCGGTCAACAGCGCGTCGGCCTGGTGCAGCAAGGTGACCGCGGTGCCGGCGGCGGCCTCCGCGACCGCCCGCTGCCCGGCATCGGCGAACAGCCGTCCGGCCGCGGCGCGGTCGCCCGCGAGCTGCCGCAGCCGCGCGGTCCGCGCGCACCAGTCCCCGGGCAGCCCCGGGTAGAGCAGTTCCGCGGCGTCGGCGGCCAGCCGGGCGAGTTCGGCGCGCCGGGCGGGACCCAGCTGGGTGAGGACCGCCTCGACCGTCAGCGGGTGCCCGAAGACGTACCAGCCGACCGCCGTCGAGTCGGGTTCGATGAACTGCGCGTCGACGGCGGACTCGAGGAAGGCCGTCACGGTCCGGTCGTCGGCGCCGGCGGCCCGCTGCACCACCGCGGCGGGGAACCGGTGACCGAGGACGGCCGCGGCGGCCAGCTGGTCCGCACTCGCCGGCCCGAGTTTCGCCATCCGCGCGGCGACGCTGGTGACCAGCGCCGCGGGCACGGTGCCCGCCGATCGGTCCGTCACGTGCCAGCCGCCGGGTCCTTCGGCCAGCATCCGGTCCTCGACCAGCTCGTGCAGCAGTTCCTCGACGAGGAACGGGATCCCGGAGCTGAGCTGCCACAGGTGCGTGGCCGTGGCGGGCGGCACGCGCTCGCGGTCGGTGCCGAGGCAGGCGGCGACCATCTCGTGGACGTCGTCGCGACCCAGCCGCCGCAGCGTGCGCAGCGAGCAGACGCCGTGCCTGGCCGCCGACCGGGCGATGTCGCGAGCGGCGGAGGCGTCGTCGCGGATCGTGCCGATCAGCAGCACCCGGGCCGACCCCAGGTTGTCGAGCAGGTACTCCAGCACGAAGAGGGTTTCCGCGTCGGTGTGCTGCAGGTCGTCGAGCACGAGCACGCAGCCGCCGGCGCGGCCGACGACGGTGAGCAGGCGCAGCACGGCTTCGGCGACCACCAGCAGCGGTGGCGCCGGATCGTCCGCCGGGCCGCCGCGCCAGTCGGGCACCAGCACGCCCAGCGCCGGCAGGTACGGGCCCAGGTCGCCGACGTCGACCGGTTCGGCGTCCCTGGTCAGCGAAAACAGCGCCTCGGCCAGCGGCCGGAACGGCACCGCCGGACCGAGGGCGCTGCCGCTGCCGCGCAGCACCCGGGCACCGCGTCCGGCGGCCCGGGCGGCCAGCTCCCGGGCGAGGCGGGACTTCCCGATCCCGCTTTCCCCGACGAAGAAGACGGCGCTGCCGTGCCCGGCCAGCGCGTTGTCGAGCGCCTTGGCCGATTCCCGCAGCTCACCGTCGCGGCCGACGACTTCCGGCGAGCGGATCAGCATGCCGGGAAAGCGGCATGATCACCGGAACAATCGTATTCACGCATCGAATTGATCCCCCCGGCGCGTCGGGCGGAGCGATCTTCCTCGGCAAGCGGGGTTCGCAGTGGCGGCTGGACACCGCGCAGCGCAACGGCGGGCCGCTGATGTGGTCGCAGCGGATCAACACCGCGGGCCTGGGCGGGGTGCTCGCCTCCGCGGAACTCCACCGGACCGACGAGCTGACCCGGCTGCAGCAGCGGCTGCAGGACAACATCGCGCTCTTCGACCGCCTGGTGGAAACCGGGGAACGCGGGGACGGGCTGCCGATCCGGTTCGTCCGGGTCGGCTCGGAGGACGCCACGGTCCGGCTCGCCCAGGGCCTGTTCCGCAACGGGTTCTACGTCTCGCCGATCTTCTTCCCGATCATCGGCCGCGGCAAGGCGGGCCTGCGGATCATGCTGCGCGCCAGTATGACGACGGCCGAGATCGAGCGGTTCGCCGCCCTGCTCGGCTCGCTGGGGGAAGCGTGACCGCGCTGCTCTCGCACATCGACGTCACTTCGCCGGATTTCCGGCGTAACGTCGAGGATTTCGAAGCCAACCGCGAGGTCATCGCCGCCGCCCGCGCGGCGGCGCTCGCCGGCGGCAGCGAACCGGCCCACCGCAAGCACGCCGCCCGCGGGAAGCTGACCGCCCGGCAGCGCGTCACGCGGCTCCTGGACCCCGGCACGCCGCTGCTGGAGATCGGCCAGCTCGCCGCGCACGACGTCTACGACGAGCCGGTGCCCTCGGCCGCGCTCGTGGTCGGGATCGGGCTCGTGGCCGGGCGGCCGTTCGTGGTGTTCGCCAACGACGCCACGGTGAAGGGCGGCACCTACTTCCCGCTCGGCGTCCGCAAGCACCTGCGCGGGCAGAAGATCGCGCGGGAGAACGGCCTGGGCTGCATCTACCTGGTCGACTCCGGCGGGGTGTTCCTGCCGCTGCAGGAGGACCTGTTCCCCGACGAGGACCACCTCGGCCGCATCTTCCGGAACATCGCCGAGCTGTCGGCCGAAGGGCTGCCGCAGCTGGCCGCGGTGATGGGCTCGTGCACCGCGGGCGGCGCCTACATCCCGGCGATGTGCGACGAGACGGTGATGGTCCGCGGCACCGGCACGGTGTTCCTCGGCGGCCCGCAGCTGGTTCGCGCGGCGACCGGCGAGGTCGTCGACGCGGAGACGCTCGGCGGCGCCGATCTGCACACCCGCGTCACCGGCGTCGCCGACCACCTCGCCGAAAACGACGACCACGCCCTCGAGATCCTGCGCGACCTGGCCGCACGCAGCCCACGGCCGAAGCTGTCCCCGCCACCGCGGACACCCAGACCGCCGAAGTACGACCCCGCCGAGCTGCCCGGCGTGGTCAGTGCCGGGCTCAAGGAACACATCCCGGCGCGCGAGGTCCTCGCCCGGCTGCTCGACGACAGCGAGTTCACCGAATACCGCGCCCGGTTCGGGCCGACGATCGTCTGCGGCACCGGGCACGTCGGTGGCTACCCGGCCGGCGTGCTGATCAACGACGGCGTCCTGTTCTCCGAGAGCGCGCAGAAGGCGGCGAACTTCATCGAGGTGTGCGCGCAGCGGGACATCCCGCTGCTGTTCCTGCACAACATCAACGGGTTCATGGTCGGTGCCGAATACGAGGCGGGCGGGATCACCAAGCACGGCGCCAAGCTCGTCAACGCCGTGTCCTGCGCGAAGGTGCCGAAGTTCAGCCTGGTCATCGGCGGCAGCTACGGCGCCGGCAACTTCGCCATGTGCGGACGGTCCATGGGCTCGCAGCTGATGGCCATGTGGCCCAGCGCGCGCTCCACGGTCGTCGGCGCGGAGCAGACGGCCAAGGTGATGACGCTGATCCGCGGTGACCAGCTCGCCAAGGAGGGCCGCGACCTCACGCCCGAAGAGGAGGCGGCGATCCGCGAGCCGATCCTGACCGCCTACGAGCGGCAGGCGCGGCCGCTGTACTACGCGGCCCGGCTGTGGGTCGACGCCGTCGTGGATCCGGTCGAGACGCGGGACTGGCTGGCGTTGTGCCTGGCCATGGCCGCCGACGCGCCGAAGCGGGAGACCCGCTTCGGGGTCTTCAGGATGTGAGGGGACGATGCCGAAACGTGTGCTGATCGCCAACCGCGGGGAAATCGCCCGCCGCATCGCCCGCACCTGCCGCCGGCTGGACGTGGACTACGTGGCCGTGCACTCCGCCGCGGACGCCGGGGCGGCCCACCTGGCGGGTGCGGTCGATACCGTCCACATCGGACCGTCGCCGGCCCGGGAGAGCTACCTCGACATCGGCGCGGTCGTCGGCGCGGCCCTGAGCACCGACTGCGACGCCGTCCACCCCGGTTATGGTTTCCTGTCGGAGAACCCGGAGTTAGCCGCCCGCGTCACCGAAGCCGGACTGGTCTACATCGGACCGGACGCGGTCACGATCGAGGCGATGGGGGACAAGGCCCGCGCCCGGGAGCTGCTGGCCGCGGCCGGAGTGCCGGTGCTGCCGGGCTCCGAGCACGCGACCGAGTCCGCGGAGGTCCTGCTCGCCGACGCTCGCCGGATCGGCTACCCGGTGATCCTCAAGCCGGTCGCTGGAGGCGGCGGCAAAGGCATGCGCGTGGTGCACGACGAAGCCGAGCTGCCCGAGGCGGTCGCCGAGGCCGTCCGGCTGGGGCGGGCCGGGTTCGGCGACGGCAGGCTGCTGGCCGAAGGGTACGTCGCCGCACCGCGGCACATCGAGGTGCAGGTCTTCGGCGACCGGCACGGGAACGTCGTCCACCTCTTCGAGCGGGAGTGCTCGCTGCAGCGGCGGCACCAGAAGATCGTCGAAGAGGCGCCCGCGCCCAACCTGTCCGCGACGACGCGCCACGCCTTGCTGGACGCGGCAGTACGCGGCGCCACCGCACTCGGCTACGTCGGGGCGGGCACGTTCGAGTTCATCCTCGACGGCGAGGGGCGGTTCTTCTTCCTCGAGGTCAACACCCGCCTGCAGGTCGAACACCCGGTCACCGAGGAAATCACTGGGCTCGACCTCGTCGAATGGCAGCTGCGCGTCGCCGACGGCGAGCCGCTCCCGCTGCCGCAGTGGCGGATCCAGGCCACCGGGCACGCGATCGAGTGCCGGGTGTACGCCGAAGACCCGGAGCACGGCTTCCGGTCGGCTCCGGGGCACGCCGAAGCCGTTCGCTGGCCGTCGGACGTCCGCGTCGAGGCCGCCTTCGACGAATCCGGCGCGGTGCCGGGTTTCTACGACCCGATGGTGGCGAAGCTCGTCGCCGCCGGGGGCAACCGGGCCGAAGCCCTCGCGCGGCTTCGGACGGCGATCGAGGGAACCACCCTCGTCGGGCTGACCACGAACCTCGGCTTCCTCGGCGAGCTGCTGGCCGAGCCGCGGGTCGTCGACGGCCGGGTGGACACCCACCTCGTCGACGCCCTCACCGCCCGTCCCGTTCCGCACCGCCGGACCTCGCAAGCACTCGCGTGCGCGGCGGCCATGGCGGTGCCGGAGCTGCCCGCGTCACCGTGGACCGGCGCGGTCGGGGCGTTCGACCGCGCCGCGCTCGACCCGGAAGCGCCCCTCGGGCGGATCACCCTGCGGTCCGGCGGCCGCGACCACGAGGCCCGGATACTGGCCAGGGACCGGTCGGGGCTGCACGTCGAAACCGGCGACGGCCGGTTCACCGTGCTGGGCGGGCGTGGGGACGACGGGCTCTTCCGCGGCACGGTGGGGACCACCCGCTGGACGGGTTTGCCCACCGCCGGCGGCTACGAGATCGTCGTCGGCGGCCACCGCGTCGCCCTGGCGCGCCGCACTTTCGACGAAGGCGGCGGCGAAGCGTCCGACGGCGCGGTGCGCACGCCGATGCCCGGGGTCGTCGTCGGCGTGCCGTGCGAACCCGGTGCCCGGGTCGAAGCGGGGGAGCTGCTCGTGGTGGTCGAGGCGATGAAGATGGAGAACCGCATCGCCGCGCCGTTCACCGGGACGGTGGACCGGCTCTCGTGCGTCACCGGCGACAGCGTCACCGCCGGCCAGGTCCTCGTCACCCTCAAGCCGTGAAGGAGACACCCATGCCCGAAACCCTGTTGTTCGTCGGCGGTGCCCGGCCGCTCAGCTTCAGCCTCGACATGGCCGCGGAAGCACTGGACCAGGCGGCCGCACGCGGGATCCGCGTGCACGTCACCAACACCGCCGAGGTCCTCGCGGCGACGGCGGACGTCGTCGGCAAGGCGGCCGAGGCGTCCACTGTGGACGTCCTGCGCCCCGGCGCGTCAGCGGCCTGGGCTCGCTCCCGCGGTGAGCGCTTCGACGCCGTCTACGCGCTTCAGGAGCTGGCCCAGGTCGCCGTCGCCGAGACGGCCCTGGCGGTCGGCGCCCCCGGCAACCCGCCGGAGGCCGTGCACCGCGTCCGGAACAAGGACGCCTGCCGCGAAGCACTGGCCGCCGCCGGTTTCCCGCAGCCGGTCGTGCGGCTGTGCGCCGGCCTCGCCGAAGCGGAGGCGTTCCTCCGCGAGCACGCCGGGCCGTGGATCGTGAAACCCCGCGACGCCATGGGCAGCACGGGAGTCAGCCTGGTGACCGACCCGGCCGGGCTGCCCGCGGCTATCGCGCTGCTGCCGGACACCAAGCCGTTTCTCGTCGAACAGTTCGTCGAGGGGCCCGAGTTCAGCGTCGAGGGCGTTTTCCTCGGCGGTGAGCCGAAGATCCTCGCGGTCACCGCCAAGGAGAAGGTGCCGCCGCCGTTCTTCGTCGAGACCGGGCACGTGCTGCCGGCCCCGCTGCCGGACGCCCGGCGGCACGAGATCGAAGAGCGGGTCTCGGCCGCGTTGAAGACGCTCGGGCTGCGTGTCGGCGGCTTCCACGTCGAACTGTGGCTCACCTCGGCCGGGGTCGTGCTCGGCGAGGTGCACGGCCGCTTCGGCGGCGACTGGATCCACCGCATGCTCGCCCACGCCATCCCCGGCCTCGAGCTGTACGGGCTGGTCTTCGACGACATGCTGGGGCGCCCGCTCCCGGACGTCCCCCTGGAACCGAGCCGGGGCGCGGCCGTCCGGTACTTCACGCCGCCGCCGGGCCGGCTCGCCGCCGTCGAGGGCTGGGACGAGGTCCTCGCGCACCCCGCCGTCCTGCACGCCGAACTGGGCGTGCGGCCCGGCGACGAGATCCGGCCCCTGCACCGCTCCGGCGACCGCGTCGGCCTCGTCGTGGTCGGTGCCGACACCGCCGAAGCCGCGCGCGCACTGGCCGCCGACCTCGTGAACTCGGTGAAGTTCGTGCCCGAACCCGAATCCGATCGCCTGCCGGGCCTGTGGGCCCTGCGCTGACCCCGTCCGCCGACCCGAGGAAGACATGACCACCGACATCGGCATCATCGGCACCGGCTCCTACCTGCCCGACCGCGTCGTCCCCAACGCCGAGCTCGCTCCGGCGGCCGGCGTCGACGCGGCGTGGATCGAACGCAAGACCGGCATCCGCGAACGCCGGTACGCCGCCCCGGGGCAGGCCACCTCCAACCTCGCGGCGATCGCGGCCGACCGGGCCCTGCTCGCCGCCGGCCTGAGCCCGGACGACGTCGACCACATCGTCGTCGCCACCTCCACGCCGGACCACCCGCAACCGGCCACGGCCAGCCTGGTCCAGCACCTCATCGGCGCCCGCTCGGCTTCGGCGGTCGACGTCAACGCGGTGTGCAGCGGGTTCGTCTACGCGCTCGCGATGGCCGAGGGGCTGCTGCACGCGCGCGGCGGCGGCCACGCGTTGGTGATCGGCGCCGACGTCTACTCCCGCATCCTGGACCGGCGTGACCGGAAGACGGCGTTCCTGTTCGGTGACGGTGCGGGGGCGGTCGTACTCGGTGCGGTACCGCCGGGAGCGGGTGTCATCGGCACGCGGTTGCGCGGACACGGCGCCGAGCACGCGCTGATCGGCGTGCGCGCGGGCGGCAGCAGGCTGCCCGCGTCGGTGCGGTCGGTGCTGGACGGCGAGCACTTCTTCCGGATGAACGGCCGCGGCGTGCGCGAGTTCGTCAGCGGGCACGTGCCCGGCGCGATCACGGCGGCGCTGCGCGAAAGCGGGGTGCCCGGCGCCGCTGTCGACCACTTCGTGCCGCACCAGGCGAACGGCGTCATGCTGCGCGAGCTGGCGGGCGGGCTCGACCTGCCGAACGCGCGGCTGCACCTGACCGTCGGGGAGTTCGGCAACACCGGCGCGGCGTCCGTGCCGATCACCCTCGACACCGCCCACCGGTCCGGTGCGCTGCGGGCCGGGGACGTCGTGCTGCTGGCCGGGTTCGGCGGCGGCATGAACCTCGGCGTCGGCCTGTGCCGCTGGACCGCCGCGCTCCCGCGTCCCGAAGCCGGTGCCGAGGACCACGCCGGCGCCCTGTCCCATCGCTGAGAAAGGCCTGCCATGCCCGCGCTCCTGCCCCGCGGCGGACCACCCCGCCTGCTCGCCGTGGCGACCCTGGTCACGATGACCGGCTACGGCGTCTACCTGACCGCCGGCGTCCTGTACTTCACCCGGGCCGTGCACCTGCCCGCCGGGCAGGTCGGCGCCGGGTTGACCATCGCGGGCGCGGTGTCGCTGGCGGCCGGGATCCCGTTCGGGCACCTCGCCGACCGCCACGGCGCCCGCACGGTCTACGCGCTCACGCTCGTGCTCGGCGCGATCTCCATGACGGGCCTGTGCCTGGCCGGGGACTTCTGGTCCTTTGTGGCCTTCGCCAGTCTCGGCGCGGCGGCCCAGACCGCCGGACCGGCGGCTCGCAGCCCGCTGGTGCAGGAATACGGCGGCGACCGGCCGGCCGAGTTCCGCGGCTACCTGCGCTCGGTGACCAACCTCGGCATCGCGCTCGGCGCGTTGCTGGCCGGCTGGGGCGTCGCGGCCGACACCCGCAACGCGTACCTGCTGCTGATCGGCGGCAGCGCGCTGTCCTACGCGGCGAGCACGGCCATCGTGCTGTTCCTGCCGGCGGTCCCGCCCCGCCCCGCGGGTGCGGGTCCTCGCTGGATCGCCCTGCGGGACCGGCCGTACCTGGTGCTGACCCTGCTCGACGGCGTGCTGGCGATCCAGTACCGGGTGCTGACGGCGGCGGTCCCGCTGTGGCTGGTCGCCCGGACCACGGCGCCGAACTGGACGATCTCCGGCGTCATGGTGGTCAACACGGTGATCGTGGTGTTCTTCCAGGTCCGGGCGAGCCGCCGGATCGACACGACCCGGGCGGGCGCGGTGGCGTTCCGGCGTGCCGGCTTCGCGTTCTTCGCCGCGTGCGTGGGGATCGCGGCCATGGCGGGCGCGCCGACGTGGCTGGCGCTCGTTCTCCTGCTGGCCGCGGTGGTCGTGCACACGATCGGCGAGCTCTGGCAGGCGGCGGGCGGCTTCGAGCTGTCGTTCACACTGGCGCCCCCGCACGCGGTCGGCCAGTACCAGGGCCTGTTCGGGATGGGACTGGGGCTCGGCGTGACGCTGGGGCCGGCGGTGCTGATCGCCCTGTGCATCACCTGGGGCACTCCGGGGTGGTTCGTGATCGGGGGCATCTTCGCCGCGACCGGCCTGGCCGTTCCGGCGGTGGTCCGCTGGGCCGAACGCGACCGGTCACGCTCGGCTGCGGCCGAGCCGCAGATCGCGTGACCTGAACGGACGGGTTTGTTCAGTGCTTGGGAATCCCGCTTCTCATTCCGTGGATGCCGTTGCCGTGCGCGGGCGCCGTGCCCCACCCTGCCGATCATGACCCAGCTCCACGAACCTCTGAAATTCGCCTATTGGGTACCGAACGTCAGTGGCGGACTCGTCACCAGCGATATCGAACAGCGCACCGACTGGGGGTACGAATACAACCGGGATCTCGCGGTCATCGCGGAGGAAAACGGTTTCGAATACGCCCTCACGCAGGTGCGCTACACCGCCAGCTACGGTGCCGCCTACCAACACGAATCGACCGGCTTCAGCCTCGCCCTCCTGCTGGCGACGCAGCGGCTGAAAGTCATCGCGGCCGTGCACCCGGGCCTTTGGCAGCCCGGTGTGCTCGCCAAGTTCCTGGCCAGCGCGGACGTCCTCTCCGGTGGCCGGGCCGCGGTGAACGTCGTCAGCGGCTGGTTCAAGGACGAGTTCACCGGGCTGGGTGAACCGTGGCTGGAGCACGACGAGCGCTACCGCCGGTCCGAAGAGTTCATCCGCGTGCTCAAGGAGCTGTGGACGAACGACCACGCCGAGTTCTCCGGCGACTTCTACCGCATCCACGATTTCGACATCAAACCGAAGCCGCACTCGGCCGAGGGCCGCCCGCATCCCGAGATCTTCCAGGGCGGGAACTCCACCGCCGCGCGCAAGCTGGCCGGCCGCGTGTCGGACTGGTACTTCAGCAACGGCAAGGACTACGACGGGTTCAGCGAGCAGGTGGCCGAGGTCCGCGGCTACGCCGCCGAAAACGACCACGCCGTGCGATTCGGCTTGAACGGGTTCGTGATCGCCCGCGAAAGCGAGTCCGAAGCGCGGGACGTGTTGCGGGAGATCGTCGCCAAGGCCAATGTGGAAGCGGTCGAGGGCTTCCGCTCCGCCGTGCAGCAGGCCGGCAACTCGACCGCGGACAAGAAGGGCATGTGGGCGGATTCGGACTTCGCCGATCTCGTGCAGTACAACGACGGCTTCCGCACCCGGCTCATCGGCACCCCGGAGCAGATCGCCGAACGCGCCATCGAATACAAGCGGCGGGGCGCGAGCCTGCTGCTGCTCGGCTTCCTGCACTTCCAGGAGGAGGTCGAGTACTTCGGCAAGCACGTCCTGCCGATCGTCAGGGAACTGGAAAAGGACCTCGACCACAGCGCCGCAACCCCCGAACCCGTGAGGAGCCCGGCATGACCGACTGGATCGAACGAGCCCGCGAGGTCGCCGCCAAACTCGCCGTCGACGCCGTCGAACGCGACCACCGTGGCGAAACCCCGTACCAGGAAGTCCAGCTGCTGAAGGACAACGGGCTGGTCACCCTGCTCGGCCCCACCGAGCACGGCGGCGGCGGGCAGACCTGGGACACCGCGTACCGGGTGATCCGCGAGATCGCCAAGGCCGACGGTTCGATCGGCCAGCTGCTGGGCTACCACTACCTGTGGGCCTGGGCGGCGCGGCTGGTGGCCACCGACGAGCAGGTGGCCACCGTCGAGGAGCTCTACACCACCGGCAACCTGTTCTTCGGCGGCGCGGTGAACCCGCGCGACTCCGACCTGACGATCACCGAGGACGGCGACTCGATCGTCTACAACGGACACAAGTCGTTTTCCACCGGCAGCAGGGTTTCCGATCTCACCGTGCTGGAAGGTGTCCTCGAAGGAACCGAAGACCACATCTTCGCCATCGTCCCATCGCAGCAGGAAGGCATCACCTTCCACGACGACTGGGACAACATCGGCCAGCGCCTCACCGAATCCGGCAGCGTGACGATCGACAACGTGCGGGTGCCGTGGGCGTCGGCCGCCGGGTACGTCGACCGGAAGTTCCGGCCGCTCGTCTACAACACCCTCAACGTGCCGGCCATCCAGCTCGTCTTCACGAACTTCTACCTAGGGATCGCGCAGGGAGCACTGGAGACGGCGCTGGCGTACACCAGGGACCGGACCCGGGCCTGGCCCTACGGCGGCGACGACAAGCAGGCCGCCTCGGAGGAGTGGTACATCCTCGACGGCTACGGTGACCTGCAGGCGAAGCTGTGGGCCGCGGAAGCCCTGGCCGACAAGGCGGGCGCGGCGATCTCGCGGGTGCTGCACGCACCACGCGAGGAACTCACGCCGGAGGCCCGCGGCGAGGTGGCGGTGCTGATCGCCGCGGCCAAGCAGCGCACGGTGGACACCGGCCTGGAGATCGCGACGAAGATCTTCGAGCTGACCGGAGCCCGGGCGAGCGCGTCGAAGTACGGCCTGGACCGCTTCTGGCGCAACCTGCGGACCCATTCGCTGCACGACCCGCTGCCGTACAAGCGCCGCGAGGTGGGCGCGTACGCGTTGCTGGGCGAGTACCCGACTCCGACTTGGTACACCTGAGGACAGGTCGAGGCGGGGCCGTCGCCGTTTCCTCGCCGTCTGACGACCGAAGCCCCGCTCCTGGCGAGGAGGAGCGGGGCTTCGATGGTGGCGCGCGATACCGGGATTGAACCAGTGACCTCTTGGTCAGGCCGACAGCGTCGATGGTCATGGGAAGCCTCGTTTCGCGCGCAGGACTGTCGCGCCGACCAGGCTTCCCGACACACCAGGGGTGACTTTACTCCGGCCGCACCGCGGAATGTCCTTGCTCGTCGTCGATGTCCTCTTGTCCGGCTTCGGCGGCGACCGTACGGATGCCGCGGAGCTGGCCGGAGCGCATCCACAGCGCGTACAGCACAGTGGCGATGAGCGGGGCGGCGGCGATGGAACCTCGCGCTAAGCGCGTGCGCGCCGCAGGCAATGTGGGTCTCGCGATCGGCCGACGGGCCGACTTGGATTTTGCGTCGTTCGAAGACTCGGTCGTGATCAAGTGGCGTTGTCAAGGGATCTGTTTCACGTCCTGAATCGCGACTTCGCACGATATACCGCGGCGGTTCTCTGGTAGTCGGATCAGTCTGTCTCGGCCTGGGAGTTGTCGTCGGTGGCTTTTCGATACCACTGCTCGGCCTCGGCCAGTTCGCCTCGGTCTTTCAGCAGTCCACTGAGGTTGAACATGGCGTCGGTGTCGTCAGCGGCGGCGGCTCTTCGGTACCAGTGCTCGACCTCGGCCGGCTCACCTCGATCCTCCAGTGAACCACCGAGGTTGAACATGCCGCTGATGTCCCCGGCGTCAGCGGCGCGGCGGTACCAGCGTTCGGCTTCGACCTGTTCGCCCCGGTCGGAAATAGCACGCCGAGGTTGTTCATCGCTCCGGTGTGGCCCACGTCGGCGGCTTGACGGTACCAGTGTTCGGCCTCCACCAGGTCGCCCTGCAGTTGGTGCACGATACCGAGGTTGTTCATGGCACTGAACTTGGCGTTGGCGCCAGTGTCAGCATCGACAGTGGCTCCTACGCTATCTCCTTCGACGGCTTGACGGTACCATTGTTCGGCTTCGACCAGATCGCCCCGTTGTTGCGATAAGGTGCCGAGGTTGTACGCGGCCAGGGTGTGGCCGTTGTCGGCGGCTTGGCGGTACCAGCGTTCACCCTCGTCCAGCTCACCGCGGGTTTTCAGTAGCAGGCCGAGGTTGTTCATGGCGTCTGTGTGGCCGTTGTCGGCGGCTTGGCGGTACCAGTGTTCGGCCTCGGCCAATTCACCTCGGCCGTTCGATACGAACCCCAGGCTGAACATGGCCGTTGCGCTCCCCAACGCGACCGCCTTTCGCCATGCCTGTTCGGCTATATCCGACAGCGTATGCGTGACCTCGGCTTGGTAACCGATTGATGTCAGCTCTTCCTGGTCATCGGACAAATCGATGGCGTGCTGCCAGGTGGTAAGAGGGATAGGGGTCTCGCCTTTCGAGAGCAGCTCCAAGGCATAGTCGTAGACGCGGTAGGACCTGTTGGTTGATTCCAGCAGCGATACGGTAGGGTTGATCTCTTGAGTGGCCCACGTGAGAGCGGCGGAATACTTGTCCTCGTCAGCCAGGTCAGCCTGTTGGCGGTCGTTCAAGTGCGGTAAGGCGAGCTTCGGTAGCAGCTCCTCGGGAACTGGCTGGGTTGTCCCGACTCGTGACCAATTTGCAGCACCGACTACCAGGGCATAACCGGTCGGACTGGCATCCGGGCCGGCCTCGAGCCGATTGCGGACGAACTGCGCGGCCGCGGCGTACTCGCCGATGCCGATACGAGTGACTCGTTCGCGAACATCCTGGTCGGGAAACGCCCGACACAAGTCTTCTTCGGTCGGCCGGTCGCGTTCGCGGTCGATAGTCACTACTTCGAAGTGGCACAACACATCCCACTCCGGTGGGCGCAGCTGGTTGGTGGGTTGGCGCTTGTCCCACTCGTTCGCGCGCAACGTAGCCACCAGCCAGTTCGAGGCGGAGAGCCGTCGCATGAGCCCAGCGCTGATGCCATCGCTGGACAGGAAACGTTCCAGGTCGTCCAACCAGATGACTTGGTTGCGAATGAGGATGTCGGCCTTGTCGAGGTCGCTCAACGCCGTCGGACTGTCGGGCAGCAACACCGGCGCCTCTGGGAGCACTTCTTCGACGACTGTGGCGGCCAGTCGTGTTTTACCCACCATGGATGCCCCGACGAGGAGGACCGGCCGACGCGCACGGAGGTGTTCTGCCACCTCGCGCTCCTTCGAGGATCGCGGTAGGTACGGCACGTCGATCACAGCGGTGTGGATGCGCAGTTCTCTGTGGCTCAAGGCACCGATGGTTCTTTCGGAAGAGCTGACGCTCCGCCGGATCACCGCTCTTCCGGACTTGTTCTGTTCGCGAGCCCGCTGCCAAACCGGCCCGATGCCGCTCACCACAGCGGCCAACGCGGCTGCCGCGGCCACCAGCCACCAGGCAGCACCCTGCCACTTCTGCACGAGCGCGAGCCCGGCGGCGAAAACGAGCAGTCCGACCAGTACCGCCGCGACGAGCCTCTGGCTCGGCGGTCGAAGCCACTGCTTGCCCACGTCCGTCCTCCTCCGCCCTGCGCAAGGTTCGCACACCGGCACACTGGCAAGCTTCTCAAGCGAGAGAACGACCCACCCGGCCTACTCGCATCGGCTGAACCGCTGAACGGGTTGCCATCGCCGTCAGCGAGGCTCCGCGGCCCACCGGTGTGCTTGTGCGCAGGCTTCGGCTTCGGTGGTCCGGACGTGCTCGACGACCTCACCGTCGGACCAAAGCATGAGGGCGACGACGCCGGGTCGGATGGGGGTCAGGCCGATGAGCCGCCGGTGCCCGTTTTGTTCCACGACCCGCTCGGCGGTGAGCCATTGCCCGGTCGTGCCGGTGCGGGTGATCGTCCAGGCCGGGTCGGTGCCGAGCTCGTTCACCGATCGGGGGATGAGCTCTACTGGCTGTTCCTCGTGCACGTTCACCACCCTCGCGCGGGTGCCCTCACTCGGTGATCCATGGATGAATCTCAGGTTAACAACGTCTGCCATGGTGGTCGCGCGCACGCCGCTGACCTCGGGTTTCGGCGTGCGTCCGGCAGGTCGGCGCATTATCCGCGTGCCGCTGGCGGTGTCGCTGGATGGTCATGATCCACTACGGTGTGCCGAACCTGGGGGCCGCGACCGCAGGGAGCCGCCATGCCGACCCTCACCACCGTGGCCGACTGGACGATCACGGCGTCCGGTGACACCGCGATGTTCACTCACGCCTCCGCCAGCGGCTACTGGGCGCCGAGGGTGTGGAGCCAACGCGGCCTCGCGATCGCCGAAACCGACCTCGCCTCGTTCGACGAGGCACTGGGCGAGGTGCTGAAGCTGCCGGTCTACTGGCTGGCCCGGGCCCGGAGCGGCGACAGCGGGGCCGGGGACGCCGCGGTCTGGTCGGCGCCGCGGCACGACCCGGACGACGGGTTCGTCTACATCACCGGTCCGTGCCGGACCGGCGAGCCGGCCGCCGGGTACCGGCCTGCCTCGACGTTCGCCATCGATCTCGTCCACCTGCGCGGCCTGCGGATCAGGATCGCCGCCTACCGGGCGGCCGTCACGACGTCGCCCACCCCGGAGGCGACGATCACGCCGAGCCCCGGCTCCTGGGACGGCGTCCGGCCGTCGCCGGGCTACCGCGTGGTGCTGCTCACCGCGGGCGACGACCAGCCGACCCGGACGCTCGCGGCCGCGGTGACCGAGTGGGCCCGGCAGGAGGGCGTCAGCCTCAAGACCGTCACCGCCGCGGACCCCAGCCGGTTCACCGACAGCATCAGCGAGGCCGTGCGACTGGCGCCGGACCTGATCGTCACCGCCGGGAAGGACCTCGTCGACCCGCTGGCCCTGGTCACGGCCAACCACCTCGACCGCCAGTTCCTCGTGCTGGGCGCCGAGCTGGCCGAGCCGACGGCGAACGTCACGGCCGCGAACTGGCCGGGAGCGTCGTTCCGCGGCGACGGGCTGGGCACGTCCACGGGCTACGACCCGGCGTCGTTCACCCCAGCCCGCGCGGACGCGGCCGTCCGGGCCGGGGTGGCGAGCGTCCTCAGTGGACTCACCGGCATCGTGATCCGGCTCGGCTAGCGGGCGTCCGAGCGCGGTCGTTGCAGTGTGAAGGTCTCGAATGGCTTCAGGGCGCCGTCCGGGCCGACGACGTCGTAGTAGGTCACCCGCATCGTCGTCATCCCGCCGCGGCGGGTGCCGGGGTCGACGGTGAAGGCCGCGAAGCCGTAGGAGTTCGCCGCGTCGCGCACGGCCGACCAGGGGGCGTCCTCGGTGACGTACACCGGTGGGCGCTTGCCGGTATTCGGGTCCGGGTCGCCGACCTTGGTGATCACCCGGCAGCGGGGCGGGGTGAAGAACAGCTGGTTCGACGGCGCCGACGTGCCGCCGCCCCCGAGGACCATGTGGACGGTGCCCTTCGTGGTGTCGACGACGTCGGTGCGGGTCGACGCCGGCACCGGGGTGCGTGTCGGGGTGGGTGCCGCGCCGCGGATCGGGTGCGACCGCTCGTAGTGGTGCTCGTGGCCGCACACGACCAGGTCGACGCCGTAGCGGTCGAACAGCGGCACCCACTCCTCGCGGATGCCGAGGTCGGCGCCGTTGAACTGGTCGGCGGTGCTGATCGCGACCTGGTGCATGCACACGACCACCCAGTCGATGCCGCGGTCGGCTCGCGCGGCCGCCAGCTCGCGTTCCAACCACGCCTTTTGCGCGCCGCCGGAGTAGCCGCGGACGTAGGAGTTGCCGCCGTCCTGGTAGCAGATGTCGTCGTTGGCGAGGCTGATCACCCGCACCGAGCCGACGGTGAAGGAGTACCAGAGGCCGCGGGTGACGTCGGTCTGGCCGGAGGCCGGAGGGACGGAGAAGTACGTCTGGTAGGCGGCGTAGCCGATGGGGCCGTTGCCCAGCTCGTTCTCGTGGTTGCCGGCGGCCGGCATCCAGGGCCGGTTGCGCGCGCTGCGGCTGTTGTTGGTCCAGAAGTCCCACCAGGTCCGCACCCGGTCGGTCGCCAGGTTGGCGTAGCAGAGGTCGCCGTTGAACAGGTGGAACAGCGGCCGGACGCGCTCGACGCCGGCAGTGGTGTCGCCCGCGGCCGGCGAACCCAGGTTGTCGTTGACCAGCGGCGGGTTCGGCAGCGTGACACCGGCCGGGGGCACGTAGCGCTTGCCGAGCGTCGGGGTGCCCTGGTCACCGAAGCTGGTGAAGGTGAACTTCCCGCGCCCGCGCGGCGCGGTGCGGAACGTCGCGAGCGCGGGCTCGGCGCCGTCGTGCAAGGCGGCGTAAACGTAGTCGTTGTCCGGTTGAAGGCCGCGAAGAGACGCGTGGAACGCGTAGACGACCTGGCCGGACTTGGCGTCGGTGTAGCTGACCGTCTTCGCGGGCACGCTACGTTCGTACCGGCCGTCGGCGCGCCCGAGCAGCACCCGTGCGTTGCGCGTCGGCTGCAGCGCGTGCCACGACACCACCACCTCGGCGGCCGCGTCCGCGCCGAACTGCAGGTGCAGTCCGGTGACCGCGGGGATCTTCGCCGGGTCGCCGGCAGCGGAGGTGAGGTCGGCGGCCGGGGCGGCGGACGGCTCGGCGTCGGCGACACCGGCGAGCGGCCCGGCGGCGAGCACAGCACCCGCGGCGGTGAGGAACCCTCGGCGGCTCACGTGGTGGGTGAAGATCTTTTCGTCGTCGGTCATCCGCACACGGTGGTCCATTCCCGCGGCACTTTGCCACCACGGGCCGGTGAACGGTGCGGAACGAATGTCCGCGCCACCAGGCACTATGCCCGTTGCGTCGCAACAGTAACCGTTGTCGCACTCGCCCGGCCGCCCCGCGGGCACACTGGCCGGTCGGATCGGGTTTCGTCTCGACGGCCGGAGTTGAGCAGGTGCGCGGCATGACGGCGGAGGCCACGAGTTCTTCATCGGGTTGCGCAACAAGATCGAGCACAGGTTCGAGTCCGGTCTGTTGATCGCCACCGCGGCGCACGCCCACGCGTTGGTGATCAACTTCGAGGCGGAGCAGCGGAGAATTCGGCGCGGCATTTCGGTCGCGGCATCCGCTTACATCACGACCTTCGAGGGAGCGCTCGATCAGTCTGTACGGGATGACGAACGCTTCGTATATCGGATCCAGCTCACTCCGATGAAGGGCTCGTGGTCTGATGCCGACTTGGCTGTGACATTCGTCCGAGAAGACGAGTTGTCGGAGACCGACCTCGCGAGAATCCGTGGGCAGTCCAAGACCGGGACGGTGGTCGTCGCGGAGAAGCTGCGGGATGTCGCGCTGAAGGACGAGATGCTTCCGGCACAAGCTACCCAAGCGATCGCAGATCAGTTGCCGTTCAAGTTCAGCCGGTCGGACTTCATCAAGTTGCGCAAGGCGCACGGTGTCCGTCCGGCAAAAGGGCAACCGCCGGAACGGACCGATCCGCGGTACTGCGTCTGCAGCGCGCCGTACCGGAACTACGTGTACACGCCCGCTTACGTCAGGAGATGTGTCTCGGAGCTCGACACGGCGGAGAAGTTTCGCTCGGTGCTCGGCAAGGAGCCGGAGCCGCGAGAGAAAGACTCGTCGGTGCCCATGGCGTCCTGATCGCTTTCGCGAGGCCGCGACCAAGGCCGCTCGCCCCGGCGGCCGCGCGCCCTGCTTCATCAGCAGGAGTCCGTGCGGCCAGCTCGCGCGTGGTGGCCGAAGTGCAAGTCCGGGTGGCCGAAGGCGAGGTGGCGCTGATGGGCGGGGAACGCGCTGTGGTGAACGCGTGAACGCGCATCCCTCGTAGAGATGTCGCGAACAGCTGTGTGTAGAGGCGGATCACTGCGAGCTGCAGGTCGGTGGCGACCTTCAGCGTGGGGTTGTAGATCGACTCAGTCCTGGGACGTGCCCCTTCATTCATCGGCGCAGCACGAGACGCGTCCCGCTGCTTGCAGATGACTTCGCAGCGGGCGACGTGTAGGCCGCTCGTCCTCTGCGAGAGGAGCGCTCGCGTCGGATTTAGCCCGACGTTGGAGTTGTCAGCGCGAGGGCGAGATTCGGCTCGAATGTGCCGGCGCGGCTTTGTGAGGCGATGCCGCAGGGGCCGTCGGACACGCCTGGGGTGGTGAGCCAGAGGTTCTGTGCCTGGCTGGGGTCGGCGCTGAGGGTGCTGTAGGGACCGACGTGGGCCCCAGCCGGATTGCAAGTGCCCTGCGTGGTGCCGCCGTTGCGGCTGGTGTCGACCAGGAAGAGCAGGTCGTCGCGGCCGGTTGTGGCCTGGAGCCCGGTGCGGATGGTCGTGGCGCCGGCCGCGATTTCGCGGTCTGGTGCGTAGCGGCCGATGTTGAGGGTGAAGCCGAGGGTGTCGCGCACGCCTGCGGCGTCGAGCAGGGTGATCGCGTCTTGCGGGGTGGCGCCGGTGGCGTCGAGAAGTAGGAGGCTGGTGGGGGATCGGAGGGTGTGGACGCCGTCGGCGAGGAGGGCGGCGCGGGTGCCGGGGCAGTCAGTCCCGCCTCGGACGATGACCAGCGCGGGAACACCGGCGATTCCGCGCGCGAGGGCGTCGAACCAACGGTGGCGGGCATCAGGAGCGCAGGAGCCCGCGCTGTCGCTTTCGGCGAGTAGGACCGGTTTCGCATTGGCCGCGGCCGCCGCCTGTACGTACCGGCTGGTTTCGGTGGTGACCCGGTCCGCCGGCGCGTTGATCGCGTGGCCGACGACGTGGCCGGCGATGCGGTCGCGGACGGCCGCCGCGGCGGGATCCGAGGGATTCGCTGTGCGCAACCATTCGGCTGCAGGGTTGTCAGGGTCGGGGTAGAAACGGGTTTCGCTCAGCAGTGGCTTCGGGTTGGTGGTGCTGCGCGGGTCACGGGTGCTGGCGGGCGCCTGGCAGGAAGCCAGCAGGAGAAAGACAGGCAGCAGGGCCAGGCGGCGGAGGGCGCGATGACCGTGTCGAATGGTGGTCATTCGGTCCCTCCGGTGGCCTCCGCGTGGAAGGGACCTGTCGCTTCCCAGGCGATGCGGTAGCCGCGGAATTCGGCGGGGCGGCCCGCTGTCGACTCGCCTCGCGCGACGGCGAGCCAGATGAGCCACTCGCCGTCGCGGAAGGTGAATCCGCCGCCGTGCAGGTCGGCGTCGCGATGGACGAGTTCGCGCAGAGCGGCCTGGTCGGCCTCACCGGGCGGATCGGCCATCGGGTCGGGTGTCATGGTTCCCCTTGCTGGTCAGCCTTCGCCGACGACGCCTTCGGTGACGATCGTCGACACGCCTTTCAGGGTATCCAACACCGAGTGGTAGACGGTGTCATCGTTCATGAATCCGATCAGGTCGTCGTAGCGCATGCCGAGCGTGCGTTTGATGACGTTGGTGTAGATGCTGTTCAGGGCGTCCGTCTCCGCCTGGTACATGTGCATTTCGCCGCCGCTGATAGCCAGCGCCGTGTCGTCGAGGTGTTCTTGAGTGACGACGTAGGAGGGGTCGCGGGGATTGACCATGACCGTCTCGACGAAGTTGCGGTACTTGCCGTAGAGGCTTCGAGCGCCGGCTTTTTCACTGGCGGACGTCGGAGAGGACTGGCTCCGGGTCGTCACGGTCTCGGCATTCAGGTAGAAGAGGTGCGTGAGGAGGCTGCCCAGCCTGGTCTCGGCGAGGAAGTTGTCGCGGATGTTGTCGGCGAGCGGGATGTCGTTGCTGATCGGCAGGCCGTACATCGTGCCGACCGAGTCGAAGGTGCCGCAGCTGCTGTTCGGGACATTTTCGAGGATGACCTGCGTGATGCCGTCACCGCCGAGCCGGACCAGTGATCCGGAATCACCACCCCAGCCCATGCGTTCGGTGGCGATCAAGTTGTCGAAGCTGTAGCTGAGGTTCGACGCCGAAATGCGGACTTTCGTGGAGTCCATGACGTTGACGATCTGGGTGGAGCTGTACCCGGTCCGCGCACCGACCTTCTCGATCGGGTCGAACATCTGATAGCCGGTGACGTCGGTGGTGGAGTCGGGGACCATCATCGAGACACCGAACTGCCGGAGCATCGGCTCGATGCGGACGATCCACCCGCGGGAGTGGTCGTCGTTGCTTGCGAAGTACAGGCCGATCGCCTTGTTGGCCGAGCTGAGGGGTGACATGCGGTCGCCGGGGTACCGGTTCTCCCAGCCGGACTGGTCGTACAGGCGTGCGATCGCGCCGTCCATCGTGTTCGAAGCAAAGGGACCGTGCTTGAAATCGACGTAGTTGCTCAGTTCGGCCACCACGTTGATGTTCTCGTCCGAAGTGCCGGGGTTGGGCTGCGAGATCTTCTCGCCGATCACGGGCTTGGGGTCCACGGGACTGTGCAGGATCCCGTGGTTCACCAGGACGTGGGAGTTCGACATCATGTACACCACGCCGGCCGCGTCCTTGACGAAGCAGGACAGGGTGCCTGACTCCCAAGTGCTGCTCCCGTCGGGATACCGGATGAGGGTCGTGTTGTTCGAGATCTTGTCCGCCGGGCGGAGCGGCCGGTCCCGGCCGGTGAGCATCCACGTGCTTTTCGGGTCCTGGCCGGGACCGGGGAACTCCTGCCGGCCGCACATCGTCACCCGCCCGACCTGCTCGACATCGACGCGGTGGCTGACACCGTCGATGTCGATGCGCTCGGGCAGGATCTCGTCGGCCCGCAGGTAGCCCGGACGCCGCTTCTTGACGACACCGACCGTGACTGCCGGCTCATCGGTCCATTCGCCGTTGCGCTTGCGAGCCCCCACCCCCACGCTCGTGATGTTGGAGTGGCTCCAGAACGTGCTCTTGATCATGTCCTTGCCGCGTGCCAGACGCGATTGGACGTGGTGGTCGAACATGGCGGGAGTCCTCTCAGGCGACGAGCCGGTAGCCGTTCCAGCCGCTGCTGAGCAGCTGTTCACGGGCGGGGTCGAACAGGGTCGACGGAGCACCGGGGTTCCACACGGGCGCGTGCGCCGTGCAGTGGAGCTCGCCGGTCGCCTTCACGCGCGTGACGAGGTCGGGTTGGCCGTCACCGGTCACGTCGACCAAGGTGTGGACGTCCGCGCTCGTCGCTCCGGTCGCCTGGAGTACGTACCACTTCTCGTGCCAGGCCCCGGACGAGTCTTGTTCGGCGAAGATGTCGAGCAGTCGTGCGCTGCCGTCGGTGAAGGTCATGTAGAGGTCGGGGAACCCGTCGTTCGTGACGTCGGCGATCGACACGGAGGTGACTGCCTGCATGGAGTTGAGGAGCGCGCCTGCATTGGCCAGCTGTGGGACGCCGTTGGCGTTGAGTCCCTCGTTGATGTAGAGGTAGTAGCTGTTGTCCCCGCTGTAGCGGAAGAGGATGTCGGCTAGCCCGTCGAGTTCGGTGGGATTGTTCGGGTCCTTGCCGACGAAGTCGACGAGCGTGAAGAGGCTCCCGGCGCCCCAGCCTGTCGCCCAGGTGAACTCCGGGTTGAACGTGCTGGTGCCGTTGTAGGTCCCACTGTGCACCGAGATCCGCATGGTGCCGTCGGTCGAGAGCGTGGCGAGGTCGCGGTTGCCGTCACCGGTGAGATCGCCTTGGCCGATCCAGGTCCGGTCGGCGCCGGTCGTGCCGACGGCGGTGCTCGTGGTGAAGGCGCGACTACCGCCGAGGACGCCGGCGTGGACGTCGATCCGGTTGCTGCCACTTTGTACCGTGACCAGGTCGCCGACGCCGTCCCCGGTGATGTCCCCGCGGCCGACGGCGGCTCTCCGCTCGGCCTTCCCGGCCGGGTGTCTGGCTGCGGAGGCAGACAGCAACGTGCGCAGTGCGCTGTGAGCCGGGATCGTCGGTAGCACGACCGCCGAGTCCGCGGAAGCTGTTTGCGTGACGGCAGGCGCGGCGCCGATCAGGAGCGCGGTGGCGACACCTATGGCGCTTACTCGTTTCATTTCTATTTCCCCTCGGTGTGATGTGCCGGTTCGGCGAGTGTGGTGCAGAGTTCGCTGAGGATGTGTCGGGCTGTGTTGTCGGGGAGTCTGGCCAGGAGGGTGAGAGCGGTCCGTTCTTCGTCCAGGCAAAGCGTTCGCGATGTCTCGGTCGCTCGCTGTCTCAGAGGCCCCCGCAGCTGGGTGTCGGTTATCGGCTGGTCGAGAAGGGCGGGTAAGGCGGAGAAGCCTGCCTTGATCCTGCCGTCGAGGGTGGTGTCCAGGCGGCTGTCGCGGCCGGCGAGCCCGAGCAGGTCCTCGGCGTGCACGAATGCGTTGCCGCAGTGTCGGCCGAACTCCCGCAGGACCGCGACCGTCGAGCCGGTGGCCCGGCCGAGCTCCGCACCCAGCCGTGCGGGGAACTCGAACAATGCGCCGAAAAAAGGTCGAGGATCACCCGTCTTGTGCAGCTGTGTCGTGCGTAGCATCGCGAGCTCGGCCAGCCAGGCCGCAAACGGCGAAGCCAAGTCGGCGTCCACCTTGGCGACGAGCAGGCCGGCCTGTGCGAGCAGGTGGTCGCCGGCGAGCACCGCGCTCGCCGACGGCCAGTCCACGCCGCGGTGCCCGCGATGGACGGACGCCGCAGTCGCGGTGAGAGCGAGCATTCCCAGCATCGTGAGCTCGATGGCGGCGCCGACACCGGCCCAGCGGTTGTCGGGCGCGGCGCCCCCGGCACAGGACGCGGCGCCGAACATCGTCGCGGGCCGCAAGGCCTGGCTCGCCGTTCCCCGGTCCGATGCGACGATCGACGCGACAAACGGCCATTCTTCCCGCACAGCGGCGATGGCGACCTCTGAACACGCGGCTACGAACGGAGCGAGGGCGATGCTCGGACTGCCGGGGGCGTCGGGTTCGGTGTCCCCTCCGAGCGCGGCGAACCCTCCGGGCAGAAGAACGGCCTTCCGGCCCTTGGCGAAGAAGGCATTGTCGTCATCGGCTGTTGCGGCGAGGATCCGCCAAGCCAGGTGGTACTTGCGTGCTGCGTGGCGCAGGCTTTCGGAGTAACCGACAAACGTCCTCGACACAGCGTGCAAGTACTCCTTTCCGGCCGCCTCCGGGTCGTCCGCGTAATGGCTTATGGCGTCGGCGGCCAGGCGTGCGCTGTGCACTGCGTTGGCGATCGATTCGCCGGTGAACGGATTCAGGAGCCCGGTCGCGCCGCCGATGACCAGCTGTCCCTCGTCGAGGCATGAGGTCGGAGCGAACGCGGACGTGAGGGCGGCGTGTCGTACCGGCCCGGCCGGCACCAGCGATCGGTACCGCTCGTCGACGCGGTTCAGTGCGGCCAAGCCGATGTCGAGGAGGTGGCCGGGTTCGGTGCTGGTGGGGGCCGTCGTCGTGACCGAGACGCTGATCACGCCAGGGGCGCCGGGTGCCGGAAGCACCCGGACGGACAGGGGAGCGCTGCGCGGATCGGTCTCGTCCGGGGCGACGAGATCGAGGAGCGCTCTGTCGTATTCCGGACCCGGAAACTTGAACCGGCGTGCGCACACCATTCCGGTGGAGGGGCCAGTGTCGGAGCCGGTTGCGATGATGACGTGTCGGGCTGCCAGCGTTGTCTGTTCACCCGCTGCCGTGTGGAACAAGGTGGCCCGCCGGCTGTTCGTGGTCGCGCGGCCGACGAGCCGGCGTGCGCCGAGAGCTGTGGCGCGATCGGCTGCGGTGTTGAGGAGATCGGTCATCCGGCAGACGGTCAGCCCAGCGTCGGTCCAGCCGGTCGAGGCCGTCTGGTCGAAGGTCACCTCGAGCGCGTTGATCGGCCTCCCGAGACGCTCCGAGGTGACCAGCTGGAGGACCGAGTTCGTCAGGAGGACGTCGTAGTCGTCGGATTCCTGCGTCGGCGGCCCGGCCATGACGGTGGACAGCCCGCGTTGGGCGAGAAGGGACGCTGCCGTCGTTCCGGCGATGCCGGTGCCGAGGACGAGGACGTCGGTCTTCAGCTCGGCCACAGGGCGTCCTGGAGCCGGACAAGTGTCGATCCGGGTTCGGTGGCCGCGAGCGGCCCGAGTGCTTCGACGGCGCGGTCGAAATGGTGATGAGCAAGGCGGTCGGCCTCGGCGAGGCCGCCGGCCTCGCCGATCAAGGTGCGAATCCGCGGTAGTTCGTCGACCGTGAGAGCGGGCGAGAGCAGGAGGGTCGCCAGCTCGGGAGTACCCACGCGCAGGGCGTGCAGGGTCGGCGCACCGAACAACCCGAGTAGGTGGTCCGTACCCGCCGGCTTGCCCCCGGGGTCGGGTTGCAGGTCGAGGCAGTCGTCGGCGATCTGGAACGCGACGCCGAGCTCGACGCCGAACGTCGCGAGGCGGTCGGTCGTCGTGTGATCGAGCTCAGCAGCCCCAGCGCCCAGGACGCAGCAGAGCTTGAACAGTTCGGCGGTCTTGCGGCGGACCAGGTCGATGTAGTCCTCGATTTCCAGGCTCGTGTCGTAGGAGCGCTCGAGATCGCGGAGTTCGCCGCGGGCGAGTTCGGCGGTCACGACCGCGAAGGCTGTGCTCACGCTGGGTCCGAGATCTGCGGCCTCGGCGGCGGCGCCGGCCATACAGGCCGCGCCGGCGAGCACGGCTGCCTCGTGGCCCAACACCTCGTGCGCGGTGGGCACGCCACGCCGTGTCGTGGCTCGATCGATCACGTCGTCGTGGAGGAGCGAAGACAAGTGCAGCAGCTCGACCACGCCCGCCAGCCTCACCAGCTGCGCCCGGTCGGGGCGGCCGAACCGGGCGCAGACCTCGACCAGGTGCCTTCTCAGGCCCTTTCCCGACTGGGTGACGAGTGTGAGCACCACTGCTCGCAGCTCTTCGGGCACAGCAACGACGACTTGCTCGAGATGTTCACTGACTTCGAAGAAGAACGAGTCGTCGCGGGCGAACAGCCCACTCATCCCGCTACGCGTTCATGAAAGTTACGGGTGAAATCGAGCCAAAGCCGCGCGGTCGGGTCCTGTCGGGCATCGAAGTGCGACGAGATGGTCGCGACTGCCAGTGCTGTCACGGCGAGGAGGTCATCGTCGATTCCGGAACGACGCACAACGGCACCGACCTGAGTCGCGAGTCGCTCAGCGCTGGAAGAGGCAGGAGCGACTGCGGAAATCGTGGTGATTCCTCCGCGAAGCTGCGACGTACGTTGGGGTGTGAGCGCTGCTGCGGCTTTCCGCAGCCGGTCCCGCGTCACCCGGGACGACGCGGTGCCTCTTTCCCCGAACGCGGGGAACTCGACGGGGAGGGTCGCGATGGCGGACGCGAGCCTCAGAACGACGTCCTCTTCCTGAGGAGTCAGTAGGAGCGATGTTGCATCGGCTGCGGGCGCGATCGCGAAGCTGGTGGCCGCAGCACCCATCGCAACAGCTGCAAGATGACCGAAGGCTCGTCGGCTGAACAGCTCGCTGGTGCGTCTTT
Source organism: Amycolatopsis sp. NPDC049691 (assembly GCF_040675005.1). Taxonomy (NCBI): domain Bacteria; kingdom Bacillati; phylum Actinomycetota; class Actinomycetes; order Pseudonocardiales; family Pseudonocardiaceae; genus Amycolatopsis; species Amycolatopsis sp. NPDC049691. The sequence continues at coordinate 54,089 of NZ_JBFANX010000036.1, forward strand.
CACATGCTGAGCCATCGGACACGTGGCTTCCCCCCAAGGTGTCGTTGCGATCACCTTGCCGTCGGGTACCGGTGATGGCAATCGTCCGAAAGGGTACTGGTATGAACCACTATCCTTGTCCGAATTGTCTGGTCGGTGCACTGGATGACTGGCTCCATCGCGCCCTCGAAGGCGACGCCGGTGATTTTTTCGGAGTTGGAGGTGTCGGTGGTGCCAGGCTTGCGGGCGCTTGTCGGATTGCGGGTCTGGTGAGACTCGCGGTATGGCTGAACAACCGTCTTCGAGGTCCTTCCCTGTTCGGCTACCTCTTGCGCGCTGCCGGTCCGAAGGGGACGGTCTGCTCGGTGAGTGGCGCGCCCGGTACAAGAGTCCCGATGAGACGGGGCGCAGGTCCCCACCAAGAAGGCGGCTGAGTGGGGTGTGGAGCAGGAGGCGTTGATCCGCCGGAACCTCTGGCTGGACCCGCGCGACGGAGAAACCCGGTTCGACGACTTTGCCGAGGATTGGCTCGCCGCGGTGGCTCCGCGGCTGGAGCTGAACACGGTCGCGAAGTATCGGTCGTTTCACTGCGATCCCCGGATGTGGGGCCACGAACCGAGTCCTTGCAGGGGTTTGATCCGGCCGTTCTTCGGCCGGATGTCGCCTCGCCGGGTCCGAGGAGCTGATGGATCAGGAACCCTTCGTGCTGTGTACGCCGGAGGGCATCCGTGGCGGCGGCCGTACTTCCGGATCCGGTTCTGGCGGCCGGCATGGGACGGGATCGATCTGGACGAGTCCGGGGCGGGGGAGCGGCGTCCGCCGATCCTGCCGACGTTCACGTTCCACGAGGGACGGCACACCTACGCCACGAGGCTGACCGAGGAGAATCCCGGAGGTTGCGCGCCGTGCGCGGCTGGGGCAGAAGATGAAGGGCATCGCCCGGGTCTGCGACCAGGTGACCCCGCCGATGGTCAACCAGGTCCTGGACGCCTTGGAGGAGCGCTGGGCGATCGGGCCTGGTTCGGGGACCATCGCCGGATCGTCGCCGGCTGATAGCTAGAAGCCCCGCCCCTCCGGGGAGGGGCAGGGCTTCTGACCTGCGAAAACATGTGGTGCGCGATACTGGGATTGAACCAGTGACCTCTTCCGTGTCAGGGAAGCGCTCTCCCGCTGAGCTAATCGCGCGAGGTGGAGACGGGATTCGAACCCGTGTACACGGCTTTGCAGGCCGTTGCCTCGCCTCTCGGCCACTCCACCGTGACAGGCCCGAGAGCCTTTCCGAGCGGATGACGGGATTCGAACCCGCGACCCTCACCTTGGCAAGGTGATGCGCTACCAGCTGCGCTACATCCGCACTTCCCGGCTGCGGTTCGGGAGCTCCGGGGCCGTGGCCCTGTCGCTCACCCCGTCGCCGTGGTGTGGGAAAACCATATCGGACCCCGGAAACGGCTCCGACACCGGGGTGTCGCTGAGCCGTTGCAGGCCCGTCATCAGGCCAGATCGTGCGGGATCAGGTGCGTGAGCGCGTCGTCGACGTCGACCCACAGGTGCTCGTTGCCCGGCAGCACCACGTCGTACGTCCGGTCGAGGAAGTCGGCCAGCTCCTGGGCGGACGCCTCGAACATGGCGTGCCCGGACGGCGAGTTCAGCTCGATCAGCACGGACTCGGGGTCTTCGACCGAAGGGCGGATGCGGACGTCCCCGTCACCCGCGTCGGCCAGGAGGCCGTCCGCGAGGAGGTCGCGCGCGTACACCCACTCGACCCAGCCGGCGCGGCCGGTGCGGAAGGCGGCGACGACCGCGTACGGGTCGCGTGTGTCGTAGCGCAGCTCCACCTTGACCGGAACCGCGGGCGTCCGCGGCGCCAGCAGGTCGAAGACCGCCGTCGAGCGGAGCGTCACGTGATCGTTGCGCATCGTCCTACCCTTCGTCTCCCTTCCCGGCCCGGCCCGGCCGAGGGCGTCACCACTGGGACGCATCGGGAGGCCGATTCCGTCGCCGGCGTGCCGCAGCATCACCCGTACGGGCCCATCAGCCCCCGTGTGCGCCCGTGTTCACCCGCACGGCGCGCGATCGACCGGCACGCCCCGTGTGGGCCCACTCCTCCATACTGCGCGGTTTAGTCGCCGGGCGATAGCACCGTCGCACGGATGTCGAACGTCGTGTCGGGCGGCCCCCACCGGCGACAACCCCGGCTAGCTCGGGGTTGTTCGTTCCGTACTCGCCGGTAAGCGGAGTGTGGTCACCCAGGACCACCCGTTTGCAGGCGCCCGGAAGTCGTACGCTAGTGTTTCCCGCAACACCGCGAGCGGGCGATTAGCTCAGCGGGAGAGCGCTTCGTTCACACCGAAGAGGTCACTGGTTCGATCCCAGTATCGCCCACGCGAGAGCTGGTAGAGCCCTGTCTGCGCATTCCGCAGACAGGGCTCTCGCTTTTGTGCCCGGCGGGGGCCGAGCCTCCTCCGGGGGCAAGTCCCCGGAGCCCAGGACGTGGTCACCTCTGTGAGGTTGGCCACCGGTGTGGCGCTCGCCACCGTCAACCGGAGTGAACGATCCGTTCGGCTCCTCCGTATGTTTCCACGAGAGGGTTCCCGGGCGCCCGCGCGGGCTCGGTGAACCTGCCTCGGAGGTCTGTCGTCGCGGTGGTCTTCTGTCGAACGAATCGTGCCGCGGCGATCGTCGCGGACGGCCGTGCGGGTCCACTGTGGACCGGTGGGTGCGCGGAGTGTCCACAGTAGAGCCGAGGGCCCGTTCGGCCGTTCGGAAGAGCGCGGGTCCACCCGGGTGCGGGCATCGTTCCTTTGGCTACGTTCCGTAGTTTTTCCGGGGATACGCGCTATCACGCATCGTCATCATCTTGTTATCTTGCGGCCATTTTCTGGCGGGAAAGACGCGCTGCATGTGGCTGGAAATCCTTGTAACGATGCTGAGAGGGTCGCCGATACCTTGCCGTGTGAAGCCCTCCGCGGGCACAGCGCGAGATCCAGTAGTGGTGACTCTACGAAATCACTTCCGGTGACGCAGCGTGCGTGCGGACCCAACCCGATCCCTGGTCCCGGGAGGTCAGATGGAAGAGTCGGTGCGGCCGTCGTACACGGTGAGCCAGCCACCGCCGCACATCGACCTCCAGGCCATTCCCCGCTCCGCTCAGCGGGACGAGCGGCAGGCCGAACCGGCCGCCACGCCGTCCCCCAAGGCACTCCCGGCGGCCTGGGAGGCGAGGTACAGAGCCTGGGTCATCGGCAGCGACGTCTTCATCACGCTGCTGGTGATCGCGATCAGCGCGTTCGTCATCGATCGCGTTGCCCCGCACGACATGCACGCCTTCGGCACCATCCTGGCCGTCTTCGTCTCCCTGCCCGCCAGCCGGGCGTGGAGCTCCCGCGTGCTCGGCGAAGGCGCCGAGGAGTACCGCACGCTGGGCCGCGGCTTCATCACCGCGGCCGTCCTGGTCGCGTTGGGCGGCCTGCTGTTCGGCGCGCTCGAGGTCCAGGTCTGGGTGTTCGTCGTCGTCCCGGCGATCGCGCTCGTCGCCTTCCCGCAGCGGTACCTGCTGCGCCAGGTGCTGCACCGCAAGCGCGCCAAGGGACTCTGCCTCCTGCCGGTGATGGCCGCGGGCAGCCCGGAAACCGTCGCCGACCTGATCGCGCGCACCAAGTCCGAGGTGCACGTCGGCTGGCGCGTCGAGGCGGCGTGCACGTTCACGGGCCACGGCGCCGACCGCGACAGCGGCGAGATCGACGGCGTCCCGGTCGTCGGGCGGCTCGAGGAACTGTCCCGCTACGTGCGGCGCGGCGGCTACCGCGTCGTCGCGATCACCGCCGACCAGTACTGGACGCCGAAGCGGTTGCAGCGGCTGGCCTGGGACATGGAGGGCACCGGCGCGGAAATGGTGGTGGCGCCTGTGCTGATGGAGGTCGCGGGACCCCGCCTCAACGTCACCGGCGTGCTCGGCATGCCCCTGCTGCGGGTCACGGCCCCGATGTTCACCGGCGGCCGCCGCGTGGTGAAGGAGATCGTGGACCGCGCCGGCTCGGCGTTCCTGCTGACCCTGCTTTCCCCGCTGCTGCTGGTGATCGCGCTGGCGATCAAGCTCAACGACCGCGGCCCGGTGATCTACCGCCAGCGCCGCGTCGGCCGCGACGGCGCCACGTTCACCATGCTCAAGTTCCGCACGATGGTCACGAACGCCGACGAAATCCGGAAGAACCTCGAGGCGGACAACGAGGGCGCGGGCCCGCTGTTCAAGATGAAGCGCGACCCGCGGGTCACCCGCGTGGGTGGTTTCCTGCGCCGGTATTCGCTCGACGAGGTGCCCCAGCTGTTCAACGTCCTGTCCGGGAAGATGTCGCTCGTCGGCCCGCGGCCGCCGTTGCCGGAGGAGACCGCGCAGTACGCGCCGGACGCCCGGCGCCGGCTGCTGGTGAAGCCGGGCCTGACCGGGCTGTGGCAGGTCAGCGGCCGCAGCGACCTCACGTGGGCGGAGAGCATCCGGCTCGACCTGCGGTACGTGGAGGACTGGTCGCTGGCCCTCGACCTGGTGATCCTCTGGAAGACCTTCCGCGCGGTGATGGGCGGGCAGGGCGCCTACTGACCCGTCTCCGCCGCGCACGCGCACCACGGCCGCCGACCCCTGCCGCAGGGGACGGCGGCCGTGTCCGTTCCCGGTCGGCTGGTGATCCGCTTCACATGTGGTTGAACGCGAAATAGTTCAACGCTCAACCTGGTTGCACGGGGTACCCGACCAACGGAAGGAACCCAGCCCCATGACCACCTTTGCCGAGCAGACCGAGGCCCTCGAGCTTCCCGCGGACGTCCAGAACCTCCTGTTCCGCGAGGCTCGCACGGCCAACAGTTTCAGCTCCGAGCCGGTGACCGAGGAGCAGGTCCGCGCGATCTACGACCTCGTCAAGTGGGCCCCGACGTCGATGAACACCCAGCCGCTGCGGGCGCTGGTGCTCCGGACCGCCGAGGCGAAGGCCCGCCTGCTGCCGCACATGGCCCCGGGCAACCGGGACAAGACCGAAGCCGCGCCGCTGACCGTCGTGCTCGCCGCGGACGTCGACTTCCACGAGAACATCCCGCAGGTGTTCCCGCACGCCCCCCAGGTGAAGGACAACTTCACCGACGAGCAGGGCCGCGTCGAGTTCGCCAAGCTGAACTCGCTGCTGCAGGTCGGCTACTTCATCATCGGCGTCCGCGCCGCCGGCCTGGCCGCCGGCCCGATGACCGGCTTCGACGCCCAGGGCGTCGACGACGAGTTCTTCGCGGACAAGAAGTGGCGCTCGCTCGTCATCGTCAACGTCGGCAAGCCGGGCGAGAACCCCTGGTTCGACCGCCTGCCGCGGCTCGACTTCGACCAGGTCGTCGAGACCCTCTGAGCCCCATCGGACCGGCCGCTTCCCCACGGGGAGGCGGCCGGTCCGGCGTTCGCGCCACGCGCGTGAGGCGCGAAGACGCCGACGACTAGCATCGACGGCGTCATCTCTGTCACTCCAGCTTGAGGAGCCGATCGTGTCCCAGTCGCCCCCCGTTTCCCCCGTGGCCGCCTCCCGCGTGGTGGTACCGGCGGGCACTACGGCGGGCGCGGCGGTCCGCGAAGCCGGCCTGCCGACCAAGGGCGAGGACACGATCGTCGTCGTGCGCGACGCCGACGGGAAGCTGCGCGACCTCTCCTGGGCTCCCGAGGCCGACGCCGAGGTCGAGCCGGTCGCCGCGAACACCGAGGACGGGCGCAGCGTCATCCGGCATTCGGCGGCGCACGTGCTCGCCCAGGCCGTGCAGCAGCAGTTCCCGGAGGCCAAGCTCGGCATCGGCCCGCCGGTGAAGGACGGTTTCTACTACGACTTCGCCGTCGACAAGCCGTTCACCCCGGAAGACCTGCAGGCGCTCGAAAAGCGCATGAAGCAGATCGTCAAGGGCGCCCAGCAGTTCTCGCGGCGCGTTTTCGACTCGGTGGACGAGGCGAAGAAGGAACTGGCGGACGAGCCGTTCAAGCTCGAGCTGGTCGACCTGAAGTCCGAAGTGGACACCGCCGAGGTCATGGAGGTGGGTGAGGGCGAGCTCACCATCTACGACAACCTCGACCCGCGCACCAAGGAACGTGTCTGGAGTGACCTCTGCCGCGGCCCGCACGTGCCGACGACGAAGTTCATCCCGGCGTTCAAGCTGACCCGCGTCGCGGCCGCGTACTGGCGGGGGAGCGAGAAGAACCCGCAGCTGCAGCGGATCTACGGCACCGCGTGGGAGTCGTCGGAGGCGCAGGACGCCTACCTCGAGCGCATCGCCGAGGCCGAGCGCCGCGACCACCGCAAGCTCGGTGCCGAGCTGGACCTGTTCTCCTTCCCCGAGGAGATCGGCTCCGGCCTGCCGGTGTTCCACCCGAAGGGCGGCATCATCCGCCGTGAGCTGGAGAACTACTCGCGCCGCCGCCACGAGGAGGCCGGCTACGAGTTCGTGAACACCCCGCACATCAGCAAGGGCGAGCTGTTCCACACCTCCGGCCACCTGCCCTACTACGCGGACACGATGTTCCCGCCGGTGCAGTTCGACGAGGAGAACTACTACCTCAAGGCCATGAACTGCCCGATGCACAACCTGATCTACCGCTCGCGCGGGCGGTCCTACCGCGAGCTGCCGCTGCGGCTGTTCGAGTTCGGCACCGTCTACCGCTACGAGAAGTCGGGCGTGGTGCACGGCCTCACCCGCGTGCGCGGGCTGACGATGGACGACTCGCACATCTACTGCACCAAGGAGCAGATGCCGGGCGAGCTCAAGTCGCTGCTCAAGTTCGTCCTCGACCTGCTGGCGGACTACGGCCTCTCCGACTTCTACCTCGAGCTGTCCACCCGCGGTGACTCCGACAAGTTCATCGGCGAGGACTGGGAGTGGGAGGAGGCCACCGAGACGCTGCGGCAGGCGGCGATCGACTCCGGCCTCGAGCTGGTCCCGGACCCGGGCGGCGCGGCCTTCTACGGCCCGAAGATCTCGGTGCAGGCCAAGGACGCGATCGGCCGCACCTGGCAGATGTCGACGATCCAGCTCGACTTCAACCAGAACAAGCGGTTCGAACTCGAGTACACCGCGCCGGACGGCTCGCGCCAGCGCCCGGTGATGATCCACCGCGCGCTGTTCGGCTCGATCGAGCGCTTCTTCGGCGTGCTGACCGAGCACTACGCGGGCGCGTTCCCGGCGTGGCTCTCGCCGGTGCAGGTGGTCGGCATCCCGATCACCGCCGACCAGGTCGGGTACCTGCAGGACGTCGAGAAGGCGTTGCGGGCCAAGGGGATCCGCGCCGAGGTCGACGCGAGCGACGACCGGATGCAGAAGAAGATCCGCACCCACACCACGCAGAAGGTGCCGTTCATGCTGCTGGCCGGCGCGAAGGACGTCGAGGCGGGCGCGGTGTCGTTCCGCTTCCGCGACGGCGGCCAGATCAACGGCGTGCCGGTGGAAAAGGCGGTCGAGGCGATCGCGGCGTGGGTCGAGCGCCGCGAAAACGCGTCGCCGTCGGCCGACGCGCTGGAGACGGTCGTTCGGTGAGCGAGGGTCCCGAACTCGTCGAGCAACAGGGCATCGGGGTCCAGGACGCGTTCCAGCGCCTCTGGACCCCGCACCGGATGGCCTACATCAAGGGCCAGGACAAGCCGGAGAACGACGAGGACACCGGCTGCCCGTTCTGCCGCATCCCGTCCCTGGACGACAAGACGGGCCTGATCGTCGCGCGCGGCGAAACGGTGTACGCGGTGCTGAACCTGTACCCGTACAACCCGGGACACCTGATGGTGGTCCCGTACCGGCACGTCGCGGACTACACCGAGCTGACCGTCGAGGAGACCCGCGAGGTCGCGGAGTTCACCCAGCACGCGATGAAGGTGATCCGCGCGGTGTCGGGCGCGCACGGGTTCAACATCGGTCTGAACCAGGGCGTGATCGCGGGCGCGGGCATCGCGGCGCACCTGCACCAGCACCTGGTGCCGCGGTGGGGCGGGGACGCGAATTTCATGCCGATCATCGGGCAGACGAAGGTGCTCCCGCAATTGCTGGGCGAGACGCGGGACCTGCTGGCCGACGGCTGGTGAGCACCGAATTCGACGCACCCGGAAAACCCTTATTGAGTGTTCAACCGAGAGTATGATGGGGGTATGTCCGAAACCCGATGGCTCAGCGACGACGAGCAGCGCGTCTGGCGTGAGTTCAACGCGGCCACCCGCATGCTCAGCGCGCACCTCGAAGGCCAGCTGCAGCACGACTCGGGCATGCCGCACACCTATTACGAAGTCCTCGTCGCGCTCTCCGAAGCCGAAGGCCGCCGGCTGCGCATGAGCGAGCTCGCCGACGCCCGCCAGGCGTCGCGGAGCCGGCTCTCGCACGCCGTCGCGCGGCTGGAAGCCAACGGCTGGGTGCGCCGCGAGGCCTGCCCGACCGACAAGCGCGGCGCCTGGGCCGTCCTCACCGAGGAAGGCTTCGCCGCGCTCGAGGCGGCCGCGCCCGGGCACGTCGAGGCCGTCCGCGAGAGCCTCTTCGACCCGCTGACGCCCGAGCAGGTCACCGCGCTCGGGGAGATCAGCGCCGCGATCCGGCAGCGCCTCTCGCCGAAGTGCGCCGCCGCGCAGGCCGCCGAAGAGGAGCGCGAGCGCGAGGGCCAGCTCACGAAATCGGGCTGAGCCGGGGCGGCGCGTCGGGTTCACCGGGGCGGGTCGATAGGCTGCATTCGCCCACCCGACCCTCGTAGCCAGGTGCCTCAGACGAACCGATGCTCAATATCTTCGCGCGTGCCTCCGTTTCCCGCGTCACCGACCCGATCGGCCAGGCGCTGGTCCGCGCCGGGCTGACCCCGAACGCGATGACCGTGCTCGGCACCGCCGGCGCCGTCGCCTGCGCCCTGGCCTTCTTCCCGAACGGCTACCTGCTCTGGGGCACCTTCACGGTGTGGGGCTTCGCCATGCTCGACCTGCTCGACGGCGCGATGGCCCGCGCCCGCGGCTACGGCACCCCGTTCGGCGCGGTGCTCGACGCCACCTGCGACCGGCTGGTCGACGGCGCGCTGTTCGCCGCGATCGCCTGGTGGTGCTTCGTCGTCGACGACAACCACCCGGCCGCCGCCGCGGCGCTGCTGTGCCTGGTGCTCGCCCAGGTCATCTCCTACGTCAAGGCCCGCGCCGACGCCTCCGGGCTGCCGGTGGACGGCGGGCTCGTCGAACGCGCCGAGCGGCTGATCATCGCTCTCGTCGGCACCGGCCTGCACGGCTTCGGCATCCCGTACACCGTGGACGTGACGCTCTGGCTGCTGGCGGTGGGCTCCGTGATCACCCTGGCGCAGCGCTTCGCGGCGGTGGCGAAGGCGGCTCGCGAAGCCGCCGCGGGGGAGCAGCCGGCATGAGGGAGCTTGCGACCGAATCATCCAACACTGCGCCTTCGGCTCAGGCCGCGCCGAGCGCCGGCGAGGCGTGCGCATGAGCAGGCTGTCGGAACGGCTGAGCGCCTTCGGCTATGCGGCCGGGTGGAAGCTGGCCGGCTGGCTGCCGCCCGGGTTCGGCGGGACGGTGTTCTCCCTCGGCGCGGACCTCGCCGTGAAGCGCGACGGCGGTGGCGTGCGGCAGCTGCGCGCCAACCTCGCCCGCGTCGTCCCACAGGCCGACGAGGTCGAGATGGACGAGCTGACCCGCCGGGCGATGCGCTCGTACGCCCGGTACTGGCACGAGACGTTCCGGCTGCCGTCGATGGACCAGAAGGAGGTCAGCGCCAAGGTCGCGGCCTCCATCACCGGCGTCGAGAACCTCGACGCCGCGCTCGCCGAAGGCAACGGTGCCGTGATGGCGCTGCCGCACAGCGGCAACTGGGACATCGCCGGCGTCTGGCTGGCCGACTACCTCGGCGGCTTCACGACCGTCGCCGAGCGGCTGAAGCCCGAGTCGCTCTACCGCCGGTTCGTCGAGTACCGCGAATCGCTCGGCTTCGAGATCGTGCCGTTGACCGGCGACAGCTCGGCGATGCGCGTGCTGCTGAAGCGGCTGCGCGAGAACAAGGCCGTCTGCCTGGTCGGCGACCGCGACCTGACTACCAGCGGCATCCCGGTGAAGTTCTTCGGCGAGCCGGCCCGCTTCCCCGGCGGCCCCGCTCGGCTGGCCGCGACGACCGGCGCCGCGCTGATCCCGGCCGGCTGCTGGTTCACCGAGGACGGCTGGCAGATCCGGCTGCACCCGCGCATCCGCGTCACCGCGCGCGCCGAGGTCGCGGCCGCCACCCAGGCCCTGGCCGACATCTTCGCCGGCGACATCGCCGCGCACCCGGCCGACTGGCACATGCTGCAGAAGTTCTGGCCCGCCGACCTCGAGGCAGGCGACCGGGTCAGCCTCGAAGAAGCGAGCTGAGGCGTGGCCGCGCGCCCGATGCGGATCGGGATCGTCTGCCCCTACTCGTTCGACGTGCCCGGCGGGGTCCAGGGCCACGTGATCGACCTGACGAAGGCGCTGCTCGCCCGCGGGCACCAGGTGTCCGTGCTGGCGCCCGCCGACGAAGACGCCGAGCTCCCGGAGTTCGTGCACCCGGCCGGGAGGGCGCTCGGCATCCCGTACAACGGCTCGGTCGCGCGGCTGCAGTTCGGGCCGGTGTCCTACGCACGCGTGCGCCGCTGGATCCGCGACGGCGACTTCGACGTCCTGCACCTGCACGAGCCCGCCGCGCCGAGCCTGTCGCTGCTGGCGCTGCTCATCGCCGACGGACCGATCGTGGCGACGTTCCACACCGCGACCACGCGCTCGCGCACGCTCTCGGCGTTCCAGCCGGTGCTGCGGCCGCTGCTGGAGAAGATCACCGCGCGGATCGCGGTGTCCGCGCTCGCCCGCCGGGTCCAGGTGGAGCACGCGGGCGGCGACGCCGTGGAGATCCCCAACGGCGTCGACGTCGAGTTCTTCTCCTCGGCGACGCCGCTGCCGGGCTATCCCCGGGCCGGCGGCACGGTCGGGTTCGTCGGCCGGTTCGGCGAGCCGCGCAAGGGCATGGGCGTCCTGCTGGAGGCGCTGCGGCGGATCCTCCCCGAGTTCGAGGACCTGCGGCTCGTGGTGGTCGGCCGCGGCGACGAAGACCAGCTGCGCCGCGACGCCGGCCCCGAGCTGGCCCCGCACCTGGAGCTGCTCGGGCAGGCCGACGACGTCGTGAAGGCGCAGGCGCTGCGCAGCGTCGACGTCTACTGCGCGCCCAACACCGGCGGCGAGAGCTTCGGGATGATTCTCACCGAGGCCATGGCGGCCGGGACCCCGGTGCTGGCCAGCGGCCTCGACTCGTTCCGGCGGGTGCTCGACGACGGCCACGCCGGGATGCTCGTCGAAACCGGCGACCCCGAGGCGCTCGCGGACGGGCTGCGCGAGCTGCTCGGCGACCCGGCGCGCCGGGCGTCGCTGGCCGCGGCGGCGGGGGAGCGCGTGACGATGTTTGACTGGTCGGTGGTGGCGACGCAGGTGCTGCGGGTCTACGAGACGGCCGTGGCCGCCGACCCGCGGCGCGTCGCGGCGCCGGAGCGGGAGCCGGCCCGGTGAGCGTGCTCGGCTGGCTGCTCCCGCTCCTCGCGGTGATCGTCGTGCTGGGCGGGCTCTTCCTGGTGGCGACGGCAAACCGGCTCGACCGGCTGCACGTCCGGATGGACGCGGGCTGGGCCGCGCTGGACGCGGCGCTGGCCCGCCGGGCGGTGGTCGCCCGCGCGGTCGCGGTGGTGCTGGGCGACACCGAGCTGCGGACGTCGGCCGAACGCGCCGAAGCGGCGCCACGTGCGGACCGCGAAGCCGAAGAGGGCGACCTGACGCTGCAGCTGAGCCGCGTCGACCGGACGGGCCTGCCCGCCGAGCTGGCCGAAGAGCTGACCGACGCCGAGCACCGGGTGGTGATCGCCCGCCGCGTCCACAACGACGCCGTCCGCGACACGCTGCGGCTGCGGCGGCGGCGGAAGGTGCGGTACTTCCGGCTGGCGGGGACGGCGCCGCTGCCGGAGTACTTCGAGTTCGCCGAACCGGAGGTCTGAGATGTGGTGGGTGGTCGTCGAAGAGCAGCGCGGCGGCGGGGACGCGCGCGCGTGGAACGTCACGAAGACGAAGCCGGCCGGCGGCGACCGCGCCCACGCCGACGAGGTGGCCCGGCGGCTCGCGTTCGAGCACGAGCCGGTGCACCCGTCGGGGGTCAAGGAGCGCAAGGTCCTGCGGGTCGGTGACGGCTACCTGGTGATCGCGACCGGGCGCACCCAGACGTTCCACTTCCGCGTGACGCTCGGCGAGACCGTGACGGCACCGGAATGAGCTGGTGGGTGGTCGTCGAGGAACAGCGCGGCATGGGGGACAGCCGGACCTGGTCGCTGTCGGAGACGTTTTCGCACACGGACAGGGAGAGCGCCGAGGCGGACGCGCTGCGGCTCGCGCGGGAGTACCAGCCCGCGTACCCGTGGTCGCCGAAGTCGCGCAAGGTCCTGCGCGGGGCCGGCGGGTACCTGGTGATCGTCGAGGGCCGGACGTCGACGTTCCACTTCCGGCTCAGCGTGCTCGAAGAGCTCTGAAACCGCCGCGGGCGCGGCTGCGTCGGAGCGGCATGGGTTCGACGTGGTGGGTGGTCATCGAAGAGCAGGGCGGCATGGGCGACGGCCGGGGCTGGGGCGTCGCCGACGCGGCGGGGTACCCGGACCGCGACACCGCGTTCGGCGAGGCGTACCTGCTGGCCAAGCAGCACCGGCCGCCGCGGCCGTCGTCGCCACTGAACCGGGTCGTGCTGCGCGTCACCGACGGGTACCTGGTGCTCGTGCGTGGCAGGACCGACGTGTGGCAGTTCCGCGTGACGGTGGGCGAACAGGGCGGCGGCTGACACACTGGGCGGCATGAGCGAGACCTGCGACGTCGCCCACGGCACGGCCGAAGCGGACCCCGGTGTGCGGACCCTGGTGGCGGTGTTCGCGTCGCCGGTTTCGCGGTACCTGCTGACGTTCGCCCGCGACCTCGGCTACCACGTGGCGTTGTTCGAGCCGGACGCCGCGCGCGCCACCGACGTGCCCGACGGGATCGAGGCGGACACGACGCTGCCGCCGCTGGACGGCTCGGCGGACGTCGTCGTCACCGACCACCACCGGCCCGAGCTGGGCGAGGTGCTGAAGGCGGCGCTCGGCGGGAACCCGCGCTGGATCGGCGTGCTCGGCAACCCGCGGCACCCCGGCCCGCACGTCGCCGCGCTGCGGGGCCTGGGCGTGCCCGAGGACGACATCGCCCGAGTGCACCGGCCGGTGGGTCTCAACATCGGCTCGCGCACCCCGCCGGAGATCGCGATCGCGACCCTCGCCGGCCTGCTGGCCGACCGCAACGGCCGCCCGGGCGGCTTCGACTTCTGACGTGGTCCGGTTGTCGTGGGTGTTCAGGGCGGTTAGAACCGCCCGATCTGAAA
>NZ_JBFANX010000037.1:0-60260 GCF_040675005.1 Amycolatopsis sp. NPDC049691
CGGGCCCGGGCCCGGCCGGGCGCCGGGGTACGGGGGGGGCGCGGCCCGCGCCTCCCACCTCAGCTGGTCGGGGCGGTGCGCCTGCCGGACCGCGGCGCGGCCCGCGTCCGCCGGCAGGCCCAGCCGGCTCGGCACGTCCACCCCGGCCGCGCCGAGCAGCCGTTCCGCGTCGCGGGCCTCGTCGGTGGTGAACAGCACGGCGCCGAGCCGGATCGAGTCGATCAGCTGGATCTCGGCGAACTCGTGCGCGCCGGCGACGATCCGCTCCCACTCGTGCAGCAGCCCGCCGGTGCGGTCCGGGTAGGCCCGCAGCACCAGTTCCGCCGCCTGCAGCGCCGACCGCGCCTTGAGGACGTCGGCGCGCGCGGCGAACTGGGACGTCAGCAGCGACCGCAGCCGGTGCAGGCCGCTGCGGGCGAGCAGCTCGCCCGACAGCGCCCGCGCGCCGGTCACGTGGCCGCCGGCGACCAGCTCGATCCCGAGGCGGACGCCGAAAAGTCCGTAGCGGGACAGCAGTTCGGCACGCGCGGCCACCGGAACGTCCACTTCGGACTCGGTGCGCGCGAACCGGTCGGCCGAGGTCAGCAGCCGCGCCACTTCGGCTTCCGGACCCGCGGCCAGCACCCGGAAGGCGCGGTACTCGGACTCCTTCAGCGACGCGGCGGAGCCGGCCAGCAGGCCGGCCACCGGGACGACGGTCTGGCAGAGCCCCCGCACGCGGGGGTCGCGGGCGTAGCGGGCGGCGATCTTCTCCGCCGAGTCGAGCGCGTCGACGCGGGCGTGCCCGACCTCGTCGGCCTTGGACAGCACGCCGATCGTGTTCACCGGGCGGCGCTGCGCCGGGTCGTCGTGGAAAGCGTCGAGGAAGCGGACGTCGTCGCCGTGGACGTGGCGCATCAGGTACACGACCGCGTCCGCGGTCCCGACGCCGTCACCTTCGGGCACCAGCGCCGCCTCGGTGCGTCCGGAGACCTCGGAGCGCGCCGAGCCGAGGCCGGGCGTGTCGATCAACGTCATCGCGCGCAGGGCGGGCGACGGCCAGTCGACGACGAGCCGGTCGACGTCCTCGGGCGCCATGCCGAGCTCCAGGCCGAGCGTCCCGGACAGGCGGCCGAACGGCAGCTGGCGCGGCATCCCGCGGACGGGGTGCAGCATGATCCGGTAGGTCGGGCCGTTGCGGTACCAGGTGACGACCCGGGTGCACTCCCCCGCGTCCGTCGCCGCCAGCTCCTGGCCGACGAGGGCGTTGAGCAGCGTCGACTTGCCCGCCTTCACGCGGCCGGCGATGGCGACGCGCAGCGGCTCGGCGAGCCGGCCGGCGATCTGCCGCAGCTGCGGCTCGGCCGGCGTGCCGGCGTACCCGGCGCACGCGCGGGCGACGAACCCGCGGACCTGGACGTAGAGCGGGGTCATCGCGTCACCGCCGGGACGGGTTTGGGCGCACTGCGCAGGGTGAGCTCGTCGGCGCGGCGGCCGAGCACTTCGAGGGCTTCGATGTCGGCTTCGAGGCGCTTGAGCTCGGCGGCCTCGGCGTCGTCGTCGACGACGGCCTTCTTGGCGTTCGCGAGTGCCTCGGTGAGGGACCGCTGGAGTTCTTCGACGCGGGCGCTGTAGGCGTCGCGGAGTTCTCTTTGGACGGTCCGCATCGCGTCGCGGGAGTCCTTGCCCACCTGGAGGTTGAACTCGTCGACGAACCGGCGCACGGCGGTCTTCGCCAGGCTGCGGCGCTTTTCCAGCTGCCGCTTGCGTTCGTCGACGAAGCCGGAGCGGCCCATGAGCAGGCCGGCCGCGACCCCGAACGGCGTGGGGATGGCGAGCGCGGCCATCTTCGTGAGCATGGAGAACATGAGGAAGCCGCTGTAGGCCTTCTGGAACGCGGCCATCCCGGTGGCGCCGCGGGTCTTGACACCGGTGAACGAGGAGTCGATGTCGATCTCCTCGACGACCTTGACGGGCGCCTGGACCTCGCGCGGCAGCACGGCCT
This sequence comes from Amycolatopsis sp. NPDC049691, assembly GCF_040675005.1. Lineage (NCBI taxonomy): Bacteria > Bacillati > Actinomycetota > Actinomycetes > Pseudonocardiales > Pseudonocardiaceae > Amycolatopsis > Amycolatopsis sp. NPDC049691. Next base: position 1,985 of record NZ_JBFANX010000037.1, read on the forward strand.
GTGACTCGGCGAGCTCGAAGTGCTCGGCGACGCGGGACGCCAGGCCGCGCGCGTCCTTGACGAAGGTCGCGTAGTTCTCGAGGGTCTCGTTCGCGAGGCGCTGGCGCAGCCACTTCTCGAACTCGTCCCAGTTCTTGGCCGGGTCGCCGTCCTCGATGGCCTCTTCCGCCTCGTGCAGTACCCCACGGGAACGGGCGCGCAGGTCGTAGTCCACATCGGACGAAATGTCGGCGAAGCCGTCGAAGAGCAGCTGCTGCCACTTCGCGGACTGGCTGCGCAGCGCGTCGACGCGGTCGTTGACCCGGCCCAGCTCCGCGACGAGCGCGGCGGACTGCTCGGGGTGGGCGAGCGCGGTCCGGCGGGCGCGCAGGGAGGCGTGCAGCTGCCCGACGGCGGACCCGACGTGCAGGCCCACGGCGTTGAGCGCGGACCGCTCGGCGTCGCCGACCACGCCCTGCAGGCACTTGACCAGCTGGGGGAAGCCGGATTCGACGTTCATCTCCTGGTCGGCGGAGCGCGCCGCGACGGTGCGCAGCTCCGAGGAGACGGCGACGGTCTCGATGGTGATCCCGCACGCTTCGAGGTGGCCGGCGTTGAGCTCGAGGATGCGCCGCCAGTGCGGGTAGAGGTCGATCTTGGTGAGGACGAAGAAGACCGTCGGGCAGAGTTCCTTGACGGTCCGGAGGAACCGCAGCTCGGCGCCGGTGAGTTCCTGCGAGGCGTCGGAAAGGAAGAGAACGGCGTGGGCGCGCGGCAGCGAGCTGACCGTGACGGCGTTGTGCAGCGAGCCGAGCCCGCCGACGCCGGGGGTGTCGACCAGCGCCAGCCCGCCGGAGAGCAGCTGGCGGCTGATCGACGCGGTGACCGACTTGAGCTTGCGGACGTTGCCGGGGTTCCCGGCTTCGCTCACGTGGGTGGGAAGGTCTTCGAGGGAGATCCGCTCGGTCCACGGCGGCGACGACGGGTCGGCCGGCTCGTAGGTCGCCAGAGCCCCGGACTCCGGCGCGTACCGGACGACGGTCGGCACCGCGGTCGCGATGTCGTCGTCGACCGGGCAGATCTTCGCGGTCAGCAGGGCGTTGATGAGCGAGCTCTTGCCCTGCTTGAACTCCCCGACGACGTAGACGGTGATGTCCGGTTCGGACAGCAGGCGCCGGGCGTCGGTGAGGCGCTGGACGAGATCGTCCCGCCCGTAGGCCTTCGCTCCCTTGACGGCGAGGTCGAGGGTGTCGAGGGCGATGCGCCCCCCGCCGCTCGGCTCCTGCATGACCGCTCCCTCTTGCTTACGTGCTTGCCTTGCTCGTCTTCGCCGGCTCAGTAGTGGTCGACGTCGTGGTGGTGGTCGACGTGGTCGGCGTGGTAGTCGTGGTGCTCGCCGCCGTGGTGCTCGTGCTCGTGGCCGTGGTGCTCGTGCGACGCCTGCTCGTTGAACTGGTCGCCGCCGTGGCCGTGGTGGGCCTGTTCGTTCTGGAAGATGTTGCCGTGACCGCCCGTGGAGGCCTGCTCGTTGAACTGGTTGCCGCCGTGGCCTTGGCCCTGTTCGTTCTGGAAGATGTTGCCGTGGCCGCCGGTCGAGGCCTGCTCGTTGAACTGGTTCCCACCGTGACCGCCGGAACCCTGCTCGTTCTGGAAGATGTCCCCACGGCCGCCCGTGGACGCCTGCTCGTTGAACTGGTTCCCACCGTGACCGCCCGAGCCCTGCTCGTTCTGGAAGATGTCCCCACGGCCGCCCGTGGACGCCTGCTCGTTGAACTGGTTCCCACCGTGCCCACCCGAGCCCTGCTCGTTCTGGAAGATGTCCCCACGACCACCCGTCGACGCCTGCTCGTTGAACTGGTTCCCACCGTGCCCACCCGAGCCCTGCTCGTTCTGGAAGATGTCTCCCACGCCGCCACCGGTCGAGGCCTGCTCGTTGAACTGGTTCTCACCGTGACCGCCGGAACCCTGCTCGTTCTGGAAAATGTCTCCCACGCCGCCACCGGTCGAGGCCTGCTCGTTGAACTGGTTGCCGCCGTGACCGCCGGAACCCTGCTCGTTCTGGAACACGTCACCGTGGTGGCCGGCCGAGGCCTGCTCGTTGAACTGGTTGCCGCCGCGGCCGGAGCCTTGCTCGTTCTGGAAGATGTCCCCGCGACCACCCGTCGACGCCTGCTCGTTGAACTGGTTCCCACCGGAACCACCCGAACCCTGCTCGTTCTGGAAAATGTTCCCCGAGCCGCCCGTCGCGGCCTGCTCGTTGAACTGGTTCCGGCCGCTACCGGAACCCTGCTCGTTCTGGAAAACGTCGCCCGATGAAGTCGTCATCGTGTGCACTCCTGACATTCGGATCGGTGAAGCCCGTGCCCCTCCGTTGTCATCCAGTCTTGAGCCGGAAGCAGCCCCGGTCATGAGTAGCGCCCTACTCGGCTTCCGCCCTGCCGCGGACGTGATCTACCTATGGACCGTCGGCGGGACTACTCCCCGATGCCAGTGGCCCCACCACCGATGCCAGCTCGCGGCGCCCGGAAATACCCAATTTCGCGTAGACCCCGTGCAGCACGTTGTCGACCGTCCGGACCGACACGACCAGCCGGTCCGCCACCGCGCGGCTCGTCAGGCCCGTCGCCACCAGGCGGGCGATCTCCAGCTCCCGGACCGTCAAGTCGAGCGGCGTCTCCAAAAGCGACAACGCAGGCGTCGCGGCGTCCTCACAGGACGCCAGCCACGACCTCGCCCGCTGCGCCGACGTCGCCGCGCTGCCGTTCTTGCCCTCCGCGCGGTACGCCCGGGCCGCCTGGGCCGATGCCTCCGCCGCCAGCAGTCGCGCGCCGGCGTCGGCGAACGAAGCCGCCACCTCGTCCAACGCCGCCGGGTCCGAGCGGGCCGCCGCGTGTGCCGAATACAGCGCCGCCATTCCGCCCGACGAGGGGATCTCCCCCGGGTCGGCCCCGAACCTGAGCAGGTCGTAGCGGATCTCCGCCGCGACCGCGAGCCTGCCGTCCGACAACGCCGCGGCCGCGGCGGACGCGGCCAGCTCCGCCGCCCGTGACAGCTCGCCCCGCGCCGCCGCCACCCACGCGCCGTCCCAGTCGCCCAGTGGCTCCGCGATCCGGCCGCTCATCGCCGTCGCGCGGACCAGTGCCGCGGCGACCGCCGGGCGGAACTCGTGCGGCTGGTCGTGCGCGTCCGCCGCCAAGGCCTCGCGCAGCCAGCGGATCGCGCCGCGGACGTTGCCGTACGCCAGCGCGACCGTCCCGAGCGACGCCGCCGCGCCCGCCACCGCCGGGCCCCACCGGTCCCGGACCGCGTCGCGGTAGTCGTCGCCCGCCAGGTCCTCGGCCTCCTCGAGCCGGCCGGCCCGGCACAGCGCGACGATCCGCGCGTGCTCCAGCCGCACCCGCGCCCCCGGCGCAAAAGCGTCCGAGATCCGCGACGCGATCTCCAGCCCCTCGCCGACGACGCCCAGGCACGCCTCCGTCCGCCCGGTCGTCGCCAAGGCCCCGGCCGCGACGACCAGCGCCGCCAGCCGCAGCGCGTCGCCGCGCCGGTTGCGGTCCAGCACCGGGCCGAGCAGCTCCAAAGCCGCCCGCGACGCGCCCGAAGCCGCCAAGAGCGCCGCGCGGGCGGTCACGAGGTCGTCCTGGGTCCCGGACACCGCCGTTTCGGCGGTGTCCAAGACCGCCGATGCCTCCTCGAACCGGTTCAGGCCGAACGCCAGGTTCCGCGCCCGCGTGGCCGCGACGCGCGCGTGCTGCGCGTCGGACACCGTTTCGCCCGCCAGCTCGGAAAGCAGCGCGTCCGCGTCGGCGGGCCGGCCGCCGGCGATCCGGACCTGGGCGAGCAGGAACTTCGCGCCGAACCCGCCGCCCATCCGGACCGCCTCGGCCGCCAGCTGCTCGGCCTGCGGGAAATCCTTGCGCAGCAACGTCTCCGCCGCGGCCCGCACCAGCTGCGGGTCGACCGGCAGCCCGGCGGCCAGCCGCCACCGCACCAGCCGCGGCTTGTCTTCCGCGCGCCGCGCGCCGGTCAGGTCCAGGGTCTGGGCGAGGATCCGGTAGGTGTCGCGCTGGCGCAGCGGCGACGTCCGGCGGCGGATCACCTCGGCGTAGAGCGGGTGCGCCAGCCGGACGTTCAGCCGCCGCCCGGTCCGTTCGGACACGACCAGCCCGGCCTGCTCGGTCGTGGCGAGGACGCGGGCGGCGCCGAGCCGCACCAGCGGTTCGCTGCCCAGCGGCTCCCCGAAGGCGAGCAGCTCCAGCAGCCGCCGCTCGTCGGCGTCGACCCGGTCGGTGCGGGTCTCGATCAGCTCGACCAGCCGCGGGGTCGCCGAGAGCGCCCCGCTCCACCGCCACACGCCGTCCTCGGCCGACAGCGAACCGCTGTCGAGCCCGCCCTGCACGAGCTCGCGCAGGAACAGCGGGTTGCCCAGCGTCAGGCCCCACAGCCGGTGCTCCGCGCCGTCGTCGAGCCGTCCGCCGAGGACCGCGGTGATCAGCTCGGTGGTCTGCGGGCGGCTCAGCTCCCCGATGTCGAGCCGCTCGGCGACGCGGTCCTTCCACATCGCGAACACCGGGTCGGGCACGCTCACGCCGTGCGGCGCGATGACGACCACGAACGCCGACGCCGTCGCGGCCAGCTGGTGCACCAGCGTCGCGGACAGGTCGTCGAGCAGGTGCGCGTCGTCGACGCACAGCACCAGCCGGCGCCCCTCCGCGCCGCGGGTGAGGTGGCCGGCGACCTGGTTGAGCCGGTGCGCGCGGTCGCCCGAGCCGTCCGCGCTGCCGGGCAGGAGGTGGGCGAACGCGCCGAACGGGATCGTCGACGCCGAAGACATCGCGCGCACCCAGTGCGTGCGCGCGCCGTCACCGGCCAGCTCGGCCAGCAGCACCTTCGCCAGGCGGGTCTTGCCCGCGCCGGCGCGGCCGGTCAGCAGCAGTCCGCACACCTCGGGATCGGCCATCGCCCGGCGCGCGAACGCCAGCTCCTGTTCGCGGCCGACCAGCGGCCAGTCGTTCGCCACACCCACTGCCTCCCCAACCCCTCACGGGCTTTCCGCGCCCGCGCACACTTCGTTCCTCGGATAATGAGCGCGCGGAGCCCGGCGGAGTACCGAATCCACGCGACAATTTCGTAAGAATCGCGATCGGGAATACCGTCATTTCCGATCGGACGGTGATTCTTTTTCCTGCGCCACCATCATTCCTATGACGCGCGGCAGCACCACCGCGTTCCAGCCGGCCATGGCGGTGACGAGTTCCGGCTCCGGCCCGCCGGTCCACACGCGCACCTGACCGGCGCGCAGGTCGGTGCCCAGCACGTCGGCCCACGGCACCTTCGGCGCGAACCACCGCCGCCGGCGCAGTCCTTCGGCGTCCGCGTCGATCCGCCGGTGCCCGCCCCCGCCGAACCGGGCGGTGGCACCGGCGGTGATCGCGTCGACCGCCGCCCGCGCGATCCGCGGGCAGGCCGCCGACTCGACCAGCTCGACCAGCCGCCGCCACGTTTCGCGCGCGTCTTCGAGCTCGTCGCGGCCGAAGGCGTCGAACACGAACCGGCTCCGCACCGGGCCGTGGGCCAGGCCCAGCGCATAGCTCGCCTGGTGCGGCCGGGCCGCCGCGTCGTAGGCGACCCGGTCCACCTCGGCCAGCCGGAAGACCCGGTCACCGATCACGATCACGTCGCCCGCCGCGGCGAGCGTCCGCCCGCCGCTGCGGACCAGGACCTCGCCGGAGCCGGTGAACGAGAACTTCCCGGCGGCCATCGGGCTACTTGCCGGTCTTCGCCAGGCAGAGCACGACGCCGGTCTCGCCCTCCTTGCCCTCCCAGAACACCTGGTCGGCGTCCGGGTACGGGGTGCACGCGCTGATCTGCGCCTCGATCTGCGTCTTGTCCTCGACCCGCGCGACGACCTTGAGCGTCGCCTCCGGCGTCCCGCAGTCGACGATCTTCACGTAGTTCTCGCCGCTTTCGGTGACGCAGTTGCCGACCTGGGCGTTCTCGCCGTTGGACCGGGTGGCCACCCAGACCAGCGCGAGGACCGCGGCGACCAGGATCAGGAACACGGTGAGCACGATCTTCTGCCGCCGCTTGGACTTCTTCGGCGCGGCCGGCGGCTGCGGCGGACCGGCCTGCGGCGGCGGCACGGGTCCGGTCGGTTCCGGGAACTGGGGTCCTCCCGCGTAGGTCATGACGTTCCTCCCTCGATGTCCTGCTGTCCCCTTCTAGGCGTTCCACCCGTGTTCCACGCTGTTCCACCCGTTGTTCCGGCGGCCGGGCCAGGATGGGACCGCCCCGTTCGCCGACGTGAGGACCCGAGGATGACCCGACTGCCCGCTTTGGCCGTCTCCGCGCTGACCACCGCCGCGCTCCTGACCGGCGGGACCGCCGAAGCCGCGAGCCCGCCGTTCACGGCCTCGGTCTTCCGCGCCACGCACAACAGCTATTCGGGCGACGTCGACGGCGCGAAGAGCTCGATCACCTACCAGCTCGACCACGGCGTCCGGTTCATCGAGTACGACATCCACGACAACGGCTACGCCACGAACCACGACTACGGGGTCGGCCACGACTCGCCCGGCAACGCCGTCGACCACAGCGGCGGCAACCCGGCGTCGAACAACCTGCGCGACTGGCTGTCGGTGGTGAACACCTGGTCGGCCGCCCACCCTTCGGCCGCGCCGATCGTCGTCATGCTCGACCTCAAGGACGACCTGACCGACAACGCGAACTTCGCGGCGGGCAACCTGGCCGCGGTCAACCAGGAACTGGAATCGGTGTTCGGCGGCCGGCTGCTGCGGGCGCAGGACTACCCGGCCGGCTCGCCGGCCGTGGACGCGCTGCGCGGGCGCGTGCTGCCGCTGCTCTCGGGCGACGGCGGCAGCCGCAGCGAATACAAGCGGGACGTCGGGTACCACCCGGCGGTCGCGCTCAACGGCCGCGGCCAGGTCGTCGAGGTGCACGACTCCGGCGGCGGCGCGCTCTGGTACTGGACCGGGACCTACGGCGCCGACGGCCGCGTCACCTGGCTGCGGCACGGCAAGTACGACAGCGGCCAGACCCCGGCCGTCGCGCTCGACGACGACGGTGACCTCGTCGAGGTCCACCAGTCCCAGTCCGCGACGACGCTCTGGTACCACGTCGGCAAGCTCGGCGCCGACGGCGAGATCACCTGGCAGGCCAGCCACCAGTACGACAACGGCGTCCAGCCGACGGTCGCCTTCACCGACGCGACGCACCTGCGGGAGATCCACCAGAGCCAGAGCAGCAGCCAGAACTGGACCTGGACCGGGACCCTCACCGGCACGGCGGTGACGTGGACCGGCAACGCCAAGACCTCGGACGCGCGGTACGCCAAGGACACCGCCACCAACGGCACCCGCCGGATGAAGGTGTGGACCGGCGCGGACGGCCCGACGCCGTCGAACACCCTGCGCGCGGACACCGCGAGCGTCACCGGTGACCGGGTCCGCTACCGGCAGGTCGCCTTCGACGAGTTCCAGCAGGGCGACAGCGCGGAGCTGCAGCAGGGCGCGCTGTTCTACGGGGCGCCCGCGACGGAGTCGGCGTTCATCACCTCGGCCCGCCAGTCGGGCAAGCTGGTCCGCGGCTGGGACTTCGACTCGGCGGGCGACGCGACGACGCCGCTCGCGAACTACCCGGCGACCAACCACCCGTACGACGCCTGGTACCAGACGTTGCTGACCCAGAACGGCGCCGTCGAGTAAGCCGTCTCCCGCGGCCGGTCAGCCCGGGTCGTAGCTGCAGCGGGTGCCGGTGCGGACGCCGTCGCGCAGGACGTCGCCGATCACGGCGTCCGCCGCGGCGATCCGGGTCAGCGCGCGGCGGATCGCCTTGCCCACCGCGACCCGGGCCTTCTCCTCCGCGCCCGCGAACTCGCGGACGCGGCCGGCCAGCCCCGCGGCGGCCGACAGCTCGCCCAGCAGCCAGTCGCGCTCGGTGCGGACCTGCTCGGCCCGGCCGGTGTCGTGGTTGGCCTCGTGCTCGTCGAGCTCGGCCTCGAGGTTCGCGAGCCAGCGCCGGTAGTGCCCGGTCGCCTCCTGGTCGAGCACCGGCTGCGCCGACGTCGCCTCGGCGACCACCCCGTGCGCCAGCTCGACCGCGGTCAGCTCGTGGCCGGGGTTGTCCAGCAGTGTCGCGAGGTAGCCCATGCCGACGCTGTGCTCGACCAGCGCGGACCGCCCGTCCAGGACGAAGAGCCAGTGGCTGCCCTGGCGACGGCACGTGACGCGCCGGTTCCCGCCACCGGACGCGAAACCGGGCAGCACCATCCCGAGCTGCTCCGCCTCCCGGGTCGCCGCGGCCAGCTCCCGCGCGCCTTCCGCCGAAGCGGGTCCCAGCGCCTGCGCGAGCCGGGCGCGCGACAGCGCCGCGGCCGGCCAGTGCGCCAGCGCGAGGTTGTCGCGCACCGCCGCCCGGAAGTGCTCGGTGGCCCGTGCGGTCTCGCCCGCGGTCAGCATCGCGACGCCCAGCGCGTGCTGCACCGAGCCGAAGCAGGCGACGCCGAGACTGGCCGTCATGGGCAGCCGTGCGAAGGGCGTGAGCAGCGCGTACGCGGCGAGCGCGGAGTCGACGTCCGAGAGCAGGTAGGCGGACTCGACGATCCCGTACATCGACACGAGCCAGCTGCTCGACCGCGGCAGCAGCGCCAGGTCCCGGCCGCGCAGCCGGGCCAGCGCCCCGGCGGCCTCGCGCTCGTCCCCGGCCGCCGCGGCGGCGACGGCCAGCCCGGCGATCAGCGCGTTGTCCACCGCGCTGAGCGTCGGCGAGTGCACGGTTTCCCGCAGCACCGGCAGCAGCTCGGCGACGCGGCCCTGGTACCAGCGCACGGCCCCGACCTGCGCGGTGTACCAGCCGATCGCGTCGGCGTCGCCGGCCTGCTCGCCGCGCAGCGCGCAGGCCGCCGCGCGGTTTTCGGCCTCGTCGAACCGGCCGGCCCGGATGCTGAGCATGACGTCGATCGCGTCGAGCACGAACCCGACCGCGAGGTGGTCGCGCTCGGCCAGCAGGCCACGCAGGTCCGCGAGCCCGCGCTGGGCGTGCGGGTCGGCGTCGAGGAACAGGTCGACCGTGCGCCAGAGCAGGCCCATCAGCAGGTCGCTGCGGCGATCGGTGCGGAAGCCCTCGGTGATCAGCTCCTGCGCGAGCGCCCGGCGCTGGCCGCCGTGGCCGGGCCCGAGCAGGCAGTGGTGGGCCAGGCTCGCGGCCTCGGCCCAGGCGACCGGGTCGCCCGCGCGCTTGGCCTCCTCGAGCACCGCGAGGATCTCGTTGCTCTCCCCCGCCACGTAGTCGGCTTCGCCCGCGAGCCGGGCCTTGAGCCGCAGGGCCAGCGACGACCCCGGGGAGACGGCGGTCCGCGCGCTGCGCAACCGGGCCTGCAGCAGCGCGGCGGCGGGCGCGCTCCGAAGTTCGTGCACCCACAGCCCGGCCAGCCCCAGTGCGGCGCGGGCCATCCCCTCCCCGTCGCACGCGGCCTCCGCGGCCCGGTACGCCCGGTCGAACCACTCCCGGCCGGCACGCAGGTCGCCGTCGGCCTCGAGTGCGCGCTCCCCGTTGCGCAGCAGCTCGCCGAGCGCGGTGGCCGCCGGTCGCGTTTCGCTGTCCAGCATCGCCGCCCCCTCTCCCCCGGCAAATGGTGCCCGCGCGACCGGCCGGGGTCAACGTGCGAAAACCGGCGGGAAAACCGTGGCCGTGGCCGGGAATTTTCCGTCGTCACGGTCCGCGCGCGGTCCACTCGCGACAGTCGCTGACGGCCGCCGTCAGCGCTTCGCCAGAGACCGGTCAGCCGTCCCGGTGATGCTCGGCGGCATGAAAAAGCCGACCGTCCTGATCTCCGGCGCGAGCATCGCCGGCCCCGCCCTCGCCCTCTGGCTGACCCGCTACGGCTACGACGTCACGGTCGTCGAGCGCGCTCCTTCGGTGCGGCCCGGCGGCCAGTCCGTCGACTTCAAGGGCGCCACCCACCGGACCGTGCTCGAGCGCATGGGCATCCTCGACGACGTCCTGGCCCGGCAGACCGGTGGCACCGACCAGACCATCGTCGACGCCGCCGGCCGCCCGCGGGCCGTGATCCCCGGCGAGTTCACCGGCGGCGACATCGAGATCCGCCGCGGCGACCTCGCGGACATCCTGTACGAGCACACGGACTGCGAGTACCTCTTCGGCGACACCATCACGGCGCTGATCGAGACGGCCGACGGCGTCGACGTCACCTTCGCCACCGCCGCACCCCGCCGGTTCGACCTCGTCGTCGGCGCCGACGGTATCCACTCGAACGTCCGGCGGCTGGCCTTCGGTCCCGAACGCGACTACGTCCGGTTCCTCGGCCACTACTACGCCCTCGCCGAACTGGGCGAACAGGTCGGCGGCGGTGAGGCCGTGATGTACAACGAGCCGGGCCGGATGGCCGCCGTCGGCGGGCCGAAGGCCTCGGCGTTCCTGGTCTTCGCCTCACCCGAGCTGGACTACGACCGCGGCGACACCGGCACGCAGCGGAAGCTGGTGGCCGAGGCCTACCGCGGGGCGGCCTGGCGGGTGCCCGAACTGATCGCGAAGCTGCCGGACGCCCGCGAGTTCTACCTGGACTCCCTCGCCCGCGTCACGATCGACCACTACTCCCGCGGCCGGGTCGTCCTGCTCGGCGACGCCGCCTACGGCAACACCCTCGGCGGCTTCGGCACCGGCCTCGCGATCGTCGGCGCCTACGTGCTCGCCGGCGAGCTCCTCGAAGCGAACGGCGACCACCGCATCGCCTTCGCCCGCTACGAAGAACAGCTGCGCGGCTACGCCAAGGTCGCGCAGCGCGGCAGCGCGGGTCCGTTCCTCGCGCCGCCGTCGCCGCTGCGGATCAAGCTGCGGGACTGGACGTTCAAGTCCCGCTTCCTGCTCGGCCTGATGCTCAAGGCGACCGACAGGTTCGCCACCGACATCGAGCTGAAGGACTACGCCTCGGGCTCGTAGGCCAGGTTCGGCCGCAGCCACTGCTCGACCTCGGCGACCGCGACGCCCTTGCGGCGCGCGTAGTCCTCGATCTGGTCGCGGCCGAGCCGCCCGACGGTGAAGTACCGCGAGTCCGGGTGCGCGAAGATCAGCCCGGACACGCTCGCCGCCGGCGTCATCGCGAACGACTCGGTCAGGTCCATCCCCAGCCGATCGGCTTCGAGCAGTTCGAACAGCTCACGCTTCTGGCTGTGGTCGGGGCTGGCCGGGTAGCCCAGCGCCGGGCGGATGCCGCGGAACCGCTCCGCGTGCAGGTCGGCCAGCACCGGCTCGGCGTCCGGCTCGAACCAGTCGCGGCGGGCCCGCAGGTGGATGTGCTCGGCGAAGGCCTCGGCGAGCCGGTCGGCCAGCGCCTTGACCATGATCGCGCGGTAGTCGTCCTGCTCGGCTTCGTACTTCGCCGCCAGTTTCTCCGCGCCGTGGATCGCGACCGCGAAGCCGCCGAGGTGGTCGCCTTCCGGAGCGATGTAGTCGGCGAGGCAGCGGTTGGCGCGGTCCTCCGGCTTCGACGTCTGCTGGCGCAGCATCGGGAACCCGACGTGCGCGAACTCGCCGTCGAGCCGGATGTCGTCGCCCTCGCTGTGCGCCGGCCAGAACGCGTACGCGCCCTTCGCGGTGAAGCTGCCTTCGGCGATGATCTGGTCGAGCAGCTTGTTCGCGTCGTCGAACAGCTCGCGGGCGACCGGCTGCTCCAGGATCGCCGGGTACTTGCCCTTGAGCTGCCAGGCCAGGAACAGGAACTGCCAGTCGATCATCTCGCGCAGCTCGGCGATGGACGGCTCGACGACCCGGGTGCCGGTGAACAGCGGCGTCGGCAGGTCGGCGAACACCACCTGCTCGCGGTTGAGCCGCGCCTGCTCGAGCGTGAGCATCGGGCGGCGCTGCTTGCTCGCGTGCTGCTCGCGCAGCACCTCCTGGTCGGCGCGGTTCTTCTCGGCGAGCGCGATCGAGCGGTCCGGGTCGAGCAGGTCGGACACCACGCCGACCACGCGCGACGCGTCGAGCACGTGGACCGTCGCGTTGTCGTAGACGGGCGCGATCTTCACCGCGGTGTGCTGGCGGGACGTCGTCGCGCCGCCGATCAGCAGCGGCAGCTTCAGCCCGCGCCGCTGCATCTCGGTGGCGACGGCGACCATCTCGTCCAGCGACGGCGTGATCAGCCCGGACAGCCCGACGGCGTCGGCGCCTTCGGTGACCGCGGTGTCGAGGATCTTCCCGGCGGGCACCATCACGCCGAGGTCGATCACCTCGTAGTTGTTGCAGCCGAGCACGACGCCGACGATGTTCTTGCCGATGTCGTGGACGTCGCCCTTCACCGTGGCGAGCACGATCTTGCCCTGGCCGCCCGACGTGGCGAGCCTGCCCTCCTGGCGCGCCTTCTCCTTCTCCGCCTCCATGAACGGCTCGAGGTAGGCGACGGACCGCTTCATCACGCGGGCGCTCTTCACGACCTGCGGCAGGAACATCTTGCCGGAGCCGAACAGGTCGCCGACGATCTTCATGCCGTCCATCAGCGGGCCCTCGATGACGTCGAGGGGCCGCGCCAGCTGCTGCCGGGCCTCTTCGGTGTCGTCTTCGATGTAGTCGACGATGCCGTGCACCAGCGCGTGCGACAGCCGCTCCCCGACCGTGCCTTCGCGCCAGGAGAGGTCCACGACGCGCTTGGTGCCGCTGCCCTTGACGTTCTCGGCGAAGCTCACCAGCCGGTCGGTGGCGTCCTCGCGGCGGTCGAACAGCACGTCCTCGACCAGTTCGAGCAGGTCCTTCGGGATGTCTTCGTAGACCGCGAGCTGGCCCGCGTTGACGATGCCCATGTCCAGGCCGGCCCGCACGGCGTGGAAGAGGAACGCCGAGTGCATCGCCTCGCGGACGACGTCGTTGCCGCGGAAGGAGAACGACAGGTTCGAGATGCCGCCCGAGATGTGCACGCCCGGACAGCGCTGCTTGATCCGGGGCAGCGCGTCGATGAACGCCTTCGCGTAGCCGTTGTGCTCGGCGATGCCGGTGGCGACGGCCAGGACGTTCGGGTCGAAGATGATGTCCTCGCCCGCGAAGCCCGCCTTCCGCGTGAGCAGGTCGTAGGCGCGGGCGCAGATCTCGACCTTGCGGTCGGCGGTGTCGGCCTGGCCCTGCTCGTCGAAGGCCATCACGACGACGCCGGCGCCGTAGTTGCGGATCGTGCGGGCCTGGGCCAGGAACGGCTCCTCGCCCTCCTTGAGGCTGATCGAGTTGACCACGCCCTTGCCCTGCAGGCAGCGCAGCCCGGCTTCGAGCACGCTCCACTTGGAGCTGTCGACCATCACCGGGATCCGCGCGACCTCGGGCTCGGTGGCGATCAGGTTGAGGAACGTCGTCATCGCCTGCTCGGAGTCGAGCAGGTCGGCGTCCATGTTGACGTCGAGCAGGTTGGCCCCGCCGCGGACCTGCTCCAGCGCGACGTCGACGGCGCCCTGGTGGTCACCGGACTCGATGAGCCGGCGGAACCGCTTGGAGCCGGTGACGTTGGTGCGCTCGCCGATCATCACGAACCCGGTGTCGGCGCCGATGCCGAACGGCTCGAGCCCGCTGAACCGGGTGTGCGTGCGCGGCGCCGGCACCTCGCGGGGCGTGACGCCCTTCGCGGCTTCGGCGATCTTCTCGATGTGCGCGGGGCTGGTGCCGCAGCAGCCGCCGACCAGGTTGACCAGTCCGTCGCGGGCGAACCCGCCGACCAGCCCGGCCGTCTCCGCCGGCGTCTCGTCGTAGCCGCCGAACGCGTTCGGGAGGCCGGCGTTCGGGTGGCAGGCGACGTAGGTGTCGGCGATCCGCGAGAGCTCCTCGACGTGCGGGCGCATCTCCTCCGCGCCCAGCGAGCAGTTCACCCCGACGACCAGCGGTTTCGCGTGCTCGATCGAGCTCCAGAACGCCTCGACCGTCTGCCCCGAGAGCGTGCGGCCGCTCAGGTCGACGATGGTGACCGAGATCCACAGCGGCAGGTGCGGCGCGACCTCGCGGGCGGCGGCGATCGCGGCCTTGCAGTTGAGCGTGTCGAAGATCGTCTCGATCAGCAGCAGGTCGACGCCGCCCTCGGCGAGCCCGGCGATCTGCTCCGCGTAGGACGCCTTGACCTGCTCGAACGTCACGGCGCGGTACGCCGGGTCCTCGACCTTCGGCGACAGGCTGAGCGTGACGTTGAGCGGGCCGATCGAGCCGGCGACGAACCGGTCTCCGAACTCGTCGGCGGCCTGGCGGGCCAGCTGCGCGCCGCGGACGTTCATCTCGTGGACGTACGCCTGCAGCCCGTAGTCGGCCTGGCCGATGCTGGTGGCCGTGAAGGTGTTCGTCGTGGTGATGTCCGCACCGGCCGCGAGGTACTGGCGGTGGACGTCGAGGATGACGTCCGGGCGGGTGAGGTTCAGCAGGTCGGGGTCGCCGGTGACGTCGTGGGTGTGCTCGCCGAAGCGGTCGCCGCGGTAGTCGGCCGGGGTGAGCCCGGCGCCCTGCAGCATGGTGCCCCAGGCACCGTCGAGGACCGCCACGCGGCGGCCCAGCAGCTCACGCAGCCGGCTGGTGGGATCTTGACTCATCGGCGCCCTCCCTCGTCCGGGAGGCGCCCTTGGTCCGGTGGATCGGGCCGAGCGTGGCGGACCCCGTGGTCCGTTGCAGCGCCTCTCGGCCCGCGGACGAGGATAGTGGAACCGGCACCCGGCTGGCCATCCCGCCCCGGCCCGGCGTCCACGATCTGGGACACCGGCCGTGACCGTCCACAAAGGAACACTGCGTCCACCTGCACCTCCGGCCCCCATCCTCCCCGCGCCGGCGGCGGCGCTCACCTCATCGGCTGCCCACCTTGAAAACTGAAACACGTTCTAATACGCTCCTCGCGTGGACTACGGAATCGTGCTGTTCACCAGCGACCGGGGCATCACCCCGGCGGCCGCGGCGCGCGCCGCGGAGGCCGCCGGGTTCGCCACCTTCTACGTCCCCGAGCACACGCACATCCCGGTGAAGCGCGAGTCGCCGCACCCGCGCACCGGTGACGCGTCCCTGCCCGACGACCGCTACAGCCGCACCCTCGACCCCTGGGTCGCGCTGGCGACGGCGGCCGCGGTGACGTCGCGGATCCGGCTGTCCACCGCGGTGGCCCTGCCGGTGGAGAGCGATCCGATCACGCTGGCGAAGACGATCGCGAGCCTCGACCACCTCTCCGGCGGGCGCGTCACGCTCGGGACGGGCTTCGGCTGGAACGTCGACGAGCTGACCGACCACGGCGTGCCGGGCAACCGGCGCCGCACGGCCCTGCGCGAGTACCTCGAAGCGATGAGTGCACTGTGGACGGAAGAAGAGGCCTCCTACGCCGGGGAGTTCGTCTCCTTCGGGCCGAGCTGGGCGTGGCCGAAGCCGGTCCAGGCGCACATCCCGGTGCTGCTGGGCGCGGGTCCGACGGAGAAGACGTTCCGCTGGATCGCCCGCCACGCGGACGGCTGGATCACCACCCCGGCCGACTCCGACCTGGACGGGCACGTGGCGCTGCTGAGGGAGATCTGGTCCGCCGAAGGACGGACGGGCGCGCCGCGGATCTGCGCGCTCGGGGAACGCCCGGACCCGGACCGGCTGGCGCACCTGGATTCCCTCGGCGTCACCGAGACGGTCTTCGGCCTGCCGGACCGGTCGCCGGACGAGGTCGATGCGTGGATCGGACGGCTGGCGGGGAAGCTCGGGCTCGCCGTCACCCTCTGAGGACCGCTTCAGAACCAGTGCAGGCAGTGCGGGGCGCGCTCGGTGCGGAAGAGCGCGTCGGCGCGCGCGGCCGCGTCCGGGTGGTGGGCCCGGACGTGCCCGGCCCGCACCAGCGTGCTCGGCGCGACCCCGCCGAGGTACACCGATCCCAGGTCGCTGACGTCCAGGGACAGGTCGGGTGTCCGGTCCGTCGGGACGCACTCGGCCTTGCCGTCGCGGACCGTCAGCAGATAACGCCCGTCCTCGCCGAGGAATGGGTCCTCGACGTCCAGCACGAGATCGCCGTCGGCCGACCAGCCGCGTGCCGTCAACGCGCGCGGGACGTCCAGCAACCGCACCCACAGCCAGTCCGTCTCGTCGCTCACCTCGGCCGCGCGGAAGTCCGCGAGCTGCCAGCGCAACGGGTGGTCCGGCGGACACTGCTTGAACACGACGCGGGTGGCCAGGTCGTGGTCGAGCAGGAACCGGGCCAGCGCCGTCGCCACGGCGTCGTCGGCGGCGATCGTCTCGTCGACCGTCAACGTCCCGTCGAGCAGGTAGGTCGCGTACCCGTCCGGGACACCGCCCGGATCGCGGTGCAGGGCGACGTACCGCGGGGCCGCGGAGATCGGCGGCTGCCCCGCACCTCGGGCCCACCAGTGCGGCGGCCGGGACAGCGCGCCCGGCCGAGCCCGGCGGTAGCGGTCGTAGACCTCCTCCAAGAGGTCGCCGCACTCGGCGCGCCGCAGCACCTCGATCGTGCCCGCCGCCGGGACGGCGGTGCTCCGCGGGGCGGCTCGATGCCGCGGCACCGTCAGCCGGTGCGTGGTGGTCGCCGGCCCGTAGCCGAACCGGCGGTAGATCACGGCCTCGCTGGCCAGCAGCACGGACAGGAACTCCCCGCGTGCCCGCGCGTCGGCGAGCTGGTGGCGCATCATCGCGGTGAGCACGCCCCGGCGACGGTGCGACGGCAGGACGCCGACGGCGGTCACGCCCCCGGCCGGGACGACGACCTCCCCGGGCAGGGTCAGCTCGAAGGAGTACGCGGCCGCGGTGCCGACGGGCCGGCCGTCCGGCGGCACGGCGAACAGGGCGCGGTCCATTTCCAGCGCCGACCAGACCCGGTCGCCTTCGGCCGGGAAGCGCCCGAACGCGGCGAAGAGCGTGTCGACGAAGGCGGCGCGGTCCTGCTCGGCCGCGGAACGGATCTCCATCGGGGCACCGTCTCGCGCGGACGCGGTGCCGGGCAAGCGAATTACGGCGGGGCACGGGCGAACCCGTGCCCCGCCGCGCCGACCCCCGGGTCAGCTCTTCGCCGCGACCCCCTGCCGCGCGCGGAGGTCGAGCTCGATCTGCTCGAGCGTGCGCCCCTTGGTCTCCGGCACGAGCCACTTGGTGAGCACGAACAGCACCACGTTGATGCCGGCGAACAGGAACATCGAGCCGCCGATGCCGAGCGACTTCGGGTCGGAGATGATCGGGAACACCGCGCTCACGATGCCCGTGGCGGCCCAGAGGACGACGCTGCTGACGCCCATGCCCGCCGCGCGGAACTTCAGCGGGAACACCTCGGACATCATCACCCAGACCACCGCGCCCCAGCCGAGCTCGTAGCCCACCAGGTACAGCACCATCATCACCAGCATCAGGATGCCGCGGGTGCCGGTGTCGTGGACGTTGAGCACGACGAGTCCGGCCGCCACCAGCGTGATCACCATGATGACGTTGCCGATGAGCAGCAGCGGCTTGCGGCCCCAGCGGTCCACCACGAACACGACCCACGCGGTGAACAGGAACTTCGTCACGCCCAGCAGGACACCGGACAGCAGCGCGGCCTGCGTCGCGAAGCCGAGGCCGATCAGCATCGTCGGGAAGTAGGCGTTGATCGCGTTGACGCCGCTGAACTGCTGGCCGATCGCGAGCAGCAGGGCCACCACGAGCATCGGGCGCACGAAGCCGGAGAACAGGTCGCGCAGCCGCGGCTTGTCCTCGGTGTCGAGCCGGATGACCTCGTTGATGGTCGCGATCTCCTCGTCGAGGTTCACGGTGTTGCCGTGCGCGCTCGCGAGCACCCGCCGGGCTTCCTCCTCGCGGCCGTTCTTCACCAGCCAGCGCGGGGTTTCCGGCAGGAACACCAGCCCGACGAGCAGGATGGCGGCGGGCACGATGGCACCGGCGAACATCCACCGCCAGGCCGACACCGGGCCGAGCCAGTAGCTGACCAGGAACGCGATCAGGATGCCGAGCACGATGAAGATCTGGTTCAGGGCACCCATCGCACCACGCAGCCGCGCCGGTGCCAGCTCGGACAGGTACGTCGGCACCGTCGAGGACGACAGGCCGATGCCGAGGCCGATGATCAGCCGCGAGATCACCAGCAGCGCGAACGTCGGCGAGAACGTCGCGGCGAGCGTGCCGGCGATGACGATCGCCGCGGCGACCATGATCGTGCGGCGGCGGCCGAGGGCTTCGTTGGTGCGGCTGGAGAACAGCGCACCGACGATGGCACCGACCGACAGGCTGGCGGTGATCACGCCCTTGTCCCAGCTGGTCAGCGCCCAGAGTTTCCCGATGAACGGGAGCACCCCGGAAATCACGCCGAGGTCGTAGCCGAAGAGGATGCCGCCGAGCGCGCCGAAGAAGTACAGGGTGGTTCGGCTGATGTGCCGCGCCGGGGCTGTCTGCGTCATTGCCGGGTCGCCTCTTTCGTAGGTCCAGTCCAGCCAGCGGCCACCACACTCACACGCCGGAAAAAGCCGGGCAAGACAGTCGTTGATAACGATTCAGAAACCTGATCGTCGTTCACATATGTGATACCGGTTGGCGCACAACGTTGCTCCGTCCGCCGCACCCTCCTTTCCGGCCCCGAATCGGTACACAATGGACACGCCCGGCCGGTTCCACCGGTTCACGAAATCCATTGTGGACGGATCGCCGGGGCGAAATCGTCGAAGGGTTTGACCTGGTCGCGGCCCTGGTTTACGGTTTTTCGCAAAGCGCTCCCAGCCTCCTACCGGTCCACCCATGGAGGCAAACGTGCGAAGCACGCGTTCCCGATCACCGAGACAATTGCTCGCGTACACGCTGGCCGCCCTGATGCCGGTCGCCGTCGCGGTCACCGTCGGCGCACCGGCTTCCCCGGCCGCGCCCGCGGCGTACACGTGGCGCAACGCGGAGATCGGCGGCGGCGGGTTCGTCCCCGGCATCGTCTTCAACCAGGCCGAACCCGGCCTCGCCTACGCCCGCACCGACATCGGCGGCGCGTACCGCTGGAACCCCGCCACCGGGCGCTGGATCCCGCTGCTGGACTCGGTCGGCTGGACCGACTGGGGCCACAACGGCGTGGTCAGCCTGGCCACCGACCCCGTCGACCCGAACCGGGTCTACGCGGCGGCCGGGATGTACACCAACAGCTGGGACCCGAACACCGGCGCCGTCCTGCGCTCGGCCGACCGCGGCGCCACCTGGCAGGCCTCGGCGCTGCCGTTCAAGCTCGGCGGCAACATGCCGGGCCGCGGCATGGGCGAGCGGCTCGCGATCGACCCGAACCGCGACAGCGTCCTCTACCTCGGCGCGCCCAGCGGCAACGGGCTCTGGCGCAGCACGGACTCCGGCGTCACGTGGGCGAAGGTGACGGCGTTCCCGAACCCCGGCAACTACGCGCCCGATCCCAGCGACACGACGGGTTACCAGAGCGACAACGAGGGCGTCACCTGGGTGACGTTCGACCCGTCGACCGGCACCCGCGGCAGCACCACGCAAACCATCTACGTCGGCGTCGCGGACAAGGCGAACACCGTCTACCGCAGCACCGACGGCGGCACGACGTGGGCGCGGCTGGCCGGCCAGCCCACCGGGTTCCTGGCGCACAAGGGCGTCCTCGACCCGGTCGGCGGCTACCTCTACCTCGCGACCAGCGACACCGGCGGCCCCTACGACGGCGCGAAGGGCGACGTCTGGAAGTACGCCACGAAGACCGGCGCGTGGACGCGGATCAGCCCGATCCCGTCCGACAGCACCGACGACTACTTCGGCTACAGCGGCCTGACGATCGACCGGCAGCACCCGAACACGCTGATGGTCGCCACGCAGGTGTCGTGGTGGCCCGACGTCATCTTCTTCCGCAGCACCGACGGCGGCGCGTCGTGGACGCGGATCTGGGACTTCACGAGCTACCCCGACCGATCGCTGAGGTACACGCAGGACATCTCTTCGGTGCCGTGGCTGACTTTCGGCACCCAGCCCGCTCCCCCGGTGCCGTCTCCGAAGCTCGGCTGGATGACCGAGTCGGTCGAGATCGACCCGTTCGACTCGAACCACCTGCTCTACGGCACCGGCGCGACCATCTACGGCACGTCCGACCTGACCAAGTGGGACAGCGGGGGGAAGATCACGCTCAAGCCGGTCGTCGGCGGCCTCGAGGAGACCGCGGTGCTGGACCTGATCAGCCCGCCGTCGGGCGCGCCGCTGCTCTCCGGGCTCGGCGACATCGGCGGGTTCCGGCACGACAGCCTGGACGCGGTCCCGTCGACGATGTTCACCTCGCCGGTGTTCACGACGACCACCAGCCTCGACTACGCCGAGCTGACCCCGGCGACGATCGTGCGCGTCGGCACCCTCGACCGCGGCGCCCGGCCGAACGACAACCGCGTCGCCTTCTCCACCGACGGTGGCAGGAACTGGTTCCAGGGTGCCGAACCGGGCGGCGGCGCGAGCGGCGGGACGGTGGCCGCGGCCGCTGACGGCAGCCGCTTCGTGTGGAGCCCGGACGGCGCGGGGGTCAGCTATTCCGTGGGCTTCGGCTCGTCGTGGACGGCGTCCGCGGGCATCCCCGCCGGCGCGGTGGTCGAGGCCGACCGCGTGGACCCGAAGCGGTTCTACGGGTTCGCTTCCGGCCGGTTCTACGTCAGCACCGACGGCGGCGCGACGTTCACCGCCACCGCGGCGACCGGGCTGCCCAGCGGCTCGGTGCACTTCAAGGCGGTACCGGGCGCGGCCGGGGACGTCTGGCTGGCCGGCG
Organism: Amycolatopsis sp. NPDC049691; assembly: GCF_040675005.1. Lineage (NCBI taxonomy): Bacteria > Bacillati > Actinomycetota > Actinomycetes > Pseudonocardiales > Pseudonocardiaceae > Amycolatopsis > Amycolatopsis sp. NPDC049691. Next base: position 22,698 of record NZ_JBFANX010000037.1, read on the forward strand.
GATCCGGGTCGACGTACGGTCTGTGGCACTCCACGGACTCCGGAGCGTCCTTCACGAAACTGACCGGCGTCACCGAAGCCGACAACATCGGGTTCGGCAAAGCCGCTTCCGGCCGGACGTATCCGGCGTTATACACCATCGCGAAGATCGGCGGGGTGCGCGGGATCTTCCGGTCGGACGACGCCGGGGCGTCGTGGACGCGGATCAACGACGACCAGCACCAGTACGGCAACATCGGGGCGGCGCTGAGCGGGGATCCACGGGTGTACGGCCGGGTGTACGTGGGCACGAACGGGCGAGGCGTGATCGTGGGCGACTCCGGCGGTGACCAGCCGCCGCCCACGACCACCACCACGTCTGCTCCTCCGACGACCACGACCACTCCGGTGCCGTCGTCGTGCACGGCGGCCTACACCGTCACGAACCAGTGGCAGGGCGGTTTCCAGGCCGGGGTGAAGATCGGGAACACCGGGACGGCGCCGGTGTCCGGCTGGACGGTCACGTGGTCCTTCGCCGACGGCCAGCGCGTGACCCAGGCCTGGAACGCGCAGGTGACGCAGACCGGCGCGGCGGTGTCCGCGGTGGACGCGGGGTGGAACAGGACGATCCCGGCGGGCGGCAGCGCCGAGTTCGGTTTCACCGGCACCTCCGGCGCCACCAACGGGAAGCCCGCCGCGATCAGCCTCAACGGCAAGGTCTGCGCGACCACCTGACGGCGGAACGGGAACGGGGCGGCGGAGGAACCGCCGCCCCGTCCTCACCGCCGGTCCGTCAGCCCGCGGCGAGGAAGTGCGCGCGGATGCCCGCGCCGAACGCCGTCGGGGTGCCGTCGTAGGACGTGATCAGCGCCGGCCCCGTGCTGCAGTTCCAGGTGTTCCACGTCCAGCCGAGGTAGGACGCCTGGTGCCGGTCGAGCCAGTCCATCAGGCCGGTGACGTACCCGCTCGCGCAGTCGTTCTCGCCGATCTCCCCGGCCACCAGCGGGACGGCCGCCGCGACCGGCGCGAGCCGGCTGTCCCAGCAGGACGACGAGCTGCACGTGTTGAAGTTGTACGAGTGCCAGGACGCGACCAGGTTGCCCACCGGGTCGCTCGGCTGGTACTGCAGCCAGCCGGTGAGGTCGTTGGAGTAGGCGAGACCACCGAGCATGACGACGTTCGTCGCGCCGGTCGCGCGCACCGCGTTCACCAGGGTCTGCATGCCGGCCACCGGGTAGCCGATGCCGGGGCACGCCGAACCGCCGTCACGCCAGCACGTCCACGCCTGTGCCGAGCCGGACACCGCGCGGTCGAGGTAGGGCTCGTTGAACAGGTCGAGGATCGTCGCGTTGTCGCCCTTGAACGTGTTCGCGACCGACGTCCACACGTCGACCGAGTGCTCGGTGCCGGTCATCGGCTTCTGGCAGGTGGCGTTCACGTCGCCGCACGCCGAGGAGTTGCCCGTGTAGACCCCGTGGGTCCAGTGCAGGTCGAGGATCGCCACGAGTCCGTTCTGGTGCAGCAGGTCCACATAGGACTTGATGGCCGCGCGGTAGGTGGCACCGGCGTACCGCGGGTCCACGTCGGACAGCCCCAGCCAGCAGTCCTCGTTGAAGGGCACCCGCACGGCGTTGGCGTGCCAGCTCTTGATCGCGGCCACCGAGGCCGCGTCCATCGGGCCGTCGAAGAGTCCGTTGCCCTGCACGCACGCGAACTCGCCGCCGGAACGGTTGACCCCGCGCAGCGTCACCGGCGTGCCCGCGGCGTCGGCCAGCCGGTTGCCGGAGACGTGCAGCTGCGGCGCGCCGCCGGGCGGCGGTGTCGGCGTCGTGGTGGTCGTCGGCAGCGTGGGCGTGGTCGTCGGCGGCTGGGTGCCGCCGCAGGGTTCGCCGTTGACGCTGAACGACGCCGGCGCCGCGTTGGCCCCGCTGTAGCCGAAGTTCGCCCCGGCGCTGACCGACGCGTTCGGGGCGATGGTGCCGTTCCAGGTCGCCGGGGTGACCGTGACGGTCTGGCCGGACTGCGCCCAGGTGGCGTTCCAGCCTTGCTGCAGCTGCTGGTTCCCGGCGTAGGTGTAGCTGATCCGCCACCCGGACAGCGGCGCCGTGCCGAGGTTCTTCAGCGTGAGGTTCGCGGTGAAACCGCTTCCCCAGTCGTTCACCGTGTAGCCGACTTCGCAGGCCGTCGCCGCCGCTGCGGGCGAAGGCGTGCCGAGCGTGAACGCGGTCGTCGCGCCGACGACGGCGAGCGCACCGAGGGCGCCGAGCAGTGCTGGTCCGGAACGCATCGATCACTCCCTTGGGACAGGACAATCCGTGAGAGCGCTCCCAGCAGCGGTGGACAGTACCCGGGCCGTCCCACCGCTGTAAACCCCGCGGCGATCTTCGGCCCGGATTCCCGGATTCCACTCGAACGGCGGCATCGGGCAGTACCGGCGGGTGGCACAGCGCGACGACGAAGAGCCGTTGCCGCCCAACGGCTTCGGCCGTTCAGGAGCGTTCAGTTCCCGGCCGGCACCCCGAAGATCGCGGAAACGGACCACCGGATCGGCCCGCGTCCGGGTCGCGCTTTACAACGAAGACACACCGGGGTTACCTTTCCGGCGGCTGGAAGCGCTCCCATGCCAGGTCGCCTCGACAGAACGCGGCCACCACCCAGGGGCGCCGTGGTGCGAGCCACGGCGCCCCTTTCCGCGTCCCGGGAGGCCCCGATGCACAGGTTCGCCGCCGCCCTCGCCGGATTCTGCCTCGCCGCGGCCGGCACCACGGCGGTCGTCGCCGCCGGCCCGGCCACCGCCGCACCGGCCTGCTCGGTCGGCTACCGCGTCAACCAGTGGCAGACCGGGTTCACCGCCGAGATCACCGTGACCAACGGCGCCACCGCGCTCTCGTCCTGGACGCTCACCTGGCACTACGCCGGGAGCCAGTCCGTCACGTCCGCCTGGAACGCCACCGTCCGCCAGTCCGGCACCGCCGTGACCGCGGAGAGCCTGCCCTACAACGCTTCGCTGCCCGCCGGCGGCACCGTCTCGTTCGGCCTCCAGGGGACGTCCAGCGGCCCGGATCCCACGGACTTCGCCCTCAACGGCGTCGCCTGCGGCGACAACGCTCCCCCGGCCACGACGACCCCCTCCACGCCGACCACCACGACGTCCACGCCGCCGCCCGCCGGGTGCGCGGACGCGGCGATCTGCGACGACTTCGAGCAGCAGACCGGCAGCGCGCCGGGCGGCCGCTGGACCGTCGGCGCGGCGAACTGCCAGGGCACCGGCACGGTCGGCGTCGACACCGCGGTCGCGCACTCCGGCGCCCGCTCGGTGAAGGTCACCGGCGGGGGCGGCTACTGCAACCACGCCTTCTTCGGCACGAGCGTGCCCGGTTCCGGTGTGCTGTACGGCCGCTTCTGGGTCCGCCACACCACCGCGCTGCCCGCCGGGCACGTCACCTTCATGGCCCTGCGCGACAGCGCGGACGGCGGCCGCGACCTGCGGGCCGGCGGCCAGAACCGGGCGCTGCAGTGGAACCGGGAGTCCGACGACGCGACGCTGCCCGCGCAGAGCCCGGCCGGCGTCGCCCAGAGCGTTCCGCTGCCGACCGGCACCTGGTCCTGCTTCGAGTTCGCGATCGACGGCGCCGCCGGGCAGCTGCGGACGTGGCTCGGCTCCGCCGAGGTGCCCGGGCTCGTCGTCGACGGCGTCCCGACCCCGGACGTCGACCAGCAGTGGCTCGCCCGGGCCTGGCACCCGGCGGTCACCGACTTCCGGCTGGGCTGGGAGAGCTACGGCGGGGACGCCGACACGCTGTGGTTCGACGACGTGGCCCTGGGCTCCGCCCGGATCGGCTGCTAGCCGGCGACGAGCCGGTCGATCTCGGCCAGCTCGTCGTCGGTGAACTCGAGGTTCTTCGTGGCGGCGACGGTGTTCTCGAGCTGGGCGACGCTGCTGGCCCCGATCAGCGCGGAGGTGACGCGGCCGCGGCGCAGCACCCACGCGATGGCCAATTGGGCCAGCGTTTGGCCGCGCCGCTTCGCGACGTCGTTCAGCGCTCGGATCGTGGAGAGAGTGTCCTCGGTGAGCCGGTCGGTCGTGAGGAACGGGCTGGCGCCGGCGGCCCGCGAGTCGGCGGGGACGCCGTCGAGGTAGCGGTCGGTCAGCAGGCCCTGGCTCAGCGGCGAGTACGCGATCGAGCCGACGCCGTGCTCGTCCAGGGTGTCCAGCAGGCCGTCCTCGACCCAGCGGTTCAGGATCGAGTACGACGGCTGGTGGATCAGCAGCGGTGTGCCGAGTTCCTCGAGCGCGGCCAGCGCGGCCGTCGTCTGTTCCGGCGAGTAGTTCGAGATGCCCGCGTAAAGCGCCTTCCCCGAGCGGACCGCGGTGTCGAGGGCGCCCATCGTCTCCTCGATCGGCGTTTCGGGGTCCGGGCGGTGGGAGTAGAAGATGTCGAAGTGGTCCAGTCCGGTGCGGGCGAGGCTCCGGTCCAGGCTGGCCAGGAGGTTCTTGCGCGAGCCCCACTCGCCGTACGGGCCGTCCCACATCAGGTAGCCGGCCTTCGACGACACCAGGATCTCGTCGCGGTACGGGCGGAAGTCGGCGGCGTAGTGCCTGCCGAAGTTCGCCTCGGCCGCGCCGGGCGGCGGGCCGTAGTTGTTGGCCAGGTCGAAGTGCGTCACGCCGAGGTCGAACGCCCGGCGCAGCACCGCGCGCTGGACGTCGAGGGGCTTGTCGTCCCCGAAGTTGTGCCACAGGCCGAGCGACACGGCGGGCAGCTTCAGCCCGCTGCGCCCGGCGCGCCGGTACGGCATGTCCGCGTACCGGGCTTCGGCGGCGGCGTAAGGCGACATGGTTCTCCTCGTCGGCAGGGGTCCGCGCAGTCTAGCGACGGGTGATCAGCGCGCCGGCGAACGACGCGGCGGGCGGCAACGCGGGCAGGAGCGTCGCCTGGTAGGCGTGGTAGACGTCCGGTTTGCCGGCCCAGACGGCCGCCGCGGGGCGGTTCTCCGGGTCCAGCTCGTGGTGCCACGAACCGAGCTCGCGGTCGACGAAACACGCCTCGGCGTGGTCGCACCACTCCCGGAACCGGTCGAGATAGGCCGGCTCGCCGGTCTCCTGGTGCAGTGTCCACGCGGCGGCGATCGCCTCCGCCACGACCCAGTGCAGGCGGGTGCGCACGACCGGCGTCCCGGCGAAGTCGGTGGTGTAGACGAATCCCGGGTGCCCGTCGACGGCCCAGCCGTGCCGGACCGCGGTCGCGAACAACGCCTCCGCGTCCGGCACCAGCCACTCCGGCGCGCCCGTCCCCAGCGCGCGCTTGAGGTGCACGGCCAGCCGGGCCCACTCGAAGAGGTGACCGATCGTGGCACCGAAGGGCCGGAACGGGTGGGCGGGCTCGGCGCGGTTGTGGTCCAGGCGCACGTGCCAGCCGGCGTCGTAGTGCTCCGGGAGCAGCCAGCCGTGGGCGCGGGCCTCGCCGTGCACCAGGTGTTCCACAATGGACAGTGCGCGGCCGGCCCACCCGCCGTCGCCGGTGACGTCGGCGGCGGCCAGGAACGCCTCGACGGTGTGCATGTTGGCGTTGGCGCCGCGGTAGTCCTCCAGGTGCGTCCAGCCGCGGTCCCAGACGTCGGCGACGCGGCCGGGACCCGGTTCCCAGAACCGGCGCTCCACGACGTCGAGGGCGTCGGCCAGCAGTGCTCCCGCACCCTCGGCGCCGGCGGCCACGGCACTCGAGGCGGCGAGGACGACGAAGGCATGCTCGTAGGCGCGCTTCTCTGACAACGTTGTCGACGCATACCAGCCGCCGTGGTCCGGGTCGCGCAGGAGCCCGGTCAGCGCTTCGACGCCGTGGGCGACCTGCGCCTCGGTGCCGGCCCCCTGGAGCTGCGCGAGCGCGAAGACGTGCGTCATGCGGCAGGTGATCCAGGTTTCGGCGGGCCGGTCGAGCACGGGGCCACCGGCGTCGTCGAGCCAGGCGAAACCGCCGCCGGGACGAGCCGCGCGGGCGGCGAACCCGAGCAGCCGGGCGGGCTCGGCGCGCACCCACGCGGGAACCGATGAGGGAATGTCCACTCTCTGCCTTTCTCGGTGATCCGGCGGCCTTGCGCCAACGTAGGCCACGGCGCCGGCCCCGGTCACCGCGGGATGTTCCGGAAGTGACCACCGCCGCGTATCCTGATCGTGAGAGCGCTCCCAGTCTTCGACGCACGCTACCCGACGAAGGGACTGACGTGACCAGGAGACGAAGTACGATCCTCGCCGCCGTGACCGTGCTGCTGGCGAGCTTGACCGCCGTCCTGCTGAACACCGGCACCGCCGAAGCGCACGGCGCCATGATGAAACCGGGCAGCCGGACGTTCCTGTGCTGGCAGGACGGGCTCAGCTCGACCGGCCAGATCATCCCGCAGAACCCGGCCTGCGCGGCCGCGGTGAACACCAGCGGCGCCAACTCGCTGTACAACTGGTTCGCCGTGCTGCGCTCCGACGGCGCCGGCCGCACGCGTGGGTTCATCCCGGACGGGAAGCTGTGCTCGGGCGGCAACCCCGGCTACGCCGGCTTCGACCAGGTCGGCGACTGGCCGCTGACGCACCTGACCGCCGGGGCGTCGTTCGACTTCTCGTACAACGCGTGGGCCGCGCACCCGGGCTGGTTCTACACGTACGTGACGAAGGACGGCTGGGATCCGTCGAAGCCGCTCACCTGGGACTCCCTGGAGGACCAGCCCTTCCTGACCGTGGACCACCCGGCGGTGACCGGCCAGGTCGGCACGGTCGACGGGCAGTACAAGTGGACCGGCGCGCTGCCGTCGAACAAGTCCGGGCGGCACATCATCTACTCGGTGTGGAAGCGCTCCGACAGCGCCGAGACGTTCTACGGCTGCTCGGACGTGACGTTCGACGGCGGGCACGGCGAAGTCACCGGGGTGCACCAGCCGGGCAGCCCGACGACCACGCCGACGACGCCCACGAGCCCGCCCCCGCCGGACGGCTCGTGCATGGCGATGTACGAGGTGACGAACACCTGGAGCGGCGGCTACCAGGCGACGGTGACGGTGATGAACCACGGCACCGCGGCCTACAGCGGCTGGCAGGCGGGCTGGACGCTGCCGTCGGGTCAGACGATCGGCAGCGTGTGGAACGGGACGCTGAGCCAGTCGGGGTCGACGGTGACGGTCCGCAACGCCGACTGGAACGGCCGCGTCGCCCCGGACGGGTCCACCACGTTCGGGTTGGTGGTGAACGCGTCGGGGTCGAACCCGGCCCAGCCGTCGGTGACCTGCCAGGGCAGCTGAGGCGCCGCGGCACCGGCCCCGTTCCGCGTTCACCGGACGGGGCCGGTGCTGCCGCGCGTGATCAGCCGTGGCCGCGAGGCACAGACATCGGCGACGTCGTCCCCGGCGACGAGGTCCCGCAGCATGGCCGCGGCGAGCGCACCGAGTTCGGCGAGCGGCCGCCGGACGGCGGAGAGGGCGGGCCGGACGAGCCGGCAGAGGTCGGAGTCGTCCCAGGAGACGACGGAGAGGTCCCGGGGGACGGAGAGGCCCAGCTCCCGCGCGGCGACGAGCGCGGCGACGGCGAGGGAGTCGGTGTCGCAGAGGAGGGCGGTGGGCCGGGGGTCGGCGAGGAGGAGGCGACGGACGGCTTCGGCGGAGGGTTCGGCGGGGAGGGCGACGGGACGGGCGAGGGGTTCGGGACCGACAGACCACATCCCGGCCGGCAGCCGGGTGCCGCGGACCTGGCCGCTCGCAGGCCCGGTCCAGACACCGGGGCGCCAAGGATCGTCGACCCAGCCGCTGATCGGAGTTGCCGCCTGCCCAGCACCTCCACCACGTCGCGCCGCACCGAGGCCTCGCGACCCGACAGCCCAGGTTTCCCCCTCCCCCGTACCCCCACCGCAACCGAGCTGCGCCATCCCCCGCACCCCCGCGGTCCGCGCACCGCGCAACCCGAGCCGGCGGGCCACCGCGGTGAACGCCTCCTCCCTCTCCCCCGCGTCCGCGAACGCCGGCGCCCCCGGGATGCGGACCACGTGCCGGTGTCCCAGCGCCGCCAGGTACTCCAGGGCCTCCGCCGCTCCCGCCAGGTCGTCCACCCGGACCGACGGTGCCTCCGGCAACCCGCCCGGTCCGCCCAGCACCACCGCCGGCAACCCGATCCGCGCCACCTCCGCCGCGCAGTCCGGACCCGTCAGCAGCACGCCGTCCACCTTCCGCTCCGCCCGCCAGCGGCGGTACACCGCCACCGCTGCTTCGTGCCCGACCGCGACCCGCAGCAGCAGCTCCTGCGAGAACCCGTCGAGCAGGGCCGGGAAGAACACCTCCGCCGGCCCGTCGAGCACCAGGCCGATCGTCCCGGAGCGACCGCCGGACAACGCGCGCGCCGCGCTGCTCGGCGACCAGCCCAGTTCGCGGGCGATGCGCGTGATCCGGTGGCGGGTCTCCTCGGACACCCCCGGCCTGCCGTTGAGCGCGTAGGACACCGCGCCCTTGGACACGCCGGCCTCCCGCGCGATGTCGGTGATCGTCGGACGCTTCATCGGACCCCTTCCGTGTCCGCGCGGACACCCGCCGTCGCGCACCTTGACACCCGCCGCACCCGGAACCGAGACTCCGTCCGGGAGCGCTCCCAATCACGAGGGAGTGAGGAGTGCGCATGAAATCCATCCGAAGACGGCTGGCCTTCGCCGTCACCGTGGTCCTGCTCGTCCTGACCGGTGGCTGCGGCCCCGGCACGCCGGAGCGCATCACGCTGACGCTCGCGACGTTCGGCGAGTTCGGCTACGACGACCTGATCCCCGGCTACGAGTTCACCCACCCCGGGATCACCGTCACCCAGGTCCGGACCGAGCAGGGCGGTCCGTACCACCAGGACCTGCTGGCCAAGCTCCAAAGCGGACAGGGCCTCGCGGACGTCCAAGCCGTCGAGGAAGGCCACCTCGCCGACGTCCTCGCGCAGTCCGGGAAGTTCGCCGACCTCGCCGAGGTCGGGCCGCCCGACGTGAAGCCCGGCCGCTGGCTGGAGTGGAAGTACGAAGCCGGCCGCAGCAAGGACGGCAAGCTCGTCGGCTACGGCACGGACATCGGCCCGCTGGCCATGTGCTACCGCAAGGACTTCCTCGAGGCCGCCGGGCTGCCGACCGACCCCGGCTCGGTGAAGACGATGTTCGCCACCTGGGACAGCTACTTCACGGCCGGCGAGAAGTACGTCAAGCGCACGAAGGGCAAGGCCTGGTTCGACTCCGCGGCGCAGAACTTCAACGCGATGGTCAACCAGCTGCCGGTCGGCTACCTCGACCGCGACGACCACCCGACGCTCGAGACGAACACCGCGCTGCGCGCCGCGTGGGACCAGGTCACGACCGCCGTGAAGCAGGGGCAGTCGGCCGGCCTCACCGCCTTCGCCGACGACGGCAACAACGGCCTGCGCCTGGGCTCGTTCGCGACGAAGGTCTGTCCCGCGTGGATGCTGGGCGTCATCGAGCAGCAGGCCGGGCTGGGCAACGCGGGCAAGTGGGCGATCACCGACGCGTTCCCGGACGGCGGCGGCAACTGGGGCGGCTCCTACCTCACGGTCCCGGCCGCGAGCCCGCACCAGCGTGAGGCCGCGGCGCTCGCCGCCTGGCTGACCGCGCCGGAGCAGCAGCTGCACGCGTTCCGGGTGAGCGGGACGTTCCCCAGCCAGGTCGAGGCGTTCACCTCCCCCGACCTGCTCAGCGAGATGAACGGCTACTTCGGCGGCGCGCTGAGCGGGCAGGTCTTCGTCGCGCAGGCGCGGAAGGTCGGAAAGCCGCAGTACAAGGGCCCGGGCGACGGCAAGATCCAGGAGGACGTGGTCGCGCCCGCGTTGAAGTCGGTCGAACGAGGCGCCGACCCGGACGCCGTCTGGCAGCAGGTGCTGATCGGGGTGCGCCGGGTGGTGCCCTGAGCCCGGGGCGAAATCCGGTCGTCCCGGGCCGGCCCACCGGGCAGAGTGGCCGGCATGACCACGCTTCCCCCGCTCCTCGGCCACCCCGTCCGTCGTCCCGGGCCGGACGACCACCTGCCGGTGCTCGCCGTCCTCGACCGCTGGTGGGGTGGCCTGGGCGGCGAAGAAGGCAGCCGGCAACGGGCGCTGCTGCTGCCGAAGCTGATGTTCCAGCACTTCTCCGGCAGCAGCTTCCTGGTGACGGCGGACGAGCGGATCATCGCGTTCCTGATCGGCTTCCTGTCGCCGTCGCGGCCCGCCGAGAGCTACATCCACTTCGTCGGCGTCGACCCCGCCGAGCGCGGGAAGGGCCTCGGCGCGGCGCTGTACGAGCGCTTCTTCGCCTACAGCCGCGAAAACGGCCGGTCGGTGGTACGGGCGATCACGTCGCCGGTGAACAAGGATTCGCACGCGTTCCACACCCGGATGGGGTTCGTCACCGAACCAGGGCCGAAGGAGTTCGAGGGGTTGCCGGTCCAGCCCGACTACGACGGGCCGGGACTGGACCGGCTCAGTTTCCGCAAGGATCTCGCGTGAGGGTGGAGACCCGGGCCGGACGGCGGCTGCGCGGCACCGCCCGGCCCGGGAGTCTTGCTAGGACACCGGCGGGTAGGCGTTCTGGACCAGCTCTTCGAACTGGGCCTCGAACCACTTGCCCGACAGCGGGGCGTTCGGCAGGGCACCGGTCAGGTTGCCGCCGTTGGCCTGCTGGCTGCCGTGGAACGTCGGGTCGCACATCTGGTCGAAGCCCTTGCCCTCGTCGTTCGGGATCTGCGAGCTCGCGCCGTCGGACTCACCCGGCGGCTTGATCCAGACGTAGGCGTCGAAGTGCGCCGCCGGCGACGCCGTCGGCCGCACGCCCAGCCCCGCGCCGCTCTGGTTGCACCAGTTGCCGCGGTGCAGCCGCCGGTCGATCCGGCCCGAGTTGACGTAGCTGTCCACAGTGGACCCCGACGCGCCGCTCGGCCGGGCCGCGCCGCCCCAGCCGTTGCGCGAGGTGTCGATCAGCATGCCGATCCCGCTCGGCAGGCCCGCGGCGACGAACGCGTTGTACATCGCCGTCGCGAACGGGACTTCGGCGAAGTACGGGTTCCACTGGTAGAACGTCGCCGACTTGAGCTGCTGCCCGCCGACGGTCAGGTTCGGGTCCGGCAGGTTCGGCTCGGTCAGCGGGGTGTAGTTCGCCGTGTCGCTGATGAAGCCGTCGATGCTGTTCACCCCCGCCGTCGTGCCCTGCAGCACCTGCTTGACCAGGTTGACGAACGGGCCGAAGTTGCTGTCCCAGCCCAGCCACGCCGAGTGCGCGATGTCCAGGTAGTTGTAGACGTTGGAGATCGCGTGCAGCTTGTTCAGCGCGTACTGGATGCCCTGGGTGTAGGCGCCGGTGGACTGCGCTTCGGCGCACTTGGCCGTCGCGGTGTTGGTGATCAGGTTGGGCAGCGAGTCGGGTTCGACGACCGCCACGACCCGCAGCGGCGCGTACTTGGCGTCGGACAGGATCGAGGCGATCGGGTCGATGTACTCGCTCTTGTAGCGGGCCAGGCCGTCCGTGCCGGCCTGCAGCTCGCCGTTGGACGCCAGCGCCGCGCAGTCGCGGTTGGGCAGGTCGTAGACGACGATCTGGATCGTCACCGGCGTGCCGCCGCTCGCCTGGGCCAGCGCCGCGTCGAGGTGGCCGCGCAGGCCGCGGGCGCTCGACGTGCCCGCGATCGCGGCGATCCGGTCGAGCCAGACCGCCGTCGAGGTGTTCGCCACCTTGGCCATCTGGGCGCCGAGCGTGCCGCCCTTGGCCGCGGCCGCGGTGGACACCTCCGACGACCAGTCCGGGTTCACGTACCCCTTGGCGCCGGCGTACGGGTTGTCCACGTGCGTCCCGGGTTGGGGCGTCGTGGTCGGCCCGGTCGGGGTCGTCGGCGTCGTCGGGGTGGTCGGCGTGGTGGGCGTCGTCGGCGTGGTGGACGGCCCGCCCGTGGTGCCGTCGCAGACGACGCCGTTCAGCGTGAACGACGTGGGCACGGCGTTCGTGCCGGAGTACGAGCCGTTGAAGCCGAAGCTCGCCGTCGCGTTCGACGCGAGGCTGCCGCCCCACGACGGGTTCTTCGCGCTCACGTGCTTGCCGGACTGGCTGAACGTGGCGCTCCAGCCCTGCTGCACCTGCTGGTTGCCGGCGAAGTCCCACTGGACGTCCCAGCTGGAGACGGCGTCGCCGAGGTTGGTCACCGCGACGTTCGCGGTGAACCCGGTGTCCCACTGGTTGACGGTGTAGGTGACCTTGCAGCCCGTGGCGGCGGTCGCCGGGCTGCCGCCGGCCACCAGGAGCCCCGAGACGACGGCCGCGGCCGTCAGCGAGGACGCCACGGCGAGCCGTGACTTCCTCCTCGCGGACCAGAATTCACTCTTCATCGAGTGTGCTCCTTCGTGTTCGGTGGGTGGGTCAGGTGGTGCAGGCGGTCGCGCCCACGGCGAAGCCGCCGGGGGTGCCGGTCGAGGCGCCGGTCGCCTGGAAGCCGATCGACGTCGAGGCGCCGCCGGCGAGGTCGGGCGCCCACGACGGCGCCTTGGCGCTCGCCTGCTGCCCGGTCTGGGTGACGGTCGCGCCCCAGCCGCCGGTGATCTGCACCCCCGAAGGCTCGGTCCAGCCGAGCGTCCACGCCTTGAGCGGCGAGCTGCCGGTGTTCTTGAGCGTCACCGAGGCGACGAACCCGCCCTGCCACGTGTTGTCGACGTGGTAGGTGACCGCGCAGCTCACCGCGGGCGGCGGGTCGGTCGTCCCGCCACCCGAGCCCACCGGTGGGATCAGGTAGGGCTGCAGGATGGACTGCTTGGCCTGGTTGACCGTCGTCCAGTCGTCGTTGAGGATGCCGCCGGTGTCGCCGGAGTTGGGGTTCCACGACCAGTACGTGAAGCTCATCCCGGTCGCGCCGGTGCCGGCGTACTTCATCAGCTCCTGCAGCCACGTCTTGTCGCGCGGGTCGGCGAGCGTCGTGCCGAACTCGCCGAGCAGCACCGGCGCGATGTTCTGCTTCTGCAGGTAGCCGAAGAAGTGGTCCCACAGCGCGGGCAGGTTCGCCGGGAAGGACGGGTCGGAGAACCACGGCTGGGCGAACACGGAAGTCGCGTACTCGTGCGCCGAGTAGACGAGCTTGTCCGGTTTGGACAGCCGCACCGGGAACTGCCTCGCCCCGGACAGGTTGCCGCCCCACCAGCCGCACTGCGGGTCGCCGGTGCCGCTGACGCAGTCGACGCCCTCGACGATGACCAGCCAGTCGGGATTGGCCGCCAGCACGGCGTTGCCACCGCGTTCGGCGGCCAGGCGCCAGTCGGTCGCGGTGTCGCCGCAGCCCCAGCACGCTCCCCCGCCGCCCTGGATCGAGTGCGGTTCGTTGTGCAGGTCGGCGCCGATCACCGTGGGGTTGCCCTTGTAGTGCTGGGCGAGCATCGTCCAGTCCGACAGCCACCGGCTCTCGGGGTAGGCGCTGGTGTACCAGAGCGGGGACTGCGCACCGGAGTCCGGCCGGTGCTGGTCGAGGATGACGCGCATGCCCTTGGTGCCGGCGTACGCGATGATCTTGTCGAGCACCTGCAACCCGGAAAGCCCCTGCAGGTCCGGGTTCTGGACGGCGTCGATGCTGGTCGGCTTCGATCCGCTGTCGAACAGCTGGTTGGAGTACGGCAGCCGCAGCGTGTTGTAGCCGAGGCTCGCCATCTGGTCGAGCATGTCCTTGTAGTTGCGGCTCCACAGGCCGTGCGGCGAGTAGTTGCCGGTCTCGGCGCCGAACCAGTTGATGCCGGTCATCCGGACCGGCGCGCCGGTGGAGTCGACGAGCTGGGAGCCGACGGTGTGCCAGTAACCCGTGCCGGTCCCGGAGGCCGCGGGGGCCGCGGTGGCCGGGGACGCCGTGAGAACGGCGGCCCCGGCCAGTGCGGCGACCGCGAAGGCGAGCAGTCGCTTCATCGAGTGCCTTTCAGCCGAACAGGGCGACGTGCGCGGCGAACGCCGTGGCGATCTCCGACTGCGCCCAGAACCGGTGGTAGGTGAACGTCGGCGCGGCGCCACCGTCCAGGTAGGACTGGACCTTCGGCCACTGCGGGTCGCTCTTGTAGAAGGAGCGGATCGACAGGAACGTCGAGTTCGAGTTGATCGCGTCGCCGTTCGGCATCGTGCCGGTCCAGCCGCTCGGGACGTAGAGACCCTGGTCGGTGGTGGCGTTGTAGGTGTCGTCGAACCGGTTGTAGTCGGTCCGGGTCTCCGGCACCGCGATGCCCTTGCTGTCGGTGTTGGCCGACAGCGCCGTGAGCAGCTGCTCCCCGACCGTCTTCGCCTGGGCGTTGCTCGACCCCGACGCGTAGTAGAGCAGCGTCTTGGCCAGCGAGGCGGCGACCCCGACGTCCTGGCTGAAGTTCTTCACCGTGACGTGCAGGCCCGTGTTCGAGCCGGGGCTGGTGGCGTTCCAGGTGTCCGGCGCACCGCTCCAGGTCAGGTCGGCCGGGATCTGGAAGCTGCCGCCCGCGCCGACCGTGGTGTTGGCGATGGCCCACGGGACCCACTTGTCGAGGATCTTCTTCGCCCGGGCGTCGTTCGTCGCCTGGTAGTACTCGGCGATCCGCTCCATGCCCCAGGTCTGGAAGCCGAACCACTGGTTGCTCGGCGGGTCGTGCCAGACCGGCTGCTGGTCGTAGAACATCCCGTAGAAGGTCGGCGTGCCCGACGGCGGGGTGCCGTACTGGCCGTCCCAGCTGTTGGTCGCGCCGCCGGCGAGCCCGCCTTCGGACGACTGCAGCCACTGCAGGAACTCCAGCTGCCGGCCGAGGCTGGTCGCCCAGTCGCTCGCACCGGTCGCCGAGGTGACCTTCAGCCCCGGGTCGGCCGACAACGCGTACGCGGCCAGCGGGTTCTGGTAGCCCTGGTGGGCCGCGCCGTCACCGATGCGCCACGCCCAGGCACTGGACGAGTCCATCGAACCGCCCCAGGCGTAGTACCAGGAGACGAGGTAGTGCTCGCTGTCCTTGCCGGTGCCCGCGGCGCAGGTGGACGCGCCGACGCAGTTGCCGATCTTCTTGAAGTACTTGTCGAACAGCGAGTACCGCAGGTAGTCGCCCATCTTCGACGCCTTCTTGACGACGGCGGCGACGTCGGAGCTCTTGCCCTGCGCGGCGGCCCACTTCTCGGCCTGGAAGGCCACCTGCACGGCGCGGGCGTCCGCGTCGGGCGCGTCGGTGTACTTCCACTGCTTCGCGTACGACGAGTCGCCGGTGAACAGGTCGAGGTAGCCGTTCTTGCCGCCGAACTTCAGGAGGTCGCAGCTGGGCTGGGTGACCGTTTCCCAGACCGACTCCTGGGAGCCGCGCTGGAAGGTGTTGATGAACGCCGGCGCGGTGTTCGTGCCGTCCTCGCAGTGGCCGAACTTGTAGATGTTGTCCACGTCGAGCAGCCAGTGCATGCCGTAGACGTCCGCCGAACCGTAGGCCGCCTTCAGCTCCGCCGCGATCGGGTCGGCCCCGACCGAGACGTTCGACTGCAGCTGGGACGGGTACTGCTTCGGGCTCGGGTACTCCGCCGCGTAGGTCGCCGGCTTGCTCGCGTTGTAGCCCGAGTTACCGGGCTGGTCGGCCGCGGACGGGATCGCGTACGTCTCGATCGACGTCCAGGCCTGGTTGAACGGGGCCCAGTCACCGGTGATCCGCCCGTAGGACGCCTCCAGCCACAGGTAGTAGCTGAACGCCTCCGACGTCGTCTCGTGGCCGTGGTCCGGGGCCTCGACGATGAGCGTCTCGATCGAGTGGTAGGGCACCAGGATGTTCCCGAACTTGCGGAAGTAGCCGTTGTTCGGGTCCTTGATCTTGTTGTACTGGGTCAGGAACGCGACCTGGTAGTCCGAAGTGGACGACGAGATCTCGTTCACCGTCACCGTCGCGGCGGTGTACCCGCTGCTGCTCGCGGTGAACGTCGCGCTGCCCAGGTCTCCCCCGTTGTCGGCACTGCTCACCGTGACGTTCTGCGGGGTGTTCCAGTTCGTCGTCGAGAAGGTGAGGCTCGTGGGCGTCGCGGTGAGGTCGGTGCTGCCCGCCGTCCGGGCGACGGCGACCGTGACCGGCGCGGTGGGCGCCCCGGCGAGGCTGACCGCGAACGTCGTCGTCCCGCCCTGCTTGACCTGCGCGGTCGCCGGGGTGGCGACGATCGTGGGCCCGGACAGCACCTTCACGTTGACCGGGGCCGACGTCGTCGACGCGTTCTTGTTGTCGTAGGCCTTCGCCGTGATCGAATACGTCCCGGCCGGGACGTTGCCCCAGTTGCCCTCGAACGGCGCGGCCGTGTCGGTGGCCAGCAGCGTGTCGCCGGCGTAGAACTCGACCTTGCTGATCGTCCCGTCGCTGTCGGCGGCCGTCGCGGCAAGCGGGATCGTGGCGGGGGCGTAGTACGTGCCGGTCGACGTGGGCGAGGTCAGGGTGACCGTCGGTGCCTTGTTGGCGCCGGTGCACGCGCTGCCGTTGACGGAGAAGTCGGTCGGCGGGCGGTTGGTGGAGCCCTTGGACCCGTTGAAGCCGAACGACGTGCTCGCGCCGGTGCCGAGGTGGCCGTTGTAGGAGAGGTTCGTGGCGGTGACCGCGGCGCCGGTCTGGGCGAAGGTGGCGCTCCAGCCCTGCTGGACCTTCTGGCCGTCCAGGAAGGTCCAGCCGACCTGCCAGCTGTCGAGTGGCGCGCCGTCGTTGCGCAGCGAGACGTTCGCGGTGAACCCGGTGTCCCAGTCGTTGGTGGTGTAGGTGACGGAGCAGGCGATGTCCGCGCCGAGCGCGGGCGGTGGGGCGACCAGCGCGGCGGCGACCGCGACCGTGGCCGAGACCAGGGCCAGGGTGCGGCCGCGCAACCGGCGCATTCGGGGAGAGGAACGCATGGCTGCGGAACTCCTTTGTCCGTAGGGAGCCAGCGATCTGGGAGCGCTTCCAGGCGCAGACGGTAGCCAGCCGGAAACCTGGATGTAAAGAATCGAGTCAGAAGGACACCGCGGCCGCGAACGTCACATCGGCGCGCCCGGCGAACGACGGCCCGCTGAACACTCCTGAACAGCCGCCGCCGATGGTCGCTCCCTCACTCGAACGGCCTAGCGCGACGGTTACGCGGAGTGCCACGGAAACGGCGTTTAGCGCCGAACGCGTTGATCTGAACCGGGAGCGCTCCCGGCCACCGGCACCCGGGAACACACCGGCCCTCCGAGCACGGGTGCTCGAAGGGCCGGTACGGGTGAAAGTTCAGCTCGAGGCACGGACCGCCAGCGAAACCGGCAGGATGTGCTGGCGCGGCTTGAGGCCCTGGTCGTCGAGCAGCTGCATCAGCGTCTCGACCATCGCGTGGACCTGCTCGCGCGGGTCCTGGTGGACCGACGTCAGCGGCGGGTCCATCGCCGGGGCCAGGGTGGCGTTGTCGTCGAAGCTGACCACCGCCACGTCGTCCGGGATGCGGCGGCCGGCCGCGTCCAGCGACCGCAGTGCGCCCACCGCCATCATGTCGCTGGCGACGAAGACCGCGTCGAGGTCGGGGTGCCGGTTCAGCAGCGCGGTCATCGCGGTCGCGCCGCCGGACAGCGTGAAGTCGGCTTCTTCGGCCAGGTCGGCGGGGTCGAGCCCGGCGTCGAGCAGGGTCTTGCGCCAGCCGGCGAGCCGGTCGATCGGGGCGCTCTGGTCCTGCGGGCCCGCGATCGTGGCGATCCGCCGCCGCCCGGCCGCGACCAGGTGCTCGACCGCCAGCCGGGCGCCGCCCTCGTTGTCGAAGTCGACGACATGGACCCCGCGCCGGATGCCGGCCGCCTGCCCGCCGAACACCACCGGGATCCGCAGCAGCCGCAGTGCCTTGGGCAGCGGGTCGGCCCGGTGCGGCGCGAACACCAGCGCGCCGTCGACGTGGCCGCCCTCGAGGAAGCGGACCGTCCGGCTCAGGTCCTCGCGGATGTCGCTGAAGATCAGCACCATCTGGCGGCCGACGTCGGCGAGCTCCCGGTAGCCCGCCCGCATGACGGCGGCGCGGTACGGGTCGTCGAGCAGCCGGGACTCCGGCTCGGAGAGCACCACCGCGACGGCTCCGGTGCGGCGCGTGACCAGCGAGCGGGCCGCCTGGTTCGGGGAGTAGCCCAGGTCGCGCGCCGCGGCGAGCACCTTCTCGCGCGCCGCCGCGCTGACGTACGCGTCGTCGTTCAACGCACGCGACGCCGTCGACCGCGACACGCCGGCGAACGCCGCGACGTCCTCCAGCGTCGGCCGTTCTTCATCCCCTGCTCGAGGCCCCACGGCACCGCCCTCATCCACCCGCTACCACCCTGACCGCCCCAGCTTAACGTTCGTGCCCCCGCACGTCCGGGAGCGCTCCTCGCAGGAAACGCTCCGGTTACGACCCCTTGACACCGGTGAAGGCCCCCAGCAGACTCTGCGACACCTGGGAGCGCTCCCAGTCGGGCTCCCAGCAGTGAGAGCGCTCATTCCCGTCAACAAGGTGGTTGAACACGTGAGAACGATCCGGAACGGCCTGGTCCTCGCACTGGGCATCACGATGACGGCGCTCGGCGCCACGGCCTGTGGCAGCGGTGGTGACGAAACGCCCCCCGCCGCGGGTCCGAACGAGCACGTGGACCTGACGCTGGCGACGTTCACCGAGTTCGGCTACGAGGCACTCATCCCGGAGTACGAGCGGCTGCACCCGAACATCAAGATCACCCACCGCAAGACCGGCCAGGGCGGCCCGTACCACGAGGACCTCATCACCAAGCTGGCCGCGGGCTCTGGCCTCGCCGA
The DNA here is from genome assembly GCF_040675005.1 of Amycolatopsis sp. NPDC049691. NCBI lineage: Bacteria > Bacillati > Actinomycetota > Actinomycetes > Pseudonocardiales > Pseudonocardiaceae > Amycolatopsis > Amycolatopsis sp. NPDC049691. The sequence continues at coordinate 41,412 of NZ_JBFANX010000037.1, forward strand.
CGTCACCGCGGTCGAAGAGGGCCACCTGTCCGACGTCCTCGACAAGGGCTCGAAGTTCAACGACCTGAGCAAGATCGGGCCCGCCGACGCCTCCCCCGACCGCTGGCTGAGCTGGAAGTACGACGCCGCCAAGACCAAGGACGGCAAGGTCATCGGCTACGGCACCGACATCGGCCCGCTCGCCATGTGCTACCGCAAGGACATGTTCAAGGCCGCCGGCCTGCCGGACGACCCCGAAGCGGTCAAGCCGCTGTTCGCCACCTGGGACAGCTACTTCGCCGCCGGTGCGGACTTCGTGAAGAAGTCGGGCGGCAAGGCGTGGTTCGACTCGGCCGCGCAGAACTTCAACGCCATGGTCAACCAGCTCCCCGAGGGCTACATCGGCACCGACGACAAGCTCGCCGTCGAGAGCAACCAGGGCATCAAGGACGCCTGGACCAAGGTCACCGACGCCGTCGCCAAGGGCGAGTCGGCCAAGCTGACCGCGTTCAGCAACGAGTGGAACACCGGCTTCAAGCAGGGCGCGTTCGCCACGAAGGTGTGCCCGGCCTGGATGCTCGGCGTGATCAAGGAGCAGGCCGGCCCGGAGAACGCCGGCAAGTGGGCGGTCACCGCGGCCTTCCCCGGCGGCGGCGGGAACTGGGGCGGCTCGTACCTGACCGTGCCGACGCAGTCGAAGCACCCGAAGGAGGCCGCCGAGCTCGCGGCCTGGCTGACCGCGCCGGAGCAGCAGATCAAGGCGTTCCAGGCCAAGGGCACCTTCCCGAGCCAGGTCAAGGCGCTGACCGACCCCGCGCTGCTGAGCAAGACCGACGACTACTTCGGCGGCACCAAGGTCGGCGAGCTGTTCGCCGAGCAGGCCAAGAAGGTCCAGAAGCCGCAGTACAAGGGCCCGGGCGACGGCCAGATCCAGGAGAACGCGTCCAGCCCGGCCCTGCAGGCGGTCGAACAGGGCAAGTCGGCCGCGGACGGCTGGAACCAGATGGTCGAAGCCGCGAAGAAGATCACGCGCTGAGCCGATGACCGTCCTCGACAAGGTCGCGCCGGAAGGGAGTAAGGCCGGGGAGCGCACGTCTCCCCGGCCCACCTTCCGTCACCGGTTGAGCCGGTGGGACGTCAAGGTCTCGCCGTACCTCTACATTGCGCCGTTCTTCATCCTCTTCGGGATCGTCGGCCTGTTCCCGCTGCTCTACACCGCGTACGTCTCGCTGTTCAAGTGGGAGGCCGGGACCGACCACCCCGACTTCATCGGCCTCGACAACTTCAAGGAGCTCTTCGCCGACGCGCAGTTCTGGAACGCGCTGACGAACACGATCAGCATCTTCCTGCTCTCCAGCGTTCCGCAGATCATCATCGCGGTGCTGCTGGCGGCCCTGCTCGGGGCCCGGCTGCGCGGTGCGACCGGCTGGCGGGTGGGCATCCTGCTGCCGTACGCGGCGAGCCTCGTCGCCATCGGCATCATCTTCGCCAACCTCTTCGGCCCGAAGTACGGGCTGATCAACGGCGTGCTGCAGACCATCGGGCTGGACCCGGTCGACTGGCAGGCCAGCCGCTTCGGCAGCCACGTCGCGATCGCGATCATGGTCAACTGGCGCTGGACCGGCTACAACGCCCTGATCGTGCTGGCGGCCATGCAGGCCATCCCGAAGGAGCTGCACGAAGCCGCCCTGATCGACGGCGCCGGCACGTGGCGCCGCTTCTGGAACGTCACCCTGCCGCTGCTGCGGCCGACGCTGGTCTTCGTCACCATCACCTCGACGATCGGCGGCCTGCAGATCTTCACCGAGCCGAAGCTGTTCGACGCCATGCCCGGGTCGAACAACGGCGGTTCCACCAACCAGTTCCAGACCGTGACGCTGTACCTCTACCAGACGGCCTTCCAGAACGCCGATCTCGGCTACGCCTCGGCGATCGCCTGGGTGCTGTTCGTGATCATCGTGCTCATCGCGCTGGTGAACTTCTTCCTCACCGGCCGGATCGCCCGTCCCCAGGCGGTGAAGACGAAATGACGACGCTCCAGAGTGACAGCCGCAAAACAGATCTGCGCCGGAAGGTCGCCACGCTCGGCAAGCCACGCAAGGCGACCTACGTCGTGCTGGCGATCTTCGTGCTCGGTTCGCTGTTCCCGTTCTACTGGTCGTTCCTGGTGGCCAGCCGCGACAACGGGATGCTCACCGAACGCATCCCGCCGTTCGTGCCCGGCGGCAACTTCTTCGCCAACGCCGCGCGGGTCTTCGACACCGTGCCGTTCTGGAAGGCGCTGGCCAACAGCGTCATCGTGTCCGGCACGGTCACGCTGACGACGGTACTGTTCTCGTCGCTGGCCGGGTTCGCCTTCGCGAAACTGCGGTTCCGCGGGCGCAACAAGCTGTTCGTGTTCATCGTCGTCACGCTCGCGGTGCCCACCCAGCTGGGCATCATCCCGCTGTTCATCGCGATGTCCGAACTCGGCTGGACGGGCAGCCTCACGGCGGTGATCGTGCCCAACCTGGTCACCGCGTTCGGCGTGTTCTGGATGCGTCAGTACACAGTGGACGCGCTGCCGTACGAGCTGATCGAGGCCGCGCGCGTCGACGGCTGCAGCATGATCCGGATCTTCTGGAACGTCTGCCTGCCCGCGGTCCGGCCGGCGGCGGCGATCCTGGCGATGTTCACGTTCATGATGTCGTGGAACGACTTCCTGTGGCCGCTGGTGGTCCTGGACGCGGGCAACCCGACCGTCCAGGTCGCGCTGGAGAAGCTGCAGAGCGGCTACTACGTCGACTATTCGCTGGTGCTGGCCGGCACGACCCTGGCCACCATCCCCATCCTCATCGTCTTCGTCCTCCTCGGCCGCCAGATCGTGGCCGGGATCATGCAAGGTGCCGTGAAAGGGTGAACATGTCCGTACATCCCGACAGCGTTCGGGCGGAGACCGCGTTGATGTTCCCGCCCGGGTTCGTCTGGGGCGCCGCCACCGCGGCGTTCCAGGTGGAAGGGGCCACCACGGCCGACGGTCGCACCGACTCGGTCTGGGACGTCTTCGCGCGCCGTCCGGGTGCGGTCGTGGGCGGCGACACCGGCGACCCGGCGGCCGACCACTACCGCCGGTACTCCGACGACGTCGGCCTGATGCGCCAGCTGGGCCTCGGCGCGTACCGCTTCTCGCTCGCGTGGCCGCGCGTGCGCCCGGACGGCGGCGCGCCGAACGTCGCCGGGCTCGCGTTCTACGACCGGCTGGTCGACTGCCTCCTGGAGGCCGGGATCCAGCCGTGGGCGACGCTCTACCACTGGGACCTGCCCCAGGCGCTGGAGGAGAAGGGGGGCTGGACGAACCGGGACACGGCGTACCGGTTCGCCGAGTACACCGAAACGGTGCTGGCCCGGCTCGGCGACCGCGTCGCCAGCTGGTCGACGCTGAACGAGCCGTGGTGCGCGGCGATGCTCGGCTACGCGGGCGGCATCCACGCGCCCGGCCGCACCGACCACCCGGCCGCCGTCGCCGCCACGCACCACCTGCTGCTGGGCCACGGGCTGGCGATGGACATCATCCGGCGGCACGCGCCGGGCACGCCGGCGGGGATCACGCTCAACCTGTACCCGGTCGCCCCGCACGACCCGGCGAACGTCACCGACGTCGCCGCGGCCCGGCGCATCGACGGCCTGCAGAACCGGCTGTTCCTCGACCCGGTCCTGCGCGGCGGCTACCCGGACGACCTGGTCGCCGACCTGGCGCCGTTCGGGCTGGGCGACGTGGTGCGCGACGAGGACGCGGCGGTCATCGCCGCACACGTCGACTGGCTGGGCGTGAACTACTACCGCGACTACCGGGTGGCGGGCCGCCCGGTGGCGGGCAGCGAGCCGGCGGGCCCGGAGTGGGTCGGCGCGGGCGACGTCCACTTCGTCCCGGACCCGGCGGCCCCCCGGACGGACTCCGGCTGGGAGGTCCAGCCGGCCGGCCTGACGGAGTCGCTGCTGCAGGTCCACCGCGGCTACCGGAGCGTGCCGCTGTACATCACGGAGAACGGCGCGGCGTACCCGGACGTGGTGGCCGACGGCGGGGAGATCGTCGACACCGACCGGGTGGCGTTCCTGGACTCCCACCTGCGGGCAGCGCACGACGCACTGGCGGCGGGGGTAGACCTGCGCGGGTACTTCTACTGGTCACTGCTGGACAACTTCGAGTGGGCCGAGGGGTACGCGAAGCGGTTCGGCCTGGTCCACGTGGACTACGAGACGCAGCGGCGCACGCCCAAGCGGAGTGCGCAGTGGTACTCCCGGGTGATCGGGCTGAACGGCCTCGGCTGACACGCACGGGCGTGGCGGCCACCGGCGCGGGTAGCCGCCACCGCCCCACCGGGGGAGGGTGCGGCCGGGCCCGAGGGATCCGGGCCCGGCCGCCTGCCCCAGAGGCCGGCCCCAAGGCAAGCCGCCCACGCCGGCCACCGAACGCAAGGGGAACTCGAGAACAGGCACCGACGAGAACCCAGACTCCCCCGCGCACCCCGATCCGAAGCCAGAACACGGCCGGCAGCACCGGGTCAAGGCACGCTTTCCCGCCTTGACGCGGTGCTGCCGGCCGTAGTCACAATGACAGCTTCGGGGTGCCGGAAGGACGCAACGGGACAGCACCTCCCGCCCCACCCGAAACGTCTTGAACGTTTCCCGGCACCAGGGGCGTGCATTCGGCCGATCCCATTGACAGACTGACCGGTATGGGACTGCGCAGCGAAGCTTGGTTCAACAACCCCGCCGACCCCGGCATGACCGCCCTCTACCTCGAGCGCTACATGAACTGGGGACTCACCCGGGAAGAACTCCAATCCGGCAAGCCGATCATCGGCATCGCGCAGACCGGCTCCGACCTCTCCCCCTGCAACCGGCACCACCTGCAGCTCGCCGACCGCACCCGCGAAGGCATCCGCGAGGCCGGCGGGATCGCCATCGAGTTCCCGGTCCACCCCATCCAGGAGACCGGCAAGCGCCCGACCGCCGCGCTGGACCGGAACCTGGCCTACCTCGGGCTCGTCGAGACCCTCTACGGCTACCCCATCGACGGCGTCGTCCTCACCACCGGGTGCGACAAGACCACCCCCGCCTGCCTGATGGCCGCCGCGACCGTGGACATCCCGGCGATCGTGCTGTCCGGCGGCCCCATGCTCAACGGCTGGCACAACGGCGAGCGCACCGGGTCCGGGACCATCGTCTGGAAGGCGCGGGAACTGCTCGCCGCCGGCGAGATCGACGACGCCGGGTTCATGGAGCTCGTGGCGTCCTCGGCCCCGTCGCCCGGCCACTGCAACACCATGGGCACCGCCTCGACGATGAACGCGCTCGCGGAGGCGCTCGGGATGAGCCTGCCCGGCTGCGCCGCCATCCCCGCGCCGCACCGCGACCGGGCGCGGATGGCCTACCGCACCGGGCTGCGGATCGTCGAGATGGTGCGCGAGGACCTCAAGCCGTCGGACATCCTCACGCGCGAAGCCTTTGAGAACGCCATCGTCGTCAGCTCGGCGATCGGCGGCTCGACCAACGCGCCCATCCACATCGGCGCGATCGCCCGGCACGTCGGCGTCGACCTGCCCCTCGAAGACTGGCAGCGCCTCGGCCACGCCGTCCCGCTGCTGGTCGACCTCCAGCCGGCGGGCAAGTACCTCGGCGAGGAGTTCCACCGGGCGGGCGGCGTCCCCGCCGTCGTGCACGAGCTGATGCGGCACGACCTGATCCACGAAGGCGCCCGCACGGTCAACGGCCGCACGCTCGGCGACAACTGCCGCGACGCCGAAGCCGGCGACCGCGACGTCATCCGCACGTTCGCCACCGCCCTCACCGAAGACGCCGGGTTCCTGGTCCTCAAGGGCAACCTGTTCGACGCGGCGATCATGAAGTCCAGCGTGATCTCGCCGGAGTTCCGGCGCCGCTACCTGGCCGGCGGCGTCTACGAGGGCACCGCCGTCGTGTTCGACGGCCCCGAGGACTACCACGCCCGCATCGACGACCCGGACCTCGGCGTCGACGAGCACTCGCTGCTCGTCATGCGCGGCACCGGCCCGCTCGGCTACCCCGGCTCCGCGGAGGTGGTGAACATGCGGCCGCCGGCGGAACTGATCAAGCGGGGGATCCACGAGCTGCCCTGCCTCGGCGACGGCCGCCAGTCCGGTACGTCCGGGTCGCCGTCGATCCTCAACGCCTCTCCCGAAGCCGCCGCGGGCGGCGGGCTCGCGGTGCTGCGCACCGGCGACCGGGTGCGGATCGACCTCACCGCCGGCACCGCGGACGTCCTGATCCCCGACGAAGAGCTCGCGCTGCGCCACAAGGAGCTGGCCGAGGCGGGCGGGTACCCGGTGCCCGACGCGCAGACGCCGTGGCAGGAGATCCAGCGGTCGATGGTCGACCAGCTCTGCGACGGCATGGTGCTGCGCCCGGCGGTGGCCTACCAGCGGATCGCGACGACGAAGGGCATCCCCCGCGACAACCACTAGCGGCAGTTTCCCGCGAAAGTGCCGCTTCGGACGCGCCGGGAAGGGGTATTCCTGCGGTAGCCCGAGGCGAGGAGGCCACCATGCTGCCGGAGCGAGAACGCCACGCCCTGCGCGAAATCGAAGCGGAACTGCGGGCGAGCGACCCCGCGTTCGCCGCCGCCTTCACCGGCCGGACCCTGCGCGAGGCCAGGCGCTGGAACCTGCTGCTCGTGCTGTGCGACGTCACCGCGGTCGTCATGCTCGTGGTCGGCCTGTTCGCCCGCGACGCGGCGCTCGTGCTCTGGGGCACCGTGGGCGCCGGGGCACTGGTGGCGTGGCACATCGCCCGCACCGAGACGTCCCCGAAGTCCACTCCGGACGGCAGCGCGGCCGGGTCCACTGTGGACTAGCCCGCCGCCCGCGCCGCGCCGGCCACCGCCTCCGCCATGGCCGGCACGAGTGCCTCGTCGAACACGCTCGGCACGATGCGCCCGGCGTCCAGGTCCTCGCCGACCACGTCCGCCAGCGCGTGCGCCGCCGCCAGCAGCATCTCCCCGGTGACCCGCGGCGCGCCCGAGTCGAGCAGGCCGCGGAACATCCCCGGGAACGCCAGCACGTTGTTGATCTGGTTGGGGAAGTCGCTGCGGCCCGTGGCCACGATCTCCGCGTGCTTGCCCGCCGCCTCCGGGTCGACTTCCGGGTCGGGGTTGGCCAGTGCGAAGACGATCGCGCGGTCCGCCATCGCGGCGAGGTCGCCGGGGTCGAGGAGGCCGCCCGCGCTGACGCCGACGAACACGTCCGCGTCCCGCAGGGCGTCCTGGACACTGCCGGTGGCGTGCGCGGAGTTGGTGTTCTCCGCCAGCCAGTGCTTCTCCCCCACCAGGTCCCGGTCCGGGTGCAGGACGCCGCCGCTGTCGCAGACGACGATGCCCTCGGCCGGGTAGCCGGCGCGCAGCAGCAGCCGCGCGATCGCGCTGCCCGCCGCCCCCGCGCCGGCGATGACGACCGACGTGTCCCCCGGCTCGCGGCCGGTCAGCTTCAGCGCGTTGTGCAACGCGCCGAGCACGACGACCGCCGTGCCGTGCTGGTCGTCGTGGAACACCGGGATGTCGAGTTCGTCGTGCAGCCGCCGTTCGACGGTGAAGCACCGCGGCGCGGCGATGTCCTCGAGGTTGATCGCGCCGAACGACGTCGCCAGGTCCCGCACGGTGCGGACGAGGTCGTCGGGTTCGCGGCTCACCGGGCAGATCGGCCACGCGTCGACGTCGGCGAAGCGCTTGAGCAGCGCCGCCTTGCCTTCCATCACGGGCAGCGCGGCGGCCGGGCCCCGGTCGCCGAGCCCGAGCAGGGCGGACCCGTCGGACACGATGGCGACCGAGTTGCCCTTGACCGTCTCCCGGGCGAGGAGCGCCGGGTCGTCGCCGACCCGCTTCGCCTGGTCCGCGACGCCCGGCGTGTAGTGCTCGGCCAGGTCACCGGGGGTGTCCAGGGCGACGCGGGCCGCGACTTCGACTTTTCCTCGGCTGCGTGACATACCCGCGGGGTACCCGGACCGCGCGGGGAGGAATCACCGTCGCTCAGTCGTAGGACAGGGCCTCGACGAGTTCGCCGGCGGTCGGGTTCGACAGGGCCCTCGCGACGTCGGCCTGCGCGACGATGCCGACGAGGTCGTGCCCGTCGATCACCGGGAGCCGGCGGACGCGGTGCTCGGACATGGTGCGCAGGATCTCCTCGGCGCCGTCGTCCGCGCCGATCGTCACGACCTCGCCCTGGGCCAGCTCGCCGACGTGGACCGCGCGCGGGTCCTTGCCCTCGGCCAGTACCTTCACCACGATGTCGCGGTCGGTGATCATACCCTTCAGCCGGTTGTCCTCGCCGCAGATGGGCAGGGCGCCGACGTTCAGCCGCGCCATGGTCTGCGCCGCGTCGTGCACGGTGTCCGACTCCCGGGCGCAGGTCGCGTCCGACGTCATGATCTCGCGTGCGGTGGTCATCGTGAACTCCTTCCGTTCTCGGGCGGTACTGCGCGGCTACCCGGGGGACGCGGGTTTACTCGGACGCCGCGGCGGGAATTTCCCGGCACATGCCGGACACCCGCGGTGCCGAGCCGCCGGACACCACCGACCTCGACCGGTTGCGGTCGGCGGCGTCCGGCTGCCACGGCTGTCACCTGTACCAGGACGCCACGCAGACCGTCTTCGGCGAAGGCACGAAGCAGGCGAAGGTCCTCGTCGTCGGCGAACAGCCGGGCGACAAGGAGGACCTCGCGGGCGAGCCGTTCGTCGGGCCGGCCGGGAAGCTCCTCGACCGCGCCTTCGCAGAGGCCGGTTTCGACCGGAAGGCGCTCTACGTCACCAACGCGGTCAAGCACTTCAAGTTCAAGCGCGACGAACGCGGGAAGCGCCGCATCCACCAGAAGCCCGGCCGCACCGAGGTGGTCGCCTGCCGGCCGTGGCTGCTGGCGGAGCTGCGCGCGGTGCGCCCGGAGCTGGTGCTGCTGCTGGGCGCGACGGCCGCGCAGTCGCTGCTGGGCACGAAGTTCAAGCTGACGGCCCACCGCGGCGAGCCGGTGGCAGCACCTGAGGACGTCGCCGAGCTGGTCCCCTCCGCGATCGCGACCGTGCACCCGTCGGCGATCCTGCGGGCGCCCGACCGCGACGAGGCCTACGCGGCGTTCGTCGAAGACCTCAAGGCCGCGAACAAGCTTCTCAAGTGAGCTGCTTCAGCGCCGCTTCGGCCGACGCCGCGTGCGCGTCCAGGTCGCGCCACGGATCGTCCTTGCGCGCCAGGCGCTGCTTCTCCTTGGCCAGGCTCCACCCGGCCGGGTCCGCCTTGCCCAGCTCGCGCCAGTCCAGCGGGGTGGCCGCCGCCGCGCCGGGGCGGGCGCGCAGCGAGTAGGGCGCGACGAACGTCTGCGCGTAGCCGTTGCGGTTGGCGTCCAGGAAGATCCGGTCGCCGCGCTTGTCCTTGCGCTGGGCCGTCGTCAGGCGGTCCGGGTCGTCCGCGGCGACGCGCTCGGCCAGCGCGCGGGACAGCTCGAGCACGGTCTCGGTGTCCGCTTTCGCGTCCAGCGGCGCCAGCACGTGGAAGCCGCGACCGCCCGTCGCCTGGACGAACGCCGTCAGCCCCACCCGCTCGTAGTGGTCCCGGATCCGCCGCGCGACCGCGCGCAGCTCGGCGACCGGCGTGCCGTCCGGCGGGTCGAGGTCGAGCACCAGCCGGTCCGGCCGCTCCGGCGCGTCCACAGTGGACAGCCAGACGTGGAATTCCAGCGTGCCCTGGCCGGCCAGGTACTCCAGGGTTTCGGCGTCGTCGCAGACGACGTAGTCGTCGGTGCCGCCACCTCGCCGCGGGACGCTCTCGACGCGGATCGAGTCCGGGAAGTGCTCTCCCGGGTGCTTCTGGAACCAGCCCTGGCCGTCGATGCCGTCGGGGTAGCGCCGCAGCGTCAGCGGGCGGCCGCGCAGGTGCGGCACTATGACGTCGGCGACCGCCCGGTAGTACTCGACGACGTCGCCCTTCGTCAGCCCGTCGCCGGGGTAGTACACCTTGTCCGCGTGGGAAATCTTCATGCGCGCTCCCGCACGACGTCCGCCGCCTTCTTGTCCTCGCGCAGCCCGGCGAACCGCGGGTGCCGCAGCCGCCCGTCGCGCGTCCATTCGGAGAAGTCGATCTGCGCGACGAGGTCCGGCCGGACCCAGTGCGCACCCTTTTCCCGGACCGTCCCGGAGAACGGCGACTTTCGCGTTTCGCGCTCCCGCAGCCGGGCGTGCAGGGACGCGAGGAGCCGTTCGTCGAACCCGGTGCCGACCTTGCCGGCGTACTTCAGGCCGCCGTCCTCGTGGTAGCCGAGCAGCAGCGCGCCGAAGCCGTGGCGCGCGCCCTGCGGGTCGGTGAAGCCGCCGATGACGAGCTCCTGCCCCTGGGCGCACTTGAACTTCAGCCAGTCGGGGGACCGTCCGTGGTGGTACGGCGAGTCCGCCCGCTTCGCGATGACGCCCTCCCAGCCGCGTCGGCAGGCCTCCGCGTAGAACGCCTCGCCTTCGGTGTTGCGGTGGGCCGAAAGCCGGAGCGGGTCCTCGAAGTCGAACGCGTCGCGCAGCAACGCCTTCCGCTGCCGCAGGGGCAAGGCCGTCGTGTCGTGGTCGTCGTAGTACAGCAGGTCGAACAGGTAGTAGTAGACGCGCACGCCGGTGGCCCGCGCGCGGTCCGGGTCGCTCACGTGGATCCGGGGCTGCAGCGCCGCGAAACTGGTGTTGGCGCCGTCGAACGCGACGATCTCGCCGTCCGCGACGAACCGCGGCCCGCCCTGGGCCGCCAGCGCTTCGACGAGCTCCGGGTAGGCGTTGTCCATCACCTTGTGGTTGCGCGAGTAGAGCGTCGGCGTGCCGGAGTCGCGCACGCAGATCGCCCGCACGCCGTCCAGCTTGCGCTCGAAGATCCAGCCGTCGCCGGAGAACCGGCGGTCGGTGAGCGTGGCCAGCGTCGGTTCGCGCCAGCCGGGTCCGGTCCCGGTCACGAGGCCTTCAGCGCCTTCTCCAGCTCGGCGCGCGTCATCTTCGACCGGCCCTTCACGCCCTGCTCGCGGGCGAGCTTGTCCAAATCGGACTTGGACAGCTCCGCGAGGTCGGGTTCCTTCTTCTTCGCCGGCTTCTTCTCGGGCTTCTTGCCGCCGCTCTTGCGGTTCTTGACGCTGCGCGACAGCGCCTCGAACAGGTCGACGACGTCGGCCGAGGGCTCCGGCTCCTCTTCGTGGGCGATCTCCTTGCCCTGCTTCTTGGCCTTGATGAGCTCCTCGACGCGTTCGGAGTATTCGTCGCGGTAGTCCTCGGGCTTCCACGGCGCGGTCATCTCGTCGACGAGCGCGAGCGCCATGTCGAGCTCCTTGGGCCGCGGCTTGGGCAGGCTGGGCAGGCTGCCCATGACGTCCTTCGGCTTCCGCAGGTCGGCCACGAAGTGCAGGGTGTTGAGCACCATGACGTCCTCGCCGGCGCGGATCGCCGACAGGTATTCCTTGCCGCGCAGCACGAACTTCGCGATCCCGGCCTTCTCGCTGCGGTCCATCGCCTGCAGCAGCAGGCCGTACGCCTTGGCGAAGTCCTCCTTCGCCGGCTTCAGCCAGTAGGTGCGGTCGAAGAACCACGGGTCGATCTCGTCGAGTTCGACGAACTGCTCGATGTCGATCCGCCGCGACCGCTCGGGCGCGATCTCGTCCAGTTCGTCGGGTTCGACGAGCACGTGGTCGCCGCCGCCGAGGTCGTAGCCCTTGACGATCTCGTCCTGGGTGACCTCGTCGCCGGTCCGCTCGTTGACCCGCCGGTTGCGGATCCGGTCCGACGTCCCGCGTTCGAACTGGTGGAAGTGGATCGTGTGGTCCGCCACCGCCGGGTACAGCTCCACCGGGACGGTGACCAGCCCCAGGCTCAGTGCACCGCTCCAGACCGGTCTGGCCATGTCTCGACCTCCTCACCGGCAGCGATACCCGCGTGGCCGCGGCCCGAAACGCCGTGCCGTAGCGGAGGGTGACGCACGGGAGCCCACCGCGACCGGCTGGTCGCGGCGGGCTCCGTGGTCGTGCGTCAGGCGACTTCGCTGCTGCGGCCGCCGGACCGGTGCAGGCCCAGCATGTCGAGCAGCTGCGCGCAGTCCTCGGGGCTCTTCGCCCGGGCCGCGACGGCCAGCGCCGCCTTGCGCCGGGTGTCCGCCTGCGCCGGCGAGTCCCCGCCCTCGAGGAGGAGGTCCGCCACCGGTCGCAGGTCGTTCCGCTTGTCTCGCATGTTCGCTCCCCTCCGGCAATCCCGGTCGCCGGCCGATTACCCGGTCTCATCCCACCCAACACAAGAGGCACCGATCGGGTTCCCGGAGACGGCGTTCGCTAGGCCGAACGAGTGAATTCACCCGGTTCCGCCGAGGGAACCGGCAAGGTAGGTGAGACCCACGTCACACAGGAGGCCGGATGGGCACCCAGCTCCGCATCAGCCGCGAGGACGGGTCGCTGCCCTGCGAAGTGTGCGGCTTCCCGACGATGCACGTCGCCCAGGTGGTGGCCGACGACGGGAGCGTCCTCGGCCGCACGCTGATCTGCACGACGTGCCAGCGCGGCCGGCACCGCGAGCCGGCCACCGAGACGGAGGCACCACCGGACGAGGTCCCGGCCGGTTAGCCACGGTGGCCCGCGCGCCAAAGCTTCGCGCGCCGGCCGACGTCAGGCCGAGGCGCCGAGCATCCGGCGGGGAACAACAGGCCGCCGCCAGGCAACCGCGCATCAGGCCAATGCGGAACAGCAGGCCGCCAACCAACCGCGCCTCAGGCCGGTGCGGGCTCGGGCCTCGTGGTCGCGACCGCCAGCCGCCCACGGGCGCCGGTCACCTCGAGGGCGCGCCGGACCATCGGGCTCTCGCCGGCGATCACCAGCAGTTCGGTGCCGTTCTGCTCGGCCTGCAGGGCCGCGTGCAGCAGCACCCGGACCCCCGCGACGCCGAGGAAGTCCACTTCGGACAGATCGAGGACCAGCCGGGCCGGGACCGCGCGCAGGCGGTCGGAAAGCAGCGTGGCGAGGTCCGGTGCCGTCGCCGTGTCGAGGGCGCCGCTCGCGGTGATCAGCACCGCGTGCGGGGCGGGCCACGTCGTGCGCAGCCGGAGTGCGGGATTGCGGGGTCGGGGGACTTCCATGCCGGTTCGCCGCCGTCCTGGGGGTGCGCGGGCCGCAGCGCCGCGCTCGAGGTCTGCCGGGGCCGGCTGCTGTGCTGAACCGTGAACCGAGCCTAACTCCGTTTGGACCACTCGCAACCGGCGTTGCTCCGAACGGGGGCGTGCCGCGCCGCGGCGGTGACCGCTTGTGCCCGCGGTGACCGGGATGCAGTAATCTCGCGCCGGACCCGTTAAAGCGCTAGCGGCCCACTAGTGGCGCGCGCCCGGGTCCTCCCTGGTTGAGAGCGCCCGGAGAAGCGAGAAGAGGGGCGTCACCAGGATGACGGGCGGCGATGAGCAGCTCACCGCGCGGTTGGACGAGGTCACGGTCGCGATGGAGTCGCTGACCGCGATGCTGGACACCGAGCTCGACCTCGGGCAGATGCTGCAGGCGGTGTGCGACCACGCCGTGCAGGTCGTGCCGGGGGCCGACATGGCGAGCATCACGCTGGTCCGCGACGGCGTGCCCGAAACGGTGGCCAGCACCGACCAGCGGGCGGTGAACTTCGACCGCGAGCAGTACCGGATCGGGGACGGGCCGTGCCTGCGCGCCGCCGAGACCGGGCAGCCGGTCCGCGTCGGCATCGGGGCGGTCGGGGACGTGTGGCCGCAGTTCGTGTCCGCGGCCGAACAGCTCGGGGTGGCCAGCTTCCTGGCCGCGCCGCTGACCGTGGACGACGACATGTCGGGCGCGGTGAACCTCTTCGGCTTCGGCGAGCACGGGTTCAGTGAGCTGGGCACGAAGATCCTCGAGCTGTACACGGCGACGGTGGTGATCGGGCTGCGCAGCGCCCGCCGGTACTTCGCGGCCCGCGAGCTGATCGACCAGCTGAACCGGGCCCTCGAAACGCGCGCGGTGATCGACCAGGCCAAGGGGATCCTGATGGCCGCGCACCGGATCACCGCGGAGGAGGCGTTCCAGCGCCTGGTGAAGCGGTCCCAGGACGGCAACCGGAAGCTCCACGAAGTGGCGGCGGAATTCGTCGCGGCGGTCGCGACGACGAACTAGGCCGGGTCCGCGCGCTCCGGCCGGCGTGCCCCGTCAGCGGGACGAGCCCGCCGAGCCCGCGTGGCCTTCCCTCGACCCGGCAGGCTCCGCGCCCGGGTCGAGCGCCTTGGTCTTGGCCCGCTTCGACCGGATGTAGCGCTCCTCCTTCATGCGCTCCACCGCCTCCGGGTGGTGCAGCTCGAAGGCGGGCCGCTCCGACCGGATCCGCGGCAGGTCCACGAAGTTGTGCCGCGGCGGCGGGCACGTCGTCGCCCATTCGAGGCTGTTGCCGTAACCCCACGGGTCGTCGACCAGCACCTGCTCGCCGTAGCGGTAGCTCTTCACGACGTTCCAGATGAACGGCAGCGTCGACGCGCCCAGGATGAACGCGCCGATCGTCGAGATCGTGTTCAGCGTCGTGAAGCCGTCCGAGGTCAGGTAGTCCGCGTACCGGCGCGGCATACCCATGTCGCCCAGCCAGTGCTGGATCAGGAACGTCGTGTGGAACCCGATGAACGTCGTCCAGAAGTGCCACTTGCCGAGGCCTTCGTCGAGCATCCGGCCGGTCATCTTCGGGAACCAGAAGTAGATGCCGGCGAACGTCGCGAACACGATCGTGCCGAACAGGACGTAATGGAAGTGGGCGACGACGAAGTAGGAGTCGGTGACGTGGAAGTCCAGCGGCGGCGAAGCCAGGATGACGCCGGTGAGGCCGCCGAACAGGAACGTCACCATGAACCCGACCGACCACAGCATCGGGGTCTCGAAGGTCAGGTGCCCCTTCCACATCGTGCCGATCCAGTTGAAGAACTTGATCCCGGTGGGCACCGCGATGAAGAACGTCATGATCGAGAAGAACGGCAGCAGCACCGCGCCGGTGGCGAACATGTGGTGCGCCCACACGACCGCCGACAGCCCGGTGATCCCGACGGTCGCGAACACCATCAGCCGGTAGCCGTAGAGCGGTTTGCGGCTGAACACCGGGACGATCTCGGTGACGATCCCGAAGTACGGCAGCGCCACGATGTAGACCTCGGGGTGCCCGAAGAACCAGAACAGGTGCTGGAACATGATCGCCCCGCCGTTCTCGGGGTCGAACACGTGCGCCCCGAGCCGGCGATCCGCCTCCAGGCCGAACAGCGCGGCCGTGAGGATCGGGAACGCCAGCAGGATCAGCACGGCGGTGAACAGGATGTTCCAGGTGAAGATCGGCATCCGCCACATGGTCATCCCGGGCGCGCGCAGGGTCACGATCGTGGTGACCATGTTGACCCCGCCCAGGATCGTGCCCAGCCCGGACACGATCAGGCCCATGATCCACAGGTCCCCGCCGACGCCCGGCGAGTGGATCGCGTTGGACAGCGGCGTGTAGGCCGTCCAGCCGAAGTCGGGCGCGCCGCCCGGGGTGAGGAACGAGCTGATCACGATCAGCCCGCCGAACAGGTAGAGCCAGTAGGCGAACGCGTTGAGCCGGGGGAACGCGACGTCCGGCGCGCCGATCTGCAGCGGCAGGATGTAGTTGGCGAACCCGAACAGGTTCGGGGTGGCGTAGAGCAGCAGCATGATCGTGCCGTGCATGGTGAACAGCTGGTTGTACTGCTCCGGGGAAAGGAACTGCAGTCCCGGCCGGGCCAGCTCGCCCCGCATCAGCAGCGCCATCGCGCCGCCCGCCATGAAGAAGGCGAACGACGTCGTCAGGTACAGCAGCCCGATCGTCTTCGGGTCGGTGGTCCGGAACAGGGCGAGCAGCGTCCCGCCCTTCGGTCCCCGCCGCGCCACCGCCAGCGGCACCGCCCGCAGGCTCGGCGCCGGCTTCACCTCGGTCATCCGCAACTCCTTGTCGCCGGACTGTCCCGTACCCGCGTACTACTCCTGATGACCACGCGCCGCGTTCCCCCGAACGGGTGCAATTACTCCCGCAGTGCCGGGAGCAGCTCCTTTTCGGCGAAGTCGAGGAAGCCGTCCTGCTGGTCGCCGCCGATCTGGACCAGGGCGACGTCGGTGAAACCGGCCCGCTCGAACTCGCGCAGGCCCTCGACGATCGGCTCGACGTCCGCGCCGCACGGGATCGAGCCGGCGACGTCGTCCTCGCGGACGAACTGCGTGGCCCCGGCGAACCCGGCCGGGCCGGGCAGCTCGGCGTTGACCTTCCAGCCGCCGGCGAACCAGCGGAACTGCTCGTGGGCGCGCTTCACGGCCGCGTCGCGGTCGGTTCCCCAGGAGATCGGCATCTGCCCGATCTTGCGGCTCGGCGGCCCGAGCTTCGTCGCGTCCCACTCGCTCGACAGCTCGGCCTTCGGCTCGACGGCGATCATCGCGTCGGCGACCGGGGCGAACCGCCGGATCGACTGCGAACCGGACACCGCGACACCGATCGGCACGCGCGTCTCCGGCAGGTCCCACAGCTTCGCGGAGTCGACGCGGAAGTGCTTGCCCTCGTAGTCGAAGTAGCCGCCGTCGAAGAGGCCGCCGATGATCTGCAGGGCTTCGGCGAGCATGTCGTGCCGCACGTTCGCCGGCGGCCAGCCGCGGCCGACGACGTGCTCGTTGAGGTTCTCCCCCGCGCCGAGCCCGAGGGTGAACCGGCCGTCCGAGAGCGCCTGGACTGTCGCCGCCTTCTGCGCGACGACCGCCGGGTGGTACCGCATGGTCGGGCAGGTCACGTAGGTCATCAGCTCGACGCGTTCGGTGCTCTGGGTGACCGCGCCCAGCACGCTCCAGGCGTAGGGCGCGTGCCCCTGCTCGTCCAGCCACGGCGAGTAGTGGTCGCTCATGACCTCGAAGTCGAAGCCGGCCTGTTCCGCACCGGCGGCGAAGCGGACCAGGTCGTTCGCCCCGGCCTGCTCGGTCATCAGCGTGTAGCCGATCTTCATCGGCGCCTCCTCTCGGTCAGCTCCCCGCGTACCCAGCCGTCGGCGCGGGTAACCGGGACGTCGCGGGGTTTACCGGGTGATCAACCGGGTACCCCGCCCGCGAGAGAAGGGAGTGTGCCATGCCTCGATCGTGGAGCGCCAAGCGTGAACGGCAGTATGAGCACGTCAAGGACTCGGCCGAGGACCGCGGGGCGAGCACGAAGCGGGCCAAGGAGATCGCGGCCCGGACCGTGAACAAGAACCGCGCGCAGTCGGGCGAATCCCGGCAGGCCAGCAAGACTTCGGTGAAGGACAAGTCGCCGCAACAGCGCGGTGGCGAGCGCTCCGGGAACCGCAAGGGCCCGGGCGGGCCCACCAAGGACCAGCTGTACAACGAAGCGAAGAAGCGGAACATCAACGGCCGCTCGACGATGACCAAGAAGGAACTCGAACGGGCGCTGGGCCGGTGACGAAACCGGAAACCCCTGATCAGCAAGTGTCGGCATTCCCCCAGATGGGTAGTACCTCCCGCATGGAAGAAACACGAAGCGGCGGCTCGCACGGCGGCAAGCCGACGTTGGACGAGCTGCTCGAAGAGCCGGTGGAGCTGCGCCTGCCCGCCATGGCGGAGCAGATCCCGCTGGTCCGGATGCTGACGCATGGCGTCGTGTCGCGGGCGGACTTCGGCCTGGACGCCATCGCCGACGCGAAGATGGCCGTCGACGAGGCGTGCGCGCAGCTCGTCCAGCTGGCCGAGCTCGGCACCCAGCTGCACTGCCGGTTCCTCCAGGCGGCCGACGGCCTGCACGTCGTCGTCTCCACCCGGTCGACCGACGCGCGGCCGCCCAGCGACCGCACGTTCGGCTGGCACGTACTCACCACGTTGAGCCGGTCGGTGACCGCGCACTGCGACGTCCTTCCCGGTGGAGGCGCGGGCATCGTCACGATCGAGCTGGTGCTGAACCCGGGAACGAGCGCGTGAGCGGCGAGCGGAAAACCCTCCTCCACCGCCCGGACGAATACGCCCACTGTGAACCGCTGTTCGAGGAACTGGGGACCCTGGACGTCGACGACCCGCGGCGGGAGGCGGTCCGGAGCAAGCTGGTGACCGAGCTCCTGCCGCTGGCCGAGCACATCGCGACCCGGTTTTCCGGACGCGGCGAGCCCCGGGAGGACCTGGTCCAGGTGGCGCGGATCGGCCTGATCAACGCCGTCGACCGGTTCGACCCCACCCGGGGCCACGACTTCCTGTCCTTCGCCGTCCCGACGATCATGGGCGAGGTGCGGCGGCACTTCCGGGACACCGGCTGGTCGGTGCGGGTGCCGCGGCGGCTCAAGGAACTGCACCTGTCCCTGAGCCAGGGCTCGGCGGTGCTGTCGCAGCGCCTCGGCCGCGCCCCGACGCCGACCGAGCTGGCCGAGCACCTGAACCTGGACGTCGAAGAGGTCCGCGAAGGGCTGGTGGCCGGCAACGCCTACCAGGCCCTGTCGGTCGACAAGCCGGTGCACGACGACGCCGAGGCGCTGTCGCTGGCGGACACCATGGGGGAACCCGACCACGAGATGGCCATGGTGGAGAACCACGAGGCCCTCCAGCCCCTGCTGCAGGAGCTGCCCAAGCGGGAGCGCGCGATCCTGGTGATGCGGTTCTTCGGCGGCTTGACGCAGACGCAGATCGCCGACCGGGTCGGGATCTCCCAGATGCACGTCTCCCGGCTGCTGTCGCAGACCCTGGAGCAGCTCCGCGGGAAGCTCACCGGCGAAGGCTGACGCCCGCCGGACCCCGCACCCCCTTCTTCCGCGTCCGCGGACCTCGTCGGGGCCGGCCGCGCGCGGCCGGCCCCCGCGGCCGGGGGAGTGCCAGCCCCGGGGGGGGGCC
>NZ_JBFANX010000038.1:0-56645 GCF_040675005.1 Amycolatopsis sp. NPDC049691
AGATGTCGCAATCCACACCGAACCCGGAGGCCCTCCCTTACACCAAGATCATCCGATCACGTGTCGTCCCGTACCCAACCACCGTGGTCAGTACAGCTAGATCGTCGGTCCCATGCTCGCCAGCCGGCGGAGTTCCTTCACCGTGTCCGTCGCGTTCAGTACCAGCTCCGTGTCTTCTCCCACGTCGCCCGCGTAGCGGTAGATCGCCGTCGGGCCGTCGCTGATCGCTATGGCCGCCACCAGGCGGCCCTCCGGGTCGCGGGTGAGCCCCGTCGTCACCGACACCTCGCGGCCGACCGTGTCGACCGTGGTCAGCGTCCGCTCCTTGTACCAGCCTCGCGTTGTCATGTTCAGAAAGCTCCGGGGGATGGGCTCGACAGGGATACGTCGTGAGACGCCCGGATCACCGAAGGCGTTACGGCATACTGGGCCGCGTGATCACCCGGCCGCACGTCCTGCTGTCCGCCGCGCAGTCGCTCGACGGCTTCCTCGACGACACCTCGCCCGACCGGCTCGTGCTGTCCACTGAGGACGACTTTGCCGTCGTGGACCGGTTGCGGGCCGAGGCCGATGCGATCTTCGTCGGCGCCGGGACCGTGCGGGCCGACAACCCGCGGCTGCTCGTGCGGTCCCCGGAGCTGCGGCGACAACGTCTCGAAAGCGGAAAACCCGAACAACCCGTCAAGGTCACCGTGACCACGCGCGGCCTCGACCCCCACGCGCAGTTCTTCACCGTCGGGGACACCGAAAAGATCGTCTACGCCCCGCCCGGGGCCGCCGACGCGCTGAAGGACGTCGCCACCGTCGTCGACGCCGGGAATCCGCCCGAATTCGGCCGGATCCTCGACGACCTCGGCGCGCGCGGTATCGAAAACCTGCTGGTCGAAGGCGGCGGCGGGATCCACACCCGGTTCCTCACCGAAGGCCTCGCTGACGAGCTGCGGCTCGCGATCGCGCCGTTCTTCGTCGGGCAGCCGGACGCGCCGCGGTTCGTCGGGCCCGGGCTCTACCCGCGTCCGCTGACGCTCACCGGCGTCGAAGAACTGCAGGGAATGGCCATCCTCCGGTACCGCGCGGCGCCCGAGCCGACCGGCCGGGACATCGCGCGCCTGCGGGAAGCCATCGCCCTCGCCGCCGAGTGCCCGCCCAGCCACACCTTCCGGGTCGGGGCCGTCATCACCGACGCCGACGGCGAAGTCGTCGCGACCGGGCATTCCGGGGAGGGTGATCCGCTCAACCACGCCGAGGAAGCCGCGCTCGCCAAATGCGACGGAGACCCGCGACTGGCCGGCGCCACGATGTACAGCTCGCTGGAGCCGTGCAGCCACCGCAGCTCCCACCCGCGCAGCTGCACGCAGCTCATCCTCGACGCCGGGATCCCGCGGGTCGTCTTCGCGTGGCGCGAGCCGCCCGTCTTCGTCGACGCCCGGGGAACCGAGCTGTTGCGCGAAGCCGGGCGGCACGTCGTCGAGGTGCCCGCGCTGACCCCGGAGGTCCAGCGCGAGAACACCCACCTCGAATTCTGAGAGCGCTAGCAGGCGCCGTTGTCCGCCCAGACGCCCCACTCGCCGGTGGTGCCGGGCTCTTCGCCCTGCGTCCACCACTTGGCCGTCCACTTGTGGCCGTTGTGCGAGACGACGTTGTCCTTGACGTAGACCTTCGTCCGGTCCCACTCCGCCGCGGTGCACGAGCCGCCGCCGGGGGTGGTCGGGGTCGTCGTCGCGGTCGGGGTCGTCTGCGGCGGGGTCGCCCCGGCGAACCGGACGCTGAACTTCGTGAAGTCCCAGTCGTTCTGCGGGACGTTGCTGCAGACGCCGTTGTCGGTCGTGCCGACGCAGGCGCGGTCGCGGTTGACCGACCAGAACGTGAAGCGGCCGAGGCCGTGGCTGGTCGCGTAGTCGTAGACCGTCTGGAAGTCCGCGGTGTAGAACATCTCGGCCGCGTCCGACTTGCCGTTCATGCCGGAAAAGCCTTCGTGCGAGTACGCGGTCGCGCTGTCCCAGCCCATGTGCGACGTCAGCAGGCCGTGGAACGCTTCCAGCGCCGACACCTGCGACGAGCCGCCGTTGAAGCCGCCGTCGAACGGCATGATCGAGAAGTTGTTGGGCGCGAAGCCGATCGACTTCGCCTGGTCGAGCAGCTGCGTGCCGAACCAGCCGGTGCCGGCCGCGGTGCCCGGCATGGTCACCGACACGAACAGGCCGGGGTTGTTGGCCTGCAACGTCTTCGCCGCGCCGAGCTCGTTCGCGATGGCCGCGGTGTTCTCGTACTCGGGCTCTTCGAGGTCGAAGTCGATGGCCTTGAGCGAGTACTTCGTGATGACCTGCTGGTACGCGGCGGCGGTCGCCGCGACGGTGCCGCAGGTCTGGCCCAGCTTCGTGCCGCCGTAGCCGCCGACGGACACCGAGACGTCACCGCCGTTGGACCGGATCCGCGAAATCACGTTCGCGACCGTGGTGTCGGAGGAGACCGCGTTGGTGCCGTCCCAGGTCGGGCTGCAGCCGCCGCCGTTGGGCGCCAGGATGAACGCCAGCTGGAACGCCTTGAGCCCGGTCGCGTTCATCACGGTGATCGGGTCCGGCGGGTTGTTGCTCACGGGCATGAGGTAGGGCGCGGCGGCGTACCAGTTGTTGCTCAACGCCGCGGTGGCCGACGGCGCACCGAGCACGAGGCTCACGGCGGTGGCGGCGAAAGTGGCGGCGGCGAGCCCGATGGCGGCCAGTCTGCTCCTGCGCATGATCTGTCCTCCCGGTGGGGATCGAGGGTGGACAAACTATTGGACTAGACCATTGACGAAGTCAAGACGCGATCGTCGGAGACTGTCGAATGACGGGCGAAAAGCGCCGGAATATCCGATATTCGTCCGAGCATCAGGTGAGAAAGTCACCCTCGCGGGAGCGACACGACCACCACCAGGCCGCCTTCCGGCCGCGCTGTCGCCGCGACCTCGCCGCCGTGCGCGTGCGCGACGGACCGCACGATCGACAACCCCAGCCCCGCGCCCTCCGCGGCCACCCGGGCCCGCCGGTGGAACGGGTCGAACAGCGCCGGCACCTCCGCCGGCGGGATCACCGGTCCGCTGTTCGCCACCGCCAGCTCCACCCGCCCGGGCAGCGACCGCGTCGCCACGCGCACCCAGCCGTCCGGCACGTTGTGGCGGATCCCGTTCTCCACCAGGTTGTGCGCCAGCCGTTCCAGCATCAGCGCATCGCCGAGCGCCGTCGCCTCGCCGAGATCCGTGAGAACCTCCGGCGGGACCACGTGCGCGACCACCGCCGCCAGGTCCACCGGGCACCGCTCGGTCAGCGCGCTCTCCGACCGGGCCAGCAGCAGCAACCCGCTGATCAGCTTCTCGTGCCGCGCGTTGATCTCCAGCAGCTTGCCGCCGAGCTGCCGGACGTCGTCGGAGGCCGTGCGGCGGTGCATCGCCACCTCGACCAGCGACCGGTTCAGCGTCAACGGCGTGCGCAGCTCGTGCGACGCGTTCGCGACGAACCTGCGTTGCGCGTCGAACGAGCGGTCGAGGCGCTCGACCATCACGTCGAACGCGTCGGCGAGGTCCTTCACCTCGTCGTCCGGGCCGCGCAACGCGATCCGCGCGTGGCCGCCGGGGTCGGCCGCCGCCGCGATGCCGCGCGCGGTGTCCGTCACCTGCCGCAACGGCGCCAGCGCGCGGCCCGCCACCAGCCAGCCCAGCCCGGCCGCCAGCACCGCCACCGCGCCGAGCGCGATCGCCCCTTGCGTCAGCAGCGACGTCGCCGCCGCGGCGCGCACCTGCCGCGCCTGCTCGTCGAGGGATTCCGGGGACGGCAGCATCGGCAGGCCCGCCGGCGCGACGCCCGTGATTAACGTGACGCGCCGGCCGACCTGCTGGGTGAACAGCAGGTACGTCACGCCCAGCAGCACGCCGCCCGCCAGCAGGAACAGGCTGCCGTACAGCACGGTCAGCCGCAGCCGGAGGCTCACCGGAGGCGGTAGCCGACGCCGGTGACCGTCTCCACCAGCGGCGGGTCGCCGAGCTTGCGCCGCAGCTTGAGGATGGTGAGCCGGACCGCGCCGGTGAACGGGTCCGCGTGCTCGTCCCACGCCTTCTCCAGCAGGTGTTCGGCGGACACGGCGGCGCCGTCCGCGCGCAGCAGCTCGGCGAGCACGGCGAACTCCTTTTTGGACAGCGGGAGGTAACGCCCGTCGCGGAAGACCTCGTGCCGCGCCGGGTCGAGCGTGACGCCGGAGCGGCACAGCACCGGCGGCGCGGCCGGACGGCAGCGCCGCCCCAGCGACTGGATGCGCGCGGCCAGCTCGGGGAAGGCGAACGGCTTCGTCAGGTAGTCGTCGGCGCCGAGGGACAGCCCCGCGACGCGGTCGGTGACCTCGACGGCGGCGGTGAGCATCAGCACCCGCGTCGCCGCCTCGGACGCGACGACCTGACGGCAGACGTCGTCGCCGTGCACGACCGGCAGGTCCCGGTCGAGCACGACGACGTCGTAGTCGTGGACGGCGATCCGGTCGAGCGCGGCACCGCCGTCGTGGGCGATGTCGACCGCGTGCGACTCGTCGCGCAGCCACTCCGCGATCGCCTCCGCGAGCATCGGCTCGTCCTCCACCACCAGCACCCGCATGCCCCGATGATCGCCGCGCCGGTGTTTCCTCGCCGTTAGCGGCACCGGTAGAGGGTGTCCGCGCCGCCGATCCGCACCGGGCCGCCGTCCTGCGCGGGCGCCTTCCGGCCGCCGTACGCGCCCGCGTCGACGGTCGTGCAGTGCCGCTCGATCCACCGTTGGCGTTCGCTCTGGGCGGCGCTGCGCGGCGGCATGCCCTGCGCGGTGCCGGCGCCGCTCAGCACGTACCGCAGCTTGCCTTCGGCGAGCCAGCGGTCGAGCTGCGCGACCGAAGGTGCGTTGTCGCGGCCGCCGAAGCCGCCCATGCCGATGACGGTCGCGTCGGAGTCGATGAGGAACGGCGCGACCGCGCTCGCCTCGGCGTTCACCGCGAGGGTGATCTCGGTGCCGTCGCGGCGGGCGTAGTCGAGGATGCGGCGTTGCTCGTCGGACAGCGTGGCGGTGCCGTCGGCGCCACCGCCGATCATCAGCCGGGGCCGCGGTCCCGGCCCGCCGGGTCCACCGGGCCCGCCCGGTCCACCGGAGACGACCGGGCCGCCGGGAGCGCTCGGGCTCCCGGGCGCGGCGGGCCCGGCGGCGGGCAGCGTCCCGGCCGACGTGCTCTGCGCGGCGGCGTAGGACCACACGGCGGGCGTGAGCAGCAGCGGCACCAGCGCGGCGGCGAGCGTCCAGCGGTCGCGCGCGACGAGCAGGCCCGCGATCGCCGCCACGGCGGTGCCGGCCACCGCCCAGCGCGTCCAGCCGTGGAACGACGTGTCGCGCGAGGTCAGGACGAACGCCCAGGCCGCGGTCAGCGCGACGACCAGGGGGAGCACGGTCCGCCGGTGCCGGCGCCACAGCAGCGCCAGTCCGGCGGCGGAGACCGCGGCGACGGCGGGGGCCATCGCCGTCGTGTAGTACGGGTGCCAGATGCCGCCGGCGAAGCTGAAGACCACGCCCGTCACGAGCAGCCAGCCGCCCCAGAGCAGCCAGCCGGCGTCACGCCACCGGCGGCCGAGGACGGCCAGGACGACGAGCGCGAGGGGCAGCAGCCACGAGATCTGCCCGCCGACCAGGTCGTTGAACATCCGGCCGGGTCCGGGGTCGCCGCCGAAGGAGCTCATGGTCTGCTGCCCGTTGCGCATGATCATCATGCCGCCGCCCTCGCCGTCGCCGGAGAGACGGCCGAAGCCGTTGTAGCCGAAGACGAGGTCCCACGCGGAGCCGTCCTCGCTGCCGCCCATGTAGGGCTTGGCACCGGGCCACCAGTCGTACAGGGCGATCCACCAGAACGACGAGACGACGAGCACGGGGCCCGCGCCGAGGACGTCGAGCAGCCTGCGCTTGAGCGGCCCGTTCGTCCCGGCGAGGTAGGCGGCGACCAGCGCGGGGACGATGATCCACGCCTGCAGCATCTTGGTGAGGAAGCCGCAGCCGACGAAGAAGGCGCACCACCACAGCCAGTGCCGGCCGCCGCGGAGCGCGCGGGTGAGCGCGTACGCGGCGGCGACGAGGAAGAGCACGAGCAGCGTGTCCGGGTTGTTGTCGCGGTTGATGACGACGGTGACCGGCGTCAGCGCGAGGATGGCGGCGGCCAGCAGGGCGACGTTCTCGCCGGCCCAGATCCGGACGGTCCGGTGCAGCAGGAACACCGCCGCGACGCCTTCGAGGACCTGGGGCAGCAGCAGGGCCCAGCCGTGGTAGCCGAAGATCAGCACTGAAAGCGCTTGCGGCCACAACGCGAGAGGCGGTTTGTCGACGGTGACGACGCCGTAGGGGTCGAAGGAGCCGAAGAGGAAGTTGGTGAAGCTTCCCGTCATCGACTTGGCGGCGGCGGAGTAGTAGGTGTTGCCGAGCTGGCCGTCGCCGATCTTCCAGGCGTAGAGCACGGCGGCGCCGAGGCAGACGAGGGGAAGCGCCCAGGAGCGGGTCTTCGGGGGAGCGGCGGTGATCATGACCGCCACCCAACTCCGGCCCGCGTTTCCCGGGCGTTTCTACTCCGCCTCGAGGTCACCTTCCAACGACAGGTACACCTCGCGCATCTTCTCCAGCAGCGACGGGTCCGGCTCCTCCCACAGCCCGCGGTCCGCGGCCTCGTTCAGCCGCTCCACGATCCCCCGCAACGCCCACGGGTTCGCCTGCCGCAGGAACTCCTGGTTCACCTCGTCCAGCACGTACGACTCGGTCAGCTTCTCGTACATCCAGTCGCCGACCACGCCCGCCGTGGCGTCGAAGCCGAACAGGTAGTCCACTGTGGCCGCGAGCTCGAACGCCCCCTTGTAGCCGTGCCGTCGCATCGCCGCCAGCCAGCGCGGGTTGACCACCCTGGCGCGGAACACCCGGGCCGTCTCCTCGCCCAGCGTTCGCGTGCGGACCGCGTCCGGTGACGTGCTGTCGCCCACGTAGGACACCGGGGCCGTCCCCGTCAGCGCGCGGACCGTCGCGATCATCCCGCCGTGGTACTGGAAGTAGTCGTCGGAATCGGCGATGTCGTGCTCGCGCGTGTCCGTGTTCTTCGCCGCCACCACGATGCGCTTGTACGAGTTCTCCATGTCCTCGCGCGCCGGGCGGCCGTCCAGGTCGCGGCCGTACGCGAAACCGCCCCAGACCGCGTACACCTCCGCCAGATCCTTGTCGTCGCGCCAGTTCCCGCTGTCCATCAGGGGCAGCAGACCCGCGCCGTACGCGCCCGGCTTCGAGCCGAAGATCCGCGTGGTCGCGCGGCGGGCGTCGCCGTGCGAAGCCAGGTCCGCGGAAACGTGCGCCCGGACGAAGTTCTCCGACGACGGTTCGTCCAAAGAGGCCACCAGGCGCACCGCGTCGTCGAGAAGCGTGATCACGTGCGGGAACGCGTCCCGGAAGAAGCCGCTGATCCGGATCGTCACGTCGATGCGAGGACGGCCCAGCTCCGGCAGCGGAATGGCCTCGATGCCCGTCACCCGCCGCGAAGCCTCGTCCCACACCGGCTGGACGCCCAGCAGTGCCAGGACTTCCGCGGCGTCGTCGCCGGACGTGCGCATCGCCGACGTGCCCCACACCGACAGCCCGACCGAGCGCGGCCAATCGCCGGTGTCCTCGCGATAGCGGCGAAGCAGCGACTCCGCCAGCGCCTGGCCCGTCTCCCACGCCAGGCGGCTCGGGATGGCCTTCGGGTCGACGGTGTAGAAGTTGCGGCCCGTCGGCAGGACGTTCACCAGCCCGCGCAACGGCGACCCGCTCGGCCCCGCCGGGATGTAGCCGCCGTCCAGGGCGTGCAGCACCGCGTCCAGCTCGGCCGTCGTCCCCGCCAGCCGGGGCACGATCTCCGAAGCCGCGAACGAAAGAACGCGCGCGACGTCGGGGTCCGGCGCCACCGAAGCGACCGCGGTGGCGTCCCAGCCCCGCATCTCCATCGCCTGGACCAGCTCGCGCGCGGTCGTCTCGACGGCGTCCACTTCGGACAGTGACGCCTCTTCCTTCAGTCCCAGGGCCGACCGCAGGCCCGGCACCGCGCCCTGCTTGCCGCCCCACATCTGCTGCGCCCGCAGCATCGCCAGCACCAGGTTGACGCGCGCTTCGCCGGTGGGCGCCGAACCCAGGACGTGGAGCCCGTCGCGGATCTGGGCGTCCTTGACCTCGCACAGCCAGCCGTCGATGTGCAGCAGGAAGTCGTCGAACTCCGCGTCGTGCGGGCGCTCGTCGACGCCGAGGTCGTGGTCCAGCTTCGCCGCCTGGATCAGCGTCCAGATCTGGGCGCGGATCGCCGGCAGCTTCGCCGGGTCCATCGCCGCGATGTTCGCGTGCTCGTCCAGCAGCTGCTCCAGCCGCGCCAGGTCGCCGTAGGACTCCGCCCGGGCCATCGGCGGGATCAGGTGGTCGACGATCGTCGCGTGCGCCCGCCGCTTCGCCTGCGCGCCCTCGCCCGGGTCGTTGATCAGGAACGGGTAGACCAGCGGCAGGTTCCCGAGGACGGCGTCCGGCGCACACGACGCCGAGAGCCCGGCGGTCTTGCCCGGCAGCCATTCGAGGGACCCGTGCTTGCCGAGGTGGACGACGGCGTGCGCGCCGAACTCCTCCTCCAGCCACCGGTAGGCGGCCAGGTAGTGGTGGCTCGGCGGCAGGTCCGGGTTGTGGTAGATCGCGACGGGGTTCTCGCCGAACCCGCGCGGCGGCTGGATCATGATGATCACGTTGCCGCTCTGCAGCGACGCCAGCACGATGTCGCCGTTGTCGACGTACAGCTGCCCCGGCGCCGTGCCCCAGTGCTCCTCCATCGCCGAACGCAGCTCGGCCGGCAGCTGGGAGAACCACTCTCGGTAGCGCGCGGCGGGCACGCGGATCGGGTTCCCGGACAGCTGTTCCTCGGTCAGCCACTCCGGGTCCTGGCCGCCGGCCGCGATCAGCGCGTGGATCAGCGCGTCGCCGTCGGGCTGGTCGGTGCCGGTCGGGTCGACGCCGGGGAAGGCGTCCGGACCCAGGTCGTAGCCCAGGTCCCGCATCCGCCGCAGCAGCTCGATCGCCGACGCGGGCGTGTCCAGCCCGACCGCGTTGCCGACGCGAGAGTGCTTCGTCGGGTACGCGGACAGCATCAGCGCGATGCGTCGAGAAGCCGGGGGCGTGTGCCGCAGCCGGGCGTGCGCCAGCGCGATGCGGGCGACGCGGGACGCGCGTTCGGCGTCCGGCACGTACCGGGGGAGACCGTCCTCGTCCAGCTCCTTGAACGAGAACGGCACCGTGATCAGCCGCCCGTCGAACTCCGGGACGGCCATCTGGTTCCCGGCGTCGAGCGGCGACAGGCCGTCGTCGTTGGCCGCCCACGTCTCGCGGTCGCTGGTCAGGCACAGCGCCTGCAGGATCGGGACGTCGAGCGCGGCCATCTCGGCGACGTCCCACGCCTCGTCGTCGCCCCCGGCACCCACCTCGGACGGCCGCGTGCCGCCCGCCGCCAGGACGGTGACCAGCAAGGCGTCCACGGACGCCAGCTCGGCCATCATCTCCGGCTCGCGCGTTCGCAGCGAAGCGCAGTAGATCGGCAACGCGCGTCCGCCCGCCGCTTCGATCTCGTCGGCGAGCGCGTGCACGAAGGCGGTGTTCCCGGACAGGTGGTGCGCCCGGTAGTAGAGGATCCCGATGACCGGGCCGTCACCTCGCGAAGGACGTTCGAGGACGCCCCACGCGGGTTGCACCGCGGGCGGCTCGAAGCCGTCGCCGGTCAGCAGGAGCGTGTCGGAGAGGAACCGGTGCAGCTGGGTGAGGTTCGCCGGGCCGCCCTGCGCGAGGTAGGCGTGGGCTTCGGCGGCGATGCCCGCCGGGACGGTCGAGAGCTTCATCAGCTCGGCGTCCGGCGTCTGCTCCCCGCCCAGGACGACGACGTGCGCGCCCGACGCCCGCACCGTGTCCAGGCCGTCCTGCCAGGTCCGCGGGGTGCCGAGGATGCGGACGACCACGATCCGCACGCCATCCAAGAGCGCGGGCAGCTCGGCGACGTCGATGCGCGAGGGGTTGGCCAGCCGGAACTCCGCGTCGGCCGAACGGGCGCTGAGCAGGTCGGTGTCCGAAGTGGACAGAAGCAGGATCACGAGGTTCCTCCTCGGGGTCCGCGCCCCGGGTAGACGGGCGCGCCGGCCGGAGTTCCTGGCTCTCGGGGCCCCGACCTACTCCCTCCCTCGGAGGGGCAATCGGACACAGCACTCCCCGATGACAGTGGCGGGACCGCCCCGGACTCTCACCGGGTTCCTCCACCTGCCGATGCGTGGGTATCGGCTCCACTCTCCGGTGCCGGTCGAGGTGCGTCAAGGTGATGTTGACCCGGCGCTCGGTAACCTGGCGGCTTGGACGCCTTCCTCCGTGACTTCACCGCGGCCCAGTCGAGCCGCGGCCCCTACCGCCGGGCGACCGCGGCCGAGCTGGCCGCCGCCGAAGCCGGGTTCGCCGCGTTCCTCGACGGCGCCCCGCACGACCTCGGCGAGCTGGGGTTTTCGGTGCGCGACGACTCGCTCGTCGTCCAGGAGCCCGGCTCGGAACGCGCCTGGGGCCTGTACGCCATCGACCGGTCCGCACCGCCGTCGCTGGTGGTCGAGGCACCGCACGCCTCGTCCGACCTGCGGACCGAGCTGGTCGGCCTCGCGCTCTTCGAACGAACGCCGGGCGCGATCCTCGCGGTCGGCGGGGCCCACCGGCGCCGGGAGGACCCCGCGCACGACACCGGGACCGTCTTCCACGTCGTCACGACGCTGCTGGCCCGGCGCGGCCTGCCGCAGGTCCAGCTGCACGGGTTCACCGACACCACCCTCGCCACGGCGGACGTCGTGCTCTCCGCCGGGGCCGCCGAAGCCGGGGACGCGGCCCGCCGCGCGGCCGACCGCCTGGAGGAAGCCGGGTTCCGCGTCTGCCGGGCCTGGGAAGAGCCCTGCCGGGGCCTGGCCGGGACGACGAACGTCCAGAGCCAGGCCGCCGGCGGCACGCCGTTCCTGCACGTCGAGCTGAACCGGACCGTCCGCGAGACGCGCCGGTCCGACGTCGTCGACGCCCTGGTCGAAGCCGACTTCACCAAGCCCTAGGCGGACTGCTCGCCCAGCCGCGGGAAGGGTTTCGTCGAGAACAGGACCTCCACCGGGACCTCGAAGAACTCCGCGATCCGCAGCGCCACGAACAGGCTGGGGCTGTACTCGCCGCGTTCCAGGTAGCCGATCGTCTGGTAGTGCACGCCCAGCGCCTCCGCCAGCTGGCGGCGCGAGATCGACCGCTCCGCGCGCAGCATCGCGATCCGGTTGTAGACGACCTCACTCATCGTTACCCCACACGCTGCATGGCCTTCTCCCGCCGCTGTGCCACCGACGAACCCGCTTCCCGCCGCGCCATGCGCCGCAGCAGCACCGGGGCCAGCGTCAATCCGATCACGGACCACGCCAGCAGCACCGCCAGGGTCGGCACCGGCCGCCACGACCGGCCGATCTCGACGACCACCGCGCTGTCCGGCAGCAGCGCCGAGCGCATGCCGAGGCCCATCCAGTACATGGGGAACACCTGGGCGATGTCCTGCACCCAGCCGGGCAGTGCCGTGATCGGGTAGAAGATCCCCGAAATCGCGCCCAGGCCCACGACCGGCAGCACGATCAAGCCCGTGGACCGCGGGCTGCTGGTCAGCGAACCCAGCGCCGCGCCGATCGGCAGCGTCGCGACCAGCCCGAGCGCCAGCACGCCCAGCAGGTGCAGGTACGACCAGACGCCGTCTGGCGCGAGCGTCGAGCCGTACAGGACCAGGCACGGCACCAGCGTCACCAGGACGCCGCTGAGCTGGCCGAGCGACACCGCGGTGGTCTTCCCGACCAGGTAGCCGAGCATTCCGTGCGGGGTGGCCTTGGCGCGCAGCAGCGTGCCGTCCTCGCGGTCGATGGCGAGGTAGCCCGCCGCGCCGCTCAGGCCGTTGAACACGACGCCCGCGCCGAGCATGCCGGGCACGGTCACCGCGCCGAGCGAGATCGACGTGCCGGGCACGGTCGCGTTCCGCATGAAGAACACCGTGCCGACGAGCAGCAGCGTGAACGCGACCTGGCCGACCAGGTCGTCGAAGTTGGTCCAGGTCTGCTTGAACTCGATCCAGCCCCGGGCCAGCCCGGAGCGCAGCGAAGCCGTCCTGGCGTTCATCGCGCACCCGCTTCCTGGAGGCCCAGCTCCGTCTCGCCGCCGGCTTCGGCGCGGTGGACCAGCGCCATGTACGTGTCCTCCAGCGACGCCCGCCGGACCTCGAGGTCCGCGACGGCCTCGCCGTGCTGCTTGAACAGGTCGTAGACGTACTTGGTCGCTTCGGTCGTCAGGTGCACGAACCGCTGGCCGTCGATCGTCCAGCGGACCTCGGCCTCGCCGGAGATCTGCCGCGACAGCGCGTCGGCCGAGCCGTCGGCGATGATGCGGCCGCCGTTGAGGATGAGGATCCGGTCGGCCAGCTTCTCGGCCTCGTCGAGGTCGTGCGTGGTCAGCAGGATCGTGGTGTCCAGCTCGTCGGACAGCCGGTGCACCAGGTCGTGGAACTCCCGCCGCGCCTCCGGGTCGAAGCCCGCCGTCGGCTCGTCGAGGAACAGCAGCTCGGGCCGCCCGACGATGCCGATCGCGACGTCGAGCCGGCGCCGCTGGCCGCCGGAGAGCTGCTTGAGCTTCTTGTGCGCGTGCTCGGTCAGCCCGACGGCCGCGATCAGCTCGTCGGCGTCCCACGGCCGGGGGTGCGACGCCGTCGAGTACGGCGCGTAGTACCGGCCGAGGTGCGCGAGCAGCTCCCGGACGCGCCACTTCCCGTGGTCGCGCCAGGACTGGAGCACGACCCCCAGCCGCGCCCGCCAGTCTTCGCCGCCGTGGGCCGGGTCGACGCCCAGGACGTCGACCTCGCCCGCCGACCGCATCCGGAACCCCTCGAGGATCTCGATCGTCGTCGTCTTGCCCGCGCCGTTCGGCCCGAGCAGGCAGACGACCTCGCCCCGGAAAGCCTCGAACCCGACGTCGTGCAACACGTCGTTCGCGCCGTAGCGCATCCGGAGCCCGCGCACGCGAACCGCGGGAACAGCTGGATCTCTCATCGCCAACCCCCATCGGACTGATACGATCGAATGTAGCACACCTACTACATTCGATCAGAGTTCTGCTGCGCCGGGAACTTGACCGGCGGTCACCCGGTTCGCCGGGCATGGGTACCTGGCTGGGACTGGCTCTTCCGGGCGGCGTCGTGATCCTGCTGGTCATGGCCGCGATCGAACTGCGGCCGCGCAAGAACGGCTCACGCTTCAAGGCGCGGTTGTCCGCGACCTACCTCGAAGAGACCACCGCGTTCCTCTACGGCACCAAGCGGCGTGAGCTGGAACACCGGGAAACGATGTCGATGCTCGTCGAGCAGGACGCCGAGGGCGCGCCACCCCTGCGTGACGTGGACCTCGACGCCGGGATCGCGCGGATCCGGCCCCGTTCGGGCCCGCCGGAGCCGGAAAACCGCCAGCTACAGTGAGCCCATGCCGACCCCAGCGCGTGTGCGAGCCGACGCGTGCCCGGGTGTTTTCGCACCCCACGAGGCCGCCGACGGCCCGTTGGCCCGTGTCCGGCTGCCCGGCGGTGCGGTTTCCGCGGCGCAGCTGCGCGCGCTGGCCGACTGCGCCGAGGCGTGCGGCGACGGCGACCTCCACCTCACCTCGCGCGGCAACGTCCAGCTGCGCGGCGTCACCCGGCCCGGCCTCGCGGCGCGGCTGACCGACGCGGGCCTGCTGCCTTCGCCGTCGCACGAGCGGGTCCGGAACGTCCTGGCGTCGCCGTTGAGCGGCATCCGCGGCGGGCTCGCCGACGTCCGCGGCCTGGCTGCGGCGCTGGACGATCTGCTGTGCGCCACCCCCGAACTGGCTTCGCTGCCCGGCCGGTTCCTCTTCGCCTTCGACGACGGACGCGGTGACGTCGCCGGCGAAGGCGCCGACGTCTGCTGGCGGGCAACCGGGCCTGCCGAAGGCACCTTGGTGCTCGCGGGCGGCGACACCGGACGCCGCGTGACGCGCACCGACGCCGTGGCGACGCTGATCGAAGTCGCCCTGGAGTTCGGCCGGGTGCGCGGAGCCGCCTGGCGCGTCGCCGAACTCGACGACCCGGCCTGGCGCGGGACGCCGGTGCCGAGGGCGCCGGAAGAAATCCCGGCCGGGCTGATCGAGCGGGACGGCGGCTGGGCCGCGGGCGTGGTCCCGCGCTTCGGGCAGCTGACCGCCGGGCAGGCCCGCGCACTGGCGGAGTTCGGGCCGGCGCTGGTCACGCCGTGGAAGTCGCTGGTACTGCCGGACGTCCCCGCCGACGTCTTCGAGCGGCTCGGCTTCGGTGGCGTCGCCTTGGGGACCACCGCGTGCATCGGCCGGCCGGGCTGCGCGAAGTCCCGCGCCGACGTGCGGGCCGACGCCGTCTTCCGGCCGGGCCTGCGCGCGCACTTCTCGGGCTGCGAACGGCGGTGCGGAAAGCCGTCGCAGTCCCATGTGGACGTTGTCGCCGAAGCGGGGGGCTACCGCATCGACGGCCGCTGGGTGCCGCTCGACGAGATGGAAGGGAAGCTGTGATCGACTACCTGCGGGACGGTGCCGAGATCTACCGGCACTCGTTCGCCACGATCCGCGAGGAGGCGGACCTGGCGATCCTGCCCGACGACGTGGCGGGCCTGGCGGTCCGGATGATCCACGCCTGCGGCATGGTCGATCTGGTCGACGACCTGCGCTACACGCTCGACGTCGTCGAGTCCGGCCGCGCCGCGCTCGAGGCGGGCGCGCCGGTCCTGTGCGACGCGCAGATGATCGCCAGCGGCGTCACGCGGCGCCGCCTGCCCGCGGCCAACGAAGTCCTCTGCACGCTGTCCGACCCGAGCGTGCCCGGGCTCGCCGAACGGATGGGCACCACGCGGTCGGCGGCGGCGCTGGAACTGTGGCGCGACAAGCTGCCCGGCTCGGTCGTCGCGATCGGCAACGCGCCGACCGCGCTGTTCCGCCTGCTGGAGATCCTCGACGAAGGCGTCGGCGCGCCCGCGGCGATCATCGGCGTGCCGGTCGGGTTCGTCGGCGCGGTGGAGTCCAAAGTGGAGCTCGCCAAGCGGGCCCCGGCGCCCTACCTCGTGGTGCACGGACGCCGCGGCGGCAGCGCGATGGCCGTCGCCGCGATCAACGCACTCGCGAGCGTCGAAGAATGACCGGGACGCTGTACGGCGTCGGGCTCGGCCCCGGCGACCCGGAACTGATGACGGTCAAGGCGGCGCGGCTGATCTCCGAGGCTTCGGTGATCGCCTACCACTGCGCGCGGCACGGGCGCAGCATCGCGCGGTCGGTCGCCGAGCCGTACCTTCGTGAGGGGCAGCTCGAGGAGAAGCTCGTCTACCCGGTCACGACCGAGACGACCGACCACCCCGGCGGGTACGAAGGCGCGATCGCCGACTTCTACGAGCTGAGCGCGAAACGGCTCGCCGAGCACCTCGACGCCGGCCGCGACGTGGTCCTGCTCTGCGAGGGCGACCCGTTCTTCTACGGCTCGTACATGTACATGCACGAACGGCTTTCCGGCCGTTTCGAGGCGGTCGTCGTGCCCGGCGTGACGTCGGTGAGCGCGGCGTCGTCCGTGCTCGGCCGGCCGCTGGTCCAGCGGGACGAGGTGCTGACGGTGCTGCCCGGCACGCTGCCGGCCCCGGAACTGGCCCGGCGGCTCGCGGACACCGACGCGGCGGCCGTCCTCAAGCTCGGCCGGACGTTCGGCTCGGTGCGCGAGGCCTTCGCGGAGGCCGGGAAGCTCGGCGACGCCGTCTACGTCGAGCGCGCGACCTGGGGACAGCAGCGGATCGAGCCGCTCGCGGACGTGGATCCCGCTTCGGTGCCGTACTTTTCCCTGGCGCTGCTGCCTTCTCCGGCGTACGCGTCCCGGGTTTCGCCCGCACCGGCTCCTTCGCCGGCTGCCGAGAGCCAGGGCGAGGTCGTCGTGGTCGGGCTCGGCCCGGCGGGTCCGGAGTGGCTGACCCCGGAAGCCGCGGCGGAACTGGAAGCGGCGGAGCACGTCGTCGGGTACGGGCCGTACGTCGCCCGCGTCCCGCAGAAGGCGGGGCAGCGGCGGCACGCGTCCGGCAACCGCGTCGAGGCGGACCGGGCTCGCGAAGCGCTGGCCCTGGCGGCCGGCGGTTCCCGGGTGGCGGTGGTGTCCTCGGGCGACCCGGGGGTGTTCGCGATGGCGTCGGCGGTGCTGGAGCAGGTCGCGGCCGGCCACGGCGCGGGCGTGCGCGTCCGGATCGTGCCGGGCGTGACGGCGGCCCAGGCGGCGGCCGCACGCGTCGGCGCGCCGCTGGGCCACGACTACTGCGTGCTGTCGCTGTCCGACCGGCTCAAGCCGTGGGAGATCATCGAGCAGCGGCTGGACGCGGCGGGCGCGGCGGATCTGGTGCTGGCGCTGTACAACCCGGCGTCGAGGTCCCGGACGACGCAGCTCGCCGACGCCCGGGACGTCCTCCTCCGCCACCGCGCCCCGGCGACCCCGGTGGTGGTGGCACGGGACGTCGGCGGCCCGGAGGAGGACGTCCGGATCACGACGCTCGGTGACCTCGATCCGTCCACAGTGGACATGCGGTGCCTGCTGATCGTGGGGTCCAGCCGCACCCGGGCGGCGGACGGGGTCGTCTGGACCCCACGCAGCTACTAGCCGAGCGCGGTCAGGAACGCCGCGCCGTTCGGGCTGCCGATGCCGGTGACGTCGTCGTAGCCGTCGCGGACGTGGATCGTCAGCACGGCGTCGGCGTCCAGCGAACGCAGGCTCGCCGCCGAGTACCCGGCGGAGGCGTCGACCGAGTTGTTGTAGTTGACCCGGGCGACCGCCATCGGCGACGGCGGCTGCCGCACGTCGTGGAACGCGGACGTGCCCGCCTTGGCGTACAGCAGCGGGTTGGCGAAGCCGAACGTCCGTCCGGCCCGCTGCTGCGCCAGCGCGACGAAGGCCGCGAACAGCGGCGAGGCCAGGCTCGTGCCGCCGATGCGGTACTCGCTGTACTTCGCCGTGCCGTCCGGGAACGCCTGCGTCTGCCCGACCAGGAAACCGGTGTTCGGGTCGGCCAGCGCGGCCACGTCCGGCACCGCGCGCATCGGCCGCGGGCGGGCGCCGTTCGCCGTCGCGATGGCGTTCGGCACCACCCCGGCCTGGTACGCGGGCTGGGTGAACAGCCGGCTCGTCCCGCCGCCGGCGCCGCCGAAGAACTCACCCGGCGGCGTCGGCACCCAGGCGCCGTTCGTCAGCGTCGACCGCCCGGTCTCCCAGCCGGTCTCGAAGAGGTACTCGCCGTTCTTGCCGACGCCGAGCGACGTCCCGCCGACCGCGGTCACCCACGGGCTCACCGCGGGCCAGTCCGGGGTGGCGGCCGGGAAGTTCGCGGCGACGCCGCCGGTCTCGTCGGCGTTGTCCCCGCTGGAGAAGTAGACGCCGATCCCGGTCGCCGCGGCCTCGATGAGCGTGTCGTTGAACGGCTTGACGTACCCGGTCGGCAGCAGCTCGGTCGAGAACCCGTAGGAGTTCGTCACGATCGAGGCCAGGTGCTGGTCGACGACGTGGTTCATCGCCGCGTCGAGGTCCTGGTAGTTGTTCGGCGCGCCGACGTAGACGATGTCCGCGCCCGGCGCGATGCCGTGCACCGCCTCGACGTCGAGCGTTTCCTCGCCGTACCAGCCCTGCGGGTCCTGCTTCGGGTTCTGCGGCCGGTGGTACACACCCGGCGGCACCACCTGGGTGAACTGGTTGCCGGACAGCTGCGGCAGGCCGTGGAGGCGGGAGTAGGTGTTGACGTCCGCGACGATCGTCGGTGACGCGTAGGCGTCGATGATCGCCACGGTCTGACCCGTGCCGTCGGTGCCGGCCGCGATGGCCTGCTGGACGCCGTACGCGCTTCGCAGCTGCGCCGGCGTGTACCCGCACGGCGCCCACGGGTTCGGGTGCCCGTAGGCGTCCGGCACCTTGACGCCGTCGGGGGTCAGCGTGG
This sequence comes from Amycolatopsis sp. NPDC049691, assembly GCF_040675005.1. NCBI lineage: Bacteria > Bacillati > Actinomycetota > Actinomycetes > Pseudonocardiales > Pseudonocardiaceae > Amycolatopsis > Amycolatopsis sp. NPDC049691. The sequence goes on from NZ_JBFANX010000038.1 coordinate 18,079, forward strand.
TCGCGGTGGTCTTCTCGCCGTAGTAGGCCGAGCACGGCGGTGCGTTGACGAACGCGGGCGACGGCGTCGCGGCCGGCCCGGCGGACGGCCGCAGCAGCGCGAACGACTCGTCGAGCCCGACGACCGCGCTGACGCTCGCCGGCAGATCGGCGGGCAGCGACAGGTCGTGTTCGGGAGCGCGGAGGGTCTGGCCGGCGACCCGGTACTCGCCGAAGCTCGTGCCGAACGCGGCTGCGGCCTGCGCGACCGTGCCCTCTGCTTGGACGTACCGGCGGTTGCCCGGGGTGTAGCCGACGTCGAAGCCGGCCCTGCGCAGCCACTGCTGCACCGCGTTCACGTCGTTCTGCGACGGCGCGAACCGCTGCCGGAACTGCGCGGCCGTGAGGTAGTGGCCGTAGCCGGCGGAGCCGGGCGTCGAGACGCTGCTCGCCGCGGCGGCCGCGTCGCCGGTCCAGCCGAGGTAGACGCGGAAGGCCACGTCGGCCGCCGAATCCGCCGCCCCGGTCCGCGCGGACGATTTCGCCCAGGCCGGAGTGCTGCCGGGCAGCGGGGTCCGCTCGCTCGCCGCGGCGGCCCCGGTCAGCAGACCGGCGGTCGTCACGGCCGTGGCGGCCAGTGCGATCAGCCGGAGCACGGATCTGCGCATCACTGGTCCTCCTCGGGAAGTCCTCGCCCCTGCGACGGTGGAGGGGCGAAGGGAAAAATAGTTCCGGAAATCGGAGGTGACCAGTTTCGTGATCGAGTCGATGCGGGTATCGGATATTTCGGGCGGTGCCTTTTTCACGCATTATTCGTGTTAACTCGCGAATATCGATTTGGGCCACTGAGAGTAGAGCCGCCTGCGGTATCCGGGTGATCGCGCTTGCCCGGTCGGCGGTACCGATACGGTGCTCCCGTGCGAGCAGGCGGGGCCTTGGCGTCCGAAGTGGCCAGAGCGGAACGGGCACTGCACCGTCGGACCGCGTTGGCCTGCGGCGTCGCCGAACACGCCGGAGTGCCGGGTCGGTTCCGCGTGTGGGAGCGGGCCGGGGTTCTGGCGGCGGTGGCGACGGACCCGGCACTGGGTTTCCTGGCCACGGTGTCCGGCGTGACGCGCGAGACGGTCCCGGCGGCGATCGCCCTGCTCGACGCCCCGGTCTGGGCGGGCGTCAAGCCGGCGATCGTGGTGTCGGCCGAGTTCGCCGAGCTGCCGGCGGCCGGGCTGGTGCGGGCGCGGGACCGCCTCCTGGCCGTCAAGCGCCTGGAGCCGCGGCCCGTTGCGACGCCCCCGGAGGCGATCGACGTCGACGTGTTCGTGAGCGTCCTGCTGGCGGGCTTCGGGGCGCACGGGGTGGTCACCCGGTTCATGGCGGCGGAGCACCGGGCCCCGGCGATCCGGCGGTTCCTCGCGGTGGCCGAGGAGGTCCCGATCGCCGCGGCGGGCATGACGATCCACGGCGACGTCGCCGTCCTCGGAGCCGCGTCGACCCTGCCCGCCCACCGGGGCCACGGCGCCCAGCGCGAGCTGCTGCACCGACGCCTCGACGCGGCGGCCTCGGCGGGCTGCACCCTGGCGGTGGCCACGGCCCGCCCCGATTCGGCGAGCGCGGTCAACCTCAGCCGGACCGGCTTCGACCTCCACCGCCGGACGGCGTGGCGCAGGCCGTGACTCAGCGCGTCGGGTCCTTGCCGTTGGGCTGGCTCGGCCCCGGTCCCGGCGACCACCACCCCGGCACGGTCTTCTCCCCGTGCACGACGGTCGGCGCGATGCCCTCGGTGAACGGCTCGATCTGCAGCAGCTGGCCCCACGACTGGCTCGGCTGCCCGATCAGGTAGCTCGGCACCTCCGGCTCCTCGGCCAGCTCCTCCAGCCACCCGATCGGCCCGCCGTTCGTCGACGACGCCCACTGCGCCTCGTCCGCCAGGCCGCCCGCCGTGATGCGGTACTCCGGGACCTGCGAGATCCCGTCGTGGGACGTCACCGGCTGGACGCACGGGTACACGAACGACGCCGGCCAGTCGACGTACACCGGCTTCGAGCCGATCTTGTCCGTCAGCGTCGTGAACGTCGGGACGCGCGGGGCCGAGGCCGCGATCCAGCCGTCCTCCGTCAGGTCGTTGTCGACGATGTTGATGCGGACCGCGTTCGTCTCCGGCGGCAGGTCGCGCAGGTTGATGCGCGTGTCGTTCCAGCCGCCCGTGCCCGAGCCCGGGGGGAGCATGAACTGGCTGCGCAGGATCTTCACGCCCTCCGGCGTGTTGACGCCGTAGTCGAGGCTCACCGACGTCGGGCGGCGGGCCGCGCCCGCCGTCGCCACCACGATCTGGCCGTCCGCCGGCTTCTCCGTCAGCGCGTACCAGTCGCTGCGCAGGCGGCCCGCGCGCGTCTCCGGGTCGAGGTAGCTCGACCACATCGGCACGGTCTCCGGGGTGAACCCGTGCGGCGGCTCGGCCAGGGGGTCCTTGTCGTCGACCGCGCGGGTGTGGAAGCCGGTCTGGACGCGGCCGTTGTCCTGGTCCGGGTTCGGCAGCGGGGACTCGGTCTCCTTCGGCTTCTCCGCGACCGTCCGCTGCTCGGACTGCGGGCGCAGGATGCTCGTCGCCGCGTCGCGCTCGACCATCACGTGGTCGGACAGGTTGCAGCTCTTGCCGAACAGGTGCCCGATGTTGGCCGCGCCGAGGCTGTAGCTGCCGGACTGGTTGTGGATTGCCCACGCCATCGTGACGAACTCGCCCGCCGCCACCAGGCCGCAGACCACCACCAGCGACAGCGACCCGAGCCGCAGCGCGCGCAGCCGGCCTTCCTGGGACTGGGCCGGCAGCCCCGGCCGGTGCGCGCGGACGTTCTCGACGAACGCGTAGATCCCGGCGACCGCGGCCGCCACCAGCAGGATCGTCGACAGCGGGATCCCGCCGATCGACGGCGCCACGTTCGTCCACTGGACGCCGAGGCGCGAGACGAACCAGTAGGTGTTCGGCCCGGTCGCGGCGAGCGCGGCGACCACCAGCAGCGCCGAGAGGAAGGCCGCGCGGTTGCGTTTCGACCGCAGCACCGTCGAACTCGTCGCGAGCGCGGCCAGCGCCGCCATCGACGCGCCGACCGCGGCGAACGCGCCGAAGTGGTGCGTCCACTTCGTCGGCGTCAGGGCCAGCAGCAGGAAGAACAGCGCCGTCGTGCCGATCAGGCGGCGGGCGGGGCCGAGCGACGCGCCGGGGATGCGACCGCGGCGCAGCAGCACCACCAGGCAGGTGGCCGTGCAGAGCACGACCAGCAGCACCGGGAACCGGCGCGGCGCCGAGCCGTCCGGCAGGCTTTCGAACAGCAGCTGGTAGCGGGCCAGCTCCTGGAACCACGACAGGTTCGGGCCCACCTGGGTGCGGATCCGGGTCGCCTCCTGGACGGTCGCGAACGTCTGGTCGGCGAACACGACGACCAGCACGAGCAACCCGGCCGCGGCGATCGGCGCGAGCACCGGGATCCAGCCGTTCTCGTTCGCGCGCTGGCGGATCAGCTTGAACAGGGGGCGCGCGGCGACCAGGAACGGCGCCACGGCGATCAGCCCGGTCGGCGTCGCGGCGAGGGTGAACCCGGCCGCGGTCAGGCCGAGGCACAGCGGCAGCAGCCGCCGCGTCACCAGCGTGCGCTCGACCGCGCAGATCGCCAGCAGCGAGCCGAGCGCGGCCACCGGTTCCGGGCGGACGCCGTTGTTGTAGGGCATCCACCAGATCAGGAACACCGTCGCGGCGGCCCAGCTGGCCGGGCGGCTGGTGCGGATCTGGCTGCCCAGCCGCGGCATCACCTCGCGGCTGATCAGCAGCCAGCTGAGCACGCCGAGCAGGAACGACGGCAGCCGGATCCACGGCGGCACCGTGCTGACGTGCGTCATCAGCTCGTAGACGTGGTAGAACCAGCCGAACGGCGCTTCGGCGACGCCGAACCAGCGGTGGTAGTTCGTCAGGAACCCGGTCTGCTCGGTGACCCGGGCCATCGTCAGGATGTAGCCGTCGTCCGAGGTCACCGGCCCGATGAAGACCCACGCGCCGAGCGCGGCGATCACCGTGACGTCCCGCAGCGTCAGCCGCCACCAGCCGACCGGCGCCCAGCGCGGCGCGCGCCGGGCGAAGCCGGAGTCGCGGCGCCAGACCGCGATCATGCAGCCGATCAGCGACAGCACGGCGAGCACGCCGACGGTGATCTTCAGCGCGGTCGGCGACGTCTGGTAGCGGGTGTCCGGCACGACCGAGACGTGCAGGCCGGCGATCGGGTCCTTGCTCGAGTTGATCGAGGAGTAGATGCCGACCACGCGGGGCCGGACGTCGCCGTTCGCGTGGAAGATCGGCGTCCCGGCCACGGCCAGGGTCATCTGCGTCGCGTCGACGTCCAGCTCGACGTCGCACTTCTCGGCGGGCAGCGGCTGCTGGGCGATCTGCTGGCCCTGGCTGGAGGCGAACAGCACGCCGTTGTCGACGCGCAGCTGGAGGCCGACGCCCTTGCCGGCGTTCGGGTCGGTGCGGCCGTCCGGCACGGTGGCGAACAGCAGGCCCGGCCCGTTCGTGCGGGCGTCGACCGAGCGGATGGCCGCGCACGGCAGCTCGGCGCGCAGGTCCTGGGCCCAGTACCCGGTCAAGGGCGCGTTGACGGAGCGGGTGTCGCTGCCGGTGGGCCAGACGACCTCCGCCGTGTCCTGCACCACCGGCAGGAAGGGGAAAGCCAGCGCGCACAAGGCCGAGAGCAACCCCAGCGCTACGGCAATCAGACGCATCGGCGCAACGCTAACGGGTCAGAGGTCGGCGGCTGACGCAACCCCCGGGTCACGCGGTGTGAAGCGGCCGTGGTGCAGGGCCTCGGTCAGGGGACGGCGGCTGCGCCAGCCGTGGCGCTCCAGGTCGGGCACGGTTTCCAGCCTGCTGACCGGCCCGACGCACAGCCACGCGACCGGCCGGATGCCGCCGGGGATGCCGAGCAGCTCGCTCAGGAACGGCTCGCGGTAGAAGCTGACCCAGCCGACGCCGAGGCCCTCGGCGGTCGCGGCGAGCCAGAGGTTCTGGATCGCCAGGCACACCGAGTACAGGCCGGCGTCGGCGATGGCGTGCCGGCCGAGGACGTCGGGCGCGCCGCGTGCCGGGTCGTAGGTGACGACGACGCCGAGGCTCGACTCGAGGATGCCCTCGATCTTGATGTTCGCGAAGGTGCTCGCGCGGTCGTCGTCGAGCTGCGCGGCGAAGACCTCGCGCTCCTCGTGGACGTGCTTCGCGAACGTCTCGCGCGTCGCGGGGTCGTCGACCAGCACGAAGTCCCACGGCTGGGTGAGCCCGACGCTCGGCGCGGCGTGCGCGGCCTCGAGGATCCGGGTGAGCGTCGCGTCCGGGATCGGCTCGCCGGTGAACTCGCCGCGCACGTCCCGGCGCTTGCGGAGGACTTCGTAGAACTCTTCGATCATCGGTCGCGCACCCATTCGACGGCTTCGGCCACGGTTTCGGCGGTCTCCGTGCGCGGTCTCGGCGGCCGCCGGACCACGAGGACGGGCTTGCCGAGCTCACGGGCCGCGGTCAGCTTCGCTTCGGTCTGCGGGCCGCCGGAGTCCTTGGTGACCAGGACGTCGACCCGCTCGAGCAGCTCGCGTTCGGCGGCCACTTCGTACGGGCCGCGGGCGAGGATCAGCTCGTGGTGCCGCGGCAGCGGCGGCTGCGGCGGGTCGACGCAGCGGATCAGGAACCACAGGTCGTCGAGGTGCGCGAAGGCGGGCAGGCCCTGGCGGCCGCTGGTGAGGAAGACGCGCTCGCCGAGGCCGGGCAGCTTCTTCGCGGCGTCTTCGAGGTCGTCCGCCCAGTGCCAGACGTCGTCTTCGCCGGGTTCCCAGCCCGGCCTGGCGAGCCGGAGGAGGGGGATTCCGGTGCGTTCGGCCGCTTTCGCCGCGTTCGCGCCGATGCGTTCGGCGAAGGGGTGCGTCGCGTCCACGACGGCCGTCACGTCGTTCTCGCGCAGCCACGCCGCGAGCCCGTCCGGGCCGCCGAAGCCGCCGACGCGCACTTCGCCGGCCGGAAGCCGTGGCCGCGCGACGCGTCCGGCCAGAGAAGACACGACCCGGACGTCGCTTTTGACGAGTTCTTCGGCGAGGTTCCGCGCTTCGCCGGTGCCCCCGAGGATCAGGATCACCGCGGACGTCCGTAGCCGACGGCCTCGCGCCACCGGTCGAGGGTGCGCATGTTGGCCAGGGTCTCCGCCCAGGTCAGCTCCGGTGCCTGCCGGTCGCCGACGTGCGCGGCGACGTGGTCGGCTTCGCGCGCGAAGACGCCCTGCGTCGCTTCGACGTCGATGACCTCCGGTTCGCCCTCGGCCGGGGTGAGGACGATCTGCGAGACGCCGGGCTTGCGCAGTGGGTGGATCCAGGCGGGTCGCGGCACGTAGAGCTGCCCGCGCGAGCCGTAGACGCGGATGCCGTCCTCGCGGGTGAGCCGGATGCCGCAGGAGATCGTCGCGAGGATGTCGCCGGGGAGGCGCAGCAGGCCGGTGGCGTACTCGTCGACGCCGGCGTCCGAGAGCTTCGCCATCCCGCTGACCTCGGTGGGCTCGACGACGTCCCGCCCGGTGGCGGCCTGGGCGACCAGTCGCGCCAGCGACGTGCAGTAGCAGCCGACGTCCAGGATCCCGCCGCCGCCGAGCGCGGGGTCGGACAGGCGCGCGGTCTCCTCGGGGTTGCTGTCGAAGGAGAACGTCGTGTCGACCGCGCGGACCTCGCCGATCGCGCCGCTCGCGATGAGCTCGACGAGCCGCCGCGTCTGCGGGTGCAGGCGGTACATGAACGCCTCCATGAGGAAGACGTCGTTCTTGCGCGCGGCGGTGATGACCTCTTCGGCGTCGGCGGCGGTGAGCGTCAGCGGCTTCTCGCACAGCACGTGCTTGCCCGCTTCGGCCGCGGCGATGGCCCACTGCTTGTGCAGCGCGTGCGGCGTCGAGACGTACACGGCGTCGACGTCCGGGTCGGCGAGGAGGTCTTCGTAGCTGCCGTAGGCCTTGGGGATTTCGAAGCGGGTGGCGAACTCGCGGGCGCGGCCGCCGTCCCTGGCCGCGACGGCGGCGAGCGTGCCGTGCTTGCTTTCGTCGACGCCCGCGGCGAAGTGGGCGGCGATGGTCCCGGCGGCCAGCAGGCCCCAACGCAGTTCGGTCACAACGACTCCGGTTGGTTCGCCCGGTCACGGGCACTGGAATAGAGGAAGCTGTCGGGGAAGTTCGCCGCGGCGAGCACCCGGCCGACGAAGATCGTGGCGGCCCGGGTCATCCCGGCTTCCCGGACGAGTTTCGGCAGTTCGCCGAGCACCCCGCGCGCGACGGTCTCGCCGGGCTGGGTCGCGAGCGCGACCACGGCGATCGGGCAGTCCGCGCCGTAGTGGGGAACCAGCTCTTCGGCGACGCGCTCGACGTGGTTGACCGCGAGGTGCAGCGCGAGGGTGGCCTCGGTCGCGGCGAAGGCGGCGAGGGTTTCCTTGGGTGGCATCTTGGTGGACCGCGCCTGGACCCGCGTGATCACCAGGCTCTGCCCGACTTCGGGCACGGTGAGCTCCCGCTTCAGCGCGGCCGCGGACGCGGCGAAGGCGGGCACCCCGGGGACGACGTCGTAGGGCACGTTCCGCGCGTCCAGGCGGCGCATCTGCTCGGCGACGGCGCTGTAGAGCGAGGGATCGCCGGAGGTCAGCCGGACGACCTCGTGGCCGGCTTCGTGCGCTTCGGCCAGCTTGTCGACGATCTGGTCGAGGCTGAGGTTCGCGGTGTCGACCAGTGCCGTGCCGGGCGCGCAGTACGCGAGGAGGTCGGGCGGGGTCATGCTGCCCGGGTAGAGGCAGACGTCGCAGCGGGCGAGCAGGTCCCGGCCCCGCACGGTGATGAGGTCGGCGGCACCGGGGCCGGCCCCGACGAAGTGCACGGTCATCGGCTGCTCCACTGCGTCACGACGCGAGCCGGCGTCCACCCGGTGAAGCCGCCGAGCGTCCCGGCCCGTTCCACCCCGATCCGCACCAGCTCACCGCCGTACTGCGCATACGCCCGCGCCAGCACCTGCTCCGCCTCCAACGTCACTCCGTGCGCGACCACCCGCGCCTCCGTCGCCAGGCACGCGTCGAGGACGCCCGGCACCGTCACCCCGCCGCCGATGAACACCGCGTCCGGCGCCGGCAGCGCGCTCAGCGCGTCCGGTGCCTCGCCCGTCACCACCTCCAGCTCCGGTACGCCCAGGTCGAGCGCGTTCCGCCCGATCCGCTCCGCCCGGGTGGGGTCGCGCTCGATCGCGATCGCGCGGTTCAGCCCGTGCAGGCGCGACCACTCGATGCCGACGCTGCCCGCGCCCGCCCCGACGTCCCACAGCAGCTCGCCGGGGCTCGGCGCGAGCCGGGCCAGCGCCGACACCCGCAGGTCGCGCTTGGTCAGCTGGCCGTCGTGGGAGTACACGTCGTCCGGGACGCCGATCAACGGCAGCGCCGGACCCGCGCACGCCAGCGCGAACACCGTCAGCGGGCCGGGTTCGCCCGACCAGCCGTCGGAGATGCGCTCGTCGGGCCCGCCCAGGTTCTCCAGCGCGAACAGCTCGCTCTCGCCGTACCCGCGCACGGTCAGCAGCGAGCGCAGCGCCGCCGCGTCGGCACCCAGGACCAGCACCCGCCGCCCCGGCGCCAGCACCCGGGCGACGCGGGCCGACGACCGGCCGACGAGGGTCACCACCTCGGTCTCCTCGGCGGACCAGCCCAGCCGGGCCCGGGCCAGTGTCACCGACGAGAGCGCGGGCAGCGCCTCGACTTCGTATCCATGTGCCACGAGGGTAGTGCCGACCCCCGACAAAAACGGATCACCGCTGGCGAGGACGCAGATCCGCTGTCCTTCGTGCTCCGCGATGAGCGCGTCGAGCCCGGGCAGCAGCGGCGACGGCCACGGTTCGGACGGGACGTCCTCCGGCAGGTACTCCAGCTGCCGCGGCGCCCCGATCACGACGTCGGCGCCGAGCACCAGGGCCTGGGCTTGCTCGGACAGGCCGGCCCACCCGTCCGCCCCGATCCCCACCACCGTCAACCGTGATTTTTCGCGCACGATTTCCCACCCTAAGCGAGCCGGGCGCTGTGCGATGATCGGCCGGTCGCCGAGCTGGAGGAGTGCTGTTGAAGCCGTACCCGTTCACCGCCGTCGTCGGGCTGCCGGACCTGCGCCTGGCGCTGGTCCTCTCCTCGATCTCCCCCGCGGTCGGCGGCGTGCTGGTGCGGGGCGAGAAGGGCACGGCGAAGTCGACCATGGTCCGCGCGCTCGCGGGCCTGCTGCCGGGTGTGGACGTCGTGGACGGCTGCCGCTTTTCCTGTGATCCCGCGGCTCCCGACCCGCTCTGCCCGGACGGCCCGCACGACGGCGCGACGAGCCACCGCCGGCCGGCGAAGCTGGTCGAGCTGCCGGTCGGCGCCGCCGAAGACCGCGTCATCGGCTCGCTGCACCTCGAACGCGCGCTCGCCGAAGGCGTCACGGACTTCCAGCCCGGCCTGCTGGCCGCCGCGCACCGCGGCCTGCTCTACGTCGACGAGGTCAACCTGCTCCACGACCACCTCGTCGACACCCTGCTCGACGCCGCCGCGATGGGCCGCGCGACCGTCGAACGCGAGGGCGTCTCGGTGTCGCACGCGGCCCGGTTCGTCCTGATCGGCACCATGAACCCCGAGGAGGGCGAGCTGCGGCCGCAGCTGCTGGACCGGTTCGGGCTGACCGTCGAGGTCGCCTCCAGCCGCGACCCGGAGCAGCGCGTCGAGGTCGTCCGGCGCCGCCTCGCCTACGAAGCGGATCCTGACGCCTTCGCCGCGCAGTACGCCGACGAAGACGCGAAGCTCGCCGCGGACATCGAAGCGGCGCAACGGCTTCTGCCGGCGGTGAAACTGCCCGACGACGCCTTGCGCCAGATCGCCGAGATCTGCGCGTCCTTCGAGGTCGACGGCATGCGCGCGGACATCGTCACCGCGCGCGCGGCCGTCGCGCACGCGGCCTGGGCCGGCCGCGACGAGGTGACCACCGACGACGTCCGAGTCGCCGCGCGGCTCGCGCTGCCGCACCGGCGCCGCCGCAACCCGTTCGACGCCCCGGGAATCTCCGAAGAGCAGCTGGAACAGGCCCTCCAAGACGCGCAACCGGACCCGGGCCCCGAGGACGACGGCCCAGGTTCGGGCTCGACGCCGGAGGAAGCCCCGCCGGAAGTCCCCCAGGGAGACGCACCCCAGCCCCGGCAACAGAACGGTGGCGGGCAGCAGAAGACCGTCGGCGCCGGCGAAACGTTCAAGGCCCGCGTCTTCCGCGTCAAGGGCATGGGCGAAGGCGAGCGCGGCCGCCGGTCGCGCGCGATCACCGACAGCGGCCGCACCATCGGCGTCCAGCCGCCGAGCGTCCGCGACGGGCGGCCGCACCTGGTCGCGACCGTGAAAGCCGCAGCACCGCACCAGAAGTCTCGCGGCCGCGACGGCGCCGCGCTCAAGCTGCGCCCGGAGGACCTGCGGTACGCGCTGCGCGAAGGCCGCGAAGGCAACCTCGTGCTGTTCTGCGTCGACGCGTCCGGCTCGATGGGCGCGAAGGCCCGCATGCGCGAGGTCAAGTCCGCGGTGCTCTCGCTGCTGCTCGACGCCTACCAGCGGCGCGACAAGGTCGGGCTCGTCACATTTCGCGGCAACGCGGCCGAACTCGCGTTGCCGCCGACGATCAGCGTCGACGCGGCCGCGTCCCGCCTCGAAGGCCTCCCGACCGGCGGCCGGACTCCGCTCGCGGAAGGGCTCCTGGAGGCCGCGCGGGTGCTGCGCGTCGAGGAGATCCGCGACCCGCGGCGCCGTCCGCTGCTGGTCGTCGTCACCGACGGCCGCGCCACCAGCGGGCCCGACGCCGTCGCCCGCGCCCAGGCCGCGGCCGGACTGCTGACCGGCGTCACGACCGTCGTCATGGACTGCGAAAGCGGCAAGATGCGGCTCGGCCTGGCCGCCGACCTGGCCGCCCACCTCGGCGCGGAGCACGTGCCGCTGGCCGACGTCGCCGCCGAATCGCTGGCGAGCGCCGTCCGCGCCCGGACCGGAAAGGCCGCCTGATGCCGCAGGGAAAACCGTCGGTGGTGCCGGCAGACGGCCTGACCACGCGCCAGCGCCGCAACCGGCCGCTGCTCGCCGTCCACACCGGCGAGATGAAGGGCAAGTCGACCGCCGCGTTCGGGATGGCGCTGCGGGCGTGGAACCAGGGCTGGTCGATCGGCGTGTTCCAGTTCGTCAAGTCGGCGAAGTGGCGCGTCGGCGAGGAAGCCGCGTTCAAGGCGTTGGGGAAGCTGCACGACGACACCGGCCAGGGCGGGCCGGTCGAGTGGCACAAGATGGGCGAGGGCTGGAGCTGGGCACGCAAGTCCGGCTCCGAAGAGGACCACGCCTCGAATGCCCGTGAGGGCTGGGCCGAGATCAAGCGCCGCCTCGCTGCCGAAGCGCACGACTTCTACGTTCTCGACGAGTTTTCCTACCTGCTCAAGTGGGGCTGGCTCGACGTCGACGACGTCGTGTCCACTTTGGTCGACAGGCCCGGGCACCAGCACGTCGTCATCACCGGCCGGTACGCGCCGCCGGAGCTGGTCGAGGCCGCCGACCTGGTCGCCGAGATGACCAAGGTCAAGCACCCGATGGACGCCGGCCAGAAGGGCCAGCGGGGGATCGAGTGGTAGCGCGCGTGGTCGTCGCCGCGCCCGGGTCCGGGCACGGCAAGACGACCGTCGCCGCGGGGCTGATGGCGGCGCTGCGCGCGGCCGGCCACCGCGTCTCCGGGCACAAGGTCGGCCCCGACTTCATCGACCCGAGCTACCACGCGCTCGCGACGGGGCGGCCGGCGCGGAACCTGGACCCGTTCCTGCAGGGCGAAGACGCGTTGATCCCGTTGCTGCGCCACGGTTCCTCGGGTGCGGACATCGCCGTCATCGAAGGCGTGATGGGCCTGTTCGACGGCGCTCTCGGCACCGAGGGCTATGCCTCGACCGCGCACGTGGCCCGGCTGCTGGACGCGCCGGTGGTGCTCGTCGTGGACGCGTCGGCGGCCTCTCGCAGCGTCGCGGCGACCGTGCTCGGGTTCGCCCACTACGACAACCGCGTCCGGCTCGCCGGGGTGATCCTCAACAAGCTGGGCTCGCAGCGGCACCTCGACGAGATCGCGTCCGCGCTGGAGGCCACCGGCGTCCCGCTGCTGGGAGCGTTGTACCGCAACGAGGAGATCCACGCGCCGAGCCGGCACCTGGGGCTCGTCCCGGCGGCGGAGCGGGCGGCCGAAGCGCGGCACGTGCTGCCGGCGCTGGCCGCGTGGGTTTCCGACGGGGTCGACCTGGAAGCGATCGTCCGGATCGCATCCGCGGCGCCGCCGCTTTCCGCGCCGGCCTGGGAACCGTCCGGTGTGGACGGTCCACGCGTGACGGTCGCGGCCGCCGGTGGACCGGCGTTCACCTTCCGGTACACCGAGAACGTCGAGCTGCTGGCGGCCTGCGGCGTCGACGTGGTCGACATCGATCCCTTGCGGGACACGGCGTTGCCCGACGGGTGCGCCGGGCTGTACTTCGGGGGCGGGTTCCCCGAGGTGCACGCGGCGGAGCTGTCGGCGAACACGCCGTTGCGGCGCGAAGTCGCTTCGGCCATCGCCCGCGGGATGCCGGTGAGCGCGGAGTGCGCGGGCCTGCTGTACCTGTGCCAGTCGCTGGACGGCGTGCCGATGGTCGGCGCGGTTCCCGCGGACGCGAAGATGACCGCGCGCGGCAAGCTCGGCTACCGGCGCGCGGTCGCCGTCGAGGACAACCTCCTGGCGCCGGCCGGGCAGCGCGTCACCGGGCACGAGTTCCACCGCACCGAAGTGACGCCGTCGCACGGGACTTCGGCGGCGTGGGGCTGGGACCGGCAGCTGGACGGCTTCGCGTCGCCGACGCTGCACGCGTCCTACCTGCACGTCCACTGGGCGGGGTATCCCGAGCTGGCCCACCGGTTCGCGGCGCGGGTCCGGGCCCATGCCTGACTACGACCTGCACCACCACGGTGATCGCGAGGTCGGGCCGGGGCTGATCGACCTCGCCGTCAACGTCCGGCTGCCGCGGCCGCCCGCCTGGCTGCGGGCCGAACTGGCGTCCGCTTTGGACTCCCTCGCGGCTTATCCGTCCACTGTGGATGCCGTGGCCACTGTCGCCGTCCGTCATGGCCGGCTGCCTTCGGAAGTCCTGGTCACCTCGGGTGCGGCGGAGGCGTTCACGCTGCTGGCTTCGGCTTTCCGGCCACGGCACGCCGTCGTCGTGCACCCCCAGTTCACCGAGCCCGAAGCGGCATTGCGGGCGGCGGGTCACCCGGTCTCGCGGGTGATCCTGTCCGAAGCGGACGGTTTCGTGCTGGACCCGGCGCTGGTCCCGGCCGACGCCGACCTGGTGTTCGTCGGCAATCCGACGAACCCGACGTCGGTCCTGCACCCGGCGTCCGCGCTGCTTTCCCTGGCGAGGCCCGGGCGGCTGCTCGTGGTCGACGAGGCGTTCCTGGACGCGATCCCGGGCGAGGCCGAGAGCCTGGCGTCCGGCTTCTCGGGCGTCGTCGTGCTGCGCAGCCTGACGAAGACGTGGGGACTGGCGGGCCTGCGGGCGGGCTACGTGCTCGCTCCGGCGGACGTCGTCGAGCGGCTCCGGGCGGTGCAGGTGCCGTGGTCGGTGTCCACGCTGGCCGGGGTGGCGACGGTGGCGTGCTGCCGCCCGGCCGCCCTGGAGGAAGCGGAGAAGCTGGCGATCGCGGCGGAATCGGACCGCGAGTACCTGGTGTCCGGTTTGTCGGCGGCGGGCGTGCCGGTGCTGGGTGACCCGCGCGGCCCGTTCGTGCTGGTGCGCGTCCCCGATGGAGCTTCTCTGCGTGCGCGTCTGCGCGAAGCGGGCTACGCGGTGCGGCGAGGGGACACGTTCCCCGGCCTCGGCCCGGACCACTTGCGCCTGGCGGTCCGCGATCGCGCGACGACGGACGCGTTCCTGACCGCGTTGCGGAAACTTTTGTAAACACCGACAGGGGGTTGTCGTTACCGCGGCCGAAAGTGGACACAGCCGGGAAACGCCCGGCGTGGCAGCGGAAGGAACGACATGCCCGGATTCAACGACGTGGCCTGGTTCGAGATCGGCACCGACGACCCGGCGGCCGCCGAGCGGTTCTACGGCGACGTCTTCGGCTGGAAGGTCGCGCAGGACGACGCGGCGAGCACCGACACCGCCTACCGCGTCATCGACACCGGCGGCTCGCGCGGCGGCCTGTTCACGGGCAAGGAGAACTACGCGATCTTCACCGTCCTGGTCGAGGACGTCGACGCCACCTGCCGCGAAGTGGAGAAAGCCGGCGGGCGGGTGCAGCGGCCACCGACGGTCAACCCGGTCGGCGTGACGTTCGCGCACGTGCTCGACCCGGCCGGCAACCACTTCTCGGTGTTCACCCCGCCAAAGTGAGCTGTTCGACGTCGCCGTAGGGGATGTTGAGGTCTTCGGGCCGCAGCCGGCGCAGCGGCGGCACCTCGGCCAGCACGGTGAAGGAGGCGATGCGGTCGGTGCGGAACGCCCGGATCTCCCGGCGCAGCCGGCACCAGGCGATGAGGTACCAGTGCTCGGGCTTGCCGACGTAGCCGAGCGGCTCGACGTCCCGCCGGGTGGCGGCGCCCGAGCGGTCGGTGTAGCGCAGGCGCAGGACGCGGCGGACGCCGAGCACGGGCGGCATCGGCGGGATGGGACCACTGCCGAGCAGGTGGACACAGGTGGCGAGGTTCTGCGCGGCCTCGACGTCCTCCCGCCGCATCGCCGCGACGAGCTTGCGCAGCGCCGACTGCCCGTCCGCCCGGAAGGGGGTGCCGTCGAGGTGCCTCAGCGCGAGCGCCATGGCGACGGCCTCGCCGGGCGTCAGGTTGACCGGCGGCATCGTGTGCGCCTTGTCGAGGCAGTACCCGCCGGTGCGGCCGGTCTCGGCGTAGATGGGCACGCCGGACTGCTGCAGCGCGCCGATGTCCCGTTCGACGGTGCGGACGCTCACCTCGAACCGGGACGCGAGCCAGCGCGCGCTGCGCGGGCGAGGGGCGACAGCACGGAGTTCTTCGACGAGCGCGTACAGCCGATCGGTTCGGTTCACGGGTCGCACTCTAGGAAGGGGGTACGACAGTTTCAGGCGAGCGCGAGCAGGGCGGCCGCGACGGCGACTTCGACACCGGCGCCGAGGACGTCGCCGGTGACACCGCCGAGGCGCCTGGTGCACCGCCACAGGAGCGCTCCGGCGACGGCGTAGGCGAGGACCACGGAAAGGGGGCCGCGCCACCACGGCAGCCCGGGCAGCAAGGTGGCGAGCCCGGCGGCGGCGACGCCGATGGCGACGGCGGCCGTCTTCGGAACCGAGCCGGCGACGGTGGCACCAAGCCCCTCGGGCCGGGCGGACGGGACGCCCCGCGCGCAGGACATCGAGAGGGTGCAGCGCCCGACGAGGACGCCGGCGGCCGCGGTGACCGGCCCGGCGGCGGTCAGCGCGCCGACCTGGACGAGCAGGACGACCACGAGCGTCGCGACCCCGGTGGGCCCGGAGTCCCCGCGGCGCATGACGTCGAGGGCCTTTGCGCGGTCGTAGGAAGCACCGAGGCCGTCGGCGGTGTCGGCGAGCCCGTCGAGGTGCAGCCCGCGGCTGCCGAGCGCGACGGCCCCGACGGCGAGGGCGGCAATGGCGAGAGGAGGAAGGTGAGCGGCCTGCCCGGCGGCGACGACGAGCCCGGCGGCGACGGCGAGCGGAAGGGCGGCCAGGGGAGCGAGCAGCATGGCACCCCCGGCAACGCGCCGGTCGATGACGCGGGGCGCCGGGACGGGAACGGTGGTCAACGTCCCGACGGCCATCCGCGCGGAGTCGGTCCAGCGGCTCACGTCAAGTCGGCCAGCAGACCCATGTCCGCCAAGATCGCGCGCGCCGCGCGAAGTGTCGGTACCGCCTGCACCGCGCCACTGCCTTCGCCGAGCCGCAGCCCGAAGTCCAGGATCGGCTCCAGCCCGAGCGCCTTGAGCGCGAACGCCTGCGAAGGCTCGGTCGACCGGTGCCCGGCCAGCCACCACTGCTCCGCGCCCGGCGCGATGTCCCGCGCGACCAGGGCCGCAGCGCCGGAGAACACCCCGTCCAGCAGCACCGGGATCCCCAGCACCGCCGCCTCGACCAGGAAGCCGGCCGTCGCCGCGACGCACGCGCTGCCCAGCGCCGTCAGCCGGTCGAACGGGTCCTCCGTGCGGCCCGCCGTCCGCGTCAGCGCGGCCGCGACCGCCGCTGTCTTGCGCTCGAGGCCGTCCGCGTCGACCCCGGTGCCCGTGCCGACCACCTCGGCGGCCGGCAGCCCCAGCGAGGCCGCCACCAGGGCCGCGCACATCGCCGTGTTGCCGATCCCCATGTCGCCGGGGATCAGCACGTCCGCGTCCGCTTCCTCGCGGGCGATCGCCCGGCCGGCCTCGAACGCCGCCCGCGCCTCACCCGGCAGCAGGGCGTCCTCGACGTCGATCGAGCCCGAACCGCGGCGGATCTTGTGCGCCGTGACCTCGGGCGGTACGTCCGTGCCGTCCCAGTCGACGCCCAGGTCGGCCACGCGCACCTTCGCGCCGACCTGCGCGGCCAGCACGTTGACGCCGCTCTTGCCCGCCAGGAACACCCGCACCATCGCCGCGGTCACCTCGCGTGGGTACGCCGACAGCGCCGACACGCCGTGGTCGCCCGCGAAGACGACCACCCGGACGTCGTCCAGCGGGCGCGGCGGCACGCTCCCGTGCGCCGCCGCCAGCCAGGCGGCGATCTCCTCCAGCCTGCCGAGCGCGCCGAGCGGCTTGACCAGGCCGTCGAGCCGCTCCTGCGCGGCGGCGCGGGCGGCGGGGTCGGGAACGGGAACGTCGAACACGGGCGCCTCCTGGCTACAGGTCGAGCGCCCGGCCCGCGACGACCAGCACGACCCGGTCGGCGT
The DNA here is from genome assembly GCF_040675005.1 of Amycolatopsis sp. NPDC049691. Taxonomy (NCBI): domain Bacteria; kingdom Bacillati; phylum Actinomycetota; class Actinomycetes; order Pseudonocardiales; family Pseudonocardiaceae; genus Amycolatopsis; species Amycolatopsis sp. NPDC049691. The sequence continues at coordinate 35,048 of NZ_JBFANX010000038.1, forward strand.
CGGCGGACACCCGGTTGTTGAGTGCGCCCAGCACATCACGGAACAGCCGTCCGGACGACGTTGCGGGCACCACACCGCTGCCGACCTCGTTGCTGACCGCGACCACCGGCACCCGCGCCGCGGCCCAGGCGGCGAGGAAGTCCTCGAGCCGGTCGTCCAGCCGGTGTTCCCAGCCCGGCTTCTGCTTCCACGCACCGACGTCGTCCAGCACGCGGGACAGCCAGGTGCCGAGGCAGTCGATGAGCAGCGGCTCGGTCGCCTTCCGGAGGGTGCCCGCGAGGTCGGTGGTCTCGACGGTCTTCCAGTGCGACGGCCGCCGCGCCTGGTGCGCGGCCACCCGCGCGGCCCATTCCGGGTCGTCCTCGCCGGCGGGCAGGCCGGGCGCGACGTAGACGAGGTGCGGGTGGCCGGCGACGAGCCGTTCGGCGTGCCGCGACTTCCCCGAGCGGACGCCGCCGAGGACCAGCACCTTGCCTTCGTCGCGGCCGTACCGGCGGAGGGCGCGTGCCAGGGTCTCGAGGTAGCCCGCGAGGCGGGCCGTCAGCCTCGCCGACGTCTTCTTCCCCGCGGAGGCGGTGGGCGCAGTCATACCCGGCATTGTGGTGCACGCGCTACCGTGCGCCACGTGCCACTCCGTCTAGGGACAACCGCTGCCGGACTCGTTACCGGATATGTCGCCGACACCCTGTTCGGCGACCCCCGACGGGGGCACCCCGTCGCACTGTTCGGCTCCGCGGCCGCGCGCCTGGAACGTCTCGTCTGGGCGGACTCGAAGCCGCGCGGAGCCGTGTACGCGGGCCTGTGCTCCTTCGGCGCCATCGGCCTCGGAGTCGCCCTTCAGACGGCGACGCGGCGAAGCCCCTTCGCACGCTTCTCGCTCACGGCCGTGTGTACGTGGGTCGTACTCGGCGGACGCGGCCTCGCCACCGAAGGCGCCGAAATGGCCAGGCTGCTCGAAGCTGGCGACGTGCCTTCGGCGCGCACGCGGCTTTCGCACCTCTGCGCACGCGACGCGACGGCGCTCGACTCCGCCGAGCTCACCCGCGCGGCGACGGAGTCGATCGCCGAGAACACGTCGGACGCGGTGGTCGCACCGTTGTTCTGGGGCGCGGTCGCCGGACTGCCGGGCCTGCTCGGGTACCGGGCGCTGAACACACTGGACGCGATGGTCGGCTACCGGTCACCGCGGTACCGCCGGTTCGGCTGGGCCACGGCCCGCGCCGACGACGTGGCCAACCTGCTGCCGTCACGGATCGGCGCGGCACTCACGGGGTTGTGCGCCCCGCTGACAGGCGGCCGCGCACGCGAGGCATGGCGAATCTGGCACCGCGACGGCAGCCACCACCCGAGCCCCAACGCGGGCCAGGTCGAAGCGGCGTTCGCCGGAGCACTGGACATCAGGTTGGGCGGAACGAACAGCTACGGCGGCGAAGTGGAGAGCCGCGCGCGGCTGGGGGAGGGACGAGACCCGGAACCGGTCGACCTCCGCCGCGCGGTCCGGTTGTCGCGCCTGGTCGGAGCATCCGCAGCAGCCATCGCCGCCGCCGTCGCAGCCCCCGCCACTCCCTGGGGGGCGGCCCCTGTCCAGTCTATCGGCAGGATGCGCCGGGGAAGGGCCGTTCGGCGATCTGTGGACAACTTCGCCGGCGCGGTGCGGGCTGTGGACAAAGCGCGGAGCGTGCGATGAGCGGCCTCCTGATCGCCGGCACCACCTCCGACGCCGGCAAGAGCCTCGTCACCGCCGGCGTCTGCCGGTGGCTGGCCCGCCGCGGGGTGCGCGTCGCGCCCTTCAAAGCGCAGAACATGTCCAACAACTCCATGGTCTGCGCCGACGGCGCCGAAATCGGGCGCGCCCAGTGGCTGCAGGCTCGGGCCGCCCGCGTCGAACCCGAAGCCGCCATGAACCCCGTCCTGCTCAAGCCCGGCAGCGATCGGCGCAGTCACGTCGTCGCGCTCGGGAAGCCCTTCGGCACCCTCGAAGCCGGTGAGTACGCCACTGGGCGCGCCGGGCTGGCCGAGATCGCCTTCGATGCCTTTCGGGACCTTCACGACCGCTATGACGTCGTCGTCTGCGAAGGCGCCGGGAGCCCCGCCGAGATCAACCTGCGCGGTGGGGACTACGTCAACATGGGGCTCGCGCGGCGGTTCGGGCTGCCGGTGCTCGTCGTCGGCGACATCGATCGCGGCGGTGTCCTCGCGGCCATGTTCGGCACCCTCGCCCTGCTGTCGGCCGAAGACCAGGCGCTCGTCGCCGGCTGGGTGGTCAACAAGTTCCGCGGCGACGTCGGCCTGCTGCGGCCCGGCCTCGACAGCCTCGAGAAGGTCACCGGACGGCCGGTGCTGGGCGTGCTCCCGTGGCTCGACCGCGTCTGGATCGACTCCGAAGACGCCCTCGCCGCCGCGGGCTGGCGCCGGGAGGCCCACGGCCGCGGCCTGCGGGTGGCCGTCGTCCGGTTCCCGCGCGCGTCCAACGCCACCGACGTCGACGCGCTCGCCGCCGAACCCGGTGTCACCGTCACGCTCACCGCCGACCCGGACGTCGTCGCGGACGCCGACGTCGTCGTGCTGCCCGGGTCGCGCGCCACCGTCACCGACCTCGCCTGGCTGCGCGACCGCGGCCTCGACACGGCGGTCGCGGCCCGCGCCGCCGCCGGCCGGCCGGTGCTCGGCATCTGCGGCGGCTACCAGATGCTCGCCGAGTCCATTGTGGACGACGTCGAGTCCGGCGCGGGCGAGGTGCCCGGCCTCGGCCTGCTGCCGGCCCGCGTGACGTTCGCCGAGGAGAAGGTGCTCGCCCGCCCGACGGGAACCTGGCGCGGCGCCCCCGTCGAGGCGTACGAAATCCACCACGGCTCGGTGACGACCCGAGCGGCCCTGGAGTCCTTTCTGGACGGAGTCCGCGACGGCGCGGTCTGGGGCACGATGTGGCACGGAGCCTTCGAGAACGACGCCTTCCGCCGCGCGTGGCTCACGGAAGCGGCGGCCCAGGCCGGCGTCGAGTGGACGCCGGTGCCGGACGCCCCCGGCTTCGCCGACCTGCGCGAAGAGATGCTGGAGAAGCTCGCGGACGCGGTCGACGAGCACCTGGACACGGCGGCGTTGCGCACCCTGCTGGACCTGGGCGCGCCGCCGGACCTGCCGTTCGTCCCGCCCGGCGCGCCTTAGCCGTCAGGGCCGGACGGACGCGGTGAGCTTCCCGCTGACCTGCCGCAAGGTGCAGACCGCCTCCCGGGCCCCGGCGTTCCAGGACGACTCGGGCGGGACGTGCGCGGCGAACTCGATGCCGGCCGGCATGGTGCCCCCGGGGAAGGACGCGGCCGCCGCGATCCGGCACACCGGCTGTGCCAGCTCTTGCAGCGTGGTGAGCCCGGGGTAGGTCCCGTACCCGTCGCCGACGTCGACCCGCTCGGCGATCTGCTCGTCGTGCGGCAGGTCGCAGGCGACCCGGATCACCTGCGCGGTGTCCGCGTCGGAGTCCAGGCAGTCGCCGATCGTCATGGTGTCGATGTAGTCGGGGGCCGCCGCCGCGTGCTTGGCCTGCTGCGGCGTGATCGCCACCAAGCCACCGATGGTCCAGAGCACGCCGAGCACCAGTCCGGCGATCGCCAGGCCGGTGCCGTCCCGGCCGGTGCGGCCGATCCGGACCAAAGCGCGGATCCCGAAGCCGACGGCTAGCGGGACCAGGCCCAACAGCCCCAGGACGAACGCAGTGATCGCGAACCCGTCGGTCCCGGGGGACTCGACGGGTCCGCGGACGGTCGTCTGGTCGTGGCTGGACAGCGTGGAGCGTGTTTCGTCGAACAACGGGGTCCCCTCCGGAATCCCCCGACCCGGCCGGGGAGACTCTAGGACCCCGAGATCACGATGCGGCGACGGCGGTCTTCTTGTTCAGCGCCTTCTCCGCGAGGGCGCCGAACGCCAGGCCGAGCGCCAGCCAGAGCGTCACCTGCGTGCCGACCGAAGCCGTGCGGAAGCTCCACAGCGTCGAGGCCGGGAAGTCCGCCGGGACCTCGTCGACCACCGGCATCAGCCAGGCCACCACGCCGATCACGACGAGGTAGCCCGCCGCCGCCAGCAGGAAGCCGTTCCACGCTCCGAATCGGTCGGCCAGCTTGCGGCCGAACACCGTCGCGAGGATGCCCACCAGCAGCGACACCGCGACGAACCCGAAGTAGAGCTCGGTGCGCGAGCCGATCGTGCCGGGCTGGCCGACCGCCGGCGGGTTGGCCGGGTACTTCAGGAAGGGCACCAGGAACACCACGGCGAACGCGCCGCCGGTGAGCAGCAGCGCTGTCACGCGGGGGCGGAGGTTGCCGAGGCGGCCCTGGGCGAAGGCGAAGGCCAGCGACAGCAGGCCGCCGATCGCGACGCCGTAGACGAGCACGCCGGTCAGCAGCCCGACGGTGCTCTGGATGTCCCTCGGGACGAGCTCTTCCTCGTGTTCTTCCGCCGGCGCGGCGCCGGCGTCGTGGGAATGGGAGTGGCCGCCGGAGTCTTCGAGGCCGATGGCGGTGGTGACCGACGGCTCGCCGAAGGCGTAGGCGAATCCGAACGCGAGCACGCCGGCGATCAGGCCCGCGAGCATGCCGCGGACCAGCAGGGTCTTCATCATCGGAGGCCGCGCCGCCGATCAGTGACAGGGGAAGGCCAGCAGGTGCCGGCCGTCGTGCACGAACTCGTGGACGTAGGAGTTCGCGAACACCGCGGTGGCGCCCTGCTCGGCGCTGACGAAGTACAGCGCGATCAGGGCGAGGAGCACCACGAACACCGCCCACGGCACGATCTCACGGATCGGGATGCGGATCGGGAGCGGGACGGCGGGAGCTGCCGTGTGGGACATGAGCGTGGCCTCCTCGGGCTTTCGCGGCCTCATCGGGGTCGGTCACGAGGATCCGGGTCTGGCTTCCCCCTGGTGGGGGTCACAGTGGCGCGACCGCGCGGACTTGCACCGCGTTCCGGAATCTCCTCGTCTGGCCGGTTGAGCGTAGGTCCGCCGTTTGGGCCGCGTCAATGTGACAATGCCGCGGTGACTCGAATGGTGGCGGCCCTCGATGTGGGCGGGACGACGATCAAGGCGGCGTTGCTCGACGAGCAGCTGCAGCCCCAGGCGACGCTGCGGGCGGAGACGGCGCGCAGCGCGGACGGCACGGCGCTGGCGGCGCAGGTCGACGAGATCGTGACGGCGCTGGCGGAGCAGGCGGGCACCGGGCGGCCGTCGGCGGTGGGCGTGGTGGTGCCCGGGATCGTCGACGAGGAGACCCGCGTCTGCCACTTCTCGGCCAACCTGGACTGGCGCGAGGTCCCGTTCGGCGAGCTGCTGGAGGGACGGCTGGGGCTGCCGGTGGCGTTCGGCCACGACGTGACGGCGGGCGGCATCGCGGAGTTCCGGGTGGGCGCGGGCCAGGGCGCGACGAACGCGGCGTTCATCCCGGTGGGCACGGGCATCGCGGCGGCCCTGCTGCTCGACGGCCGCATCCACCGCGCGCACGGGCAGGCGGGCGAGGTCGGCCACATCGACGTGGGACACCAAGGCAAGTGCGGCTGCGGAGCGACGGGCTGCCTGGAGGCGATTTCTTCGGCGGCGGCGATCGCCCGGAGGTACACGGAGAGAACGGGCCGCGCGGCCGACGGGGCGCGCGAGGTGGTGGAGCTGGCCCGCCACGGCGACGAGGTGGCGGTGGCGGTGGTCCAGGACGCACTGGACGGCCTGGGGCACGGAATCCGGACATTGCTGACGTTGCTGGGCCCGGAGGTGATCGTGCTGGGCGGAGGATTGTTCACGGCGGCGGATTACGTGCTGGAGCCGGTCCGCGAGTGGCTGGCTTCGCACTTGACGTTCCAGCGGATGCCGGAGCTGCGGATCGCCAAGCTGGGCGACGAGGCCGGGCGGCTGGGGGCGGGGTTGCTGGCGCTGGATTTGTTGGAGGCATGACGGAAGGCCACGGCCGGCCGCCGGGGTGCGGTTGGCGGGTGGTCGGGGTTGCGCGGCGGGGCGGGCTGCATTGCCGGGGTTTGAGTGGCGCGCGGCGCTTGGTGAGGCGGCGGTCGGCGTGCGCCGTGCGGGGTTTGGGATGGCTGCGGGCATAGCGGACTGGTCGGCGGCGCCGGGTTGCGGGGCGGTGCGCCGCGGGCTGGTCGGGGTGGTCGAGAGTGCATCGGCTGACTGGCGGCGGTTACGCAGCCGGGTCGGCGTAGCCGGGGCGCGGGTGGCAGGCGGCGGCGAGCCAATCGGTCAAGCTCCCCGCCAAGATCCCGCCACCCTCATCCCCAACCCCGGCTCCCTCCAACCGGCCCCCGCCTACCTCTCAAAGTCCCCGCAGGAAAGCCAACGACGGCATGAAGAAGTACTCCCCGCCCCGCAAAGTAACCGCCTGCGGCACCGGCTCCGCCGTCCGTTGGGTCGATCCTCCCCACTCCACCGTGTACTCCGATGTCCCGCGCTCACCCTGGCCGATCACCGGGTCCAGTCCCGGTGTCACGCCCTCCACGATCGGGAAGCCCGGGTTGTCCGCCCACAGTGCCTGGGTGAACTCGAACTGGTTGCCCAGCACCGAATTGAACGCCATGAACAGCAACCCGACCCCGCCGCTGGGGCGCGCCGCCGGGGGTACGTCCGCGTTCGGGTCGTCCGGGCGCTCGCCGTACGTCACACCTCGGCGCGCCATCAAGTGCAGGCGCTCGGCCGCCGGGTCCTCCGCTCCTCCGGAGCCGCGCGGGTTCGTCTTGCGGATGTGTGCCTGGAACGGGCACTTCAGCGCCGCGCGGTCGCTGTCGTACGTGAAGTTGTTCGATACCGGGCTTTCCGCGCCGTCTTCGCGCTGCGTTGTCAGCGGTGTTCCGTCCTCGAACCGGCCGATCAGCATCGCGCCCGCGCGCTCGCGGTCTTCGCCCGTCAGCCCGAGCGTGTCGGCCAGGTCCGACTCCGCCTGCTTGAACCTCCGGACGTTCTGCTCCAGCTTGCGGAACACGAAATAACTGCCGAAGTGGACCGACGGATCCGGGGCCGCGGTGTCCGGCACCAGCACCTGCGACAGCGGCGCCGCCGGGTTCCACACGTTGATGCCGTCGGTGTTGTTCTTCTCCGCGTCCACGTCCTCGGTCAGGAACAGCGGCTGGCTCCGGCCGTCGACGTACCCGAAGTGCTCGATGCCCTCGCCGCGCGCGTTCACGCGGCCGAGGCCCGTTTCCTCCGCCAGCACCGTGACCGAGTCCGGCAGCAGGCCGAGGATTTCGTTGCGCCGCGCGGTCATCGCCTTGTCCGTCGCGTCGCCGATCAGCACCACCGCGTGGATTTCGCCGTGGTAGCCCGGATCGAACGTCGACCGCGGCGGGTCGTTCAGCCGCCGCCGCGTCGCCGGTGCCGCCATTCCGCGCCGGAACGCTTCGTCCGCCGGGAACTCCGAGACGCCGAGGACGCCGTAACCCGCCGCTGTCAGCCCGACGCCGACGTACGGCGTGCCCGCCGCGCCGGCGTCCTTGAACGCGCCGACCTCTTCGAGGTGCGCCTTCGCCGACTTCATCTTCCCGGTGAGCGACACCAGGAACGCCCGCGCCTCCGCCGCGTCGCCGAATCCCAGCAGCAGCGCGGAAAGGTGGTCGCGGACGTGGGCCTTGAGGATGTTCGGCTGCAGTTCGCCGAGCATCACTTCGGCATCCCCGGTCGCGGTGGTCCAGGACAACGTGCTGGACAGATCGACACTCCTTGCGGGCTCCCCTCCCGTTTTGAACGGGCGCACGCCCGCACCGAATCCCCCTCGCCGGTGCGGTGCGTGCCCCCTGCGACCCAGGTTGCCTTCGCTGTAGTGCCTCGTGCCACCGAAACCCCGGCATTCACACGAAAGATTAAGTTGAACGCGGAATCGGTTAGCGCGCAACAAAAACGCGGGCCCCGGGGAACCGGGACCCGCGTTCTCGTCAGCTGACGGTCAGTACCACCACTGCGACTTGCCGCCCGCGATGTAGTCCCACAGCTGCAGCCGCGTGCCGTTGGAGCCGACCGAACCCTCGCCGGTCAGGTAGCGGTTGTTCTGCGGGCTCTGCAGCCGCAGGTAGCCCTCCGGGTTCACGGTGTCGGCCCACCACTGGTTCTTGGCGCCCGCCCGGTAGTCCCACAGCTGGACCTTGGTGCCGTTGGCGCCGGCCGTGCCGAGGTCGGCGTCGAGGTACCGGCCGCTCTGCACGTTCTGGAAGCGCAGGTAGCCCTCCGGAATGCGGGTGATGTAGAACGCCTGGTTCGCGGCGTACTCGTTGCAGTCCCACAGCTGCATCTTCGTGCCGTTGGCGCCGATCGTGCCGAGGTCGGCGTCCCAGCAACGGCCGAACGCGGCGGACTCGATCAGGTAGGCGTCGGCCTCGGCGACCTGCGCGCCCGCGACCCCGGCGGTGGACCGGTGCGCGGCACCGACCTTCGCCGGCCGCAGCTTGATCCCGCCGGCGAGCGCCGAGACCGCGGTGCCCTTGCCGTCGGCGGGCGCCGCACCGGCCTGCGGAACGGCGACCAGGCCGAACAGGCCCGCCGCCGCGGCGACCGTCACCATCAGCCGCTTCATCTTCGTCATGCTTCCCCTTTTCGTCGGTTCACCCGTGGTGACGAAAGGGGCGCCAGCGGCCCCCGGGCCCGCGTGGACCCGGCGCGTGGTCGTGCCGGCGAATCCCCCTCGTCGAGACCGTCAAACCCCCGAAAGCGATCTCTCGGACCATCATTCAGTGCGGTCCCGCCGTCGTCGAGGTCATTTCCGCGAGGGGCCAAAACGCACGTCAGGCGTGTAACGGAACGGAACCGGCGCCGATAGAGGGGCAGACAGCGGGGGGAGAGGCGTGCGCATCGAGCTGACGTTGCCCGACCTCGTCCGCGTCGGGCTCGCCGCGGCGGCCGACCCGATGGGGGAGCTCGCCGCGAGCCTGCAGGTCCTGCAGCGCCGCGACGGCGGCCGCACCGCGGCTTCGGCGGCGTTCACGCGCTGGCGGTACCGCGTGTGGCAGAGCCTGCCCGAGTCGGCGGCCGTGCTGATGTGGCTGTGCCGTCCGGGCGCGTCGCTCCCCGCGTTCCTGCTGCCCGCGGCGGGCCGCTACGAGCTGGAATCCGGGCTCGCGGCGGTGCTGAAGACGGATCCGCTGAGCCTGAAGACGGCATTGCGCACCGCGCCGGCCGCGCGTGACCTGCCGTCGTGGGCCGCCGCGCTCGCCGACGGCGACACCGCGGGCCTGCCGCGGCTGGTCCAGGCGATGCGCGACTACCACGAGGTCGCGATCGCCCCCGGCTGGGAGACGGTGTCCGGCCAGGTGGACGCCGACCTCGGGATGCGCACGCAGCTGCTGCTCCACGGCGGCGTCGACGCGGTGCTGACCGGCCTGCGCCCGCTCGTCCGCTGGGACGCGCCCGTGCTGGAGACCGACGACCGGATCCCCGGCACGGTCCCCTCGGGGGGCACGGGCCTGCTGCTGGTGCCGACGTACTTCTCGGTGTGCGCGGGCCTGGTCCAGCCGGCCCCGGGCGGCACGCCGCGGCTGCACTACCCGTGCGTCCGCCAGGCCGCCCCGCCGGCGGGGTTCGGCCGCGGCGCGCACAAGGCGACGGAACGGGCGCTGGCGGACCTGCTGGGCCCGACCCGCGCGGCGGCGCTGGCGGTACTGGCGGTGGGCTGTTCGACGTCGGAGCTGGCGGCGCGGCTGGGCGTCACGCCGTCGGCGGTCAGCAAGCACACGACGGTGCTGCGGCGGGCCGGGCTGATCACCACCCACCGGGAGCGGAACACGGTCCTGCATTCGCTCACGCCGCTGGGAAGCGCGCTCCTCGACACCTAGCCCAGCGCGGCGGCCGCCTGCACCAGCTCGGCCAGGGCTTCCCGGGCCAGTTCGCCGAAACCCCGCTCGTTTGACGGCTCCACCCACCGCGCGAAGCCCGTCGTGAACGCCAGGCCGCCGATCTCCGCGGCCAAGCTCGCCGACGGGTCCGGGACGCCCCGAGCGCGCAACGCGGAAGCCATCGCGCCCCGGAGTTTCGCGCGCTTGAGCAGCTCGCGCTCGCGGAGGTCCGGCTGGCCCGCGACCACCTGCCGCACCTTCTGTGCCCACTCCCGCCGGTCCGCGTCGAACGCCGTCTCGACCGCCGTCAGGGCCGCCGAGACCGCCTCGATCGGGGTCGCGGACGCGGGTGCCGCGGCGATCGCGTCCGCGAGGAGGCCGCTCAGGACGTCCTGGCCCGCGAACAGGACCTCGCGCTTGTCGCCGAAGTGCCGGAAGAACGTCCGCTTCGTCAGTCCCGCCCGCTCGGTGATCTCCGCGACCGTCACGGCGTCGTAGCCGCGCTCGAGGAACGACTCCACCGCGGCGCGCACCAGCCGCTCGCGTGCGTTCGGTTCCCACCGGCTCATGCCCTCCAGCCTAAGCGATGACACCGGGTGTCGTCATCGTGCTACGGTTGATGGCACCAGGTGTCATCACGGGAGGTTCTCATGCGTGTCTTCGTCACCGGGGCGTCCGGCTGGATCGGCCGATCGCTCCTCCCCGAACTCCTCGAGGCCGGCCACGACGTGGCCGGGCTCGCTCGCTCGGACGCGTCGGCCGAGGCGGTGGCGAAAACCGGCGCCGACGTCGTCCGCGGGGACCTCACGGACCTCGACACCCTGCGAACGGCCGCCGCCGAAGCCGAGGGCGTCGTCCACCTGGCCTTCGGTCACGACTTCGGCCGGGTGGAAGACGCGATCCGCATCGACGCGGCGGTCGTCGAGGCGCTGGGGGAGGTGCTCGACGGCAAGGTGTTCGTCGCCGCCTCGGGAACGCCGATCGTGCCCGGGCAGACCGCGACCGAGCAGGACGATCCGGCCGGCTTCGGGCCGGTCGCGGGCCGCGCGGAGGTCGCGCGGTCGGTGCTGAAGACGGCCGAACACGGTGTTCGCGCGTCGGTCGTACGGCTGCCGCGGTCGGTGCACGGCGAAGGGGACGCCCACGGGCTCATCGCACGGCTGATCGGCCTCGGCCGGGAAAAGGGCATCGCCGCGTACGTCGGCGACGGCTCGCCGCGCTGGCCGGCGGTGCACGTCGCCGATGCCGCGCACCTGTTCCGCCTCGCGCTGGAGCAGGCGCCGGCGGGCTCGGTGCTGCACGCGGTGGGCGACGAAGGCGTGGCGATCCGCGATGTCGCCGAAGTGGCCGGCCGCCGCCTCGGCCTGCCGGCGACGTCGGTCGAGGCGGGCGAACTCGGCTTCCTGGGCCCGCTCCTGGCGATCGACCAGCCCGCGTCCAGCGAAAGGACGCGGGCGCTGCTCGGCTGGCAGCCGACGCACCCGGGACTGCTCGACGACCTCGAAAAGGGTTACTACGGCTGAGAAGTGGGACAGCGCCGGCGGAGGTGGCGACAGTGACACCCCCGCCGGCGCCGGGTTCTACGCGATCGGCCGGTCCGTCGGCGCGATCGGGGCGGGCAGGACGTCCCGCCCGGTCAGGTAGGCGTCCACGCCGGCCGCCGCGCTGCGGCCCTCCGCGATCGCCCACACGATCAGGGACTGGCCGCGGCCCATGTCACCGGCCACGAACACGTTGTCCAGGCTCGTCTTGAACGCCTTGTCGCGGGCGACGTTGCCGCGCGCGTCCAGCTCGACGCCGAGGTCCTCGAGCAGGCCCTTCTTCTGCGGCCCGAGAAAGCCCATCGCCAGCAGGACGAGCTGCGCGGGCAGCTCGCGCTCCGTGCCGGGCACCGGGACGAACTTGCCGCCCTCGTTGCGCACCTCGACCAGCTTCAGCGCCCGGACGCGCCCGTCGGAGTCGCCCAGGAACTCCTGCGTGTTCACCGCGTACAGCCGCTCGCCGCCCTCTTCGTGCGCCGAGGACACCCGGTAGATCATCGGGTAGGTCGGCCACGGGTGCGCGTCCGAACGGGACTCCGGCGGCTTGGGCATGATCTCCAGCTGCGTCACCGAACGGGCACCCTGGCGGTGCGACGTCCCGACGCAGTCCGCGCCCGTGTCACCGCCGCCGATGACCACGACGTCCAGGCCCGCGGCGTCGAAGGGCGACTTCTCGAGCTCCCCGGAAGCCACCCGGTTGGCCGGCGGCAGGAACTCCATCGCCTGGTGGATGCCGTCCAGCTCCCGGCCGGGGATCGGCAGGTCGCGCCAGTCGGTCGCGCCACCGGCCAGTACCACGGCGTCGTACGACGAAGTCAGCTTCGACGCGGAGATGTCGACGCCGACGTTCACCGACGTCCGGAACTCCGTGCCCTCGGCCGCCATCTGCGCGAGACGGCGGTCGAGGCGGGACTTCTCCATCTTGAACTCGGGGATGCCGTAGCGCAGCAGCCCGCCGATCTTGTCGGCCCGCTCGAGGACCACGACGCTGTGGCCCGCGCGCGTGAGCTGCTGCGCCGCGGCGAGTCCCGACGGGCCGGAGCCCACGACCGCGACCTTCTTGCCCGTCTTCGCAACCGGCGGCTGCGGTGTCACCCAGCCTTCGTCGAAGGCGCGGTCGATGATGGAGATCTCGACGCGCTTGATCGTCACCGGGTCGTCGTTGATGCCGAGCACGCACGCGGTTTCGCACGGCGCCGGGCACAGCGTGCCGGTGAACTCCGGGAAGTTGTTCGTCGCGTGCAGCCGTTCGATCGCCTGCTGCCAGTCCTCGCGCCAGGTCAGGGTGTTCCACTCGGGGATGAGGTTCCCGAGCGGGCAGCCCTGGTGGCAGAAGGGGATCCCGCAGTCCATGCACCGGCCGGCCTGCTTCTGCAGCTTCGTCGTGGCGAAGTCTTCGTAGACCTCTCGCCAGTCCAGCAGCCGCAGGTCGACCGGGCGGCGCTTCGGCTCTTCGCGGGTGGTGGTCAGAAAGCCCTTGGGGTCAGCCATGTGCGGCCTCCATGATCGCCTCGTTCACGTCGCGCCCGTCGCGCTCGGCCTGCACCTGGGCGGCGAGCACGCGCTTGTAGTCCTTCGGCATGACCTTCCCGAAGCGGTCGACGCCCGCGTCCCAGTCGGCCAGCAGTTCCCGCGCGACGGCGGATTCCGTTTCGTCGTAGTGCTTTTCCAGGGTCTCGCGCAGGAAGTCCGCGTCCTCGGAGTCGAGCGGGTCGAGGTCGACCATCTCCGGGTTGACGCGGTGCGCGGGCAGGTCGAGCACGTAGGCGATGCCGCCGGACATGCCGGCCGCGAAGTTCCGCCCGATCGGGCCGAGCACGACCATCCGGCCGCCGGTCATGTACTCGCCGCCGTGGTCGCCGACGCCTTCGACGACGGCCAGCGCGCCCGAGTTGCGCACGCAGAACCGTTCGCCGACCTTGCCGCGGATGAAGATCTCGCCGCTCGTGGCGCCGTAGGCGATCACGTTGCCCGCGATGATGTGGTCCTCGGCGGCGTACTTCGCTTCGCGAGGCGGCCGCACGATCAGCCGGCCACCGGAAAGGCCCTTGCCGACGTAGTCGTTGCCGTCGCCGAACAGCCGCAGCGTGATGCCCTTCGGCACGAACGCGCCGAACGACTGGCCCGCGGTGCCGGTGAAGGTGACGTCGATGGTGTCGTCGGGCAGGCCTTCGCCGCCCCACCGCTTGGTCAGCTCGGAGCCGAGCATGGTGCCGACGGTCCGGTTCACGTTGCGGACCGGCAGTTCCAGCCGCACCTTGTCACCCGAGTTCAACGCGCCTTCGGCGAGCTGGATCAGCGTGTTGTCCAGGGCCTTCTCCAGGCCGTGGTCCTGCAGCGTCTGCTGCAGCCGCAGCCCGGCCGGGGCCATGTCGGGCACGTGGAAGATCGGCGACAGGTCGAGCCCGGCCGCCTTCCAGTGCTCGATGGCCTTGCGCTTGTCGAGGAACTCGGCGTGCCCGACGGCCTCGGCGATCGACCGGAAACCCAGCTCCGCCAGGTACTCCCGGACTTCCTGGGCGATGAACTCGAAGAAGTTGACGACGTATTCGGCCTTGCCGCTGAACTTCTCGCGCAGCTTGGGGTTCTGCGTCGCGACGCCCACCGGGCACGTGTCGAGGTGGCAGACGCGCATCATGATGCAGCCCGACACCACCAGCGGCGCGGTCGCAAAGCCGAACTCCTCGGCGCCGAGCAGGGCCGCGACGACGACGTCACGCCCGGTCTTGAGCTGGCCGTCGGTCTGCACGACGATCCGGTCGCGCAGCCGGTTGGCCAGTAGGGTCTGCTGCGTCTCGGCCAGGCCCAGCTCCCACGGGCCACCCGCGTGCTTGATCGACGACAGCGGCGACGCGCCGGTGCCGCCGTCGTGGCCCGAGATGAGCACGACGTCGGCGTGCGCCTTGGAGACGCCCGCCGCGACCGTGCCGACGCCGACCTCGGACACGAGCTTCACGTGGATGCGCGCGTTCGGGTTGGCGTTCTTGAGGTCGTGGATCAGCTGCGCCAGGTCCTCGATCGAGTAGATGTCGTGGTGCGGTGGCGGCGAAATGAGGCCGACGCCCGGCGTCGAGAACCGCGTCTTCGCGATCCACGGGTACACCTTCGCGCCGGGCAGCTGCCCGCCCTCGCCGGGCTTCGCGCCCTGCGCCATCTTGATCTGGATGTCGTCGGCGTTGACGAGGTACTCGCTCGTGACGCCGAAGCGGCCGGACGCGACCTGCTTGACCGCGGAGCGCCGCTCCGGATCGTACAGCCGTTCCGGGTCCTCGCCGCCCTCACCGGTGTTCGACTTGCCGCCGAGGCGGTTCATCGCGATGGCGAGGGTCTGGTGCATCTCCATCGAGATCGAGCCGTAGGAGATGGCGCCGGTGGCGAACCGCTTGACGATCTCCGAGACCGGCTCGACCTCCTCGATCGGCACCGGCGCGCGCTTGCCGTACTTGAAGTCGAACAACCCGCGCAGCGTCAACAGCTTCTCGGCCTGGTCGTCGACGGCCTTCGTGTACTCCTTGAAGATCTCGTACTTCCCGGAGCGCGTGGAGTGCTGGAGCTTGAACACCGTCTGCGGGTTGAACAGGTGCGGCTCGCCCTCGCGGCGCCACTGGTAGTCCGCGCCGGTCTCCAGCTCGCGGTGCGCCGCACGGAAGCCGTCGGCCGGGAACGCGTACTTGTGCCGCTTCGCGACCTCGTCGGCGAGGGTCTCGAAGCCGACGCCGCCGAGGCGGGACGTCGTGCCGGTGAAGCAGGTCTCGATGACCTCTTCGCCGAGCCCGATCGCCTCGAAGATCTGCGCGCCGGTGTAGGACGCGACGGTCGAGACGCCCATCTTGGACATCGTCTTGCGGACGCCCTTGCCGAGCGCCTTGATCAGGTTCTGCGTCGCTTCCTTCGGCGTGACACCGGGGATCAGGCCCTGGTGGGCCATCTCCTCGACGGTCGCCATCGCCAGGTACGGGTTCACCGCGGCGACGCCGTAGCCGATGAGCAGCGCGATGTGGTGCACCTCGCGCGCGTCGCCCGCCTCGACGATGAGGCCGACCTGCGTGCGCGTCTTCTCGCGGACGAGGTGGTGGTGCACCGCGCCGGTCAGCAGCAGCGACGGGATGGGCGCGTGGTCTTCGTCGACCCCGCGGTCGGACAGCACGATCAGCCGCGCGCCGTCCTCGATCGCCTCCGACACCTCGGCGCGGATCTCGTCGAGCCGCTTGACCAGCGCCTCGCCGCCGCCGTGGACGTTGTAGCGGCCGAGCACGGTGACGGCCTGGAACTCCGGCAGGTCGCCGTCGTCGTTGACGTGCACCAGCTTGGCGAGCTGGTCGTTGTCGAGCACCGGGAACGGCAGCACGATCCGGCGGCAGCTGGACGCGTCGCCTTCGAGGAGGTTCGGCTCGGCGCCGATCTGCGTGCCCAGCGCGGTGACGAGCTCCTCGCGGATGGCGTCCAGCGGCGGGTTCGTCACCTGGGCGAAGAGCTGGATGAAGTAGTCGAACAGCAGCCGCGGCCGGCTGGACAGCGTCGCGATCGGCGAGTCGTTGCCCATCGAGCCGATCGGCTCCGCGCCGGTGCGGGCCATCGGCTCGAGGATGGCTTCGAGCTCTTCCTCGGTGTAGCCGAACGCCTGCTGGCGGCGCACGAGCGCGGCGTGCAGCGGCACTTCGCGGTCCCGCTCGGGCAGGTCCTCCAGGTGCAGGAGACCGGCCTCGACCCACTCGTCGTACGGGTGCGCGGTGGCCAGCTCGGTCTTGATCTCCTCGTCCTCGATGATCCGGCCCTCGGCGGTGTCCACGAGGAACATCCGGCCGGGCTCGAGGCGACCCTTGCGGACGATCGTCGCCGGGTCGATGTCGAGCACGCCGACCTCGGAGGCGAGCACGACGAGACCGTCGTCGGTCACCCAGTAGCGGCCGGGGCGCAGGCCGTTGCGGTCGAGCACCGCGCCGATCTGGGAGCCGTCGGTGAACGCGACGAGCGCGGGGCCGTCCCACGGCTCCATCAAAGTCGAGTGGAACTCGTAGAAGGCGCGTCGCGCCGGGTCCATCTCCTGGTGGTTCTCCCAGGCTTCCGGGATCATCATGAGCACCGCGTGGGGCAGCGAGCGGCCGCCGAGGTGCAGCAGTTCCAGGACCTCGTCGAAGGAGGCCGAGTCGCTCGCGCCGCGCGTGATCACGGGGTAGACGCGCTTGAGGTCGCCCGGGATCAGGTCGGTTTCGAGGAGGGCCTCGCGGGCGTCCATCCAGTTGCGGTTGCCCCGCAGGGTGTTGATCTCGCCGTTGTGCGCCACGTAGCGGTACGGGTGCGCCAGCGGCCACGACGGGAAGGTGTTGGTGGAGAAGCGGGAGTGCACCAGGCCGATGGCGCTGGTGACGCGCTCGTCGGTGAGGTCGGCGAAGAACCGTTCGACCTGCGGCTCGGTGAGCATTCCTTTGTAGACGATCGTGCGCGAGGACAGCGACGGGAAGTACACGTCGTCCTCGGCGAGCTCGTGCTCGGCGCGCTTGCGGACGCAGAACGCGCTGCGCTCGATGTGCAGCGGGTCCGAGTGCTCCGGCTTCGGGCGGCGCGCGGTGAGGAACAGCTGCGTGAAGTGCGGCATGGTCTCGGCCGCGGTCGGCCCGCAGTGCTCGGTGTGCACCGGCAGCTCGCGCCAGCCGAGGACGCGCATGTCCTCCTCGGCGGCGATGCGCTCGATGGTCGTCATGGCCCGGCCGCGGCGCTTTTCGTCCTGCGGCAGGAAAGCCGTGCCGACGGCGTAGGTGCCCGGCTCGGGGAGCTCGAAGTCCACGACCTCGCGGTAGAACTCGTCCGGGATCTGGATCAGCAGGCCGGCGCCGTCGCCGGTGTCCGGTTCGGCGCCCCGCGCCCCGCGATGTTCCAGGTTGCGCAACGCGACCAGGGCCTTGGCGACGATCGAATGATCTCGGCGGCCGGTCAGGTCGGCGACGAAGGCGACACCACAGGCGTCGTGTTCGTAGTCGCTCCGGTAGAGGCCCTCGGCCTCGGCGTTGCTGAGCTGCTGCCCCGCCGGGGGCAGGGAACGGGCACGGTGGGTCACGGCTGGCCGCCTCCCAAGGCGTCGGCGCGACCGGTACTCACCTCATCGAGTGGTTCGAGCTGAACCGGTTAACGAAGTGGTCCGGGACCGCGATGGTCAGTCGAGAACAGTTGCTGTTGTCGGCGTTGGTGGTGTCACAGTGCAAGACGCCGCGAGGTACCGGCCGAGCGTCGATGCTCGGAAACCGGACGCGGTCATCTGGGAGGCCGCACAACACTGGGCAGCCGAACATGTCGGGTGCTGCGTGCGCGCACAGACCGGCCACTGTGGTGGGGGCCAGTCGGAGCGCGCGGTGTTACTCCCGGGTTCGCCGGGTCTTATGACGATAGTGTGAATTCGCTGTTATCGACATACGTCGTTGCGCCCGGGTGGGAAATGCCACGGTTGCGTTGACGAGGCCCAGGGTAGTCCCATATGCCGGGCTGTTTCTCCCGTAGACCGGTCAATGTTGGCTCTGACCTGCGGAAACGTCTGTCCCAAGTGGCCCGGGGCGGGTGTCGCGCCACCGCCGGAGGGTGAGAAGCTGGCTGCATGGCGGACCCGTCCGATGACTGATCGTTATCTCTCCGTGGCTCGTTCCGGGGTCCGCGAGCTCGAGATCAAGCGCTCCCGGTTCCTCTGCGCGGTCGCTCCGGTGACCTCGGAGGAGGCCGCGCGCGAGTTCATCGCGGCCCGCCGCCGGGCCGATCCGGGGGCGCGGCACCACTGTCACGCGTTCGTTTTGGGCGCTGACGGGCGAACCCGGCGGTCCAGTGACGACGGTGAGCCGGCCGGCACCGCGGGCGCGCCGATGCTGGAGGTGCTGCGGCGGCGTGAGCTGACCGACACGGTCGCGGTCGTCTCGCGCTACTTCGGCGGAGTGCTGCTCGGGGCGGGCGGGTTGATCCGCGCGTACGGTCAGTCCGTTTCGGACGCACTGGAAGTGGTTGGTGTACTAGAACACCGGCGTCTCACCCTCGTCGAGGTGGCGGTGGGTTACGACCGCGCGGGCCGGCTGGAGAACGACCTGCGCGCGTCGCCGTACTTGGTGCACGCGACCCGCTTCGACGATCTCGCCCGCTTCGAGATCGGGCTGGCGCCGGGGGAGGGGCCGGCTTTCGAGGGGTGGCTGGCGGAGCTGACGAACGGCGAAGCGTCGACGACCGAGCTCGGGGACCACTGGGTGGTCCACCGCGGCTGAGTGGTCCGGTCCGCCAAACCGCTTGACGCGCAACGAACTTTCGGTGCTTCCACCCGAGGGTCCCGTCGTGGCACCATGTCGTGCCACTCCAGTTCCGGCACCACCTCGATCACCAGAACGTCGTCAGCGAAGCGTGCACCACGCTGACAACGTTGTCACCACCTGCTTCGCCCGCCCGACAACGTTGTCGCCCAGCGGAAAGCGTGTGCGACAAGGAGAGGAAAGGTTCATGTCCGGATTATTCGCCGGCCGGCTGCGCGCGGCCGTGCTCGCGGCCGCCGTCGTCGCCGGGGGAACGGGGCTCGTCGCGCCGGCCGCCACGGCCGACACGCTCGCCCTTACGCAGTACGTGAATCCCTTCATCGGCACCGACAACAGCAACTCGCCGAACCCCGTTCCCGGCGGGGCCGGCGGCAGCACGTACCCCGGTGCCGTCGTGCCGTTCGGGATGGTGCAGTTCAGTCCGGACACCCCGACCGCGTCGCCGTCCGGGTACCGCTACAGCGACACCAGCATCGAAGAGTTCAGCCTCACCCACTTCAACGGCGCCGGCTGCGCCAACAACGAAGACCTCGGCCTGCTGCCGATCACCGGCGCGATCGGGACTTCGCCGGGCACCGGCTGGACCGGGTACGCGGGCCGCTACACGAAAGCCAACGAGTCGGCCGCGCCCGGCTACTACAAGAACAAGCTGGACAACTACAACACGACCGTCGAGCTGTCGGCGACCAAGCGGTCCGGCTTCATGAAGCTGACCTACCCCAACACGACGTCCGCGCGGCTGCTCGTCAACACCAGCCGCAGCGCCACCGGCAACCGCACCGGGTCGATCGCCATCAACGGCAGCCAGCTCACCGGTTCGGTGACCGGCGGCGGTTTCTGCGGTTCTTCGAAGACCTACCAGATCTTCTACGTGATCCAGTTCGACCGCGCGCCCAGCGGCTTCGGCACGTGGCTCGGCGGCACGGTGAGCGCCGGGTCGTCGAGCACCAGCGGCACGAACTCCGGCGGCTACGTCACCTTCGACACCTCCAGCAACGCAGAAGTGCAGGCGAAGGTCGGCATCTCGTTCGTCAGCCTGGCCAACGCGCAGGCGAACCTCGCCGCCGAAAACCCCGGCTTCGACTTCGCCGGGATCCGCGGCGCGGCCGACACGAGCTGGAACGGCGTCCTCAACCGGATCCAGGTGACCGGGGGCGCGACGGCGGACCTGCAGAAGTTCTACACGGCGCTGTACCACGTCTTCCAGAACCCGAACATCGCCAGTGACGTGGGCGGCCAGTACCGCGGGTTCGACCAAGCGGTGCACACGGCGTCGCACACCGTCTACCAGAACTACTCCGGCTGGGACATCTACCGGTCGTGGGCCGCGCTGATCGGCTTGGTCGCGCCCGCCGAGGCGAGCGACATCGCGAAGTCGATGGTGCTCGACGGCCAGCAGGGCGGGCTGCTGCCCAAGTGGTCGCACAACAGCAACGAGCACTTCGTGATGACCGGTGACCCCGGGCCGATCATCGTCGGCAGCATGTACGCCTTCGGGGTCCGCGGCTTCGACACCGCGGCGGCACTGACGTTGATGGACAAGAGTTCCAACGGCGGCACCACGCAGGGCCAGGCGATCCGCGGCCGGGAAAGCGGCTACCTCAGCCGGCACTACATCTACGAAGACCCGTCCGACTCGCTCGAGTACTCGGCGTCGGACTTCGCGGTGGCGCAGTTCGCGAAAGCCGTGGGCGACACGACGAAGTACGCGACCTACATGCAGCGCGCCCAGTGGTGGCAGAACGTCTTCGGCACCGACTCGGGCTACATCCAGCCGCGCGGCAGCGACGGGAACTGGGCGTGGCCGGTCGTGCCGTCGAGCAACAGCGGCTACACCGAGGGCAACCCCTCGCAGTACACGTGGATGGTGCCCTACAACTACCAGGGCCTGATCAACCTGATGGGCGGCCGCCAGACCGCCGTCCAGCGGCTGGACCACCACTTCACGCAGCTCAACGGCGGCCTCACCCAGCCGTACTTCTACATCGGCAACGAGCCCGAGCACGGCGTGCCGTGGGCGTACAACTACGCCGCGCACCCGCAGGGCGCGAGCTCCGCGGTGCGGCGCGTGATGAACGAGTCGTTCACCACCGGCCCGGGCGGCCTGCCGGGGAACGACGACCTCGGCGCCACCTCGGCGTGGTACGTC
The DNA here is from genome assembly GCF_040675005.1 of Amycolatopsis sp. NPDC049691. Lineage (NCBI taxonomy): Bacteria > Bacillati > Actinomycetota > Actinomycetes > Pseudonocardiales > Pseudonocardiaceae > Amycolatopsis > Amycolatopsis sp. NPDC049691. The sequence goes on from NZ_JBFANX010000038.1 coordinate 55,819, forward strand.
TTCGCCGCGCTGGGGATGTACCCGGCGACGCCCGGTGCGGACGTCCTGGCCCTGCACGGCCCGCTGTTCCCGGCGGCCTCGATCGTCCGGCCGAGCGGCACGATCCAGATCACCGGAACCGGTGCGGGCCAGGGCTCGCAGTACGTCCAGAACCTGAGCGTCAACGGGACCGCGACGACCAGGTCGTGGATCCGCTACGGCGACATCGCGGGCGCGTCGACGCTGAACTACACGATGGGGTCGTCGGCGAGCGCGTGGGGCACGAGCACCACGGACGTCCCGCCGTCGTACAACGACGGGTTCACGCCGCCGCCGGCCGCGCCGGACCTGGGCACGAACCTGGCCCAGGGCAAGGCGGCCACAGGCTCGGCCACCTGCAACTCCGCCGAGACGCCCGCCAAGGCCGTCGACGGCAGCCTGGCGAACAACAGCAAGTTCTGCAGCACCGCGGCGACCAAGTACCTCCAGGTCGACCTGGGGTCGGCGCAGAACGTGTCGTCGTTCGTGGTCAAGCACGCCGGCCTCGGCGGCGAGACGACGGGCTGGAACACCGGCGCGTTCACGATCCAGACGTCGACCGACGGCAGCACGTGGACGACGGTCGCGTCCGTGAGCGGGTCGCGGGCCAGCCGCACGTACCACCCGATCACGACGAGGTCGGCGCGGTACGTGAAGCTGAACCTCACCACGCCGACCAACAACGGTGACGGCGCGGCGCGGATCTACGAGTTCGAGGTCTACCGCTGACCCACCGGTCGTGGGGGGGGGGTGGGGGGGCTGAGGGGCGGCGGAGCGCCACACCACAACGCCCACAAAACCACGGGCCG
>NZ_JBFANX010000039.1:0-55468 GCF_040675005.1 Amycolatopsis sp. NPDC049691
TCGCAATCCACACCGAACCCGGAGGCCCTCCCTCACACCAAGATCATCCGATCACGTGTCACCACGATCGCAACCTCCCCGGGCAGTACACCTAGGCGAGCCGCTCCACGGCGTCGCGGGCTTCCTTGAGGTCCGCGCCGGTGTTCTCGCGGTAGAGCTTGATCGCCTGGATCTTCTTCCCTTCGCGCAGCAGCGCGGTGACCTCGGCGAGCCCCGGCTCTTCGACGGTCACCCCGAGCTGGGCGACGATGGCGTCCAGCTTCCGTTCCATCCGGCCGAGCCGGCGGCTGAGCCTGCGTTCGGTGGCCGAGGAGCCCAGCCCGACGACCGCGACGAGCAGGACGACCCCGAGCAGCAGCATCCCGTAGTCCATGGCGGGTCATGCTACGTGCGCCGAAACCGTCGGTGCCCGCGGTTAAGGTGGCCCGCATGACGACTTTGCCGGATCGCCCCAACACCGCCCTGCTCGTGGTCGACGTCCAGAACGGCGTGATGAAGGAGGCCCACGACCGCGCGGCGGTCCTGGCGAACCTCGTCGCGCTGGTGGAGAAGGCCCGCGCTCGCGAGGTTCCGATCGTGTGGGTGCAGCACACGAGCGACGAGCTGCCGCGCGGGAGCGAGGTGTGGGAGTACGTGCCGGAGCTGGTGCGCCGCGAGTCGGAACCCTTGGTGCACAAGGAGTACGGTGACTCGTTCGAGGACACGGACCTGGAGTCGGTGCTGGCCGCGCGGGGCATCGGGAGGTTGGTCGTGGCGGGGGCGCAGACGGACGCTTGCATCAGGTCGACGTTGCATGGGGCGTTCGCTCGGGGTTACGACGCTACTTTGGTGGCGGACGCGCACACGACGGAGGATTTGTCCGCGTACGGGGCTCCCTCGCCTGGGGCGGTTATCGCGCACACCAATTTGTATTGGGAGTACCAGACCGCTCCGGGGCGGACCGCTGGGACCGTCAAGACCGCTGATGTGGACTTTGGGGTGGCTGCTTCGGTTTGAGGTTGGGCCGGGGGGCCGGGGGGCCGGGGGGCCGGGGGGGGAGGTTAGCGGAGCGGGCGTTGGTTGGTCCGGTGTGCCCGGCGGGTGCCTGAACCGTTGCCGGCACCGGCCGAACTCGCGCGCGAGTTGCTTCCCGGCGCGCCGGCGCGGTGCGGCGAGCGCAACCTCGCCTGGACGGCCTTCGGCACTCGCCGAACTCCCGCGCGCGAGTCACTGCCCCTTTGCGCCACCGGACTCACCCGCGGCCGCGTCACTGGGCCTCCAGGTGCTCCGGATGACGCTGCCACCGGGAAATCGACTCGGCGTCGCGGTCGTACCGGACCGTCAGCTCGCGCCCGTCGGCGCCGATCCGGGACTCGCGCCCCAGGTAACCCGGCTGGGCGCGACCGAGCTCGCCGATCCGCGAGTCCACCTCCGCGGAGCCGGACACCGGCGGAGCCCAGGTGCGCCCGGCCGGAAGCCCCAAGCCGATTTCACGCTCCGCGCAGGTGGTCGCGCAGCTCCCGGGCCACCCGGGCCATCAGCACGTCCGCCTCCGGCTGCAGCACCGCCGGGACCCGCGACTCCGTCAGCGCCACCACGCCGAACACCCGGCCGTCCGCGTGCTCGACCACGCCGGCCTCGTGGCGCAGGTTCAGCAGCGTCCCCGTCTTCGACGACCAGCGCGCCGCGTCCGAGGCGAAGTCCGGGGTCAGCCGGTGGCGGATCACGTTGTGCGCCATCAGCTCCCGCACGCCCGCCGCGACCGCCGGGTCGATCCGGGACGGCGTCCACAGCGCCTGCAGCAGGTCGAGCACCGCCCGCGCCGACGCCGCGTTCGCGCGCGTCACGTCCAGCTGGGCCAGCCGGTGCCCGCGGCCGGCCGTGCCCGCGCCGATCGCCAGTGCGTGCGCCAGGTCCACCTCGCCCGCGTCGAAGCGCTCGGCCGGGGTGTCGACGAGGTCCGCCATCAGGTGGCGCACGGCGATCCCGGACAGTCCCCACCCCTCGAGCGTCCGCATGACGGCGGCCGGCGGGGTCAGGCCGAACAGGACGTCGGCCGCCACGCCGTCGCTCAGCGCCGTGCTCAGGTACAGCAGGTCGTCGACGGCGATCCGGGCCGGGTGGCGGAACCGCGTCAGCCCGATCGGCCCGGGCGTGGTGACCCCGCCGGGCGCGACCTCCAGCTGCGTAGCGCCGTCCAGCTCGCCCCGGCGGATGCGCTCCAGGGTCGCCGCCGCCAGCGGGACCTTCACCAGGGACGCGATCGGGTACACCCGGTCCGGGTCGATGCCCAGCTCGTGCCCGGACCGCAGGTCGCGGACCAGGAACGACCCGCGCAGCCCGCCGTCGTCCAGCTCGGCCCGCAGCTGCCGGACCAGCGCTTCCGCGCTCACGCCTCCGCTCCCAGGCACCGGCCGACGGCGGCGGTGAGGCCATGCAGCCGACCGGCGTCCTCTCCCAGCGCCGCCGCGACGGCGAACCCGCGCGCCAATGCGACCTCGCCGACCGGCCGCCAGTGCAGCCCCAGCTCCGCGGCCTGCGCCCGCGAGCACAGCAGGAGGTCCGCCGAGCCGAACACCGCCGCGGCCGCCGCCGTCAGCGATCCGGCCACCGCCACCTGGGCGGGCCGCAGCCCCACGGCGTCGCGGGCCCGCAGCAGCGGATCGCGCACGTGCGGGACGTCGTCCTCCGGCTGGATCCGGACGTGCCGGCGCGGGCCGCCGGTCCGGCCGGTGCGCAGCGTCTCCAGGTGCACGACCCGCGCCTTCGGGGCGACCACCCCGGCCAGGCCCAGCGGCACGGACCACGCGCCCTCCTCGGCCGGGACGGCGACGAGCGCCGCCCGCACCTCCTGCGTGCGGACGAGCTCGGCCCGCTCCCCCGGCGGCGCGACGCGGAATTCCAGGTGGACCTCCAGCGCGCGGGCCTCGGCGGCGAGCTCCGCCAGCTCGCGCACCCCGCAGGTGTCCGGGACGGCGACGCGCATCGGCCGCAGCCGCGCCCGCCGGGCGTCGTGTTCGAGGGTGTCGGCCAGCTGCACCAGCCGTTTCGCCGACGGCAGGACGTCCCGGCCGAACGGCGTCAGCCGCGCCCGCCGGGTCGAGCGGTCGAAGAGCCGCTCGCCGAAGTGCCGTTCCAGCGCGGCGATCCGCCGGCTGGCCACCGGCTGCGGGATGCGCGCGACCGCCGCGCCCGCCGTGAAGCTCCCCGCCTCGCTCACGCTCACGAACGCTCTGCAGCCGCCGACCAGGTCCACGACCGCACTTTATGCGAATCCGGCATCGAATCGCACGTTTCCGTCTTGGACAGCATGAGCGAAGCCGGTGAAACTGCGGAGGTCGTCCAAGATCGGAAAGGGTGTCCCGTGCCGTTGTCCTCCCTCCGCCGGACCGCGCTCGCCGCGCTGGTCCTCGTCACGCTCACCGCCTGCGCCGCCGAAGCACCGGCTCCGGCAGCGACGCCGGCACCGGCACCGGCCACCGCCGCCGCTGCGCAGGCGGACTTCGCGCCGCTGGAGCGGGAGTTCGACGCGCGCCTCGGCGTGTACGCCGTCGACACCGGCTCCGGCCGCGAACTCGTCCACCGCGCCGACGAACGCTTCGGCTACGCCTCGACGCACAAGGCCTTCTCGGCCGCCGCCGTGCTCCAGCGCACGAGCCTCGACGGGCTCGCGAAGGTGCTGAAGTACACCCGCGCCGACCTCCAGGAGAACTCCCCGGTCACCGAAAAGCACGTCGGCACCGGCATTTCCCTGCGCGACGCGATCGACGCCGCCCTGCGCTACAGCGACAACACCGCGGCGAACCTGCTGTTCCGGGAGCTCGGCGGGCCGCAGGGGCTCGCCGCCGCGCTGCGCGGGATCGGCGACACGACCACGCACGTGGACCGGATCGAGCCCGGCCTCAACGACCTGGCGCCGGGCGACATCCGCGACACCAGCACCCCGCGGGCGATGGCCACGACCCTGCGCGCCTTCACCCTCGGGAGCGCGCTGCCGCCGGAGAAGCGGACCGTGCTGACGGACATGATGCGCGCCAACCTGACCGGCGCGGCGCTGATCCGCGCGAGCGCCCCGGCGGGGTGGACAGTCGCCGACAAGACCGGCACCGGCGAATACGCGACGCGCAACGACATCGCCGTCGTCTGGCCGCCCGGGCGCGCGCCGATCGTGCTGGTGATCATGTCCGACCGGAAGACCGAGCACGCCGACCACGACGACCGGCTGATCGCCGCGGCGGCGAAACTCGCGTTCAGCGCTCTTCGGTGAGGACGCGCGCCCGCAGGTCGACGCCGTGGGTGCCGACGATCTCCGCCCGGACGAGCGAGCCCGGTTCGGGTGCCTCGTCCGGGAACGTCACGTGCCCATCGACCTCGGGGCCCTGGTGCGCGGCCCACCCGCGCGCGCCGGTTCCGACGACCACCTCGGCGACGCTGCCGACCCGCTCCGCCGCGCGGCGGGAGACCACTTCGTCGGCCAGCAGCGACAGCTCCTCGACGCGCTCGGCGAGCACCGGGGCCGGCACCTTGTCCGGCAGGCCCGCGGCCTCGGTGCCGTCCTCGTCCGAGTAGCCGAAGACCCCGGCCGCGTCCAGCCGGGCCTGCTCCAGGAACCGCTTGAGCTCGGCGAAGTCGGCGTCGGTCTCGCCGGGGAAGCCGGCGATGAAGTTGGAGCGCACCCCGGCGTCCGGCGCCAGCGCCCGGATCCGGTCGAGCAGCTGCAGGAACCGTTCGCGGTCGCCGAACCGGCGCATCCGGCGCAGCACCGGCCCGCTCGCGTGCTGGAACGACAGGTCGAAGTACGGCGCGACCCCCGGTGTGCCGGCGATCGCCTCGAGCAGCGTCGGGCGCAGCTCGGCGGGCTGCAGGTAGCTGACCCGGACGCGGTCGGCGACGCCGGCGAGTTTGGGCAGCAGCTTCTCCAGCGCCTGCAGGTCGCCGAGGTCCTTGCCGTACGACGTCGAGTTTTCGCTGACCAGCACCAGTTCCCGCACGCCGTGGCCGGCCAGCCACTCGGCTTCGGCGAGGATCTCGGCGGGCGGCCGCGAGACGAACGCCCCGCGAAAGCTCGGGATCGCGCAGAACGTGCACCGCCGGTCGCAGCCCGACGCCAGTTTCAGCGACGCGATCGGGCCGCCGCCGAGCCGGTGCCGCAGCACCCGCGGGCCGCTCGCCGGCCCGTGCCCCGGCACGTGGGCCACGGTCGCGGCCGGCCGCTGCGCCGGGGTGATCGGCAGCAGCGTCCGCCGGTCACGCGGGGTGTGCGCGGGCCGCGTCCGGCCATTGAGGACGTCCTCGATGCGGGCGCCGATCTCGGGGTAGTCGTCGAACGACAGGACGGCGTCGGCCTCCGGGAGCGCGTCGGCGAGTTCGCGGCCGTAGCGCTCGGCCATGCAGCCGACGGCCACGACCTTCGCGCCCTTGCCGGACGCGGCGAGGACCGTGTCGATCGACTCCTTCTTCGCGGCTTCGATGAAGCCGCACGTGTTCACCACGACGACGTCGGCTTCGGCGCCGGGTTCGGCGAGCTGCCAGCCCGAGCCGCCGAGCCGGGCGGCGAGCTCGTCCGAGTCGACCTCGTTGCGCGCGCAGCCCAGGGTGACCAGGGAAACCGTGCGCACGGCGATCAGTACGCGACGATGGCGACGGTCGGCGGGTTCGAGTCCCCGATCGCGGAGACGATGTCGCCCCGGCCGGGCCCCGGGTCGCCGATCGCCCGGGTCTGCACCAGCACCGGCGCGTCGACGGCCGGTGCGACGGCGTTCAGGGGCAGGTAGGCGGTGACGACCAGGCCGCTCGCGAGCAGCACCCGGGCGATCTTGCGGCGCCGGTCGCCGGAGTCCCCGACGCTGACGCAGGTACCCCACTGCTGCCCGGCGGGCGCTTCCGGAGTGCTTTCCTGACGGCGACGGCGTTCTTCGGCCATCCGCTCGAGCATGCTCACGACTTCCCCCTGGAATCCGGTGCCGGGTCGGCCCGAGAATCGCACGCCGCGCGAAACCGCCTCAAGACCTTGGCCGGAAGCGGTCAGTGACCACCGAACAGCTGCCGGACCTCGGTTTCGACGTCGTCGAGCCAGCCGGATCGCTGCTGTTGGTCCGCATCGGCGACCACCCGCAGGACGAGCCGGCGCACGGACGGCTCGCCGAGGTAGGGCGCGAGGCACCGCCGCCAGATCGCGTCGAGCGGGTCGCCGAAGAGCGTCCGCTCGCGCTCTTCGGTCGTGTCCGAGGTGTTCACGACGAGCAGCCGGCGCACCGAGAGCAACGGCTCCGGCGCGCCGCCGGCGTCGTCGAGGCGGTAGGCCACGCCGGGGACGAGGATCCGGTCGAGCCAGCCGCTCAGGATGGCGGGCGGCTTGCCCCACCAGTTCGGGTGGACCGCGACGAGCCCGCCCGCGTCCCGCAGCTCCGCGCGGTGGCGGCGCACCAGCGGGTCCGGTTCGGCGGCGAGGAACTCCTCCGCGCGCGTCCCGCTGGTGTAGGCCTCTTCGGCCCGGAGCACCGGGTCGAAGCCCTCGGCGTACAGGTCGTGGAAGCACACCTTCCGCCCGGCGCGGGCCAGCGTGTCGCGGACCCGTCCGGCGAGCGCGTGGTTGAAGCTCCCTGGCCGGGGGTGGGCCAGCAGGACCACCACCGGCCGGGACTCGTCGTCGATCACCGCGTCAGCTTGCCACGGCGGCCGGGCGGTTCAGCCGGCGTTCGCCAGCAGGCCCGGCCCCGCGGGCGCGCTCTCCATCAGGCAGCGGTGGCACGGCATCCCGCGCAGCCCGTCGAGCACTTCGGCATCGCCGGGGTAGATCGCTTCACCGCACAACGCGGTCAACCGGGCGGGCACCGCGCCCGCGGCGGGAACGGGGATCAGGTGGCAGACGCGTCTGCTCTCGCCGACGACGCCTCGGCGTAGCCGCACCAACGCGAGCATCCCACCGTTCTCACCCATAGCCGAAAGGTAGGCCGAACGGCTCATCCCGGCTTCGTGCCCGCGCACCAACGATCTTCGCGACCGGTGGTCCGGGATACCAAAGTCAGGCCGGCGACAGCACCGCCGCGCCCAGCCGGTGGCTCAGGTTCAGCGCGAGCTCGACGTCCAAGCGGCTCTCCGCGAGCTCGCGCGGCAGCAGCTCCTGCGCCTTGCGGACGCGGTACTGCACCGAGTTCTTGTGCATCGTCAGCTCGCCGGCGGCCGCGGTGTAGCTGCCGCCGGACGCGAGGAACACGCGCAGGGTGTCGCGCAGCCGCCCGCAGTTCTCGTCGTCGGCGCTCAGCGGCCCGAGCGTGCTCGCGACCCACAGCCGGGCCGCGTTGAGATCGGTCGTCATCAGCGCCACCGTGCCGACCTCCCGGAAGGTCAGCACGCGATCGCAGTGCTCGCCGGCGGCCAGCGCCAGCGCGTGCACCCGGCGGGCCTGCTGGTGGGTGTCGCGGAAGCCGGCGACGCCGGTGCCGGGATCGCCGACCGTCACGCGCACGCCCGGGTCGGCCTCCGCGAGCACCGCGTCGAGGTGCTCGCGAGCGACCGACGCGACCGGCAGCCACGCCCAGGCGCCCGCTTCGTCGCGGGGCACGAACAGCGGCCGCCCGTGCCCGCCGGCGCGCTCGAGCACCGCCCCGGCGACCGACTCCAGGTGCGACAGCACGTCGTGGGCTTCGGAGGCGTGCCAGACGACCATCCCGACGTGCGTGCCGCGCAGCCGGTAGCCGATGACCGCCTCCGCCGCGTCGACGTCGGCCGGGCCGCCGTTCTCGCCCAGCAGGTCCAGCACCTTGGCCGCCCGCGCGGCGCTCCGGTTGAGCAGCCACTTGTCGCGTTCGTCCTGGTAGACGCTCACCAGCTGGCGCACCACCCGCGTGATGAACTCGTAGGCGACCTTGAGCAGCCGCCGCATCATGGCCCCGAGCAGGGCGGCGTCGTCGACGTACCGGATGCACTCCTGGAACCCGAAGTCGAGCATCGCGGCCTGCCCGAGGTCGTACGCCCGGATCAGGTCGAACACCGGGGTGCCGCGCTGGGCCAGCCGGCGCGCGTACTCCACGGCCGCGGCCGGCGGCTCGACGTTGGCGGGATCGATGCCGTGCTGGAAGATCTGCAGCGCGGTCTCGATGTTCTGGTAGACGCTCGCCGACAGCAGGCTCACCATGCGCTCGTCGTCGTTGACCAGCTGCGGGAGGTCGGCCGCGTACAGCTGCACCAGCTCCCCGGCCAGCTCGGTCGCCCGCTCCGCCAGGGTGGCCGCGATGTGCCGGATGCGCTCGGAGACGGCTTCTTCGTCCACCATGGAGCCACTCTACGGGGTGATCGATCAAGCTCGGCCGAGGAACTCGTGGATCAAGGCGGACGTTTCGGCCGGGGCCTGAACGTGCGGTCCGGGAGGACGTCATGCACCCGCTTCAGGACGGCGAACGGCTGCTGTGGTCGGGCCGGCCGCAGCGCCCGCGACGCTGGTTTCCCGAGCACACCGTCATGCTGGTCGGCACCGTGCCTGCAGACCCGCCGCGCCCGTGCCTTCGCGACCACCTACCTGGTGACCGATCAGCGGATCATCTTCGCGGCGCAGTGGCCGAGCGGGGCCGAGTACCGCTGGGTGTGGCTCGGCCGGCTCGGCCCACCGCGGGTCGAGGCGGACGACCGGGGCGTTGGGACGATCACCTTCGGCACGAGCCGGTGGACCCGCCGGCAGCCGGCGAACAACCCGCAGACCGGCGCCTGGGCCCCGTTCGCGCCGGACCTGCACGCGATCGCGGACGCGCCGCGGGTCGCCGAGCTGATCGCCGCGGCCCGCAGCGCACTGCCCCGCCATTAATCCGAAAAGAATCGGAAACAATCACGAAACCCGGACCACGGAACCAGCTGGTCTGGACCACCGGTCGAAGATCACCCGGATGGCGGTTTCCGCTTTCCTCGCAGGGCAAATCAATAGGTCCAGACCACTGAGTCAACCCCGGTTCCGCATTTGATTCGGAAAACCGGTTAAGCAACTTTCGGGGGGTGTGTGACCTTCTCACGGGCGGTATATCTGGTGCCACCGAATCCGCACCGGCCGGCCGCACCAGCGGCCGGCTCGATGCCGCCCCCGGAGGCTCCCATGCACCGCCTGGACCCGGCCCGCGACCACGTCATCGGGCTCTACCGGATCGTGATCGGCTTCCTGTTCGCCTGCCACGGCGTGAAAACGCTCTTCGGCGTGCTCGGCGCCAAGGCGCCCGCCGCGGTCGGCGCGTGGCCGGGCTGGTGGGCCGCCCTCATCCAGCTCGTCTGCGGCGCCCTGATCTGCCTCGGCCTCGGCGCCCGCGCGGCGGCGGTGCTCGGCTCCGGCTCGATGGCCTTCGCGTACTTCACCGTGCACCTGCCGACCGGCCTGCTTCCCATCCAGAACGGCGGCGAGGCGGCGACCCTGTTCTGCTGGGGCCTGCTGGTCGTGGCGTTCGTCGGCCCGGGCCGCTTCGCACTGGGCAACCTGCCGGCCCTGCGCCGAACCCCGCCGGAACCGGCGCGAGCCCGCGTCACGGCCTAGGGGCGCGAGATCCCGACGCCGCTGCGCGCGTCGGCGCCGTACTTCGCCAGCTCCCGCGCGAGGTCGAGCGGTCCGCTCTTCGCCCGGTCCTCTTCGGTCAGCAGGTCGCGCGGGATGATCCAGACGACTTCGAACTCGAGCCCGCTGGGATCCTTGGCGTACAACGACTTCGTGGTGCCGTGGTCGGACGAGCCGACCAGCGCGCCCGCCTCCCGGAGGCGGCCGGCGAGCCGCTCGAGGTCGCCGAGGGTGTCGACCTCCCACGCCAGGTGGTACAGCCCCACCGACGTCTGGCCCGCGCCCGAGTCCGCGGCGTGCGCACCGAGCTCGAACAGGCCGAGGTCGTGGTCGTTGGTCGAGCCGGGCGCCCGCAGGAACGCCGCGCCGCGGTGGATGTCGCCGTCCTCGATGTAGTCGAAGCCCAGCACGTCGCGGTAGAAGGCGACGCTTTCGGCGAGGTTCCGGACGTACAGGACCGCGTGGTTGAGACGGAAGATCGACATCGACGGCCCCCGCGCGCAACTCGGTTGAAGTTTCAACCGAAGGGTAGCACGAAGGACGCCACCCAAAGCCGGCCGAGCCAGGCCGCGTACCGCTCGTCGGACCACCCGAGCCGCTCGACGAGCTGGTGCCACAACGTCCCGTCCGTCGTGGCGAACAGCACGTCCCGGCACTCCTGCTCGCCGACGTCCGGCTGCACGGCGGCCGCGGCCTCGCGCGCGTGCCCGCCCATGCTCTCCAGCCGCTGCCGGTCGATCTCGGCGAACAGGGCCCGCGGCTCCGGGCGCTCGAGCATCGGCACGTCCTCGTCGTCGCCGCCGACGGTCACGTCCCAGGTCCGGTGCAGCAGCGCCGGCTTGTGCTTGAAGGCCGAGTAGACGGTCTCCGGCGCGACGCCCGCCTCGGCGGCGACGTCCGCGATGGTCGTCCGGCCGTAACCCTTGGTGACGAACAGGGTGTGCGCGGCGGCCAGGATGCGCCGCCGGGTCTCCCTCGCCTGCGCCATGCCATCACCCACCGAAGAGTTCCTGGCCGAACCGGCGCCCGATGCTCCGCTCAACTCTCGGTAGGTCCGGTGACCGACCGGGCGACAAACCTTCGACACCGGATCGAGGCCCTGGTCAGGCGGGCCGGCGGTTCGTAGGGTGAGTCCACCGCAGGGCACCGTGTCAGCTGTCCCGCGGGCGGTGATGCCCCCGGATCCGACCTTTCCCCGAAGCCAAGTCCCGGGGCATCACCGCAACCACCCCCTTTAGCCCTCCGGTGGCCGAGTCGCGGGCGGACTCGCGACGGCCACCCGCTCCGAGCCGCGCCCGCACTGCCGAGCCTCGAGCAGCCCGGCGCGCCGACGGCCGAGCCAGCCCCCGTACCGCCGAGCGCGAGCAGCCGGGCCACCGCCGGCGAGCCGGCACCGTCCGCCGCCCCGCAAGCCCCCGGCCACCGCCCGAACCGCTTCCGGCAGCCAATCCAGCCCACCGAGCACTTTCGCCCGAACCCACCTCACGCTCATTTACATACATACACCATGTATGTATCCTCACTCGCATGACAACACGCAGCGAATCCCTGGGCCAGGAGCGCCGAATCCGGCTGCCGGCCGGCGAGGTGCGGTACTTCGAGCGGGGCGAAGGCGCCCCCGTCGTGTTCGTCCACGGCGTCCTGACGAACGCCGAACTCTGGCGGAAGGTCGTCCCGGACGTCGCCGCGGCCGGGTTCCGGTGCATTGCCCCGGATCTGCCGCTCGGCTCGCACGACCTGCCGATGCGCGCGGACGCCGACCTGTCCCCCACCGGCGCCGCCGACCTCATCGCGGACTTCCTCGACGCGCTCGGCCTGCGGGACGTCACGCTCGTCGCGAACGACACCGGCGGCGCGCTGACGCAGATCATGCTCAGCCGCCGCCCGGACCGGGTCGCGCGGGTCGTGCTCACGCCGTCCGACTGCTTCGAGTACTTCTTCCCGCCCATCTTCAAGGCGCTGCCGCCGATCGCGCGGATCCCCGGGTCGATGGCGGTGCTCGGGCAGCTGCTGCGGATCCGCGCGCTGTACCCGCTGCCACTGCTGTTCGGCTGGGTGACCAAGCGGCCGCTGCCGGACGCCGTCGCGCGGGCCTACCTCGGGCAGCTGCGGAAGTCGGCCGGGGTGCGCCGGGACCTGCGCAAGCTGCTGCGGGACGTCCACCCGCGCCACACCCTCGCCGCCGCCGGAGCACTGCGGACCTTCGACCGGCCGGTGCTGCTCGCGTGGGCCACCGAGGACAAGCTGTTCCCGATCCGCCTGGCCCACCGGCTCGCGGCGCTGCTGCCGGACGCGAAGCTCGTCGAGATCGCGGACGCCTACACGTTCGTGTCCGAGGACCAGCCCGCCGCGCTGGCCGGGCACATCGTCGAGTTCGCGGGCGTCATGGCAGATTAGGCGGGTGCGACGTACCCAGCAGGACCGTTCCGCCGGCACGAAAGCCGCACTCGTCGCCGCCGCGCGCGAACTGTTCGCCGCCCGCGGTTACCAGGCCGTGCCGGCGGACGAGATCACCCGCGCCGCCGGTGTCACCCGCGGCGCGCTGTACCACCACTACGCCGACAAGCAGGGCTTGTTCCGCGCCGTCGTCGAAGAGCTGGAACGCGAACTGACCGAAGAGATCCGGGCCGCGTTCGCCGGCGGCGCCGACCCGCTGACCGGCATGCTGCAGGGCCTCGGCGTCTTCCTCGACGCGTGCCTGCGCGAAGAGGTCCGCCGCATCTCGCTCACCGACGCGCCCGCCGTGCTCGGCTGGGACGTGTGGCGCGAGATCGAGGCGGAATACGGCCTCGGCCTGATCGTCAGCGTGCTGGAGCAGGCCAGGGCGGACGGGCTGATCGTGGAGCTGCCCGTCCGGGCCCTGGCCCAGCTGGTGCTCAGCGCGGTGATGGAGGCGGCCAGGATGATCGCCGCCTCCGACGACCCTGCCCGGACCCGCGCCGAGGTCCAGCAGGTCCTCGGCGGCTGGCTCGCGAGCCTGCTGCGGACCTAGCGCGTCCGGTAGGTGCTGAGGATCGCGGACCCGACCGGGGTGGTCGACACGAGGTCGAGGTCGGCGGGCGTGTCGAAGAGCCGCCGGCCGGTGCCGGCGACGCTCGGGAAGACGAGCACGCGGTACTCGTCGACGAGGCCGTGGCGGGCGAGGGTCTGGGCGATCCCGACCGAGCCGATGACGACGACGTCCCGTTCCTCGCGCTCGACCGCGTCGACGAGATCTCCCCGCAGCAGCACGGAGTTCTGCCACGCGGACACGTCCTGGAGGGTCCGCGACGCGACCAGCTTGGCCGCGGCGTTGAGGCGGTCGGGGAACTCGCCCGAACGGCCCGGCCACAGCTTCGCGAACAGCTCCCACGTCGTCCGGCCGAGCAGGAGGACGCCGGTGTCGAGCAGCGTCCCGAGCCGGAACTTGTCCCCGGCCACGGCCTCCGGCCCGTGCCGGAAGGCCCAGCCGCCGGTGGCGGTGCCGCCGGAGCCGTCCGGGTCCTCGGCGACGCCGTCCAGGGTGAGGAACTCGGCGACGATCACGCTCATGACTGCTCCCGGTGTTGTGCGCCGCGCCCTGGTGGCGCGGCCTCACCGGTACCTACCGGCGGCGGCCGCCGGATTCATCGGCCGCCGCCGGATCGGTTTCGCTACGCCGTGACGAGGGACAGGCCGTAGGTCTGCAGGATCTCGTTCACCGGCTGGAACCACGTCTCGCCGCCGGAGCCGCAGTTGCCCCAGCCGCCGGAGGTGACGCCCTGGGCCTGGTCGCCCGTGATGAACGAGCCGCCCGAGTCGCCCGGTTCGGCGCAGACGTTGGTGCGGGTCATCTGGTAGACGGCACCCTGGGAGTAGTTGACCGTCTCGTTGAGCCCTTCGACGACACCGCAGTGCCAGTGCGTCGTCGACCCCGAGCGGCACACCGACGTGCCGACCGGCGCGACCCACGAGCCGCGGACGAGCGCGTCGCTCACCGTGCCCCAGCCGAGCACCACCGGGGCGGTCCACCAGCCGTTGCCGATGCGGATGAACGAGTAGTCGTTGCCCGGGAAGGACGAACCGGCGAAGCTGCCCATGGCCGAGCCGTCCCAGCCGACCACCGAGCTGCCCACGCCGCCGCAGTGCCCGGCGCTGACGAAGCCGCCCTGCACGGAGAAGCCGATCGAGCAGCGGGTGTTGCCGTTGATGTAGTACGGGTCGCCGCCGACGGTCCCCGCCGAGAACGGCTCGGCGGCCGGCGCGGTCGCGACGGTCACCGGGCCGGCTTCGCGGGCTTTCGCGAGGAAGGCGTCGACGTCGGCGCCGTGCGCGCCCGGCCGCAGGGTGACGACGACGCTGCCGGCGCGCGGGTCGGTGCGCCAGCCGCTGACGGCCGCCGGGGCGGGGTTCGCCTTGGCGGCGGCGTCGATCGCGGCCTTCGCGGCGTCGAGCTTGGCCGCGCTGACCTTCGCCGGCACGGCTTCGGCACCGGCCTGCCGGACGGCCCGCGCCGCGGCCGGGTCGGTCACGCCGACGACCAGCTTGCCGAGCGCGGGATCGAACCACGCACCGCCGAACGCGGCCCCGGCGGCCCGCTGGGCGGCCGGCATGACCCGGGCGGCGGTGACTTCCTGGCCGAGCCGGGTTTCGGCCTGGGCGGCGGTCAGGCCGAAGTCCCGCTGCATGGCGGCGATCAGCCCGGGCGACGCGACGGCCGGGCTCAGGGAGGAGGAAGCGAGGGACGCGGTCAGGACGGCGGCGCCGCCGAGGGCGAGGGCGATTCTTCGACGCATGAGGTCTCCTTCGGGCAGGGGGAAAGAAACACACCGTGCGCCGAGTGTGCGGGCGCCCGCGGAGGTGGTCCAGAAATGTCCGGTCTTCTGTCCGGAATTCGCGGAGGCGAACGACTGTCCATTGCGGACTACCGACATGGATGCGTTGGGAGGCAAGGGGTTTTCGGCGCGCGAAGGAAGCGCGAACCGGTGTCACCGTCCGCGCCGACGAAGGTCTGGACCAAGTACAGCACGCGACCGGCGGCCGCGAGGGGAACCAGAGTCTGCCGGGCAGCAGACGTGCATGACCGTCCCCCGGCGCCGGCTCGGCGAGGGGCGCCGTTGACAGCCTGGCGCCGCCACCGCCAGAATCGTATTTCCTATAGGATTACGCACCAGGGGGAACGTTGACCGTCGTCACGCACGCCGAAGCCTTTCTCGTCGACGTGGAGGTCGAACAGACCCGGACCGACGCCGTGCAGGCGTTCACCTCGCAGGAGACCGTCTTCGTCGAGCTGACCACCGCCGACGGGAACACCGGGCTCGGCTACTCCTACACGATCGGCACCGGCGGCAGCTCCGTCGTCGCCCTGCTGCGGGACCACCTGCTCCCCCGGCTCACGGGCCGCGATTCACGGCTCGTCGAAGCGCTGTGGCGCGACCTCTTCGCCGCGACGCGGGCGACAGCCGTCGGTGCCATCACCTCGCTCGCCCTCGCCGCCATCGACACCGCACTGTGGGACCTCAAGTGCCGGCGGGCGGGCGAACCCCTGTGGCGCGTCGCCGGCGGGTGCCGGCCGCGCGTTCCCCTCTACGACACCGAAGGCGGCTGGCTGCACCTGAGCACCGAAGAGCTCGTCGCGGGCGCGAAAGCCGCCGCGACCGCGGGCTGGGGCGGAGCCAAGGTGAAGATCGGCAGGCCCGACGACCTCGAGCGGCTCACGGCGGTCCGCGAGGCCGCCGGGCCGCGGTTCGACCTGATGGTGGACGCGAACCAGTCGATGACGGCCGCCGACGCCGTCCGGCGGGCCGCCGCGTTCGCCCCGCTCGGCCTGTTCTGGCTCGAGGAGCCGCTGCCGGCCGACGACGTCAGCGGGCACGCCCGGCTCGCCGCGGCCACCGCGATCCCGGTCGCCGTCGGCGAGTCGCTGTACTCGGTCGCGCAGTTCCGCGAGTACCTGCACCGCGGCGCCGCGTCGGTCGTGCAGCCCGACGTGGCCCGGGTCGGCGGCATCACGCCGTGGCTCAAGGTCGCGCACCTGGCCGAGGCCTTCACCGTCGACGTCTGCCCGCACTTCCTCATGGAACTGCACGTGAGCCTCGCGGCGGCCGTGCCGAACGGCCGGTACGTCGAGCACATCCCGCAGCTGCGCGCGATCACGCGGACCGAGCTGACCGTCGAAAACGGGCACGCGGTTCCTCCGGAAACCCCCGGGCTCGGAATCGACTGGGACCGCGACGCGATGGACGACCGCCGCACCTTCTGAAATCAGATTTCGTCGACCTGGTAGGCCACCACCCGCGCCGGAACCAGCAGCGCGCCCGAGCATTCCGCGACGGCGGGACCGAATCCGTAGGGCACGAAATCACCGGCCACGAACCAGAACGCACTGCCGTTCGCGCAGTGCGCGATCACGCGGTAGCCGTACCCTTCACCGGGCAAGCAGCTGACCGAAACGCCCTGGCCGAAGAGGGTTCCGTACCGCTCGCCGAAACAACCGGGTGGCGCGAAGTCGCCGCCGGCCGCGGCCGCGGGCACGACCGACAACCCGAACAGCGAAAACACCGCAACCCCGAGAACCGCCAATTTCCTTCGCATGAACACTCCTCAGCACACCGGACCTGACATTATGCAGCGTAGAAGCGCGGAAGAATTACCGGCAATTCATCGGGCCAGTGAATACGCGCGCAGCGGAAAGTCACCACACTGCTCCATCCGGGCTAGCCCGCGACCCTGGACGGATGGCGGACGGGGTCGCAATTCCTCAGTGGCTGACGCAAACCCGATCGCGGCCGGCTTTCTTCGCCGCGTAAACGGCCTTGTCCGCGGCGCCGAGCACCTCGTCCACCCCACGACCCGCGGCCGGGTGCACGGCCACCCCGATCGACACCGAAAGCCCGGTGATCCGCGTCCCGTCCGCGGCCACCACGGCCAGCGCCGCCACCGCGTCGCGGATCCGCTCGGCGACCGCGACGGAGTGCACCCGCCCGATGCCCGGCAGCAGCACGACGAACTCCTCCCCGCCGAACCGGCCGACCGAGTCGTAGACCCGCACCTCGTGCCGGACGGCATCGGCGACCGCCCGCAGGACGTCGTCGCCCGCCAGGTGCCCGTACGTGTCGTTGACGCGCTTGAAGTGGTCCAGGTCGAGCATCAGAATCCCGCAGTCGCCACCGGCGCCCGCCGCCCGGCCCAGCTCGGCTTCGGCCCGCGCCCGCCACTCCGCGATCGCCAGCAGGCCGGTCTTGGGGTCGCGGGCCCGCAGCTCCAGCCGCCGTCCCAGCTCGCCGCGGTGCAGCAGCACGACCGGCAGCACCAGCAGCGGGACCAGCCACGGCCGGTCCGGCAGCAGCGCCGCCACCGCCAGGCCGAGGCACAGCGTCGCCGCGTCGAGCAGGTTCTCCGACAGCGACCCCGCGAGGGACAGGAACGGGCGGCCCGGGTCGTGGAGCTTGAACCCGATCATCACGAGCAGCGTGTTGACCAGCGCGAACGCGCCGGCGGCCGCGACCGGCCCGGCCACGGCGGCGACCGAACCGGCCGCGAAGACGGTGATCACGTAGGTCGCGGCCGAGCAGGTCGCCCGGTACACCCTGCTGCCGGGCACCCCGCCCGCCGTGCGCAGCCAAAGGTGCCCGTAGACGAGCACCGTGAGAACGGCGGCCAGCACGGCCGGCAGCACCAGTGCCGCGGCGAAGAACCACACCGACGCGACGCTGACGTGCGGGTTCCGAGCGAGGAACCGGCGCATCCGTTCGGCCTTCGCCGACAGCTCGGTCTGCGCGACCGCCGAAGCGAGCAGGACGGCGAAGAAGCGCCACTCCCGCGGAGCCGGTTCCGTCGCGGGCACGGCCAGGAGCAGCAGCGCGACGGCGGTGACCTCGACCGCCAGGTAGTAGGGCACGACCCCGGGCGGCGCGGCGCGGTAGGCGAAACGAGACTCCCCCTGCTGATCCACTTACCCTCCCGTGACCGTGGATCGGCCGGGCTCCCCCGCCCGGCGGCTCCAGGATAGGCGCACCGGGCGCGTCCCCGGAAGCCTCCGGCCGGAGTGTCCTCAGTGGACGGTCAGCGGGCGAACGCGGTCAGGAAGCGGTCGCGGAAGGAGTCCATCTTCCAGACCGGCGCGTGCGCCGCCGGGTGCAGGCCCTCGGTCCAGCCCCAGCCGGAGATGCGGTCCAGCACCTTCGGGTCCTTGGCGACGATCGTGATCGGCACGTCGTGCACCGCGCCCTGCGGGGTGACGACCGGCGGCTGGTGGTCGCCGAGGAACACCAGGACCGTGTTCTCGTCGCCGTAGTGCTGCATGAACGAGATGAGCGTCTTCAGCGAGTAGTCGGTGGCGTCGCGGTAGGCGTCGCGGATCTTCGCCGGGTCCTTCCAGACCGACTCCGGCGCCTCGCCCGCGGCCGGCTGCGGCGCGAAGACCGAGCCGTCGCCGACCTGGTTCCAGTCCACCAGCCAGGGCCGCGGCGACCAGGGCGCGTGGCTCGAGACGAGGTCCACCTCGGCCATCACCGGCTTCTGCGCGGACTTCGCGAGCTCGGTGCGCTGCAGCATCGAGAGCGTGAACTGGTCGGGCATGGTGGCGTAGGCGTAGCCGGGCCCCTGGTAGCCGACGTGGTGGGCGTCGTAGTAGGCGTCCGGGTGGTAGAACTTCTGGCCCTCCGGCCAGTCCTTGGTGTGCGCCGGGACGTCCCACACGGTCTTCCAGCCGGCTCGCTGGAACGCGCCGCCGAGGGTCAGCCGGTCGCTGCCGAGGAGGTCGTTGTAGCGCTGCTGGTTGTCGATCCACATGCCCGACTGCACCGTCGAGTGGGCCAGCCAGCTGCCGCCGCCGAACGTCGAGGAGGAGAGGAACGCGCTGCGGGCGCCGATGCCCGCGGCGCGCAGTTCGGCCGTTCCCGCGTCGAGCGTCGCGCCGATCTTCGTACCGATGGCGGGGTCGTCCAGCGCGACCCGGCCGTAGCTCTCGACGAAGGTGAGCACGACGTTCTTCCCGCGCAGGCCGCCCAGCAGCCGGTCACCGGGGGTGGTGCGGAACGCGTCCTCGGCGGCGACCTCGCCGAACGGCCGCTGCTCGCGCAGGTCGGCGCCGACCTGGCGCAGGTCGCCGTAAGCCAGCGCGGCGGCGCTCTGCGCGGCGAACGGCTGGCCCGGCGCGATCTCGACCCCGAACACCGCGCACACGATCCAGACCACGCCGAGCACGGCCACCACGCGCGTCGCGCCGGTCCGGCGCCCGGCCGCGAGCCGGCTCAGCCGCAGCATCGCCAGCACCATGAGCACCACGACGGCGACCGCGAGCACCCCGGCGCCGGCGAGCGCGGCCATCGCGCCGGCTTCGCCGATCTGCCCGGCGAGGAACTCGACGCCGGCGCTGAAGAAGCTCCAGTCGTAGACCGGGTCGAACGGCTTCTCCAGCGTCGCGTAGAAGCCCGTGTCCAGCGCCTTGAGCACGACGAGCAGGCCCAGCGCCAGCCCGGTGAGCACCGCCACGACCCGCCGCGGCCGCGGCGGCAGCACCAGCACGAACGCGGCGATGACGATCCCCTCGACCGGCACCCGCACCAGCGCTTCGGCGGAGAAGGAGCTGAGGTCGTCCGGCGCGAGGAGCGCGAACAGCACCAGCAGCGCGGCGAGCGCGGTCACGACCACGCCGGCGACGGCGTGCCGCCGCCCGGTCCGGGGCAACCCGAAGTCGGGCAGCGGCGCGACGGCTGGGACGGACTTTCCAAGCATGCGGGCCTCACGTCGTTCGCGGCGGTGACCGACCGGCCCGTGCGGCGGGACCGGCGATCCTCACCCGGTATACGGGCTCCGGTCCCGCGTGGTTCAAGCGGGCGGCCAGTCGTACAGCTTTTCCGGGACGATCCGGACGATCAGCCGCTGCGCGTCCGGTTCCGGCGGCGGCGTCTTCCCGCCCATGTACCGGTCGTACATTTCGTGCAGCAGCACCTTTTCCGGGTCGTCGGTGATCTCGACGGTCCCCCGGATCTCGGCGTACCGGCCGGGGTGGCTCGACACGAGCAGGCTGACCCGCGGGTCGCGTTCCATGTTCCGGGTCTTCAGCCGCCCCTTGATGGTGCTGAAGACGACGGTGTCGCCGT
The DNA here is from genome assembly GCF_040675005.1 of Amycolatopsis sp. NPDC049691. Classification (NCBI taxonomy): domain Bacteria; kingdom Bacillati; phylum Actinomycetota; class Actinomycetes; order Pseudonocardiales; family Pseudonocardiaceae; genus Amycolatopsis; species Amycolatopsis sp. NPDC049691. The sequence continues at coordinate 19,573 of NZ_JBFANX010000039.1, forward strand.
CGCGCTTGACGAAGATCACCGAGGACTGCGGCCGCCCGTCGGCGTTCGCCGTGGCGAGCACCGCCGTGTGCGGGCCGTCGAGCACTTCGCGGGCGGCGTCGGTCAGGGGCACGCTCATCGGGACGTCCTTTCGGGGGTTTCGGACAGCCACTGCCGGAAGGTCAGCAGGCCGGGGTGCAGTTCGCGGACTTCGGCGGGATCGCGGGCTCCCGCATACGCGGTTTCGAACTCGCGGGTGAACCGGAACATGTTGGCCAGCGCTTCGGGGAAAGCGTCCAGGGGGACGTCCTGGAATCGCACGGGTTCGCCGAGCGATTCGGCGAACCCGGCCGCGAGTTCGGTGCCGGTCAGGTTTTCGCCGGTGATGCTCACCGTTTTCCCGGCCAGTTCCGGGCGCCGGAGGATCGCGTGGGCGCAGCGGCCGATGTCGGCCACCGCGATGCCGGGCAGCCGCGCGGACCCCAGCGGCAGCGCCAGCACGCGGACCCCGTCCTCGCCCCGGCGCGGGCCGCCGCCGTCGAGGAGGTTCTCCCAGTAGAACGCGGTGCGCAGGAACGTGGCCGGCACGCCGGCGAACTCCGCGTCGGCGGCGCCCTTGGCGTCGTAGTGCGGGACCAGATAGCCCCCGGGCAGCACCGGGAAACGCTCGTCGCCGGGTGCCACGAACGTCCGGGTGTCCTCGAACGTCGACCACACCACGTGCGCGACCCCGGCCCGGCGGGCCGCCGCGGCCATCGTGGCGGCGTGGGCGGTCTCCCGTTCCGGTGGGTGTTCCTGGGCGGCGGTGACGCAGAAAGCGCCGTACGCACCGGTGAACGCCGCCTCGACGGAGGCGGGGTCGTCGAGGTCCGCGGTCACGACCTCGGCGCCCAGCCCGGCCAGTTCCTTCGCGCGCGGCGAGCCCGCGTCGCGCGTGAGGGCCCGGACGGTGAAGCGGCTGTCCGGGTCCGCGGCGATCGAGCGGACCAGCCCGCCGCCCTGCCGCCCGGTGGCGCCGACGACGGCGACCACGCGTTTCTCTTTCGGGGAAATGCTCATGCCCGTACCGACCCGGCCCGGGCGGCAAAGGAATCGGTCGCTACCCGAACTCCCCGGTTCCAAACCCGGGCGGGCGGCTTTCACCCGGGAAAGGGGCGGTAATACCCACGACAGGTGAGTGGATACGGCCATTCGGTTGCGGGCCGCCCGGGCCGGTGTTCTCCTCGGGGTGTCCGAAGATCGGATTCCGAACGGAGGCACCCGATGAACCTGTTCGACAAGGCCAAGGAAGCGCTCGGCAAGCACCCGGACCAGGCCGACCAGGGTGTGGACAAGGCCGCCGACGCCGCCAAGCAGCGGTTCGGCGAGCACGCCGACAAGATCGACCAGGGCTCGGAGAAGGTGAAGGACTACCTGCACAACCAGGGCGGCGGGCAGCAGGACGCGCCCCCGCAGTGAGCCGCGCCGGCCGTCGCCGCCGCACCGGACCCGGCGCGGCGGCGGACCGGCCGGACCGGGGCCGGGTGATCCCGCCCAGCCGTCCGGGGGAAGCACGCTTCGCTCCCCGCCCGGCTGGGTACCACCGGCTCCGTGGTCGCCACCTACCTCGTCCCCGTCCGGACGGCCCTCATCCTCTTCCCGTTCCTCGTGCTGGCCGTCATGCTGCCCGCCGCGTTCGTCAGCTACCGCCGGCGCGGCCGCGCGGGCGGGTGGCCGACGTTCGTCTTCTACGCGTTCCTCTTCTACCTGCTGGCGATCGCGACGCAGACGGTGCTGCCGCTGCCCGCCGACCCGGCGTACTGCGCGGGGCACACGTACGCGAGTTCTCCGCAGTTGCGGCCTTTCTACTTCGTCGAAGTCGTCTCGCAACGCGCCCGCGGGCACTGGAGCCCCGGCGCGCTGCTGCACAACCCGGCGGTCTGGACCACCGCGCTCAACGTCGTGATGCTGGCGCCGCTGGGGTTCTACGTCCGCTACGCGCGGCGGATGCGGCTCGTGCCCACGACCCTGATCGGCTTCGGTGTCTCGCTGTTCTTCGAGCTGACGCAGCTGACCGGCCTGTGGTTCGTCTACCCCTGCCCGTACCGGCTCTTCAGCGTCGACGACCTGATCCTCAACACCGCCGGCGTCGTCGTCGGCTGGCTCGTGGCCGGTCCGCTCGGCAGGCTGCTGCCTTCCCCGGAGCCGGAGCACGACCGGCGCCGCTACGCCGCGAGGGTCACGTTCACCCGGCGGCTCTTCGCGCTGGCCACCGACCTGCTCGGGTTCGCCGCGCTGCTCGGCTTCCTGTTCGGCCTGCTCACGCTGTTCGGCGAGGACCTGAACCACCGCGACACGCCGGTCGTGATCCTCGCCCTCGTGTGGTTCGTGGTGCTGCCCGCGGTGACCGGGTCGACGCCCGGGAAGCGGGCGGTGCTGCTGCGCGTGGTGCGGCGGGGACGGCGCCGGGCCGGGCCGATCGCGCTGCTGGTCCGCAACGGGATCCTGCTGTCCCCCCTGTGGCTGGGCTGGCTGGTGCTGGACCTGGACCACTGGGACCTCGGCCACCACCCCGAGCGGCTGCTCCTGCCGGTCGCGCTGGCCGCGTCGGTGTTCGTCGTCGGGGTCTGGACGCCGCTGGCGGTGCTGCTCGACAGCGAGCACCGGGCGCCCTACGAACGGCTCACCCGCACGGTCAACACCGCCATCGTGCCCGCCGGTCCCGAGCCCGGCCCGGCCGCCGAACCGGCCCGGCGGGAAGAAGTCCTTAAAGGACGGTGACGGGGGCACCGGGCTGCCCGGGACCGGCGGCGCTGGTAGATTGCGTCGGGAGCAGGTTGAGCCGCCAGCCCGCGTTCCCGTTCCCCGTTCCTGGAGCCCGCATGACGACCGACGCAACGCGGCCACGGCAGCGGTACTCCGGTGCGGGCCGGTCGCTCCTGCTGCGCCTCGGCGACGTCGTGCCGGTGCACCCGAGCGGCGCCGCGGTCCGCGCTTCCCGGGGCGAAGAATCATGACCTCCTCCGATATCCGTGTCGGCGGGCCCGGATCCGGGCATGAAGAAGGGGAGGGCTTCGCCACGGGGCCCGGCACGGACAGGGAGGCGGACGTGAACCTGAGAACGATCCGGCACGAGCTCGGCATCACCGCCGAGCTCACGGAGCTGGCGAAAGTCCGCCACTGGGTCCGCACCGTCCTGCGGGAGTTCCCGGCCACCGTGGTCAGCACCGCGGTGATGGTGGTCGACGAGCTCACTTCGAACGCGCTGCGCCACGGCCGCGCGCCCTACCACGTGCGCCTGCTGTCCGGTGCCGCGAAGCTGCGCATCGAGGTCGACGACGGCGGCGGCGAACCGGCCCGCCGCCGGGCGCCGTCCGACCAGGGGGGCCGGGGGCTGCTGCTGGTGGAGCGCTGCGCGGCGGCCTGGGGCCAGCTGCGCCGGCCCAGCGGCAAGACCCTGTGGGCCGAGCTGACCACCGACGACCCCGCAGGCGCCCGTGGCTGATCCGGCGCGCACCGCGCCCGCCGTCCCGGACACCGACCGGGACTGGACCGCCGCCCCCGTGGCCGCCATCCGCGCCGACGACGCCGGGGTCGTCCGCTCCCTCAACGAAGCCGCCCACACGCTCTTCCCGGGCGCCGAGCCGGGCCGTCCGCTGTCCGAGTGCGCGCCGGACTGGCTGGTGACCGCACACGACGCCAGTGGCGACGAAGTCGTCCGCGGTGACGTCGGCGCGCGGTCCTTCGCGGCCCACCCCATCCCCCACGGCGAGGCCGTCACGTGGTGGCTGGTCGACGAGACCGACGCCCGGGCCGCCCGGCTCGCCCTGGTCCGCGAGCAGGAGCGGACCGCGTTCCTCGGCGACGCCTCCGCCGCGCTGCTGGGCTCGCTCAACCTCGAACGCTGCATGGAGGTCGCCGCCCGGCTCGCCGCGCAGCACCTCGCCGACGCCGCCCTGGTGCTGGCGCCCGCCGCGGGCGGGGACTACCCCGCCGTCACCTGCGTGCGCGGCGGGGAACCGGCGCGGTCCCGGCTGAACATCGACCCCGACGACCTGCCCGGCCTCGGCGAGGCGCTGCAGGGCTTCCCGCCGGTGCCCTCGCGCTGGCTCGACCCGGACGCGGCACCCGGCTGGGTGCTGCCCGCGGGCTTCGGCCCGGTCGGCTCGATCGTCGTCACGCCGCTGCCCGGCCACGGCGTCCCGGCCGGCGCGCTGGTGCTGCTGCGCCGCGGCGACCGGGCGTCGTTCACCGCCTCCGAAGAGCTCTTCGCCCGGCTGTTCGCGGCGCGCGCCGGCGCGGCGATGTCGGCCGCGCGCGTGTTCGCGCTGCAGGCGTCGATCACCGACACGCTGATGCGCGAGCTGCTCCCGCCGACGCTCGAACAGCTCGGTGGCGTCGAGTTCGCCGGCCGCTACCGCCCGGCGCGCGACGGCGAGCGCATCGGCGGCGACTTCTACGACGTACATTCGGCGATCACGACCGGGAGCGACGAGTCGCTGGCCGTGCTCGGCGACGTCTGCGGCAAGGGCCTCGACGCCGCGGTCCTGACCGGGAAGATCCGCACCACGCTGCGCGCGCTGCTGCCGATGGCCGGCGACCACCGCGCCCTGCTGGAGGTGCTGAACCGCACGCTCGCCGACCGGCGTGACGCGCGGTTCGTCACGCTGGTGCTGGCCTCGGTCCGCCGCGAGGGCGCCACCGTCCGGCTGCGCGTGACCAGCGCGGGCCACCCGCCGCCCCTGATCGTGCGGGCCGACGGCCGGGTGGCGGAGGCCGACACCCACGGGAGCCTGATCGGGGTGCTGCCGGAGATCGAGTCGTCCGGCACGGACGTCACGCTCGACCCGGGCGAGACGTGCCTGCTCTACACCGACGGGATCGTCGAGGCGCGGGGCGGCCCGCTCGGGGACGCGATGTTCGGCGAGGACCGGCTCCGGCAGTCCCTCGCGGAGTGCGCGAACATGCCCGCCGACGCCGTCGTCGAGCGGATCCAGATGCTCGCGTCGCAGTGGATCGGCCGCGGCACCCACGACGACATGGCCGTCCTGGCGATCACCGCGCCGCGCGGCCGGCACCTGGCCGCCGTCGACGGCCCCGGGCACGGGAGGTACCCGGCTTGAGCACCACCACCCACACCGCCGCGGCGGCCGAGCACGCCGACCGGCTTTGGCAGGCCGTCACGACCGGCGACGAGTACGCCGCCGGCGACGTCGTGGTCCAGGCGCTCGGCGACGGCGCCGACCCGGAGAGCCTGCTGCTCGACGTGATCGGCGCGGTGCAGCGCAAGGTCGGCCGGGAATGGGCGGCGAACCGCCTCACCGTGGCGCAGGAGCACGCCGCGACCGCGATCAACGACCGCGTCATCGCGACCTTCGCCTACGTGCTGAAGCGGCCGGAACCGCACCTCGGCCGCGTGACCGTCGCCTGCGTCGACGGCGAGTGGCACGCGATGCCCGCCCGGCTGCTCGCCGAAGTGCTGCGGCTGCGCGGGTTCCGGGTCGACTACCTCGGCGCGCAGGTGCCCGCCCCGCACCTGGTCGCCCACCTGCACCGCACGGGGCCGGACGCGGTCGCGTTGTCCGGATCGATCGCGACCCGGCTCCCGACCGCGCACGCCACGATCACCGCGTGCCAGGCGGCCGCGACGCCGGTCATCGCCGGCGGCGCGGCGTTCGGGCCGGACGGCCGGTACGCCCGGCTGCTCGGCGCCGAGGCGTGGGCGCCGGACGCGCGTGCGGCAGCCGACCGGCTGGCCGAGCCGCTCCCCTCCCCGACCGCCGCGCACCAGCCGCTCGACGACCTGCCGCACCTGGCCGACCAGGAGTACACGCTCGTCACGCGCAACGCCGGCCGGCTGGTCAAGGCGGTGCTGGCCGGGCTGGCGGACCGCATCCCGGCCGTGCGGACCTACACCGAGCCGCAACGCGAGCACACCGCCGAGGACCTCGCGCACATCGTCGAGTTCCTGGCGACGGCGCTGTACGTCGGCGACGAAGAGCTGTTCACCGGCTTCCTGAGCTGGACCGCCGGCATCCTCACCGCGCGCGGCGTCCCGGCCGCCTCGCTGGTTCCCGCCCTCGAACTGCTCGAGGCGGAGCTGCGCGACTTCCCGCGGGCCACCGGCCTGCTCCGCGCGGCACGCACGCACGTGGCGGACCCGGCCGCCGGCTCGGGGCTGTCGGCCTAGCTCGACCTGCACGTGGACCGCGCCGGACGGCGAAGCGTCACGCGCCCGCCGCGACTCGCAGCCGGTCCAGCTCCCACGGGTCGTGGGCGCTGAAGACCGTCACCTCCTCGCCGTGCCGGCGCACCAGCTCCCGAAGCCGCGCCTGCGTGCCCAAGCGCAGGTCGTGGTGGAGTTCCGAGCGGGTCTGGACGACGTCGAGGACCGGGTGCGGCTCGGGGACGACGTCGAGCTCCCGGTGGTAGTAGTACGCGTCGCCGCAGTGCAGGAGCCAGCGGGTGCCGTCGTGGAGCGCGACCCCGGCGTGGCCCGCGGTGTGCCCGCCGAGCGGGACGAGCCGGATGTCGGCCTCGATCCCCCGCAGCGGGATCGACGCGAACCCGAACCAGTCGTCGCCCGACGGCGGCTCGTAGACCTCCCACTTCGGCCCGTGCGCCCAGTGCGCGGGCCGGTAGCGGAAGCTCGGTGCCCCGGCCAGCGCCGCGTCCCGCTCGGCGGTGAGGACGTGGACCCGCGCGTCCGGGAAGTCGGGCAGGCCGCCGCAGTGGTCGACGTCGAGGTGCGTGACGACGACGTGCCGCACGTCTTCGGGCGCGAAGCCGAGCCGCGCGACCTGCCGGACGGCGGTTTCGTCTTCGGACAGCAGCGGCTGGGCCATCGTGACCCAGTCACCACCCAGCGTCGCCGCGGGATCGCGGACGTCGTCGAGGCCGAGGCCGGTTTCGACGAGCACCAGGCCGTCGTGGCCGGTCTCGGCGAGCAGGCAGTGGTTGACCGCGGGCGCGGGCGGCAGGCCGGGGGCTTCGATCTGCCGCACGGACCCGCAGTTGAGGTGGTGGATCTTCATGGCCGCCATCGTCTGACTTGAACTACGCTTCAAGTCAAGGAGGCCACGATGACCCTGCTCGACATCGCCGAAGTCGCCGAGAAGTCCGGGCTGGCCCCGTCGGCGCTGCGGTTCTACGAAAAGCGCGGGCTCGTCGAGCCGGCCGGCCGCAACGGCCTGCGCCGCACGTACCACCCGGACGTCCTGCAGCGCCTCGACCTGGTCGCCTGCGCGCGCGGGGCGGGGTTCACGATCGCGGAGATCGCCCGGTTCCTGGTGGCCACGCCGAGCGACGACGCCCTGCGCGAGCGGATGGCGGTCAAGGCGGCCGAGCTCGACGACACGATCGACCGGCTGACGAGGATGCGTGACAGCCTGCGGCACGCGGCTACCTGCGACCACGTGCCGCTCGTCGAGTGCCCGGACTTCAAGCAGGCGATTTCGTAGCCTTCGCCAGCTTCGACGGCCACCAGACGCGGCGCCCGACGTCGACCGTCAGCGCCGGCACCAGCAGCGACCGCACCAGGAACGTGTCCAGCAGGACGCCGAACGCCACGATGAACGCGATCTGGGCGAGGAACAGGATCGGGATCACCGCGAGCGCGGAGAACGTGGCAGCGAGCACCACCCCTGCCGACGTGATCACCCCGCCGGTCAGCGACAGCCCGCGCAGCGTGCCGTCGCGCGTGCCGCGGGTGAGCGCCTCTTCGCGGACCCGCGTCATCAGGAAGATGTTGTAGTCGATCCCGAGCGCCACCAGGAAGACGAACCCGAACAGCGGCACGACCGGGTCCGCGCCCGGGAAGTCCAGGACGTGGTTGAACACCACGGCGGAGACGCCCATCGTCGCGGCGAACGAGAGCACGACCGTCGCGATCAGCAGCAGCGGCGCGAGCAGCGACCGCAGCAGCAGCGCCAGCACCAGGAAGATGACCAGCAGCACGATCGGGATGATCAGGGCGCGGTCGTGCTCCGACGTCTTCTGCGTGTCGAGCTGGATCGCCGTCGGGCCGCCGACCTTCGCGTTCGCGCCGGGGATCGCGTGCACGGCGTCGCGCAGCCGCCCGACCGTCGCGACCGCCGCCTCGGAGTCGGCCGGGTCGGTCAGCACGGACAGGATCCGGACGCGGCCGTTCACCTCCTTGGGCAACGGCACCGACTGCGCCACTCCGGCCATGGTGGCCGCCTTGAGCACCGCGGGCACCGCGTCCGCGTCGGCGATCGTGACGGCGGGCGCGCCGAGGCCGCCCGGGAAGTGCCTGCCGAGGACGTCCTGCCCGGTCCCGGATTCGACCTGGGTCAGGAAGACGTCGGACTGCGCGGTGCCGGACGCCTTGAGCTGCGGCAGGAACGCGACACCGACGCCGAGGACGAGCGCCGTCACCACCCAGACCACCCGCGGGCGCCGGCCGACCAGGCGGGCCACGCGGCCCCAGACGCCGGACGTCTCGGGGTGCGGCGACCCCAGCGCCGGCTTGAACGGCCAGAACGCGCCGCGGCCGCACAGGGCCAGCACGGCGGGCAGGAACGTGGTGGACGCCAGCAGCGCGGCGCCGATGCCGATCGCCGCGACCGGCCCGAGGCCCTTGTTGGAGTTCAGGTCGCTGAACAGCAGGCACAGCACCCCGAGGATCACGGTGCCCGCCGACGCGGCGATCGGTTCGAGCGTCGCGCGCCACGCGAGTTTCAGCGCCTCGAACCGGCTCGGCGTGTCGCGCAGCTGTTCCCGGAAGCGGGCGACGAGCAGCAGCGCGTAGTCCGTCGCCGCGCCGAACACGAGGATGGAGAGGATGCCCTGGCTCTGGCCGTTGAGCGCGAGGACGTCGTGCTTCGCCAGCAGGTAGACGACGAGGCTGGCGAGCCCGAGCGCGAGCACCGCCGACAACAGGACGAGGAACGGCAGCAGCGGGCTCCGGTAGACGGCGACGAGGATCAGCGCGACGACGCCACCGGCGACGAGCAGCAGGATGCCGTCGATGCCGCCGAAGGCCGTCACCAGGTCCGCGATCTGCCCGGCGGGCCCGGTGACCAGCACGGTGAGCCCCGGCGGCGCGCCGGCGAGCTTCGCGCGGACCTCCTTGACGACGTCGGCGGGGTTGCCGTCGGCGAGGATCGGGACGGCCAGCTGCACGGCCTGGTCGTCGCGGGGCGCCTTCTCGGGTTGCCCGAGCGGGCCGACGACGCCCGGGACGGTGCCCAGCTCCGCGGCCTTGGCGTCGAGGAACCGCCGGTCTTCCGCGGTCAGGCCGGTGGTGCGCTCGGCGACGACGGTCGCGGGCAGCACCTGGCGCGGGGTGAAGGCCTTCTGCTCGTCGGAGACCTCGGTGGCCTCGGCCGAGCGCGGCAGGAAGGCCGCGTTGTCGTTCTTCGCGACCTCGCCGAGCTTCCCGGCGAACGGGCCGCCGAACCCGCCCAGGCCGAGCCAGGCGACCACCAGCAGGGCGGGGATCAGCCAGCGGAGCCGGCGCGGCTTGTCGTTCATGGTCGCTAAGGTCCTTTCGAAGGCGAACACCCCCAATTGTTCAGCAAGCTGAACATTCTGCACGACGACCCGGAGTGACGGTGAGCACAACCCCCGAACCCGACCTGAGCACGTGGCCGACGGGCCGGCTGCTCGCCGTGGCGGCGCGCCTGGTGGAACACCGCTGGACGGCGGTGCTCGAAGGCATGGGGCTCACCCACGCGGGGCTGATCGCGCTGCACACCCTGCGCGACGGGCCGCTCCCCCAGCGGACGCTGGCCCAGCGCTGCCAGGTGACGGACCAGACGATCAGCCGCACGCTGGACCGGCTGGCCAAGTCGGGGTTCGTCACGCGGACCCAGGACCCCGCGGACGCCCGGCGGCACGTCACCCAGCTGACGGCCCAAGGGCGGGCGGTCCACGAACGGGCGGTGCGGGCCGAGCCCGCGGTGCTCGGCGACCTCGGTGCGGACGACGCGTTCCGGGCCGGGTTGCTGCAGGTGATCGCCCGGCTGTCCGCGGCGGATCGAGACCAACCGGTTACCTGACCGGCCGCGCCCAGGCCAGGGCCGGGTTCGCGAGGTGACGGCCGCCGTCGGCGGCCGGAGTCCGGTGAACCGCGCGATTCAGCCGGGGCGAGCCTGGGTAGCTGTTCTGACATGTGGATCGCGGTGAGCACCCCAGTTGCCCTCCTGATCGCCACCGTCCTGATGGAGCGGTTCGAGCGACGATGCACGCTGGCGCCGGCGAAGCGGGAACCGGCCGAGCTGCCGATGTCGGGCGCGCTCGACTGACCTGCCCCATCAGTCCTTTGTGGATGTTCGAGCGGCACCACCCCTCCGGCACGGCCGCCCGGCACTCCCGCATGTGATCCACGTCTCACTCCCCTTCGTCGAGAACCCCGCGCCCACCCCGCGGCGACTGACGAAGCAGATCCGGCCAACCCCGGGTCCAGGGAGGAGAACACCATGCGCAGCAAGACCACCCGCACCGTGACCGGGCTGGCCGCCGCGGCCGGGCTCGTCACGGCGGTGAGCATCGGGATCGCCGGCGGGGCGTCGGCGGACCAAGGGACCACGGAGGGGACCATGACCACTCAGCCGCCCAAGGGCGCACGCGCCACCGTCGAAGTGACACCGAACCCGACGACGCACCGCGGCCAGGAAGTGACCATCACCGGCAGCTGCGGCGGGGGCACCGGCCTGAGGTCCGTGCTCGGCGGCTTCCCGGAGCACCCGGCACTGGAGAACATCCGCATCCTCGACGCGGGGCCGGACCACTACGTCGCCAAGGCGACGGTGGCGCAGCACATCGGCAACGGCGTCGGACCGGTCTTCGTCGACTGCGGCGGCGAAGCGGGAGTGACACTCCTGGTCACCCACGTCTAGCGCGAACCGGCCCGCTCACCGGACGGGTTCCGGTGAGCGGGCCGTGGTTCGCGCAATTCAGCAGGTCTTCCACGCGAAGTGGTAAATCGTGTCCACGCTCGCGTGTTCGGAATCCATTTCGATGTAACTCGTTCCCGCCGATCCGCCCGCGTCCGCCCGCAGTTCCGCATTGATGTTCAGGTTGCGGTCCTCGCCGCACGGGGCGAACACGAGCGCCGCCACGTCGGTGGTGTCCGTCGCCCGCCACACGCCGTGGAACGGACCCGGGTAGGTGTGGCGCACCCGGGCGGTCGGCGCCGTGCCCGTGAAGTAGTAGTTGGCCTGCTCGAGCGCGCTCGCCCCGCTCTCGATGTGCGCGAAACCGCGGTACTCCGCCTCGGCGATCGCGTAGGTGAACCCTTGCGGCACATGGACGAGCACGTTGATCTGGCAGTTCTTCCTGGCGTCGAGCGCGGACGCGCCACCGCCGGCCTTGGCCGTGAAGTTCGTGTAGTGCACCGTGAACGACGTGTTGTCGGACGCGACGTCCGCCGTCGCCGTGGCCGTGCCCGCCGGGCAGCCCGAGCCGTTGATGGTCTTGACGTCGAGCGTGATCTTTTCGGTCGGAGCCGATGTCGCCGGGGAATCGACGGGTGCGGCGAGGGTGGACAGAACCATTCCGGCTACGACCAACATACCGAGCATGACGCTCCTCCAAATGGGCCACGGTGCCTTTTGATCACGATGATCGCGCGCGGAACGGATCGTAGCGCGATCGCAACCTTTTCGACGGCCACTGAACGGAGTAACACGACAACGCGGAGTGCGGGAAATCCATTTCCCGGTTATTCAGTCCTCAATAGTTGCGCACGTCGCACAATCGACGGTTATTTCTGGTCCGGACCACTGGCGTGCCGGAGCGAATACGGCGGGGTCGTCCCGCCGAGCAGCGCTTCGGCGTCCAGTGTGGCCGCGCCGCTCCCCCGCTCCGCGAACCGCCGCGCCACCAGCGCGCCCGGCTCGTCGACGACGTCGGCGCGGCCGGTCAGGAACGCCCACTCGTGCTCGTCGGACCCGAAGTACAGCACCGTCCCGAACACTTCGCGGAACCGCCGCCAGGAGGCGAGCAGCGTCTCGTTGCGCCACAACGTCGGGCAGCCCGCCTGGCAGGTCACCACGCCGCCGGGGGCGAGGACGCGCGCGCACCGGCCGAGGAAGTCCGTTCCGTACAAGCGGTTGTGCTGCGCGGCCGGATCGGTGTTCTCGTCCGGCAGGTCGATCACGACGACGTCGTAGGTGTCGCCGCGGGCTTCGGCCGCGGCCAGGAACGCCCAGCCGTCCTCATAGGACACTCGCACCGGCCCGCCGCCGCGGGCGAGGTCCGCGGTCGTGTAGCCGTAGGGCAGGTGCTCGGCGCAGGCCCGCACGGCCTGCTCGTCGATGTCGACGTGGTCGACGAGCGTGGCGCCCGCCGCGACCGCCAGCTGGGAGGCGACGCCCTCGCTCGCCCCGATGATCAGCACCCGCCGCACCCGCTCCGCCAGCAGGAGCGCCGGCACCATCAGCGCCTCGTGGTAGACGAGCTGGCTCGCCTCGGTGCTTTGGCGTTCGCCGTCGCAGAACAGCGAAACCCCCTGCGCGGTCGTCCCGATCAGCACTTCCTGGTACGGCGTGCGCGCGTGGAACCGCACGTCGCCGATCTCCCACACGCGGGTGAGGCCGGCGCCGACCGGTTCGTGGATCAGGGGCATCAGCGTTCTCCCCGGTGCAGGACGGACAGGTGGACCGAGGCGGCGTCCAGCGATTTCGCCAGCAGCCGCAGCGCGTGCTCGGGGTCGGCCCGCGAGCCGCAGGTGAACACGTCGGCGAACAGCGAGCCGTGCTCGGGGTAGGTGTGCACGGACGCGTGCGACTCGGCCAGCAGCGCGATCACCGTGGCCCCCTGTGGCACGAACCGCTTGGCCACGACGTCGACGACCGTCGCACCGGCCTCCGTCACCGCCGCCCGCAGCAGTTCGCCGAGCCGCGCGGCGTCGTTGAGCAGGCCCGGGTCGACGCCGTGCAGCTCGGCGAGGACGTGGCGCCCGGTGAACCGGCCGATCTCAGGCATCGCCCCACCGCCCGACGCAGCAGGTGCGCAGCGGCTCGATGCCGTTGAACCCGACCGACGCATAGCTCGCGGTGTAGGCGCCGGTGCCCGGCAGGTCGAGCCGGTCGCCGGGGGTCAGCGACAGCGGCAGCTCGTACGGCGTCCGCTGGTAGAGGACGTCGTCGCCGTCGCAGGTCGGCCCGGCGAGCACCACCGGCCCGCTCGGCCCGCCGTGCGCCGCCACCGGCTCGAACCGGTACGCGATGGCCTCGTTCTCGGCCTCGGCGAGCCCGTTGTAGCGCCCGATGTCGAGGTAGACCCAGCGCCGATCGCCGCGCCACGCGACGAGCACCACCTCGGTCCGGAGCAGGCCGGCGTCGGCGACGAGCACCCGGCCCGGCTCCAGCATCAGCTCGGGCCGCTCGCCGGGGAAGTGCGTGTCGAGGGCGGACGCGATCGTCGCCGCGTACGCGGCCAACGCCGGCACCGCGGTCCGGTGGGCGGTCGCGAAGCCGCCGCCCAGGTTGAGCCGCGTCATCGCGACGCCCTGCGCCGCGGCTTCGGCGAACAGCTTCGCCGCCGTGGCGATCCCGATCTCCCACGCGCCGGCGTCCGGCTGCTGCGATCCCACGTGGAACGCGATGCCCGGCCGCAGCCCCAGCGCGGCCGCGCGCAGCACGAGGTCGAGGGCCTCGGCGGGCTCGCAGCCGAACTTCCGGCCGAACGGCGTCACCGAGTCCGGCGCGTCGAGCAGCACGCGGATCGACACGGCCGAACCGGGCGCGTGCTCGGCCAGGTGGTCGACGTCGGCGGCGGCGTCCGAAGTGAACTCGCGGACGCCGACCTCGAAGGCGTACGCGATGTCCCGGGGCTTCTTGATCGGGTTGCCGTAGGCGAGGTCCGCCGGGGCCGCGCCGCGCTCCAGGCACAGCGCCAGCTCGGCGGGCCCGGCGACGTCGAAGCCGATCCCGGCCGCCACCAGCGCGTCGAGCACCGGCGGCGCCGGGTTGGCCTTGACCGCGTACCGGATCAGCGCGCCCGGGAACGCCGCGCGGACCTCGCGCGCCCGGGCGGCGACGGCGTCGGTGTCGACGACGAGGCACGGGGTCGGCGGGTCCCGTTCGTCGAGGAACCGGCGGAGGGGGTCGGCGCACACGGCGCCAGTGTCGCAAACGGCGTCAGACGAACCGCCACAGGTGGTCCGGTGTCCCGTTGTCGTCCCACTGGGTCACCTGCGCGCCGTCCGCCGTGGACTGCTGGTCGACCGCCATCACCTTGCCGCTGCGGACGTTGACCAGCTTCGACCAGCCGCCACCGGCGTCGACGATCCGCCAGTTGTGGTCGGGGGTGCCGTTGTCCTGGAACTGCTGGACGTGGGCGCCGTTGTCGAGGCTCTGGTCGTGCACCGCGAGGACCTTGCCGCTGTTGCGGTTGACGATCCGGACCGTGCCGTCGCCGTTGTCCACGACGGCCCAGAGGTGGTCGGCGGTGCCGTTGTCCGTCCACTGCGTCACCTCCGCGGTGTCGGCCAGCGACATGTTCGACACGGCGAGGACCTTGCCCGAGCGCTGGTTCTGCAGCTTCCGCCACACCGTCGTCGACGCCGCCGGACGCGTCAGCAGGGCGAGGTAGCCGCCGGCGACCGGGCGGGCCTGGAAGCCGCGCTGGGTGGCGTCGGCGACGACGTACCAGTCGCTGAACGGCACCCGTTGCGGCGTGACGTTCGCGTAGCTGTACACGCCCTCGACCAGCGAGGTGCGGATGTTCGGCTGGTCGGCGAGCCAGGCCGCGGTCCACAGCTCCCAGTCGGCCTTCGTGTAGTTGTTGCGCGGGTCGAGCACCACTCCGTGGGCGCCGACGCGCCCCTGGTACCAAGCCGCCTCCTGCGCCGCGACGCCGAGCGGGACCAGGTCGAGGCCGAGCACGCGGTCGGCGAAGCCGTTGTACTTCAGGCTCCACGTGCCGGGCTGGTCGTAGGCGAGCTTCAGGTGCTGGCCGTCCTCGGCGAGCGTCACCCATTGGCTGATGTAGCCGCGCGACGTGGAGCGGTACCGCTGAGCGTCGGCGGTGTTGCCGACCGCGGTGGCGATGATCCCCATGGCGCCGACGCCGATGATGCCCTTGAGCGCGAGGTTGGCGCTGTGGGCGATGAAGCCGGTGAAGTCGTCGGTCTGGTTCTGGAAGCCGGGGTCCAGGGTGGTGCCGACCAGGTACTCGGCCCACTGCCGCAGGATCCGGTAGTGGGTGTTCGCGAAGGCGGCGGCGTCCGCCGAGGGCAGCCGCTGGACCAGGGCGGCGGCCATGATCAGCAGGTTGGCCGACTCCTCGACCGGCATGCTCTCCTCGTTGCCGTCGTTGTGCCCGGTCGCGTCCGGGTAGTGCGTGCCGAGGTCGTGTTCGGCGAACTGCATCGGCCAGCCGCCGCGCTCGGCGTAGTCGAGCAGCGGCTCCAGGATCAGCCGCAGGTAGGCCGGGGACAGGTAGAGGTAGGCGGGGAACGCCGGGTAGGTGACGTCCACTGTGGACATGTTGCCGTTGGAGGAGATCTCCTTGAGGAAGCCCCAGGGCGCACCGCCGCGGTCGACGAGTTCGGTGCCGCCGAAGGCCTGGCGCAGCGCGAGCGCGCAGATCCCGGCGTAGTGCTCGCCGGTGATGCCGCCGCCGGCCGCGGCGACGGCGTCGTCGTGCAGCCGCTGGTCGATCGCGGTCGCGGCGGACAGGGCGGAGGCGTAGTCGTCGGCGAACCAGACGGCCATGTCCGGCCAGCTGCCCCAGTAGTGCGTCCACCAGGGGTTCAGCGGGGTGCCGAGGTAGCGGACGGCGGGTGTGCGGACGTGCCCGATCGAGAGCGTGAACGGTGCCGACGAGCCGCCGGCCGCGATCGTGCCGAGGTTCTTGTTGAAGGCCAGCACCGGCCAGCGGTCGTTGATCGCGCGCGGCTGAGCGGTGTCGCTGGTGTTGTTCAGGGTGCCTTGGCCCGCCGAAGCGGCGCGCACGACGGTGTCCTGCCCGATCTGCCAGCTGGTCCCGGACGTGGGCGCGGCGAGCACGAGCCGGCCCCAGCTCGCCTGGTCGCCGTTCTCCTGCAGGACGCCCGGGCTCGCCGGGGTGCAGCTGAGGAGGGTGTAGCCACCCGACTGCTGCCGGGTCCAGGTGACCGGGGTCGAGGTGTCGCCGTGCACCCACTCGGCGGAGGTGTCGAAGTGCAGGTCGACGGCGTGGGCGCGGCCGTCGGCGCTGGCGGCCTGGATCGTCACGTAGCCGAAGGGGACGCACTGGCGCTGCAGGTTCGCCGGGTCGACGGGCGAGAAGAACGTGACGGTGAGGTTGACGCCGCCGCCGGTGAGGACGTAGGTCGAGCGGGTGCCGGTGACCTGCAGGCTGACCTGCGTCATCGGGGTGAGCGCGGGTCCGCCCGGCAGCGCTGGCTGACCGGCGAAGACGTAGGCGGCGCCGTCGATGCGGGCGAGGCCGCAGAGCGCGGTGATGTGCCCGGTCCAGAAGCTCGACCAGGTGCCGGCCAGGTTGTCGGCGGGCTGCCAGGTGGACAGGTAGGGCGAGCGGACGATGAGCGGGGTGGCGGGCGGCCGGATCGGGCTGAAGGTACCGGCGGCGGCGGTTCCGGGCAGCCAGAGCGCGGCGGCCACGGCGGCGGTGGTGCCGCCGGCGAGCCGGAGCAGGTCCCGGCGGGTCAGGTGAGCGCGTTCTCGGGAGGACATCGGTGGCCCCTTCCACGGCGGGCGAGCTCGTGCGGGGATAACTTTTACATCGTTGGTACAACGTTGTAAATCCGCCGTTGGTCGGTGTGGTGAATGGTTTACGGACCACTAGGCACGCAGGTCCGGTGCACTTTTTCGACCCGTCCGCGGCCGAGGTCTGCCGGAGCGGATCAGGCGGCGCGGGGCGGCCGGTCCGACGGCGGCCAGACGTACGGCAAGTCGGCCGGCACCCCCGGGAACCGGGCCGCGTAGTGGTCCGGGTCCTTCCGCACCAGCGCGGACTGGTGGCTCCGGTGCAGGGCTTCCTCCCCCAGCCACGGTGGGAGGTCGCCGGTGGCCGCCAGCTCGGCCTGGGTGCGCACGTCGCCGCGACCGATCGCCCGCGTGAACTCGTCGGTCAGCTTCACCGCGCACGTGTCCGCCGCGCCCAGCTCGCACCACACCGCGCACACCTCGAGGCCGTAGCGCGTCAACGCCTCTTCGTACCCCGTCCACATCTTCGCCGCCGGGTGGTGGCGCCAGCCGTAGCCCGGGATCACCAGCGCGCGCAGCACCTGGAGCGTCTCCACGCGCTGCTTGCCCAGCCGGCGGCGGTCGAGCGCGCGGGCGCTCGCGGTGAAGTCGGCGCACGGGAGGAACGTCTGCATCCCCGCCGGGTACCCCTGGAACGGCCCGCCGATGCGGGAAGATCGGAGGATGCACGCCGACCTCGTCTTCACCGGCGGCCCCGTGCTCACCCCCGGCGGCCGGGCCGGGTTCGCGGCCGTCCGCGGCGGCCGGATCACCGCCGTCGGCACCGATCCCGCCCCGGTCATCGGCCCGGGCACCGAGGTCGTGGACCTGCACGGTGGCCTGCTGCTGCCCGGCTTCCAGGACGCGCACGTCCACGCCGTCGGCGGCGGCGTCGAACTCGGCCGGTGCGACCTCACCGGCGCCACCAGCGTCGTGAGCTGCCTCGACACCGTCGCCGCGTACGCGCGGGCCAACCCGCGGCTCGAGTGGCTCACCGGCAGCGGCTGGTCGATGGACACCTTCGCGGGCGGCCTCCCCCACCGCCGGCTGCTCGACGCCGTCGTCGCGGACCGGCCGGTCGTCCTGGTCAACCGGGACCACCACGGCGCCTGGCTGAACAGCGCCGCGCTCGCCCGCGCGCGCATCACCGCGGACACGCCGGACCCACCGGACGGCCGCGTCGAGCGCGACGCCGACGGCCCCACCGGCGTCCTGCAGGAAGGCGCGATGGACCTCGTCACCCGGCTGCTGCCGCCGGTCACCGAGGTCGACGAGCTGGCCGGCCTCCTGCGGGCGCAGCGGCTGCTGCACTCGCTCGGCGTCACCGCCTGGCAGGACGCGCTGCTCGGCGAGTACGGCGGCATGCCGGACCCGTCGCGGGCGTACGCGACCGCGGCGGAACGCGGGCTGCTGACCGCCCGGGTCACCGGCGCGCTCTGGTGGGACCGCGCCCGCGGCGCCGAGCAGCTCCCCGACCTCCTGGAGCGCCGGGAGTCGTTGCGGCGCAGCGGTTTCCGCGCCGACACCGTCAAGATCATGCTGGACGGCGTCGCCGAGAACCACACCGCGGCCCTGCTCGCCCCCTACCGGTGCACCGGCCACAGTGGACTCAGCTTCGTCGGCGCGACGGCGTTGCGCGAGTACGTGACACTCCTGGACGCGCACGGCTTCCAGGTGCACTTCCACGCGCTGGGCGACCGCGCGGTGCGGGACGCGCTCGACGCCGTCGAAGCCGCCCGCGCGGCCAACGGCGACGGCCGGCGCCACCACCTCGCGCACCTGCAGGTGGTGCACCCCGACGACGTCCCGCGCTTCGGGCGGCTCGGCGCGACCGCGACGATCCAGCCGTTGTGGGCCGTGCACGAGCCCCAGATGGACGAGCTGACCATCCCCTTCCTCGGCGCCGAACGGGCGGCGTGGCAGTACCCGTTCGGCGCCCTGCTGCGGGCCGGGGCCACCCTGGCCGCCGGCAGCGACTGGCCGGTGAGCAGCCCCGACCCGCTGCAGGGCATCCACGTCGCGGTCAACCGGATCCCGTACGGCGAAGACGTCCCCGCGTTCCTGCCGGACCAGCGGATCGGCCTGGCCGCGGCGATCACCGCGTACACGGCGGGCTCGGCCTACGTCAACCACCTCGACGACACGGGCGCGATCCGGCCCGGCCACCGCGCCGACCTGGTGGTGCTCGACCGCGACCCCTTCGCCGGCCCCGACCGCGAGATCGGGGCCGCGAAGGTCGCGATGACGTTCACCGGGGGCCGGTGCGTCCACGAGCCATGACGGCCGGCTCCGGCTCGACGCTCACCCGGGGCCGCAACGGCAGGTTCTCCAGCCCCTCGACGTCGAGCACGAGGAACCAGTGCGCGTTGGCCGGGATGTGGATCTTGAACATCGGTGCGGTGGCCACCCCGCCGTGCATCCGGTAGTACTGCCGGCGCCGGTAGGCCTGGAAGTTGACCTCCGTCAGGAGCCTGACGTTGGCCATCGCGTCCAGCCGGATGGTGACCACCGCGTCTCTTCGCACTTTCCCGAGATCGAACACATTCGCTTCCATTTCGCCCCTCTTGACAAGTGAGTTGTGGTTGTGGCGGGTCGCGGGCAGCGCGGAACACGCCGCGCACCGCGACGGCGAAGTCGATCGGGGCGGTGGTCAGCCGGGGCCGGTACCCGGTTTGCAGGGCTGCCAGAGCGGCACGAAGTCCCCGTGCGACCGCGTGAACTCCGGGCTCGCGCCGGGTCCGTGGCCGGGGGTGAGGAAAGCGGGCGGGATCGTGGGGGCGGTCCCGCAGGCGGCATCGGCGGGGGCCGGGGCCCGGGGTGCCGGGGCGTGGCCGGGAGCACGGTCCGGGTGCTCGGCGGTGTGCCGCGCGGGGTGTGTCGTGGCGGCTTCGGGGTTCCGGCCGGGGCGTGGGCAGTCTCCCGCTCGGGTGGCCGGGTGGACGGTGGTCAGTCGTTCGGCGGGGGTGATGGCTGCCGTCGGTTCGAGGTTTGCCGTCGGTGGCGCGGTTTTCGCTCGGAGTGCCGGGGTGAAGAGCGGTCTGGTGGCGGGCGGTGTGGCGGGCGGGTCGACGACGGTCCCGGTGATCGGCTCGCCGACGGGCTCGACGGCTTGCACGACGGGAGCCACGGCGCGAACGACCGGATCGACCACGGGTTCGAGGGTGCGCACGACTTGGGAGACCGGCCGGAGGACCGGCTCGACAGAACGCACCACGGGCTCGACCACCGGAGCCGCGGCGCGCACCAACCTCGACACCGGTTCGAGGACGGGCGCGGTCGCATGCACAATTCGCGACACCGGCTCCACCACGGGGGCCGCCGCCCGCACAACTTGCGAAACCGGCTCCACCACGGGGACGGCCGCCCGCACAACCCGCGACACCGGCTCAACCACAGGAGCAGCCGCCCGAGCAACCTGCGAAACCGGCTCCACCACGGGGACGGCCGACTGCACAACCCGCGACACTGGCTCAACCACCGGCCCAGCCGCCTGCACAACCCGCGACACCGGCTCAACCACAGGCCCAGCCGCACGCACAACCTGCGAAACCGGCTCCACCACAGGGAGCGCCGCCCGCACAACCCGCGAGAGCGGCTCCACCACCGGCGCGGCAACCCGCGGCGCCGGCTTGGCCACCTCGTCCGCAGCGCGAACCGTGCGCGAAACCGGCACAACCACCGAAGCCGCCGAGACCACCGGGCCGCCACCACCGGAAGGCGGCTCCCCCAGCACCCCGGCCACCACAGCACCGACCGGATCCGAAGCCCGCTCCGCGGCCTCCGCGTGCTCCGACAGCGCCCACGACACCAGCCACAAACCCGCCGCCGCGCCGGCGACCAGCAGTGCGCGCCGGGCGGTGGCTCTCAGGCCACCCCTGTCGCGAGCACTGGTCACGGTCGGTTTACCTCCGGATGCGGAAAAGCAGGTCTGGGACGTACCCCCCAACGGCCTTCCCCACACCCCGGGAACGCGCCACCCGGCGCTACCACTCGACCGGACTAGCCTTTTTCGCCAGCGAGCCCGAGTAACTCCGCCACCTGGCGGAGACCGGTCCCCCAGGCGCAGGTCAGCCTTCGTGAGAACGCCGCTGGGACGACAATGCACCCAGCGCGAGCACCCCGTGCTGGAGCCCCTCGCGGAACGTCGCGCGCTGGCCCGGGCTCAGGTCCGCCAGCAGCGCGCCCTCCACCTCCGCGATCGCCGGGGCGCAGCCGGCCAGCACGGCGCGGCCCTCGTCCGTCAGGCCGGCGAGCAGGACGCGGCGGTTGTCCGGCTTCGGCGTCCGCGCGATCAGCCCGCGCTTCTCCAGCGCCAGCACCATTTCGTGCATCGTCTGCGGGCGCAGGAACGACCGGCGGGCCAGCTGCGCCGACGACAGGGCGCCGCTGGCCTCCAGCACCGTCAGCGCCGTGTACTGCAACGTCGTGAGCCCGACCGGCCGGAGCGCGTCGTCCAGCAGGGCCCTGATCGCCAGCTCGAGCCGTTTGACCAGGTAAAGGGTCAACGGCGAGCCGGCGGGCTGCTGCTCGGCGGACGTGCTCACGCCGCCCATCATGACACGTGCGCCCGCTATGCTCGCCGATCATGGACCTCGGCCGGCAGACCCGCGTGCGGCAAGCGTTCGACACCTTCTTCGGCCCGCCGGAACCACCGGCGGCGGACCACGTCCTGGACCTCTTCCACCGCACGGCGGAAACCGTGCCCGCGTACCGGAAGTTCCTGCGCGACCACGGCGTCGAACCCGGCGGAATCCGGACCATGGCGGACTTCCGGACGCTGCCGCTGCTCGACAAGGACGGCTACCACCGCAAGTACCCGCTGCCCGAGCTGTGCCGCGGCGGCTCGTTCGACGGGCTCGACATGATCGCCGTCTCCTCCGGCTCCAGCGGTCGTCCGACGATCTGGCCGCGCGCCCTCGAAGACGAGCTGCACGTCGCCCGCCGGTTCGAAACCGTGCTGGTGGACGCCTTCGAAGCCGACCGGCGCAGCACGCTGGCCGTCGTCTGCTTCCCGCTCGGCACCTGGGTCGGCGGCCTCTTCACCACGGCGTGCGTGCGCCACCTCGCGGCCAAGGGATGCCCGGTCACCGTCGTCGCGCCGGGCAACAACAAGGCCGAGATCCTGCGCGTGCTGCCCGAACTCGCGCCGCACTTCGAGCAGGTCGTGCTGCTGGGCTACCCGCCGTTCGTCAAGGACGTCGTCGACACCGGCCTCGCCGAAGGCGTCGACTGGCCCGCGTACGCGATCAAGCTCGTGCTGGCCGGCGAGGTCTTCAGCGAGCAGTGGCGCGAACTCGTGGCCCGGCGGGCCGGGGTGACCGACCCGGTGCGGCACATCGCGTCGCTGTACGGCACGGCCGACGCCGGCGTCCTCGGCACCGAAACCCCGCTGTCGGCCGGCATCCGCCGCTTCTTCGCCGACCGCCCCGGACCGGCGCGGGAGGTCTTCGGCGACGCCCGGCTCCCGACGCTGGTGCAGTACGACCCGGCGAGCCGCTTCTTCGAGGTGCACGAGGGCACGCTCGTCTTCACCGGCGACGGCGGGATCCCCCTGATCCGCTACCACATCGCCGACGACGGCGGGATCCTGCCGCACGCCGAGCTGCTGGCACTCTGCGCCCGCCACGGCTTCACGCCGCCGCCCGGGCCGGAGCTGCCGTTCGTGTACGTGTTCGGCCGGTCGCTGTTCACGGTGTCGTTCTTCGGCGCGAACGTCTACCCGGAGAACGTGACCGTCGGGCTGGAGCAGCCGGGCATCAGCGACACCGTGACGGGCAAGTTCGTCATCGAGTCGGCCGAGGACGACGACCACGACCGCCGGCTGCGGATCACCGTCGAGACGGCACCGGGCGCGACCGCCGACGCCGACGCGATCGCCGACGCGGTCCGCGAGCAGCTGCGGCGGCTCAACAGCGAGTT
This sequence comes from Amycolatopsis sp. NPDC049691, assembly GCF_040675005.1. Classification (NCBI taxonomy): domain Bacteria; kingdom Bacillati; phylum Actinomycetota; class Actinomycetes; order Pseudonocardiales; family Pseudonocardiaceae; genus Amycolatopsis; species Amycolatopsis sp. NPDC049691. The sequence goes on from NZ_JBFANX010000039.1 coordinate 42,111, forward strand.
CGCGCACTACGTGCCGGCCGAGCGGCAGCGGCCGGACGTCGTGCTGCGCCCGGCGGGCGACCCGGAGTACTTCCCGGTCGGCGTGAAGCACCGCTACACGCGGCGGTCCTAGGCCTCGGCCGCCCGGTTGACCCGCGCGGTCGGGTCCGGCGCGTGCGGGTCGCGGACGCGGTCGGTGAGCAGGAAGCCCGGCAGCTCCAGCCCGTGGTGTTCGGTGAGGCGGAAGGTGCCGCCCAGCGCGCCGGGGTCCCAGCCGAGGGTCAGCGCGTGCTCGACGAGGAACCGGACGTCGGCGGCCGCCGGGTAGGACCCGTCGGTCTCGGCCGGGCTCCAGCCCACGCTCGTGGCCTTCGAAAGCAGGTCGGCCTCCAGCGCGCGGCCGTTCTTCCCGGCGCCCCAGACGCGCACGCGGACGCACCGGTGGCGGTCGGCGCCGTCGCCGGCGACCTGGCCGATCGCCGCCCGCCAGGTGAACGTCTGCTCTCCGACGCGGAGCGTCCGCAGCCTCGTTCGCACCGGATCAGCCTACGGCCGGGCCAGCTTGCGGAACCGCTCACGCCGCTCTTCCGCGGACGAGCCGTCGGCGATGTCGTCGTCGAACCACGCGCTCAGCGCCGTCCACAGGTCCGCGCACGCCGCGAAACCGGTGACCGGCGACTGCTCGGTCAGTTCGGCGATGTCGGCCGCCAGCTGGTCGAGCCGCTGGTCGCACAGGCGGACGTACTCGCGGACGACGATGTTCGCGTCCAGGCCCGTTTTCCCGCGCCGGCCGGCGGCTCCGCGCAGCTGGGCGTGCAGCCGTTCTTCGCTGTAGAGCGGGAAACCCGCGATCGAGCCCGGGTAGCCCGAGTCGGCCGACCACGCGCGGAACGCGCAGATCGCCTGGTAGCGCGTGTACCAGTCCTGCTTGCCGGTCGCGAGCTCGGCGAGCTTGCGCCAGGCGTCGCGGTCGGCCGAACGCCAGCGGTCGAGCGTCCGGTCGTCCGGCTCGGGGTCGGCGGCCTTGGCCCGCCAGAAGTGCGCGCGGCACGCCGCGATCTCGCCGACGAGCCGCCGGACGTAGCCGACCTGCTCCCAGACGTGGACGCGCTGCGGCCGCAGGGGCGCCGCGCGGTCCGGGGAGAACGTGACCATCTCGAACACCCGGAACAGCTCGTGCCCGCGCAGCGCGACGAGGTCGGGGTCCTCCCCCATCACCCACGACCGGCGCTCCGGCAGCCGTCCGCTGTGGCTGATCGTCGCGGCGTGGTAGAGCTCGCGGACCGCGCGGCGAGCCACCTCGTCCCGCGCTTCGCCGACCAGACGCGGGTTGCGCGCGCGGTCGCGCAGGTCGCGCTCGCCGCGCGGGCCGACTTCCAGCATCGCGACGGCGTAGACGCTCGCCGCGTTGTAGCACTCCTCCCACGACTTGCGCGGGCCGGCGGCTTCGACGGTGTCGTCGAGGGCCCGGGGATCCGGCGGCCACCGCCGGTCCGGGCACACGTCGGCCAGCCGCACCCGGCTGGCCGGGTAGGCGGGCTGGGGCACGGGCACCGCGCCCGTCACCGGTTCGACGTCGGCCATCGCGCGGCGCACCACGGCCCAGACCAGGGACAGGTCGAGCGCGCGGTTCGTCAGCTGGTGCCAGCTGCTGCGCCAGCGCCTGCCGAACCGGCGGTAGTCCGCGATGAGCCGTTCGATCTCGTACTGCGACAGCGCGCAGAAGTACGACCGCATCTCGGCGGCGCGCTGGTTGTATTCGGCCAGCCGCTCCGGCGTCGCCTCGTGGACGACGATCTCCTCGACGGGTGCCTTCAGCACGCGGCGGTGCAGTTCGAGGCGTTTCTCCGGCGGGATCGCGTACGGCCGCACCCGCACGTCGAGGTCGACGTAGCGGCGGAAGCGCAGCTCCAGCGCCGTCCGCAGCTCGGCCCGGCGCAGCGCCCGCGCGTCGCCCGGCGCGCCCGCCGTCGTGCGCCGCACCCACCACGAGCCGGCCACGGAGTCGCCGTGGCCGAGGACCAGCGCGTGCCGGTAGCGGGCGATCAGCAGCGCGACGGCACGCCCGCGGCCCGCGTGCCGCGGCTGGCGCGCGAAGTCCGGGCCGATCCACCAGCGGGCCAGCCCCGGGTGGCCCCTGCTGCACACGGTGATCACGTCGTCGTAGGTCGCGAGCGCGTCGAGGTGCAGGTCGAGCTGTTCCTGCAGGGCGGCGATCTCGAGTCTGATGTAGACGTTCGACGGGTCGAGGCTGACCGCGCGGTAGTACTCGGCGAGGGCTTCGTCGTAGCGGCGGTGGGTGACGAAGTGGTTGGCGCGCTGGTAGGCGTCGAACAGCTCGTACGGGATCTTCGCGCCCCGCCAGGCCGCCCAGTGGATGTTCGTGCGGACGTACGCGCTGCGCGGGATGACGAGCGCGGCCACGGCGTTGGCCGCGCGGTGCAGCACGCGCGGCCAGTTCTCGTCTTCGATCACCAGCGGGCTCGCGGCGAACCGCGGGACGCGCACCAGCTCGAGGATCAGCTGGTGGCGGCCGGTCGTGTTGCCCGGGCGGACCGTGCCGGTGACGGTGAACGCCGCGGGCGGCTGGGCGAGCCGGACCAGCTTGGTCGCGGCCTTCCACCAGCCTTCCGCGGCGTCGCCGGCGTGCTCGACGATCTGGATGAAGTCGTAGGAGCCGCCGACCCCGGGCACCGGCGTCGGCGTGTAGAGCCGCGAGTCGTTGAGGATCCGCTTGAACGCGGCGGTCAGCTCCACCGCGGAGTCGATCTCACGGTCGTGGCTGCCTTCGGGGCGCTCGTCGGCGAAGAGCCGGATGTCGATCTGGTTCGCGCGGAAGGCGGCGGCTTCGAGCCGGGCCCGGCCGACGAAGTAGAGCGTCAGCACCGCGGCGATCACCACGACGGACGTCTGGAGGACGGTCCAGGTGATGACGCTCGCGACCTTCGGGTCGCGGACGAACGTCCAGCGCTGGAAGAACGGCAGGTACGGCACGACGGCGAACCCGGTCGCGACGAGTCCCGCCGTGACCGCCGCGACCCACCACCGGATCCGGTGAGCCGCCGGCAGTTCCGCCTGATCGAAGCCTCCGTACCGTCGCGCGGACACCGTCGATCACCCCCTCGTGTCGCCAGGTTACTCGCGGAGGGGGTGCGGTTCGTTACGGCCCGTGATCCGCGAGCTCGGCGATCACCTGTGCGTGGCACGGTTCGGGGACACACCAGCACCCGAGCCGCTTCCCGCGCAGGTCCGGCAGGAGCGCGAGCAGGTCCGGCCGGGACAGCAGGTGCTCGCGGTACTTGGCCAGGACCTCCTGGCGAGTGCCGTCGGGGCCCGGCCGGAACGGGCTGGCGAGCTTCGAACCCGCCAGGTGCCAGCCGCCGCGGTGCATCGGCCGCCCGACGTAGACGACGTCGGCGTACCGCGGGTCGTCGCGGTGGCCCTTCAGGTTGACGACGGTGGTGGGCATGCGCGCTCCTTCCTCGCCGGTCAGCCTGGCACGCCGGAGACGCCGGCGGGGCTCGTGCCCGTCCCCCATTGCGGTCGGCAAAGTGCACCCCGGTGGTCGGCCTAGTGCATCTGCACTATCATGAAGGCTCACGGTTGAGCCGTCAGCCGCTGCCGGACGTTCCGCGCCCGGGCCGGCAGGCTGCCTTGACCGGCACCCTTTTCGGCCCGCGTCCGGCTCGCTCCCGCCGTCTGACGAAAGGGTGTGCCGCGATGGTTCCCGAACCTCGCCCGGCCGACCACGAGCTCATCTCCGCCCCCGGCTGGATCGACGCCGGTCGCATGACCCTGCACGTCGCGCGCCCGGCCCCGCGCACCGTCCTCGTCCGGGTGAGCGGCGAGGTCGATCTGAGCACCGCGCGCCGGCTCGACGAGCTCCTGCAGTCCCGCATCCGCGGCGAGGTCGCGGAGGTCGTCGTCGACCTCTCCGGCGTCACGTTCATCTCCGTCGCCGGGCTGAACTCGCTGCTGCGCGCGCAGCTGCTCGCCGACGCCTCCGGCGCGCACCTCACGGTGGACCCCGGCCGCTCGCGCGCCGTGCGGCGGCTGTTCACGGTGCTGCCGATGGACTTCTACGGGGTGATGCGCCCGCGACCGGTCGGCTGACCGGTCACGACGCCCGCCCGAGCCGCCGGACGGCCTCGACGATCTTCGCGTTCGGCACGCCCTTCACGAGGTATTCGGTGACGCCGGCCGCGGCCAGCCCGGCCATCGAGGCCCGGTCGGCGTAGGCGGAGAAGGCGAGGATGGCGGTGTCCGGGCTGCACCGGGCGATCTCGCGCGCCGCCCTGGCCCCGCCGCCGCCCGGCATCCGGACGTCGAGGACCGCGACGGCGGGCCGGTGGCGCTCGGCGAGCCGGATCGCCTCGTCGGCGTCTTCGGCGACCGCGACCACGGCGATGTCGGCCTCGGAGTCGAGCACCTCCTTGAGGACCGACCGGATCATCTCGTCGTCGTCGGAGATCAGCACCCGCACCTCGGTCATGGTTCCAGCCCCGGCGCGTCGGGCAGCATCGGCAGCCAGAACTCCACGGTCGTGCCGCCGCCGGGGGTGCTCGTCACCGACAGCCAGCCGTGCGCCGCTTCGGCGCGTTCGTACATCTCGACCATCCCGAAGTGGCCCGCCGCGACGTCGCCGGTGGCCATGCCGACGCCGTCGTCGGTGATCCGCACGAGCGTCCCGTTGTCCACTGTGGACAACAGGAGGTCGACGCGGGTGGCGCGGGCGTGCTTGTGGACGTTGCTGAGCGCTTCCTGGCAGATCCGGTAGACGGTGATCGCGGCCTCCGGCGACGGCTCGGCGGTGAGCTCGTCGGACACCGAGTGCGCCAGTCCCCAGCGGCCCGCGACGTCGTCGACGTAGCCCGACACCGCCTCCACCAGACCGTGGCGGTCGAGCTCCGGCGGCCGCAGCCGGGACACCAGGCCGCGCAGCCTGCCGATGGCCGCCTGCACGGACTCGTCCAGTCCCGCGACCGCGCTCGCGTGCGGCTCCGGCAGCCGCGAGGCGAGCAGCTGCAGGCGCATGCCGACGGCGACCATGGACTGGATCGACTCGTCGTGGACGTCCCAGGCGATCCGGCGCCGCTCGACCTCTTGGGCGTCGACGAGGTGGCCGACGAGCCGGCGGCGTTCGCGCAGGGCCTGCTCGGCGTTGCGGCGCTCGGTCATGTCGCGGGTGACCTTCCCGAAGCCCTGCAGCCGGCGGTGTTCGTCGAACAGGGCCGTGATCACGACGTTCGCCCAGAACCGGGTGCCGTCCTTGCGGACCCGCCAGCCCTCGTCCTCCAGCCTGCCGTCCCGGGCGGCGACTTCCAGCTCCCGCGCGGGCTTGCCCGCCGCCACCTCCTCCGGCGGGTAGAACACCGAAAAGTGCCGCCCGATGACCTCCTCCGCCGTCCAGCCCTTGATCCGCTCGGCACCGGCGTTCCAGCTCGAGATGTGCCCGCCCGGGTCGAGCATGAAGATGCCGTAGTCCTGCACGTTCTGCACGAGGAGCCGGAACCGCTCCTCGCTCTCGCGCAGGGCCTCCTCGGCCGTGCGGCGTTCCGTCATGTCGCGGGTGACCTTCCCGAAACCCTCGAGCCGGTGGTGTTCGTCGAACAACGCCGTGATCACCACGTTCGCCCAGAACCGGGTCCCGTCCTTGCGGACCCGCCAGCCCTCGTCCTCCAGCCGCCCCTCGGCGGTGGCGACCTCCAGCTCCCACGCCGGCTTACCCGCCGCCACCTCCTCCGGCGGGTAGAACACCGAAAAGTGCCGCCCGATGATCTCCTCGGCGGTCCAGCCCTTGATCCGCTCCGCGCCCAGGTTCCAGCTCGCGATGCGGCCCTCGGGGTCGAGCAGGAAGATCGCGTAGTCCTGGACACTGCGCACCAGCAGCCGGAAGCGGTCTTCGCGCCCGTCGTCGTCCATGCGCCAACTCTGCCGGATCGCCGCCCCGCCGGCACAGCGCGTCAGCCGGCGAACTCGGCCGACGGCGCGGACAGCGCACACCAGACCACCTTCCCCAGGCCGTGGCGCGTGGTTCCCCAGGCCAGCGACAGCCGCTCGACCAGTGCCAGGCCCCAGCCGCCGTCGGCGCCGGGCGCGCGCCGTACGGGCGGCGCCGGGTCGTCGTCGAACACCTCGATGCGCACGTGCCCGGCCCCGACGCTCAGCCGCAGGACCGGGTGGCCGGCACCGTGCTGCAGGGCGTTGGTCGCGAGCTCGGTGAGCAGCAGCAGCGCGTCGTCCACGATGGACTCGCACGCCCAGGCCGTCAGCGTGAGCCGGGCGAACCGGCGCACGACGGCCAGGCCGCCCGCCGGATCGGTCAGGGCGCACTCTGCCGTGAGCGGCGCCGGGATGTCCACGGCGTCCAGCCTGCCGGTCGGCGCGCGGGCGGACGAGATGCAAACCCCGGCCGCGTCACTGGTGCAGGTGCATCAGCCGAGCAGGCCTTCGCGGCGGGCGACGGCCACCGCTTCGAGTTTCGACCGCGCGCCGAGCTTCTCCAGCACGCGCTGGACGTGGTTGCGCGTGGTGTTGCGGGAGATGCCCAGCCGTTCGCAGATCTCTTCGGTCGTGGCGCCTTCCGCGAGCAGGTCGAGGGTTTCGCGCTCCCGCGCGGTCAGTTCGGCGCCGCGGGCGGGCGCCCGGCCGGTGAGCCGGTCGAAGATGTCGGGCAGCAGCTCGGGGTCGAAGACCACGCCGCCGGCGGCGACGTCGCGCACCGCGGACTCCAGCAAGCCGAGCTGCGACGACTTCAGCAGGAGGCCGGCCCCACCCGCCTTCGCGACCTGCACGGCGACCGACGGCGTCGCGTCCCCGGTCAGCACCAGCACCCGCGCGCCGGTCTCGCCGAGCTGCGCGACGACGCCGAGCGCGTCCCCGTCGGCGAGGCGCCGGTCGAGCAGGATGACGTCCGGCTCGTGCTCGTGCGCGTCGGCGACGGCTTCGGCCCGGGAGCGGGCGCGGCCGACGACGGTGATCCCGTCGGCGCGGTCGAGGGCCAGCTGCAGCGCCTCGGCCACCATGTCGTGGTCCTCCACCAGGAGGACGCGGACGGGACTGGGTTCGGCGCTGGTCACGGGGTTCCCTCGGTGGACGGGGTCGCTGCCGGCCCCATCCTAGGCGTCACCACGCCGGCGAGCTCGGCCGCAACAGGCCTTCGGGTCCGGTGACCGGCAGCCAGTCGACGAGGTCCTCGTGGCGCCCGGCCGCCCGGAACACCGGCGGCCGGAACGAGCCGGCGGGCGGGCCGGCGAGCCGCAGCACGTCCAGGAACCGCGCGACCGCGGGCGGGGGCGGCAGGACCTCCGACCCGCCGAGGTAGGCGAGCACCTTCGGCGCGCCGCCACCCGCCGGCTCGACGACGGCGGACCAGCCGTGCACCTCGTCCCAGATCAGCGCCAGGTCGTGGCCCGGCAGGTCCGGGAGCGCGCGGTCGAGCGCCACGTAGCCGGAGGTGGGCACGTCGAGGTCGAGCGAGCACGACTCGAACCCGACGCCGACGGCGCGGGCGACCCGGGCGAGGTAGGCCCGCAGGCCGCGGGCGAAGTGGTATTCGATGTCCCTGCCGAAGTCGATGAGGGTGTTCATGATCCGCCTCCCACGCCGCCGCAGCGCGGGATACCCCCTTTGGGCGAAGATCACACTTCCGGGTTACTCCTCGATCGCGCCGCCGACGGCCCGCAGGTGCGCGCGGAAGGTCAGCGCCGGATCCGCTTCGCGCGCGGCGAGGAAGTCGGCGAAGCGGACCTGCTGCCGCAGCGGCTCGCCGGCCCGGATCCGGTCGGCCTGGCGGCGTTCGGTGTCGCGGATGCCTTCGGCGAGGGTGAAGAGCTCGCCCGCGCGGTCCAGCGGGAGGAAGACGACGCCGTCGTCGTCGCCGGCCACCAGGTCCCGCGGTCCGATGCGCCAGGTCCCGACGATCGCCTCGTCGAGGCCGCCGTCGACGCGCGGGCCGAGGCTGAGCGGGCCGGTGGGGATCGACCCGAGGCTGAAGACCGGCAGCCCGATCGCGCGGACGTCGGCGGTGTCGCGGTGCAGGCCCCAGATCACGACCCCGGCCAGCCCGGCCGCGCGCGCTTCGAGGACGACGAGGTCGCCGACGCAGCTTTCGTCGAGGCGCCCGCCGTTGTCGACCACCAGGACGCCACCGGGGGCGGCGTGCTCGAAGGCCTCCAGGAAGACGTCGACGCTGCCGACGTGCCGGGCCGGGATCGCGGGCCCGAGCAGGCGGGTGCCGGGCACCACCGCGCGCGTCGGCGCCGGGGCGCAGCGCACCGGCAGGCCGGCGCGGATGCAGGCGTCGGCGAGGTGGGCGGTGGTGAGGGTTTCGAAACGCGCGCGAAGGTCTTCCATACCCCCGAATCTAGCCAGCGGTTTCGGTGCCGAGCCAGGACAGGTACGCGGCGCTGCCGCCGACGATCGGCGTGGCGATCACCTCCGGCAGGTCGTAGCCGTGCAGCTGCCCGATGCGCTCGGTCAGCGCGGGCACCCGGCCGGCCGTCGTCTTGATTTCGACGCGCCACTCCTGGTCGGTCCGCACCTCGCCGTCCCAGCGGTAGACGCTGGTCACGGGGCCGACGACCTGCGCGCAGGCGCCCAGCCGTTCTTCGACAGCCGTGGCAGCCAGCTCGCGGGCCGCGGTTTCGGAGTCGGTCGTGGACGTCACGATCACGTGCTCTGCCGCCATGTCCGCGAGGCTACCGGCGGCGCAGGGCGAGTGCGCCGAGCACGGGGCCGGCCGCGAGCGCGGGGAACGCGGCACGCCAGCCGACGGCGTCCGCGGCGAGCGGCAGCAGCTGGATGGTGCCGGCGCCGAGCAGGAACCCGAGCGCGGTCATCGCGGTGAGCGCGGTGCCGACGTACCGCGGATCGGCCGTCTCCGCCAGGGCGGCGGAGAACTGACCGGAGTCGGCGATGACGGCGACCCCCCAGACCAGCAGCACCGGCAACAGCAGGCCGGTGCCGCTCGCGGGGAAGGACAGGAGCGCGCAGCCGGCGCTGCCGAGCATCGCGGCCGTCGCGACGACGACGCGGCCGCAGCGGTCCGAGAGCACGCCGCCCAGGAGGCACCCGGCGGCGCCGCACACGCCGATCACGACGAAGGCGGTCGGTCCCTGCGGGCCTCCGGTGGCGGCGAGGTAGGCCGGGAGCCAGGCCCAGAACGCGTAAAGCTCCCACATGTGGCCCAAGTAGCCGAGGCAGATGCTCCGTTGCCGGCGGTCCTTCGCCATCGTCAGGAGGTAGCGGGGTCGCCAGGGCGGTGCGGGGGCCTTGTCCGGGCCGGCTTCGACGAAGGCCGCGGCGAGGGCGGCACCGAGCGTGGCGAGGAGGGCGCTCGCGAGCAGGACGGCTCGCCACGGGAGGGCGTGCAGGAGGCTGGGCAGGGCGGACCCGACGGTCAGCGAGGCGAGGAGCACGCCGAGCGCGAGGCCGCGCTTGCGCGGGAACCAGGAGACGACGACTTTCATGCCGACGGGGTAGACACCGGCGAGGGCGAACCCGGTGAGGAACCGCAAGGGGGCGGCGAGGCCGTGCGGACACCACGGCAGGAGCCCGGTCGCGACGGCGGCGAGCAGCGCGCTGCCGGCGACGAGGCGCCGCGGAGAGAGCCGGTCGGCGAGGTTGAGCGCGGCGGAGCAGACGGCCCCGGTGGCGAACCCGGCCTGGACGGTGACGGTCAGCAGGATCGCGAGTTCGCGGGAGAGTCCCCATTCGGCGCGAAGGGCGGGGACGACGGCGGAGGCGGAGAACCACAGGCTCATGGCGCACACCTGCACGGCGGCGAGAAGGGCGAGCTGACGGCGGCCGGTGGTGGGCCGCCGCGCCGGGATGGTGATCACACGGTTCAGTTGCGGGGATGGGACTGGCGGGGTCAACGGTGGTGGGTGGGGCTTCACCTCTTGGGCTGGAAAACCTCTCACATCCTGGGCGCGGGGATGGGGTTTCGGTGACGACCGGCCTCGGGGTTCGGGTGGATGCCGGGCCGGCCCCCGAACCGCACGTGCCGCCGGCCCGGCACCTCCGGGGCTGCCAAGCCCGCCTCTGGTGGCCGCGCACCTCGGCGATGAATGCCGCCGGCTCGCTTCGCCGCGAACCCATATCGGCTGCAGGGCCAGACCTCCGTGGCCCTTGGCTCCCCGCCACCCTATGTCGGTCGCCAGGCCAGACCCCGGCGGCCCTCGCTTACCCGCCAACCCATACCGGCCGCCAGGCCAGGCCCCGGCGGCCCTCGCTTCCCCGCCAACCCCGCCCCCCGGCGAACCCCCACGAACCCAACCCACCCTCGGCGCCGGCCGGGCTGCCGGTGCTGCTCGCGCCGGCGGGTGTCGTTGTGGGCGCACCGGCGTAGGAGCCGGAACGCACCCTCAAGTCGTCGGCTTCGCTGTCGTCGTGGTCGTCGGGGTCGTGGTCGTCGTCGGGGTGGTCGTGTGCGTCGGCGTCGAAGTCCGCGGGGGTGTCTTCCTCCTCGTCGTCGCCGGGGGGTTCGTGTGCGGGGCCGCCGCCGTCGCGTGCGTTGTCTGCGGTTCCTCCGGTGATGGCAGCGTCACCAGCGTCGGCGTCTCCGTCGCCGAACTCGAGGCCGGTGGGGCGCTTCCCGGACCGCTTCCGCCCGCACTGCTCACCGCCACCGCCACGCCGCCGATCGCCACCACCGCCACCGCGCACAGCCCCACGACCACTCCTCGGCGCGATGCCCGGCGGCCCGGGCTCGCTTCGGGCTTCGCCCGCCCCAACGCCGGCGGCGGTGCGCCCGCGCCGAACCCCGCGGTCGTCGGCTCGGTGCGGGGCGCCGGCACCCGCGGGACCGGGAGCGGGGGCGGCGGCACCGGCTGGGCGCGCGTCGCCTGGACCAGCCCCGACCGGCCCGACGCCAGCGCCGCCGCGCCGAGGGCCACCCCGTACTTCGGGTGGATGTCCACCGCCGTCGGGCGGCCGAGCTCCGCCGACACCAGCTGGGACACCAGCGGGATCCGGGACGAGCCGCCGACCAGCAGGACCGCCCCGAGGTCCGCCGGGCGGAGGTTCGCCGAGCGCAGTGCCCGGTGCAGCGAACCGATCGTCGCCGTGATCGACGGGCGGATCATCTCCTCGAACTCGCCGCGCGTCAGCCGGACCTCCGTCTGCACCGACGGCAGCAGCACCGGGACCGCCGCCTCCGTGTCGGCCGACAACGCCTCCTTCGCCAGCACGCACTCCTGGCGCAACCGCACCACCGCCGCCACCGCACCCGGGTCGTCCGGGTCGATCTGCGACAGCTTCCCGTCCAGCGCCCGGTCGACGTGCCCGAACACGGCCTCGTCGAAGTCGACGCCGCCGAGCCCCTCGATGCCCTCCGGCGAACCGAGGATCTCGAACCCGCTGCCGCGCTTGCGCAGCACCGTCGCGTCGAACGTGCCGCCGCCGAGGTCGTACACCGCGACGACCGCGCCGTCGTCCAGCCGCTCCTGCGCCGCGTAGTGCGCCGCCGCCGCTTCGGGCTCGGTGATCAGGCCGACCCGGTCGATCCCGGTCAGCCGCGGCACCTGCTCGAACAGCTCCCGCTTGTACGGCCCCCAGTTCGCCGGGTGCGTCAGCGTGATCCGGTCCGGCCGGCCGCCCTGCTGCCCGGCGACCGTCCGCACCACGTAGCCGAGCAGGTGCGCCATCAGCGACGCCACCGAATGTGGCGCGCCGCCGAGCAGCACCGGCGTCGGGTCGCCGAGGCGCCGCTTGAACTCGCGCGCGACGCGGTCCGGCTCGACCGCCGCGCGCCGGCTCGCCGCGTCGCCGACCAGCACACCTCCGTCGGCCCGCAGCAGCACCACCGACGGGATGGCCGCCGTGCGGTCGCCGAGCGACACCATTTCGACATGGCCGGCGCTGTCGACGGCGGCGGCCGTGAAGGTCGTGCCGAGGTCGATGCCCAGTCCGTAGCCCATTTGTCAGCCTCCGCCGTGCGTGTGCTCGAAAGTCGGGTGATCGCCGGGAACCGGCTCGGGTTCCGCGAGGTGCTCTTCGTGCTCCGGCGGACCGGGCGGCTCGAGCGGAGGCGGATCGTGCGGCTCCGGCGGCGGGTCGTCCGCCGCCGGGCCGGCATCCGGTGCGTGGCCCGCGGCCGGCGCGTGGTCCGGCTCCGGCTCGTGGTCCGGCCGGTGCTCGTCGTGCCGCGGCGGCTCGAAGGGGTGCTCCTTCTCCACGGGGTGCGGCCCGCTGCCGGTGACCTCGCCGGCGTCGTGGTGCTCCGGCTCGGGTTCGGTCGCGAAGCTGTGCTTCACGACCGGGTGCTCGGCCAGCGAATTCGACGCCGCGAGCGTCGTCGTCTCGACCGCGACCGGCTGCGCCGCCGGAGCGTCCACTGTGGACGATTGACGGCCGAACGTCACGACCGGCGGCGCGGGCGGCCCGGGCAGCGTCGGCGCCGGGGCGGTCACCTGCGCGGTCACCGTGGCGCCGCGGCCCTTGTCGGCGATCACCTCGGTCTGGTGGATGGCCGGCCCGGCCGGCTCGCCGAAGGGGTCGTCGGCCTTCGCCTGCTCGCCCACGGTGATCCCGACCTCGATCCCGGGCGGCCCGGTCTCGGCTTCGTCGAGGACGACCGTCTCCTCCTGGAACACCTCGATGTCGCCGTGCCCCGGCGCGTCGGGCGTGAGCTCGTAGGTCAGCGACCCCTGGTGCTCCACGCTGATCGTGCCGTCCGGGTTCTCGTGGACCACGATGCCGGCGTCCTGGACGATGTCGATGTCCGTGTCGCCGGGCGTCCCGTCCCCGGAGACGACGAGGTGCTGGTGGTCGGTGTACACCTCGTCGCGGCCGTGGTTGTGCACGACGAACCGCTCGGTCGCGTCGATGACGAAGTTGCCGAACTCGTCCTCGCGGACCTCGATCTGCTCGAACTCCTCGACGGTGGGCAGTTCCGCCAGCGGCACGCCGTCGGTGGTCTCCGGGTGCCAGACGGTCCCGGTCTGCGCCGCCACGTGGCCGTCCTCGCCCCGGGTGACGGTGCTGGTCTCGACCTCGGGCACGTACTCGTGGGCGGGGAGGTCGTGCACGGTCTCGGCGGCGGCCGGTGCCGGCTCGGGCGCGGGTGCCGGCGCGGCGGACGACCCGGGCGTGAGCACGTTCCCGGCGACTTCCGACGCGACGGCGCCGGCGACGGCCCCGGCCGCCCGCTTGATCTTCTTCGGCAGCTCGTTCACGACAAGACCTCCGCCCGGGCTTCGCTGAGCAGGATTCCCTCGCAGGTGCGCACCAGGACGCGGGCCGCGTCCCGGACGTCGCGCGGGGACGCGGGGTGCTCGGCGCGCCCGGGCACCTCCGGCAGCACATCGGTGAGGCCGGTGGCCACCAGGAGGCGGCGCGCGGTGATGCTGCGGCCGTCGGCCAGGGTGACGGTGAAC
>NZ_JBFANX010000040.1:0-33260 GCF_040675005.1 Amycolatopsis sp. NPDC049691
TGCCCCGGTCCGATCTGCCATAAAAGTTTAACAAAACTTATACCCACCCACGACCGTCGTTCAGGCGAAGTAGACCGAGTTGACGTCGGGCACCGCGAGGCTGCCGGCGACCGCGCCGGGCAGGCCGGTGGCCGGGTCGCGGGGCAGCCAGGTGACGGTGCCGGACCGCTGGTTCGAGACGTAGAACCAGTTCTCACCGGGGTCGAGGGCCACGTGCCGGGGCCAGTTGCCGCCGGTGGCCACAGTGGACACCAGCTTCAGCGTCCCGCCGGCGACGGAGAACGTCGCCAGGGTGTTCGGCCCGCGGACGGTGGCGTAGGCGAACTTCCCGTCCCTGGACAGGATGATCTCGCCGGGGTAGCGGTCGCCGGTGCTGCCCGGCGGCACGGCCGGGACGACGGAAAGCGCCTTCAGCGTGCCGGTGGCCGCGTCCCAGCTCGCGACCGTCACCTCCGGCCGCAGCTCCTGCAGGATGTAGGCGAACGCCCCGGTCCGGTCGAACGCGAGGTGCCGCGGCCCGGCGCCGGCGGGCAGCTTCAGCTGCTGGTGCAGGGAAAGCTTCCCGGTGCCGACGTCGAGCGAGTAGACGTACACCGAGTCGGCACCGAGGTCGACCGAGAGCACCCAGCGGCCGGTCGGGTCGTTGACGACCTGGTGGGCGTGGGCCTGCCCGGAGTCGGCCTGGTGCGTCACGAGGTCCGTGGCCGCGCCGAGCTTGCCCCCGGCCAGGATCGGCAGCACGACGACGCTGCCCGAACTGTAGTTCGCGGCCAGCACGTACTTCTGGCTCGAGTGCACGCTCAGGTGCGTCGGCGCGCCGCCCTTCGAGGAAACCTTGTTGAGCAGCTTCGGTTTCGTCGCGTCGGCGATGTTCAACGCCGAGACGTACCCGTTCGGGTCGCCTTCGTTGGTGACGTACAGGGTCTTGCCGTCGGCGCCGCGGTCGAACCACGACGTGTCGGTGCTGCCGGGCACCGTGCGCACCGGGTTCAGCGCCGCACCGGACCGGGTCGTGACATCGAGGCCGTGGCCGTTGGCCCCGCTGGTGTAGCTGCCGATGTACACGGTTCCTCCGGCGATGCAGCCCTTCGAGGTGGTGGCCGCGGACGCGAGCTGGGCCCCGAAAACGGTGGCGGCGCTCGCGCCCGCGGCGGCGCCGAGGAACGTGCGACGGGAAATTCCGGTCATCGTCATTGTCTCCCAACGGGTTCGGGTCGGCGGCTCACCCCAGTATGGTCTAGACCACGGCCATGAGCAATGCCGAAACCCCGAATCCGGAAAGGGAAAGCACGGTTTCCAGTGCGGTCCAGGACTTCAGCGTCTGCACGACGCTCATGTTGAAGTACCGCGAAACGATCCAGAAGCCGCCGTCGTTGACGTGCGAGGCGATGATCGACCCGGCCGAGATCGCCATCACCAGCAGGGCCAGCTGCACCTGCGAATACCCGAGCTGCGCCACGGTCGGCGCGATGATCCCGCTCGTGGTCACGATGGCGACGGTGGCCGAGCCCTGCGCGATGCGCATGCCGCAGCTGATGACGTACGCCGCCAGCAGCACCGGCAGCCCGGCGTCGTGCAGCGAGTCCGCGACGGCCTTGCCGATCCCGGTGGCCGAGAGCACCGCGCCGAAGAACGCGCCCGCACCGACGACGAGCAGGATCATCGCCACCGGCCGCAGCGACTTCGCCGCCAGCTCGTTGAGGTCCTTGCCGGTGAACCCGCGACGCAGCCCGAGCAGCCACGACGCGAGCAGGACGGCGACGGTCAGCGCCACGGCGGGGGTACCGACGAACGCCGCCACGCCGGCCAGCGCCGAGCCCTTCGGCAGCCAAATGCTGCCGAACGTGCCGGCCAGGATCAGCACCAGCGGCACCGCGATGATCGAGCCGACCAGCGCCAGCGACGGCACGTTCTCTTCCCGCTCGCCCTCTTCCTCGGCGACGATCATCTCTTCCGGCACGGCGACGTCGATGCGCTTGCCGATCCAGGTCGCGTAGGCCACGCCGCCGATCAGGAACGCCGGGATGCCGCACGCGAGGCCCATCAGGATGATCCAGCCGAGCTCGACGTGCAGCAGGCCGGCCGCGGCGACCGGGCCCGGGTGCGGCGGCAGGAAGGCGTGCGTGATCGACAGGCCCGCGATCAGCGGCATCGCGTACAGCACGAGGGAGCGCTTTCCCTGCTTCGCCGCGACGTAAACGAGCGGCGCCAGCACGAAGATGCCGATGTCGAAGAACACCGGGATGCCGAAGATGAACCCGGCGACGCCCATGGCCAGCGGCGCCCGCTTCTCGCCGAACGCCCGCAGCAGCGCGCCGGTGAGCACCTTCGCGCCGCCCGAGCGTTCCAGGATCGACCCGAGCAGCGTGCCGAGTCCGATGATCGCCGTGATGTGCCCGAGGATGCTGCCGAACCCCTTTTCCAGCAAGGAGTCCGACGACTTCTGGGCGGTGCCGACGATCGTCCCGACCGGCAGGCCCGCGGCCAGGGCGGTGAGCAGGCCGACGACGATCAGGGCGATGAACGGCTCGACCTTGAGCTTGACGATCAGCACCAGCAGGACGGCGATCGAGACGGCGGCGAGCGTGAGCAGCCCGCCCGTGGTGTGTTGCAGCCAGTGGATCATCGGGCTCTCCGGGGGTTGCGCAGGGAGTGGCCGGCGAGGGCGCCGGTGGGACGGCCGTCGTCGAGGGCGGCGACGCCGTTGACGAAGACGTGGGTGATGCCCGCGGCGGGTTGCCGCGGGTCGTCGAAGGTGGCGGTGTCGGCGACCGTGTCCGGGTCGAACAGCACCAGGTCGGCGGCGTACCCGGCCCGGACCAGTCCGCGGTCGGTGAGCCGCAGCCTGCGGGCCGCCCGCCCGGTCAGGTGGGCGACGCACTCGGCGAGGTCCAGCACGCCCAGTTCGCGGACGTACCGGGCCAGGTAGCGGGGAAACGTGCCCCACGCGCGGGGGTGCGGCCGGGCGCCGACGAGGAGGCCGTCGCTGCCGCCGGTGTGCGTGCGGTGCCGCATGATGGCCTGCACGTTCTCCTCGTGCCCGACGTGCATCAGGCACGACGTGCCGAGCCGTTCGTCGAGCAGCGTGTCGAAGTACAGCTCCGACGGCGGCACGTTCGCCGCCTCGGCCGAAGCCGCGACGCTGCGGCCGACCAGGTGGGCGTTGCGCTCGTTGCGGACGCCGTTGATTTCGATGGCCTCCCAGTCGATCGGGACGCCGTGCGCACCGTCCGAACCGGACTCCTCGATCGCCACGCGGATCCGCTCGCGGGTGTCCACATCGGACAGGCGAGCCAGGGTGGCGGCGAGCCCGCCCTCGGCGGCCCAGCTCGGCAGCAGCGCCGAGAGGTAGGTCGCGCCCGGCAGGTAGGGGTAGGTGTCGAGGGAGACGTCGCAGCCGTCGTCCAGTGCGTCGTCCAGGAGCTTCAGCAGGTCGGGCGCTTTCCCTTTGTTCACCGAGAAGTTCATCGTCGCGTGCGCCAGGTGGAGGGGACAGCCGGAGCGGCGCGAGACGTCGATCATCTCGGCGAACGCTTCCAGCGCGCCCTTGCCGTAGCTGCGGTGGTGCGGGCTGTAGAACCCCCCGCCTTCGCCGACCACGCGGCACAGCTCGACCAGCTCGCCGGTATCCGCGTACATCCCCGGCGTGTAGGTGAGGCCGGAGGACATCCCCATCGCGCCTTCGGCGAGGCCAGTCGCGACCAGGTCCTTCATCCGGTTCATTTCGGCGTCGGTCGCGGGCCGGTCGGCGAAGCCGACGGCGAGCATCCGGACCGTGCCCTGCGGCACCAGGTAGGCCGCGTTCACCGCGACGCCCCGGTCGAGGCGGTCGAGGTACTCGCCGACCGAGCGCCAGTTCCAGTCGAACCCCGGCGGGTCGTCGTTCCAGCCGGCCAGCTGCTGGCGCAGCGCGTCCAGGACGGTGTCGTCGACCGGCGCGTACGACAGCCCGTCCTGCCCGAGCACCTCGGTCGTGACGCCCTGGGTGATCTTGGCCGGGTGGTCCGGGTTGGCCAGCAGCTGCAGGTCGGAGTGCGAGTGCATGTCGATGAAGCCGGGCGCGAGCACCAGCCCATCGGCGTCGATCGTCCGGCCGCCGGTCAGCGAGCCCGCGTCCGCGACCTCGGCGATCTTCCCGCCCGTGATGCCGACGTCGTGGCGGGCGAGTGGCTCGCCGGTGCCGTCGGCGACCAGCGCGTTCCTGACGACGACGTCCATCAGAACCACGTCCGCACGAGGTCGACGACGGTTTCGCCGTCGACGGCGGTGACCGGCAGCAGCGGCCACTTGTCGAACACCGTGCACGGGTGCGAAAGGCCGAGCCCGACCCAGTCGCCCACCTCGATCGGCGACCCCGGCGGCAGGGTGAGGAACGCGTGCTGGTCGTTCATCTTCGCGACGACGTGCCCTTCGAGCGGCTCGGCCGGGCCGCCCGGCGTCCGGCGCAGCTGCGGCTCGGGCATGCCCTCGTCGAAGGAGGCGTCGCGCTTGCCGATGGTCAGCAGCGCGAGGTCGTCCGACGGCTTCGACGTCACCTGCGCCCAGGCGCGCAGAGCGGGCCGGAAGGACTCGACGCCGTCGATGCGCGGGTGGTCGCCGAGCGGGGAGATCTCGCGGTAGAAGCCGTCGTCGTGGGTGACGTACGCGCCGCTGCGCAGCACCGGCAGCACGTCGAGGCCGTCCGGCCACGGCTTGGTCAGCTCGTTGGCGACCTGGTCGAAGTACGCGCTGCCGCCGGCGGTGACGATGATCTGCCCGTCCAGCAAGCCCTTGCCGGCGAACGCGATCGCGAGGTCGCGCAGACCGTCCACATAGGAGCTGATCTTGGCGAGCGCGGCTTCGTCGGTGTGGTGGGAGAGCGCGCCCTCGTACCCGCCGGTGCCCCGCAGCCGCAGGACCGGGCTGGCGTCGACGGCTTCGGCGACGGCCCACGCGGTCGCGGTGTCGCGGACGCCCGTGCGGCCGCCGTCGGCGCCGAGTTCGACCAGGACGTCCACCGGGCGTTCGCTGCCCGCGAGGGCCTCGGTCATCAGCTCGACGCCGCGGACCGAGTCGACCCAGCAGACGAACTCGAACGCCGGGTCGGCCGCCAGCTCGGCGGCCAGCCAGCGCAGGCCCGCCGGGTCCAGGAGCTGGTTGGCAAGCAGGATCCGCGAGACGCCGAAGGCGCGGTAGATCCGGAGGTGACCGGCGTTCGCGCAGGTCACGCCCCAGGCGCCGTGCTCGATCTGGCGGGCGAACAGCTGCGGGGCCATGGTGGTCTTGCCGTGCGGGGCGAGCACGACGCCGCGGGCGGCGCACCAGGCGGCCATCGTCCGCAGGTTGTGTTCGAGCGCTTCTTCGTCGAGGACGACGAAGGGCGCGAAGAACCCGTCGGTGAACAGGTTGAGCCGGCGGTCCGCGGCTTCGGCCAGGGTGAGCCCGGTCAGGGCGGGGGCGGCCGAGCGGAAGCGCCAGTCGACCCGCTCCTGGCGGAGCGCGTCGAGCGCGGCGGTGTTCATGGTGCAGGCGTTCATCGGCGGCGACCTCTGTTGCGTATGTTGCAACGACTGTTGCACATTTTGAGTGCCATAGGTGTAGCATCCGGGTCGCTACAGGTCAACGGGGCGAAGGGCAGGGAGACGGACAGTGACGAGCGGGCCCGAGGTGCTGTGTATCGGCGAGTCGATGGCGCTGTTCGTGCCCGCCGAGCCCGGCCCGCCGGACGAGGTGAAGCGGTGGCTGCGCACGATCGGCGGCGCCGAGTCGAACGTCGCCTGCAACCTGCCGACGCTGGGCGTCCGCAGCGGCTGGGTGAGCGCGGTCGGCGACGACCCGTTCGGCCGCGCGATGCTGCGGGAGGTCGCTTCCCACGGCGTCGACGTCAGTGCGTGCGTCGTCGACCCGACCCGGCCGACCGGGCTCTACGTCAAGGAAAGCGGCGCCGGCGGCAGCCCGGTGCGCTACTACCGCGCCGGCTCGGCCGCGTCGGCGCTGGACCCGTCGCTGCTGGACCGGCTCGACCTCGACGGCGTCCGCGTGCTGCACCTGTCCGGCATCACTCCGGCGTTGTCCGACAGCTGCCTCGCCTTGGTGCGGGCGCTCCTGGAAATGCCTCGCGGTGACCGGCTGATCTCGTTCGACGTCAACCTGCGGCCCGCGCTGTGGACGGGCCGCGACCCGCGCCTGCTCGCCGAACTGGCCGGCCAGGCCGACATCGTCCTGACCGGCGACGACGAAGCCCAGCACGTCTGGGGGACCGGCGACCCCGCCGCACTGCGGGCCCTGCTGCCGGGTCCGCGCACGCTGGTCGTCAAGCACGGCGAACGCGGCGCGACGCTGGTCGAGGGCGAACCGCTGTTCGCGCCCGCGCTGAAGGTCGACGTCGTCGAGCCGGTCGGCGCCGGCGACGCGTTCGCCGCGGGCTTCCTCGCCGCCACCCTGCGCGGCGCCGAGCCGCTGGCCCGCCTGCGGCAGGGCCACCTGCAGGCCGCCGTCACCCTGCTCACCCACGACGACGTCGGGGTGCCCCTGCCGCGTCCGGTGGTGGATAGCCTGCTCCAGGCGGGTCCGGACGAGTGGAGTTCGGCCCGGCTGACCGGAGAGGGGCTGGTGCGGACGTGAGCCAGAGTCTGGACCGCGCGTTGACGCTGCTGAACTCGATCGCCAAGGACGCGCGCACCCTCGACGACCTCGCCGAGGAGATCGGCGTGCACAAGTCGACCGTGCTGCGGCTGCTGCGCACCCTCGAGCAGCACCACTTCGTCCGCCGCGAAGGCGCCCGCTACTACCGGCTGGGCAGCGCGATGTTCGACCTGGCCAACCAGGCGCTCGACTCGATCGACGTCCGGCGCAGCGCCCAGCCCGCGCTGGCCGCGCTCAACGCGCGCACCGGCCACACCGTGCACCTGGCCAGCTACGACGACGGCGAGGTCGTCTACATCGACAAGTACGAGGGCCGGCATTCGGTGCGGATGTACTCGCGCGTCGGCAAGCGGGCGCCGTTGCACTGCACGGCGGTCGGCAAGGTGCTCGTCGCGGCGATGCCTGCCTCGAAACGCGAGGAGATCGCGCGGTCGATCGAGTACCCGGTGCTGACGCCGAACACGATCACCTCGGCGTCGGACTTCCTGGCGGAGCTGGAGCGGGTCGCCCGCCTCGGGTACGCCGTCGACAACGCCGAGCACGAGGACTTCATCCACTGCATCGCCGCGCCGGTGCGCGGGGCGGACGGCGAAGTGCTGGCCGCCGCGTCGATGTCGGTGCCGAAGGTGCTGCTCGACTACGAAGGCCTGCTCGCGCTGGTGCCGGACCTGCGCGCCGCGACCACGGAAGCTTCCGTCCACAGTGGATGGACGGAGAACGGAAAGGGGCACTGATGAGCAAGACGGCAGTTTCCACCGAGAACGCGCCGAAGCCGCCGGCGAAGTTCTCGCAGGCCGTCCGCAAGGGGAACCTGCTGCAGGTCGCCGGCCAGGTCGCGTTCGACCCGGCCACCGGCGCGATCGTCGGCGACGACGTCGTCGGCCAGACGCGGCAGACGTTCAAGAACATCGAGGCCGTGCTGGCGGAGGCGGGCTCGAGCCTCGCCGACGCGATCATGGTCCGGGTGTACCTGACCGACACCGCGCACTTCGCGCCGTTCAACGAGGTCTACAACGAGCTGATCGGCGACGCGCCGCACGCCGCCCGCACGACGGTGTACGTCGGCCTGCCGGGCGAGCTCCTCGTCGAGATCGACGTGCTCTGCGTGCTGGACTGAGCCCGCGGTGGGCCGGGCTTCCCCGGCCCACCGGTTCAGCCGAGGACGCTCGTGTAGCCGTTGAGGGCGGGCTGCCCGCCGAGGTGGGCGTAGAGGACGTTCGAGTCCGTCCCGATCTCCCCGCGGCCGACCAGGTCGATCAGCGCGGCCATCGACTTGCCCTCGTACACCGGGTCGGTGATCATCCCCTCCAGCCGGGCACACGTCTCGATCGCGTCCACAGTGGACTTATCGGGGATGCCGTAGACCCCGGCGTGGTAGCGGTCGTCCAGCTCGACCTCCGGGATTTCGCCGGCGCCGATCAGTTCGGCGGTGTTGCGCGCGATGCGCGTGACCTGCTCGCGGGTCTCGTCGGGCTTGGCGGAGGCGTCGATGCCGAGGATCCTTCTCGGGCGGCCGAGTGCCGTGCCCGCCACCATGCCGCCCTGGGTGCTGCCGGTGACCGAGCAGACGATCACGGTGTCGAAGAAGACGCCGAGCTCCTTCTCCTGCTGCTCCAGTTCCACGATCCAGTTCGCGAACCCGAGGCCGCCGAGCCGGTGGTCCGACGCGCCGGCGGGGATGGCGTACGGCTTGCCGCCGTTCTCTTCGATCTCGGCGACGGCGTCTTCCCACGCCTGCTTGAACCCGATGCCGAAGCCGGCCTGGACGAGCCGGACGTCCGCGCCGAGGATGCGCGAGAGCTGGATGTTGCCGACCTTGTCGTAGAGCGGGTCGTGCCAGTCGACCCAGCTTTCCTGCACGAGCACGGCCTTCAGGCCGGCCCGCGCCGCGGCGGCCGCGACCTGCCGGGTGTGGTTGGACTGGACGCCGCCGATGGAGACGAGCGTGTCGGCGCCTTCTTGCAGCGCGTCGGCGACGAGGTATTCGAGCTTGCGCGTCTTGTTGCCGCCGTAGGCGAGACCGGAGTTGACGTCCTCGCGCTTGGCCCAGACCTTCGCGCCGCCGAGGTGCTTCGTGAGCCGGCCCAGGGGGTGCACCGGCGACGGGCCGAACAGCAGCGGGTAGCGGGGGAAGTCGGCGAGGGTCATCGGTCCTCCAGCAGATCGGTCCAGATGGTCGAGATCACGGAGACCGCCGTGCCGGTGTCGCGGGCTTCGAGCGCGTCGATGAGCCGGGCGTGGCGCTCGACGGAGTTCCAAGCGAGCGTCGAGCTGAAGCGCGCGTGCTCCAGCCGGCGCAGCAGCGGTGTGTAGCGGTCGAGGGTCGCGGCGACGGCGGCGTTGCCCGCCAGCCGGACTGGGATGTCGTGCAGTTCGTCGTCCGCCTTGATCGCGGCCTCGACGTCGCCGGCTTCGATCGCCCGCGCGAACCGGTCGTTGGCGGCCCGCATGGCGGCGATGTCCGCCGGGCGGGCTTTGGCCGCCGCGGCCCGGACGGCGAATTCGTGCAGCAGCCGGACGATCTCCCGCGCGTCGAGGACGTCGGGCGACATCACTTCGGAGACGCGGGTGTAGCTCTGCGGTTTCTGGTCGACGAGGCCGTCTTCGGTGAGCCGGCGCAGGGCGTCGCGGACGGGGGCCTTGGACAGCCCGAGCTGCTCGGCGAGGTCGCCGTCGCGCAGGGGAGTGCCCGGCGGGAGAGTGCCGTCGACGATGGCGCGCCGGATGCGGTCGTACGCCTCGTCGCGCAGCAGCGGACGGGCTACCTTCGGGAGGTTCACATGTAACATGTTAGATGTTAGATGGCTGGTCCGGCAAGCGGCCCGCTCGGCTCAGGCCGGTTTATCAGCGGCTCGGTGGGGCGCAGACGCAGGCCGAGGCGACCCTGGCGATCTGATGGCCTCTATCCCGAGTCGACGCGTGGCTGCGGGCCGACTCGATTCTTCGGCCCGGGGTCTGCCGGTGCGGGGCGCGCCGATCCCTCGAGATTTGGCCGTGCTCGCGCTCCCGGGCCGCCTCGCCCCCGTCGGCGCGGATGCCCGCCAGGCCGGTCCTTCGGGGCTGATCCGGTTCCCGGCCGGCGTTACGACGCCGGCCGGGTCGTCCGATCAGTAAACGGGGCCGGTGTACTTTTCCCCAGGGCCCTGACCAGGCTCGTCGGGCACGGCCGAAGCCTCCCGGAACGCCTTCTGGAGCGACTGCAGGCCGTCGCGCAACGGCCCGGCGTGCAGGCCCAGGTACTCCGCGGAAGCCGTCACGAGCCCGGCCAAAGCGGTGATGAGCCGGCGGGCTTCGTCGAGGTCGCGGTGCGGGGACGTCGCCGGGTCGGCGTCGGCCAGGCCGAGCCGTTCGGCGCCGGCCGACAGCAGCATCACCGCCGCGCGGCTGATCACCTCCACGCTGGGGATCTCGGCCAGGTGGCGGTCGTCCGGGGAATAGGGGGCCTGTTCGGAGGGTTGATCTGACACGTCTGGTACCCTTCCACGAGCGACCAGCCCTCGAGCGATCGGGGGCGGCAAGTGGAGCCCCGCTCCCACCCGCGTCACCGCACAGGTGGCCGGGTCCGGTCTCGCCCGGACGCCAGTCCAGGGTGAAGAAGTGTCCTCCGGGACACGATCGGAAACAGAGTGGGCCCCGCGCACCGACAGGTGACCGGGGCCTTCGCTATGTGGGCACCAGGTCGAAACGAGAACAGGAAACATTCCTCGGACCAAGGAGGCCCCATCAGCTCCGAGACACGCATCAACGACCGTATCCGGGTGCCGGAGGTCCGACTCGTCGGCCCCGCCGGCGAACAGGTCGGCATCGTCCGGATCGAGGATGCGCTGCGCCTGGCGCAGGAGAACGATCTCGACCTCGTCGAGGTCGCGCCGCAGGCCCGCCCGCCGGTGTGCAAGCTCATGGACTTCGGCAAGTTCAAGTACGAGAGCGCGCAGAAGGCCCGCGAGTCGCGTCGCAACCAGCAGCTGACCGTCATCAAGGAACAGAAGCTGCGCCCCAAGATCGACCAGCACGACTACGAGACCAAGAAGGGTCACGTGTCGCGCTTCCTGGCGGCGGGCAACAAGGTCAAGGTCACGATCATGTTCCGTGGTCGCGAGCAGTCCCGGCCGGAGCTCGGGTTCCGGCTGCTGCAGAAGCTCGCCGACGACGTGACCGAGCTGGGCTTCGTGGAGTCGTCGCCCAAGCAGGACGGTCGCAACATGATCATGGTGCTGGCCCCGCACAAGAACGTGAAGCCGAAGGCGAAGGCCGAGGCGGCCCCCGAAGGCTGACACAGGGTAAGCGCCCAGCACATGTCAGCGGCTCACCGGATTTCCGGTGAGCCGCCGCACGAAAGAGGACTGAAATGCCGAAGATGAAGACCCACAGCGGGACGTCCAAGCGGATCCGCGTCACGGGCTCGGGCAAGCTGCGCCGCCAGAAGGCCGGCCGCCGCCACCTGATGGAGAAGAAGTCGAACCGCCTCACCCGCCGCCTCGAGGGCACCACCGAGCTGGCGAAGACCGAGGCCGGCCGCGTCAAGCGCCTGCTCGGCATCTGATCCCGCAGAACTTGCAGTAACCACCCGGGGCGTCCCCCTTCGCCCCCTGAGATCGACAGGATGGACCCGTGGCACGCGTCAAGCGGGCGGTCAACGCCCAGAAGAAGCGTCGCGCAACTCTCGAACTGGCCAGCGGCTACCGCGGCCAGCGTTCGCGGCTGTACCGCAAGGCCAAGGAGCAGACGCTTCACTCGCTCAACTACGCCTACCGGGACCGCCGTGCCCGCAAGGGTGACTTCCGCCAGCTGTGGATCACCCGCATCAACGCGGCGGCTCGCGCGAACGGCGTGACCTACAACCGGTTCATCCAGGGCATCAAGGCCGCGGGTGTCGAGGTCGACCGCAAGATCCTCGCGGACCTCGCCGTCAACGACGCCGCCGCCTTCACCGCGCTGGCCGAGCTCGCCAAGGCCAACGTGAACACCGAAGCGAAGTCGGCCTGACCGGCAGCTTTCCCCGACCCGGGGTGGATCCGTTCACCGAACGGACCCCCCGGGTCGTTGCTGCGCGCAAGCTGACGCGGCGCGCGGAACGCGACAAGACCGGCCGGTTCCTGGCCGAAGGCGCCAACGCCGTCGAAGCCGCTTTGACCGGCGGCCGGGTGTACGAACTGTTCGTCACCTCGCGCGCGGCGGAGCAGCACGCGGACCTGGTCGACGCGGCCCGTGCGGCCGGCGTCGCCGTCTCGCCGATCACCGACCGTGCCGCCGACGGGCTGTCGGAAACCGTGACACCGCAAGGCATCGTGGCCGTCTGCGCCCTGCTCGACCGTCCCCTCGACGAAGCCGTGACGCCGGGTGCCCGGCTCGTCGTCGTGCTGGTCGACGTCGCCGACCCCGGCAACGCGGGCACCGTGATCCGCGTCGCCGACGCGGCCGGCGCCGACGCCGTGGTGCTGGCGGGCGACACCGTCGACCCGCACAACGGCAAGTGCGTCCGCGCCGCCGCCGGCAGCCTGTTCCACCTGCCGATCGCGCGCGTCCGCGACGTCCCGGCCGCGCTCGCCGCCTGTTCGGCCGCGGGCCTGCGCACGTTCGCCGCGCACGGCTACGCCGACGCCGAACTCGATCGGGTGGATCTCACCGAGCCGACGGCGTGGGTCTTCGGCAACGAGGCCCACGGCCTGCCCGCCGCCGTCCTCGACCGGACCGACCTCGCCGTCCGGATCCCGCTGTACGGCAAGGCGGAAAGCCTCAACCTCGCCACCGCGGCGGCCGTCTGCGTGTACACGAGCGCGATGGCGGCACGCCGCTGATCCGCGAGTAGGCTGCCCCCGGTATCCACTGTGGTCACCTGGGGGAAAACATGGGCAGGCTCGCCCGTTCGTACGCGTTGTTCGTCGCTTCGGTCCGGGTGCTGCGCGCCCACAAGGGCCTGGCGTGGTTCCCGGTGCTCGCCGGGATCGCCGGGCTGCTGGTCGCCGCGGCGTTCCTCACGCCGGCCTTCTTCACCGCCCACGTCCAGACCGGCGGCGTCCGGCCCAGCGTCGGGACGTATGTGCTGCTCGGCGCGTTCTACCTCGTCTCGGCGTTCACCACGATCTTCTTCAACGCCGCCCTCGTCTCCCAGGCGGACCTCGCGCTGCGCGGCGACGGCGGCGTCCCGGGCGTCGGCGCGGGCCTGGCCGCGGCGGGCCGTCGCTGGCCGGCGCTGCTCGGCTGGGCCGGCCTCACCGCGACGGTCAGCCTGGTACTGCGCACGATCGAGGAGCGGCTCGGCTTCCTCGGCAGCATCGTCAGCAGCCTGGTCGGCCTGGCCTGGCGGCTCACGACGTTCCTCGTCCTGCCGGTCGTCATGCTCGAAGGCGCGGGGGTCCGCGGCAGCGTGAAGCGCTCGGTCGAGCTGTTCCGCCGCGCCTGGGGCGAGAACGTCGCCGGCACCGCGGGCCTCGGCCTGATCGGCTTCCTGCTCACCCTGGCCGGGTACGTCGTGTTCCTCGGGGCCGGGTTCCTGCTCGGCGGCACGGCCACCGTGTTCGTCACGGTCGGGCTGGCGATCGTCTGGACCCTGCTGGTGGCGGTCTTCACCACGACTTTGTCCGGCATCTACCAGACGGCGCTGTACCGCTACGCCGCCGACGGCGTGGTCCCCGGCGAATTCGCGTCGGTGGACTTCGCCGACGCGTTCCGCGAGCGCTGAGCGCGGCCCGGGGCGACCGGGGGCGCGCGGACCCGATCCCATAGACTTTTCACGCCTTTGACCTCTCGCGCGCCGCGTGTCCGGCGGTGCGCGCACGACCAGTCCCAGCGGACGCCGAGGAGTTATGTCCGGAGCCAAGGAGAAGGAAGCCCAGGGCGCGGTGCTCGCCCCCGAGACGCTGCAGGAGGCGGTCAAGGCCGCCGAAGCCGCGTTCGCCGCCGCGACCGGGCTCGAAGCGCTGGCCGAGGTCAAGCCGGCTCATCTCGGCGACCAGTCCCCGGTGGGCCTGGCCCGCCGCGAGATCGGCGCCCTGCCCAAGCAGGAGAAGGCCGAGGCCGGCAAGCGCGTCAACGAGGCCCGCCAAGCCGTCCAGGCGGCCTTCGACGCCCGCCGCGCCGAGCTCCAGGTGGAGCGCGACGAGCGGGTCCTGCGCGAAGAGGCCGTCGACGTCACGCTGCCGTGGGACCGCGTCCCGCGCGGCGCCCGGCACCCGATCAGCACCATTTCCGAGCGCGTCGCGGACGCGTTCGTCGCGATGGGCTACGAGGTCGCCGAGGGCCCGGAGCTGGAAGCCGAGTGGTTCAACTTCGACGCGCTGAACTTCGGCAAGGACCACCCCGCGCGCCAGCTGCAGGACACGTTCTACGTCGGCGACGAGGACTCCGGCCTGGTGCTGCGCACGCACACCTCGCCGGTGCAGGCCCGCACGCTGCTGCACCGCGACCTGCCGGTGTACGTCGTCTGCCCGGGCCGGACGTACCGCACCGACGAGCTGGACTCGACGCACACCCCGGTGTTCACCCAGGTCGAAGGCCTCGCGGTGGACAAGGGCATCACCATGGCCCACCTCAAGGGCACGCTGGACGCCTTCGCCCGCGCGATGTTCGGCGAGAGCTCCAAGACGCGGCTGCGTCCGCACTTCTTCCCGTTCACCGAGCCGTCCGCCGAGGTGGACGTCTGGTTCGAGGAGAAGAAGGGCGGCCCCGGCTGGGTGGAGTGGGGCGGCTGCGGCATGGTCAACCCGAACGTGCTGCGCGCCTGCGGCGTCGACCCCGACGTGTACTCGGGGTTCGCCTTCGGCATGGGCATCGAGCGCACCCTGCAGTTCCGCAACGGGATCCCGGACATGCGCGACATGGTGGAGGGCGACGTCCGCTTCACCCTTCCCTTCGGAACGGAGGCGTAGTGCGAGTCCCCGTCAGCTGGCTGACCGAGCACCTCGACATCGGCGAGGAGGTCACGCCGCAGGACCTGGCCGACGCGTTCGTGCGGATCGGCATCGAGGTCGACGACGTCAAGGAGCTCGGGCCGGTGACCGGCCCGCTGGTCGTCGGCCGCGTGGCCGACATCGAAGAGCTGACCGAGTTCAAGAAGCCGATCCGGTTCTGCCGCGTCGACGTCGGTGAAGAGGCCGAAGAGCCCGCCCTCGACGAGGGTGACGAAGACGACGACGAGGAAGACGGCGAGTTCGAGGACGAGGGGCCGCACGGCATCCGCACCCGCGGCATCGTCTGCGGCGCGCGCAACTTCGCCGAGGGCGACCTGGTCGTCGTGGCGCTGCCCGGCGCGGTCCTGCCCGGCGACTTCACCATCGCGTCCCGCAAGACCTACGGCCGCGTCAGCGACGGCATGATCTGCTCGGCGCGCGAGCTCGGCCTCGGCGACGACCACGCGGGCATCCTCGTGCTGCCGTCGGGCACCGCGAGCCCCGGTGACGACGCCCGCGAGCTGCTCGGCCTCGACGACACCGTGCTCGAGCTGGCCCCGACCCCGGACCGCGGCTACGCGCTGTCCGTCCGCGGCCTCGCGCGCGAGCTGTCGAACGCGCTGGACGTGCCCTTCGGCGACCCGGCGCTGCTGGAGGTCCCGGCGGCCGAGGGTGACGCCTGGCCGGTCCACGTCGAGGACCCGGAAGGCTGCCCGCGGTTCGTGCTGCGCCGGGTCACCGGCCTGGACGCGACCGCGCCGACGCCGTGGTGGATGCGCCGGCGGCTGATGCTGGCCGGGATCCGGTCCATCTCGCTGGCCGTCGACGTCACCAACTACGTGATGCTCGAGCTCGGGCACCCGCTGCACGCGTTCGCCACCAAGGCCATCCAGGGCGATCTGGTGGTCCGCCGGGCGAAGCCGGGCGAGAAGCTGACGACGCTGGACGACGTCGAGCGCACGCTCGACCCGGACGACGTGATCATCGCCGACGACAGCGGCGTCATCTCCCTCGCCGGCACGATGGGCGGCGCGAGCACCGAGATCACGCCGGAGAGCACCGACGTGCTGCTCGAGGCGGCGCACTGGAACCCGGCCGCGATCAGCCGCACCGCGCGCCGGCACAAGCTGTTCTCGGAGGCCGCGAAGCGGTTCGAGCGGTTCACCGACCCGCAGCTGTGCCCGGCGGCGGTCGAGCTGGCCGCGCGGCTGCTGCGCCAGTACGGCGACGCCGCCATCCAGCCCGGCCGCACCGACGAGGGCGTCGTCGAGCCGAACCCGGCCGTCGTGATGCCGATCAACCTGCCCGACAAGGTCGCGGGCGTGAACTACCAGCGCGGCGTCACGGTCCGCCGGCTGTCCCAGATCGGCTGCAAGGTCTCGGTCGGCACGGGCGACGACGGCACCGGCCTGGTGACGGCCATCCCCCCGAGCTGGCGCGGCGACCTGCGCCAGCCCGCGGACCTCGTCGAAGAGGTGCTGCGGCTGGAGGGCTACGACAGCATCCCGTCGACGCTGCCGGCCGCCCCGGCGGGCCGCG
Source organism: Amycolatopsis sp. NPDC049691 (assembly GCF_040675005.1). Taxonomy (NCBI): domain Bacteria; kingdom Bacillati; phylum Actinomycetota; class Actinomycetes; order Pseudonocardiales; family Pseudonocardiaceae; genus Amycolatopsis; species Amycolatopsis sp. NPDC049691. The sequence goes on from NZ_JBFANX010000040.1 coordinate 16,053, forward strand.
GCCTGACCGACGGCCAGCGGCGCGTCCGGAGCGTGTCCCGGGCACTGGCCGAGGCGGGGTACGTCGAGGTCCGCCCGTTCCCGTTCATCGCCGACTCGGTGTGGGACGCGTTCGGCCTGCCGGCGGACGACGTCCGCCGCAACACGGTCGTCGTGCGCAACCCCCTGGAGGCCGATCGCAACCGGCTGGCGACGACGTTGCTGCCGGGCCTGCTGGACACGCTGCAGCGCAACGTGTCCCGCGGGATGAAGGATGTGGCGTTGTTCCACGTCGGCCAGGTCGTCCTGCCGGCACCGAACCCGCTGAAGGTCCCGGACCTCGGCGTCGACCGGCGGCCGACGGACGAGGAACTGGCCCTGCTGGAGGCGGCCGTGCCGCAGCAGCCGCTGCACGTCGCGGTGGTGCTGGCCGGCCAGCGCACCCGCGCGGGCTGGTGGGGAGCGGGCGAGCAGGCGAACTGGGCCGACGCGGTCGAGGCGGCCCGCACGGTCGCCGAGGCGGCGGGCATCGAGCTGACGGTCCAGGCGACGGACCTCCCGCCGTGGCACCCGGGCCGCTGCGCCCGTCTCCAGGTGGGCGACTGGCCGGTCGGCCACGCCGGCGAGCTGCACCCGAAGGTGGTGGAGGCACTGGGCCTGCCGCCGCGGACGGTGGCGATGGAGCTGGACCTGGACGCGATCCCGCTCCCGGACTCCCGCCCGGCACCGAGCGTGTCGGGGTACCCGCCGGTGCTCCTGGACGTGGCCCTGGTCGCGGCGGCGGAGGTGCCGTCGGCGGACCTGGCCGCGGTGCTGCGCGAGGGCGCGGGCGAGCTGCTCGAGGACATCACGCTGTTCGACGTGTACGCGGGCGAGCAGGTGGGCGAGGGCAAGAGGTCGCTGGCGTACAAGCTGCGGTTCCGCGCGCCGGACCGGACCCTGACGGTCGACGAGGCAACGAAGGCCCGGGACGCCGCGGTGGCGGCGGCGGGCGAGCGGTTCGAGGCAACGCTGCGCGCGTAGCGGGTCAGCCGGTAGCGGCCAGGTAGTGCGAAAGGGGCTGGGAAACCGGCCCCTTTCGGCATTTCCGGCGACCCGGCCCGCACCTCCGCTCACCCGATGTGCTTGAGCGCCTCCCTCCGCGACAACCCCGACAGTCCCGGGTGGTCGTCCACAAAGGACCGCACCCAATCGGGTGCTGTCTTCGCGTACTCGCGCAGGGCCCACCCGATTCCCTTCCGCAGGAAGAACTCCGGTTCGGCGATCGCCGGCTCGATCGTCCGCGTGAGCAGGTCGGTGTCCGTGTCGTCCTTCGCCCCGATCTGGCAGATGATCGCCGTGCGCCGCCGCCACAGGTTCGCGTCCGCCGCCCAGCTCAGCATCACCGGCGTCACCCGAGCCCGGTCCGCGCGCAGGATCGGCCCGATCCGGCGGATCGCGAGCTCGTCCACGTAGTCCCACCACGCGCCGTCGACGATCAGCTCCTCGTACATCGGGAGCAGTTCCCGGTCCTGCCACTGCCGGTACGCCCGGTGCCCCGAGAGCGCGATGGCCGCGTAGCGCTCTTCGCGGAATTCGGCTGTCCGCCACAACTCCAGCACGGTCGCCGAATATGTCACCCGATCGGGCATTATGTGGTCGGCCAGAACCCGCTTGAGAAGCGTGGTCCGCTCGGGTGAGGCCACCCCGCGGAAGGGCATCGCCGACTTCATGTAGGCCTGCATCGCCGGTGCCTTCACCGGGTCGGCCAGCTCGGCCAGCCCGGTGCGGATCGCCTTGACCAGCTGTTCGTCCACGCTCATGCGTCCTCCCGTCGCCCTCCGGAGGTCCGGAGCGTACTGCCGGGCACCGACAGTTCCGGGGCCCGGCGACCGCGCCAGGTCCCGACGAAAGACGGATGGCGGAAGTCGCGCCGGTCGACGAGATTGGCGAAGGTTGCCGGTAGTTTCGCCGGAATCCGGCGAACTCTGTCCAATGCGGATGAAAAGGACGACTGTGAAGAGAATCGTTGCCGCCGTCGCCGCCGCGGGTCTCGCGGCCGGGCTGATGGCCGCCGCGCCCGCCGCTTCGGCGGATCCCGGGGTGCAGTTCACCCCCGCGCCGATCGCCTGGGGGCCCTGCGCGTCGGCGAGCCTGAAGGCCAACGGCGCCGAGTGTGGCTTCCTCGAAGTGCCGATGGACTACGCGAAGCCGGGCGGGACCAAGGTCTCCGTCGCGGTGTCGCGGATCAAGCACAAGACCGCGCAGTCCCAGGGCATCATGCTGGTGAACCCGGGCGGCCCCGGCGGCTCCGGCCTCGGGCTCTCGGTGCTCGGCAAGTACGTGCCGAACCACGCGGGCGACAACTACGACTGGATCGGCTTCGACCCGCGGGGCGTCGGGTCCAGCAAGCCGGCGATCAGCTGCGACGGGAACTACTTCAGCTACAACCGGCCGGCCTACGTGCCGACCACGCCGGGGCTCGAGCAGACGTGGCTCACCCGCTCGAAGGGCTACGCCGACGCGTGCAGGAAGAACGGCGAGATCCTCGACCACCTGAAGACGACCGACGTCGCGCAGGACATGGACAGCCTGCGCAAGGCACTGGGCGAGAAGCAGATCAACTACTACGGCTTCTCCTACGGCACCTACCTCGGCCAGGTGTACAGCACGCTGTACCCGAAGAACGTCCGCCGGATGGTGCTGGACGGCAACGTCGACCCGCGCAAGGTCTGGTACCAGGCCAACCTCGACCAGGACGTCCAGTTCGACAAGAACATCAAGATCTACTTCGACTGGCTGGCGTCCTACGACAACGTCTACCACCTCGGCAAGACCGGCTCCGCGGTCGAGAAGCTGTGGTACGACACGCAGCGCAAGCTCGCCAAGAACCCGGCGGGCGAGGTGATCGGCGGCGACGAGTGGACCGACATCTTCCTGCAGGCCGGCTACTACGTCTTCGGCTGGGTCGACATGGCGAAGGCCTTCGACGCCTTCGTCCACAAGGGTGACTGGCAGACGCTGAAGGACCTCTACGACGCTTCGAACCCGCCCGGCGCCGACAACGGCTTCGCCGTGTACCTGGGTGTGCAGTGCACCGACGTCCAGTGGCCGACCAACTGGAACAAGTGGCGCGCCGACAACTGGGTGACGTACTTCAAGGCCCCGTTCGAGACCTGGGGCAACGCCTGGTTCAACGCACCTTGCGTGTACTGGCCGGCGAAGGCGGGCAAGCCGGTCGACATTGACGGCCGCAAGGTCGCCGGTGCGCTCCTGATCAGCGAGGAGCTCGACGCCGCCACGCCGTACGCCGGCAGCCTGGAGGTCCGGAAGCGGTACCCGAACTCGAGCCTGATCAGCGCGCCGGGCGGCACGACGCACGCCGGCTCGCTGTCCGGGGTGTCCTGTGTGGACGACAAGATCGCCGACTACCTGGCCACCGGCGCGCTGCCGAAGCGTCAGCCCGGCAACCACTCGGACGTCCAGTGCGACCCGGTGCCGGCGCCGGTGCCCGACGGCGCCGCCGCGCAGAAGTCGGACAGCTCCGCGAAGGCAGTGCAGGAGAAGCAGCCGGCCCAGCTGCTGCACTTCTGATCGGAAGCCCCTGACGGTGCCCCGGTCCGGCTCGCCCGGACCGGGGCACCGTCATGTCCGCCGGGGTCCGGCGATTTCGGAGCGAAGTCGCCCGTGAGCAGCGCGTGGCCGGAAATTGTCGGGGGTGCGCGCTAGCTTCGCGGCATGTCGATCATCGAAGAGCGCCGGACCGAGATCCGGGCACAGGACATCACCTACCAGATCGCGGTCGCCACCAGGACGGACGACGACCGCGCCGAACCGACTCCCCGGGTGATGATCACCCTGGAAGCCGGCGGCCCCGGCGGCGAACCGGTCGCCGAGGGCAGCCTCGACCTGGACGTGGCGGTGGCGGCCAAGGTGGCCGACCTGGTCGCGGACGGGTTGCTCTCCGCGACCGGCGAAGGCCGGGGGCCACGGCGAAGATCCGCGGGCCGGCCCGCCCAGCAGGGCCGGCCGTGGAACGGGGAGATGGACGCGGAACTGGAGTCCCGGTGGATCGCGGGCGAGAGCGTCGCGGAGATCGCGGCGTACTTCGAACGCACCCCGGGCGGGATCCGCGCCCGGCTGCCCCGCGTGGGCTGCGACCCGGAGAACCCCGGCTGCTACCTCCCCGTGCCGCCGAGCAGGCGCACGGACCTGGACGGGGGTGAGCCGAGCTGAACGCGCGGTGGGCCGGTCCCCGACGGACCGGCCCACCGCGGCGGCCGGCGAGCGAGACAGGGGAGGGATGGCAGTGCTGCACGGACGAGGTGACCGGTTGGTCCGCCGCTGCGGGTGGCGAGCGGTTGGCTGGCCGGGGATGGCGGCGCTGAGCGCCCGTGGCGTGGGATTGGTTGGAACGGTCTGCCGGTGCGGGCGGCGAGCGGGCGGTTGGCTGGGGATGGCGCTGAGCAGCCGTGGCGTGAGGTCGGTCCGCCGCGGCCAGTGGCGGCCAAGCGGCGAGGCAGGGATGCCGATCAACCGCGATCCCGGCGGCAGGCTAACTCTCCGCACCCGCCGCGGCCGCGGCGCGGTTCGCGAGCACCTTCAAGTGCGCCACCAGTTCCGGCGGTTCCTCGACGGTGAACGCGCACCCCAGCCCCAGCAGCCGGAACGCGAGCCAGTCCAGCGTGTCCGCGTGACTGCGCCACCGGCAGCCGCCCTCGTCGAGGTCGGTCAGCTCGCCCGCCGCCGCGCCCAGGCGGGGTGCCACCTGTGCCGACGGTTCCGCCAGGACCACCACCGCCCGGTACGTCGGCACGAGGTCGTAAAGCCGGTCCAGCACATAGGCGCCGAGGTCCGCGGCGGGTGGCCGGCGCGGCACCACCCGGCCGCCGGTCGCCTGGGCGTCGCGGATCCGGTCGGCGCGGAAGATGCGCCAGTCCGCGCGGTCGAGGTCGTAGGCCACCAGGTACCAGCGGCGCCCGGTGGCGACCAGCCGGAGCGGCTCGGCCCGCCGCCGCGTCTCCTCGCCGTCGTTCGCGCGGTAGCGGAAGCGGACCGTCTCGTGGTTGGTGATCGCGCCGGCGAACACCGTCAGCTGCGCCGGGTCGACGGCCGGCCCCGCGGCCGGGATGGCGACCGTCGCCGTGCCGATCGTGCCCACCCGGCGGCGCAGCCGGGCCGGCAGGACCTGCTCCAGCTTGGCCAGCGCCCGCACGGACGCCTCCTCGATCCCGGCGACGGTCTGCCCCGCGGCCGTCCGCAGCCCCACCGCGATCGCGACGGCCTCGTCGTCGTCGAGCACCAGTGGCGGCATCGCGGTGCCCGCCACCAGCCGGTAGCCGCCCGCGACGCCGCGGCTGGCCTCCACCGGGTAGCCGAGTTCGCGCAGCCGGTCGATGTCGCGCCGGATCGTGCGCGGGCTGACGTCGAGCCGCTCGGCCAGTTCGCTGCCCGGCCACTCGCGCGGTGTCTGGAGCAGCGAAAGCAGGCCGAGCAACCGGGCGGGGGTGTCCGTCATGGGCCCAGCATCCCAAGGTGGCGGGCACCACTCCGGGTTTGTTTAGACTTGCAAGGGCGTGCATAATCATGCGTATGACGGTGAACATCGCGGTGGCCGGAGCCAGCGGGTACGCGGGCGGCGAACTGCTGCGCCTGCTCCTGACCCATCCCGAGGTCGAGATCGGCGCGCTCACGGCCGCCAGCAGCGCGGGCACGAAGCTCGGCGTCCACCAGCCCCACCTCGTCCCCCTCGCCGACCGGGTTCTCGCCGAGACGACGCCGGAGACCCTCGCCGGCCACGACGTCGTGTTCCTCGCGCTGCCCCACGGGCACTCGGCGGAGATCGCGGCGCAGCTCGGCCCGGACGTCCTGGTCGTCGACCTCGGCGCCGACCACCGGCTGGCCGACCCGGCCGACTGGCGGCGCTGGTACGGCGGCGAGCACGCCGGCCAGTGGCCCTACGGCCTGCCCGAGCTGCCCGGCGCCCGCGAAAAGCTCGTCGGCACCAAGCGCGTCGCCGTGCCCGGCTGCTTCCCGACCGGCGGATCGCTGGCCCTGGCACCCGCGTTCGCCGCGGGCCTGATCGAGCCGGACGTCACGGTCGTCGCGGTCACCGGCACGTCCGGCGCCGGCAAGAGCCTCAAGCCGAACCTGCTCGGCTCCGAAGTGATGGGCTCGGCCAGCGCGTACGGCGTCGGCGGCGCCCATCGCCACACCCCCGAGTTCGCACAGAACCTCTCGGCCGTCGCGGGGGAGCGGGTCACCGTCTCCTTCACGCCGGTCCTCGCGCCGATGCCGCGCGGCATCCTCACCACGGCGAGCGCCCCGCTGACGGGCGACGTCGACGAGGCCGCCGCCCGCGCGGCGTACGAGAAGGCCTACGACGCCGAGCCGTTCGTCCAGCTGCTGCCCGCGGGCGCCTGGCCGACGACCTCGGCGACGCTCGGCTCGAACAACGTCCAGCTGCAGGTCACGGTGGACGCCGACGCGAAGCGCCTGGTCGTCGTCGCCGCGATCGACAACCTCACCAAGGGCACCGCGGGCGGTGCCGTCCAGTCGATGAACCTGGCCCTCGGCCTCCCCGAGACCACCGGCCTTTCCACCGTAGGAGTGGCACCGTGACCGTCACCGGCCCCCAGGGCTTCCGCGCCGCCGGCGTCGCCGCCGGGATCAAGGCCTCCGGCGCGCTCGACCTGACGCTGGTCGTCAACGACGGCCCGCTCGACGTCGCGGCGGGCGTGTTCACGCGCAACGTCATCAAGGCCGCGCCGGTGCTGTGGTCGCAGGAGGTGCTCAAGCAGCAGCGGCTCAAGGCCGTCGTCCTCAACTCCGGTGGCGCGAACGCCGCCACGGGTCCGGGCGGCTTCCAGGACACCCACGCCACCGCCGAAAAGGTCGCCGAGGTCCTGCAGACCGGTGCGATCGAGGTCGCCGTCTGCTCCACCGGCCTGATCGGCGAACGGCTGCCGATGGACGCGGTCCTGTCCGGAGTGGACACCGCCTTCAAGGCCCTCGACGCGAGCGCCGAGGCGAGCCTCAACGCCGCCAAGGGCGTGATGACCACCGACACCAAGCCGAAGCAGGCCTTCGGGAAGCACGAAGACGGCTGGAGCGTCGGCGGTTTCGCCAAGGGCGCGGGCATGCTCGCGCCGAACCTGGCCACGATGCTCTCGGTCCTGACCACCGACGCCGTGGTGGACAAGGAAACCCTCGACCGCGCCCTGCGCGCGGCCACCCACGTCACCTTCGACCGGCTCGACGTCGACGGCGGCACGTCCACCAACGACACCGTCCTGGTCCTGGCCTCCGGCGCGAGCGGCGTCGAGCCCACCGAAGCGGAGCTGACCGAGCTGCTCACCAAGGTCAGCCTCGACCTGGTCCTCCAGCTGCGCGCCGACTCCGAAGGGGCGACGAAGGACGTCAACATCACCGTCCAGGGTGCCGAGTCCGAAGCCGACGCGATCGCGGTCGCCCGCACGATCGCCGAGGACAACCTGGTCAAGACCGCGCTGTTCGGCTCCGACCCGAACTGGGGCCGGATCGCGATGGCGCTGGGCCGGGTGCCGGCCCGCATCGACCCCGAGACCGTGTCGATCGCGATCAACGGCGTCACCCTGTTCGCCCAGGGGATGCCCGCCTCCGACCGCTCGGAGGCGGACCTCACCGCGCGCGACATCGAGATCGTCGTCGACCTCGGGGTCGGCGGCGAGGCGGCCACCATCTACACCACGGACCTTTCGCACGGTTACGTCGAAGAGAACAGCGCGTACTCCTCATGACCAAGGAGGCACTGATTTCCGCGGACGAACGACTCGCGACGGCGGCCGAGAAGGCCGGGGTGCTGATCGAGGCGCTGCCCTGGCTGCAGCGGTTCCACGGCGCCACCGTGGTGGTCAAGTACGGCGGCAACGCCATGATCGACGACGAGCTGAAGGCGGCCTTCGCCGAGGACATGGTGTTCCTCCGGCTGGCCGGCCTGCGCCCGGTCGTCGTGCACGGCGGCGGCCCGCAGATCACCGCGATGCTCAAGCGCCTCGGCGTCGAAGGCGAGTTCAAGGGCGGCCTGCGGGTCACCACCCCGGAGACGATGGACATCGTCCGGATGGTGCTCACCGGCCAGGTCAGCCGCGAGCTCGTCGGGCTGATCAACGCCCACGGACCGTACGCGGTCGGCATCTCCGGCGAGGACGCCAGGCTGTTCACCGCCGAACGCAAACAGGCCACTGTGGACGGTGAGCAGGTCGACATCGGGCTGGTCGGCGAGGTCGCCGAGGTCAACCCGGACGCGGTGCTCGACATCGTCAACGCCGGGCGCATCCCGGTGGTGTCCACCGTCGCCCCGGACGTCGACGGTGTGGTGCACAACGTCAACGCCGACACCGCCGCGGGAGCGCTGGCGGCGGCGCTGGGCGCGGAAAAGCTCGTCGTGCTCACCGACGTCGAAGGCCTGTACGCGAACTGGCCCGACCGGTCGTCGCTGATCGACCGCATCCGCGTGGACCACCTCGAGCCGATGCTGCCCACCCTGGCCAGCGGCATGATCCCGAAGATGGAGGCGTGCGTGCGCGCCATCCGCGGCGGCGTGCGCCGGGCGCACGTGATCGACGGCCGCCTCGCCCATTCGGTGCTCCTGGAAGTCTTCACCTCGAGGGGCATCGGCACCATGGTCTTCCCCGAAACGGAGCTCCCGTGACCGACCTCAAGTCCAATGTGGACGGCCAGACGCACTGGCAGTCCGCCCTGATGGACAACTACGGCACCCCGGCGCTGACGCTCGTGCGCGGCGAAGGCGCGAAGGTGTGGGACGCCGACGGCAAGGAGTACGTCGACCTGGTCGGCGGCATCGCGGTCAACGCGCTCGGCCACGCCCACCCGGCGATCGTCGAAGCCGTCACCGCCCAGGTCAAGCAGCTCGGCCACACCTCGAACCTGTACGTCAACCCGGTGGCGGTCGAGCTCGCCGAGGCGCTGCTCGACGTCGCCGGCCTCACCGGCAACGGCAAGGTGCTGTTCGTCAACTCCGGTGCCGAGGCCAACGAAGCCGCGCTGAAGATCAGCCGGCTGACCGGGCGCACGAAGGTGATCGCCGCCGAGGGCGCGTTCCACGGCCGGACCATGGGCTCGCTGACGCTGACCGGCCAGCCCGGCAAGCGCGACCCCTTCAAGCCGCTGGTGCCCGGGGTGGAGCACGTGCCGTTCGGGGACGTCGCGGCGCTGAAGGCGGCCGTCGACACCGAGACCGCGGCCGTGTTCCTGGAGCCGGTGCTCGGCGAAGCCGGGGTGATCCCGGCGCCGGACGGCTACCTGCAGGCCGCCCGCGAGATCACCAAGGCCACCGGCACGCTGCTGGTGCTCGACGAGGTGCAGACCGGCCTCGGCAGGCTCGGCACGTGGTTCGGCTACCAGCAGGCCGGCATCGTGCCGGACGTGATCACGCTGGCCAAGGGACTCGGCGGCGGCCTGCCGCTGGGTGCCGTGATCGGCGTCGGCGCGGCGGGCGACCTGCTCAAGCCGGGCCAGCACGGGACGACCTTCGGCGGCAACCCCGTGTGCTGCGCGGCCGGCTTGGCCGTGCTGCGGACCATCGCCGCGGACGGCCTGCTCGACCACGTCTCGACGCTCGGCAAGGACATCGCGGCGGGCGTCGAGGCGCTCGGCCACCCGCTCGTCGCCGGGGTGCGTGGCGCCGGGCTGCTGCTCGGCATCGCCCTGCGCGAGCCGGTCTCGGCGGGGGTCGCCAAGGCGGTCCAGGACGCCGGCTACCTCGTCAACCCGGTCGCGCCCGACACCATCCGGCTCGCGCCCCCGCTCGTGCTCGACGCCGGGCAGGCCGACGGCTTCCTCTCCGCACTCCCGAACGCGCTCGACTCCACCACGAAGGACTCCGACTGATGCTCCGCCACTTCCTCCGCGACGACGACGTCAGTCCCGCCGAGCAGAAGGCCATCCTCGACCTCGCCGACGCGCTGAAGGCCGACCCGCTGGGCAACAAGACCCTGGCAGGCAAGTCGATCACGGCGATCTTCGAGAAGAACTCGACGCGCACGCGGTTCTCGTTCGAGGTCGGCATCAGCCAGCTCGGCGGCCACCCGGTGATCGTCGACGGCCGCTCGATGCAGCTCGGCCGCGAAGAGACCATCGAGGACACCTCGCGCGTGCTCTCCCGCTACGTCGACGGCATCGTGTGGCGCACCTTCGCGCAGAAGCGGATCGAGGCGATGGCCTCGGCCGCGTCGATCCCGGTCGTCAACGCGCTCACCGACGAGTTCCACCCGTGCCAGGTGCTCACGGACCTGATGACGATCCGCGAGCGCAAGGGCAAGCTCGAAGGTCTCACCCTCGTCTACCTCGGCGACGGCGCGAACAACATGGCGCACTCGCTGCTGCTCGGCGGCGTCACCGCCGGGATGCACGTCCGGGTCGTCTCGCCGGTCGGCTTCCAGCCGGACCAGGGCGTGATGCTGGACGCGAAGAAGCGCGCGCACGAGACGGGCGGCACCGCGACCGTCTTCACCGACCCGTACGCGGCGGTCGACGGCGCGGACGTGCTCGTCACCGACACGTGGACGTCGATGGGGCAGGAGAACGACGGGCTCGACCGGGTCGGCCCGTTCCGCGCCCTGCAGGTCAACGCCGAGCTGCTGAAGAAGGCCGCGGACGACGCGATCGTCCTGCACTGCCTGCCCGCGCACCGCGGCTGGGAGATCACCGACGAGGTGATCGACGGCCCGGCGAGCGCGGTGTGGGACGAGGCGGAGAACCGGCTGCACGCCCAGAAAGCCCTGCTGGTCTGGCTCTTCGACGAGAGCCGGCGATGACCAGCAGCCGGGTGGGCAGGCAGGCGCGGATCACCGAGCTGGTGTCCACCATGACCATCCGCAGCCAGACCGAGCTGGCCAAGCTGCTGGCCGCCGAAGGCATCGAGGTCACGCAGGCGACGCTGTCGCGCGATCTCGACGAGCTCGGCGCGGTCAAGCTGCGCGGTCCGGACTCGGGCGCGCCGGTCTACGTCATCCCGGAGGACGGCAGTCCCGTCCGCGGGGTGCAGGGCGGCACGTCCCGGCTCTCCCGGCTGCTCGCGGAGCTGATGGTCTCGGCCGACTCGTCGGGCAACCTGATGGTGCTGCGGACGCCACCGGGCGCGGCGCAGTTCCTGGCCAGCGCGATCGACCGGGCGGCGCTGGAGGAGGTCGTCGGCTCGATCGCGGGCGACGACACGGTCGCCGTGATCGCCCGGGAACCCCTGACGGGCAAGGAACTGGCCGAACGTTTCGCCGCCCTCGCCCAGCGATCGGCGGACGAAGGAACACCATGACCGCGCTCGCCGACATCTTCCCGGCCGAGGGGGAATTCCTCGCTCCGGACGAGGTCGTGATCACGTTCGACCACGGGATCCCGGTGGCGATCGACGGCGAGACCGTCTCCGTCGCCGAAGCGCGCCGGATGCTGAGCGCGCGCGGCGAGGCGCAGCGGATCGGCCGCGGCGAAGCGTGCGCCGCGCTCGAACGGCGGACCGGCGGTGGATGTGCCAGTGTCCGGCTGGTCCTGTACGACGGCCGGATCACGGTCGCCTGAACACCCGAACGAACACCGAGGAGAAGCGAGAACAGTGAGCGGGAACGAGCAGCCGGTGCAGCTGTGGGGCGGCCGGTTCGCCAGCGGTCCGGCGGAGGCCATGGCCGCGCTGAGCGCGTCGACGCACTTCGACTGGCGCCTGGCGCCCTACGACATCGCCGGGTCCCGTGCGCACGCCCGTGTGCTGAACAAGGCGGGCCTGCTCACCGAAGACGAGCTGGCCGGCATGCTGACCGCGCTGGACACGCTCGCGCAGGATGTCGCGTCGGGGGCGTTCACCCCGACGATCGCCGACGAGGACGTGCACACCGCGCTCGAACGCGGCCTGCTCGAGCGCGCCGGCACCGAACTCGGCGGCAAGCTGCGGGCCGGCCGGTCGCGCAACGACCAGGTGGCCACGCTGTTCCGGATGTGGCTGCGGGACGCGGCCCGCCGGGTCGTCGCCGGCACCCTCGACGTCGTCGACGCGCTGGTGTCGCAGGCCAAGCGCCACCCGGACGCGATCCTGCCCGGCCGCACGCACCTGCAGCACGCCCAGCCGGTGCTGCTCGCCCACCACCTGATGGCCCACGGCCAGGCGCTGTTGCGCGACGTCTCGCGGCTGCAGGACTGGGACGCCCGCACGGCCGAATCGCCGTACGGCTCGGGGGCGCTCGCCGGCTCGTCGCTGGGTCTCGACCCGGAGGCCGTCGCCGAGGAACTGGGCTTCGCGACCAGTGTCGAGAACTCCATCGACGGCACCGCTTCGCGCGATTTCGTCGCCGAGTTCGCCTTCGCCGTCGCGATGCTCGCGGTGAACCTGTCCCGGATCGCCGAAGAGGTGATCATCTGGAACACCGCCGAGTTCGGGTACGTCACGCTGGACGACGCCTGGGCGACCGGCAGCTCGATCATGCCGCAGAAGAAGAACCCGGACGTCGCGGAGCTGACCCGCGGCAAGGCGGGCCGGCTGATCGGCAACCTCACCGGCCTGCTGGCCACCCTCAAGGCGCAGCCGCTGGCCTACAACCGCGACCTGCAGGAGGACAAGGAGCCGGTGTTCGACTCGGTCGAGCAGCTCGAGCTCCTGTTCCCCGCGATCGCCGGGATGCTCGCCTCCCTGACGTTCCACACCGACCGGCTCGCCGAGCTGGCCCCGGCCGGGTTCACCCTGGCCACGGACATCGCGGAATGGCTGGTGCGCCAGGGCGTCCCGTTCCGCGTCGCGCACGAGGCGGCCGGCGAAAGCGTCCGCGTCGCCGAAGCCCGCGGCGTCGGCCTGGACGAGCTGACCGACGAGGAGTTCGAGAAGATCAACCCGGGGCTCACCCCCGAGGTGCGGGCCGTGCTCACCGTCGAAGGCTCGGTGAAGTCGCGCAACGCCCGCGGTGGCACGGCGCCCGAGCGCGTCGCCGAACAGCGCGCGCGGCTCGAGGAGCGGGTCACCGCGGCCCGTCAGTGGCTCAACTGAGGGATTTCCGGAGCTTGGCCCGGACCGCCCGCGTGGCCACCGGCCCGAGCCCGTCGAGGACGTCGACGAGCACGGCCAGCTGCTCCAGCGCGGTGATGGCCTGCTCGGCGCCGTCGGGGTCGACGGTCTCGAACAGCGAAAGCCCGAGGAACCCCGACGACACGGCGTGGGCCAGCCCGGCGGGGTCCGCCAGCTCGGCCAGCGGCGACCCGGCGAGCACGCGCTCCAGCGCCGTCCGGACCTCGGTGATCCACTTCTCCAGGCCTTCGCGGGTCGCCTGGGCGAGTCGCTCGCTGCCCTGCGCGCCGGCCAGCGTCTGGGCCAGCACGGCGAGGTTGCCCTCCGCGCGTTCGGCGACCCGGATTTCGCGGCCCAGCTCCAGCAGGTCGCCGACCGAAGCCACGGCGGCGAAGCGTTCGCGGTAGAGCGAGACGCGGGATTCGGTCGCGAGGACGCACGCCTGCGCGATCAGCTCCTCGACGCTGCCGAAGTGGTAGAAGATCAGCGCCTGGTTCGCGCCGGCCGCGGTCGCGACCGACCGGGCGGAGACCGCGGTGATGCCCTGGTGCCGGATGATCTCGAGCACGCCGTCCACGAGCTTCTGCTTCGTGTCGCGCGAGCTGGAGTTCCGGCCGGTGCCCATCAGACCATGACTTTCTCACGGAGCGGCTTGACCGCCCCGCTCACCCCGCCGCCGACGTCGACGAACCGCGCGCCGAAGGCGCCCTCGTAGCCGAACACCGGCCCGAAGCGCGGGTTGACCACGGCGACCTCGATCCGGAACTGCCCGCTCGCCTCGTCGAACCACTCTTCGACCTGCGCGGAGCCGGTCAGCACCCGCGGCAGGCGGGTGCGGATCGGCCCCTCCCGCAGCCGGAATTCGCCGGTGCGGATCCGGAACCCGCCGTCCGGCCGGGCCGACACCGCGAGGTCGACGGCGAGGTGCTGGTGCGTGCCCAGGTAGTCGACGAGCCCGCGGCCGGGGCTGAACACCATCTGCGCGTCGAAGCGCCGGCGCCGTCTCGGGAACTCGAAGGTGCGCACGAACGACACGGTCTCGCGGCCGTGCCGGTCCACGTACGGGTAGTTCTCGATGGTGAACGGCACGTTCCGGCCGCAGTCGGGGAACAGGATGTGCCGCGTCGACCCGAGCCACAGGAACGGCAGCGTGAAGCCGGGGCCGCGCCAGATCCGGTCCATCACGCCGTGGCCGATCATGCCGCGGCCGGCCGAGAGGGTGAGGCGTTCCCGCATCCGCGGGTGCAGGAACGCGAAGTCGGCGCCGAGCGCGCGTTCGAAGACGCCGGTCATCGCGCCGCCACCGTCGTTCGGGGGCGGGTCCGGCCGCAGCGGGCGGCCGACGGGGCGGTCAGGGGCTGCTCCTCCGGGGGCGTCCCGGTCTCGAGCCAGAGCCGCAGCCGGTCGAACGACCAGGCCGTCATCCACCCGAACAGGGGGCGGAACACCCGGTCCGCCGCGCGGCCGAAGCGCCCCCAGCGGGTGCCGTAGTCGAAGCCGGTGACGAACCGGACGCCGTCGCCGACCGGGGTGTAGCGCCAGAACCCGGCGCCCGCGCTGATCAGCGACAGCGGGTCGGCGGAGGCGAACCGCAGCACCGACGTGCGCGAGCCGTCCGGCCAGGTGCGCGACGCGGCGCTCACGCCGACGCCGGTGACCGTGACCCCGAGGAAGCGCGAGGCGTAGCGGAAGTGGCCGTCGTGCCCGGCGAGCGGGCTGATGTCGGCGAAGCGCAGGTCCCAGCGCCGGTGCAGGTCCGGGTCCTGCGTGTGCCGCCACAGCGTCGCGAGGTCCGTGCGGATCAGGGTCTCGACGTAGAGCGCCTTCGGTCGCATCTCTCGGCTCCCCTCAGAGTTTGAGCGACTGCTCAAAACGACTGTAGAGAAGTTTGAGCGATCGCTCAAGGGTTAGGGTGGCCGGGCCAGGCAGCCGAAGAGAGGAACCCGTTTGAGCGGCGACGCAGGCCGGTTGTTCACCCGTGACGAACTGGCCCTCGACCCGGTCGACCTGGCCCAGCTGCTGCTCGGCTCGGTCCTGGAGGCCACCGGCCCCGACGGCACGGTCGGCGTCCGGCTCGTGGAGGTCGAGGCCTACCGCGGCGAAGACGATCCGGCGTCCCACTGCTACCGCGGCCAGACCCCGCGCAACGCCGTCATGTGGGGTCCCGCCGGCCACCTGTACGTGTACTTCGTCTACGGGATGCACTTCTGCGCGAACATCGTCGGCTCCCACGACGGCGTGGCCGGCGCGGTGCTGCTGCGCGCGGGGGAGGTCGTCACCGGCCTCGACGTCGTCCGCAAGCGGCGGCCGTCCGCGCGGGGGACCGGCGAGCTGGCCAAAGGCCCGGCGATCCTGACGTCGGTGCTGCGCATCGACCGCGCGCAGAACGGCGTCGACCTGACCGACCCGGCGTCGCCGGTCCGGCTGCACGTCGGCGAGCGCGTTCCTGCCGCGCGGATCCGCACCGGGCCCCGCGTCGGCGTCGCGATGGCCATGGACACGCCGTGGCGGTTCTGGGACGGCGCGTCGCCCGCCGTGTCCACCTACCGCCGCGGCGGGAAGCGCCGGGTCCGACCCGCCAGTTAGTCGGTTGACCTGGTGCGGGAGGATCTACAGGCGTGAGCGAACACATCCTCGACGAGCTGACCTGGCGCGGCCTCATCGCGCAGTCCACCGACATCGACGCCCTCCGGCGCGAGCTCGACCAGGGTCCCGTGACGCTCTATTGCGGCTTCGACCCGACCGCGCCCAGCCTGCACGCCGGCAACCTGGTCCCGCTGCTCATGCTCAAGCGCTTCCAGCGCGCCGGGCACCGGCCGATCGTGCTGGCCGGCGGCGCGACCGGGATGATCGGCGACCCGCGGGACACCGGTGAGCGCACGCTGAACACCCTCGACGTCGTCGCCGAGTGGGCCGGGCGCATCCGCGGCCAGCTCGAGCGGTTCGTCGACTTCGACGACTCGCCGACCGGCGCGATCGTCGAGAACAACCTGAACTGGACCGGGCAGCAGACCGCCCTGGAGTTCCTGCGCGACGTCGGGAAGCACTTCTCGATCAACGTCATGCTCAACCGGGAGACGGTGAAGCGGCGGCTCGAGGGCGACGGGATGTCGTACACCGAGTTCAGCTACCTGCTGCTGCAGTCGCAGGACTACCTGCAGCTGCACCGCCAGTACGGCTGCAAGCTGCAGGTCGGCGGGTCCGACCAGTGGGGCAACCTCGTCGGCGGGGTCGACCTGATCCGCCGGACCGACGGCGCGGGGGTGCACGCGCTGACCGCGCCGCTGGTCACCGACGCCGAGGGCCGCAAGTTCGGCAAGTCCACCGGCGGCGGGAACCTCTGGCTCGACCCGGAGATGACCTCGCCGTACGCCTGGTACCAGTACTTCGTGAACGTCGGCGACGCCGATGTCATCCGCTACCTGCGGATGTTCACGTTCCTGAGCCAGGAGGAGATCGCCTCGCTGGCCGAGGACACCGAGCAGCGTCCCCACCTGCGGGCCGCGCAGAAGCGGCTGGCGGAGGAGTTCACGATCCTCGTCCACGGCGAGGAGCAGACCCGGCAGGTGATCAACGCGAGCCAGGCGCTGTTCGGCCGCGGCGAGCTCGCCGAGCTGGACGAACGCACCCTCGACGCCGCGATGGCCGAGGTGCCGAACGGCAAGGTCGACCCGTCCGGGGACGCGACGATCGTCGACCTGCTGCTGGCCGGCGGGCTCGTGGACAGCAAGGGCGCGGCGCGGCGCACGCTCAAGGAGGGCGGCGCGTACGTCAACAACGTGAAGATCGCGGACGAGGAGTGGAAGCCGGCCCCGGGCGACGCCCTCCACGGCAAGTGGCTCGTCGTCCGCAAGGGCAAGCGGAACGTCGCCGGCGTCGCGCTCGGCGGCTGACGGCCTCCCGAGGCCCGAAACAGGGCCCTGACCTGCGAGAATGCAGTTAAGGGACCCCCCTGTTCCGGGCCCTCCGGCGGGGTGTAAAGTTCTCCAAGTCGCCAGGGAGACCGGGTGGCCGCCGGGACACGAACCAAGCTCTCGCGGATCGCGATTGAGTGGGTGTCCCACCAAAAACTGCTAGGAATGACTCGCTTCGAGCGAGCCGCTTGATCGCGGCGGACTCGGGGTGTGTTGCTTGAGAACTCAACAGTGTGCTAGTGAACTAAGCCAGTAGAGCTTATATATGTAACCTCGTATGAGGTTCCTTTGAGAG
>NZ_JBFANX010000041.1:0-30841 GCF_040675005.1 Amycolatopsis sp. NPDC049691
TCATCCACACCCGAAGGTGCTTCAGCGTTCGACTTGCATGTGTTAAGCACGCCGCCAGCGTTCGTCCTGAGCCAGGATCAAACTCTCCAACAATGTCTTCGAATTCAATCGAGGCAAATGTATTGCTCTCAAAGGAAACCCCGACGAGGGGGTTTCATATAAGCTCTACTGGCTTAGTTCACTAGCACACTGTTGAGTTCTCAAGCAACACACTTCGGACCGCCGCGCCGCGAAGCGCCTTGGTCTTCGGCTTTTGTTTCAAGCTTTGTTCCAGGGATACCACCCTGGTTCGGGACCACCCACTCTACCACGATCGTGGGAGCTTGGTTCGTGTTCCCGGCGGCCACCCGGTTTCCCTGGCGACTTGGAGAACTTTACATGCCCCCGGAACCCCCTCGCACAGGGGGGTCCCTTTTTTCGCGCCAGGCGGCTGACCTGCACCGATACCGTGTCAGACCGGCTCTCGCGAGCCGTGGGTCGCGACGACCGTCAGCGCGACGAGCGCGGCCGCCAGCACCGCGGCGACGTGGATCGGCGCCGGCGTGAACGACGCCGCCAGGACGAGCACCGCCGTCACCGGGAAGCCGATGGCGATCGGGCGGCACTCGTTGGTCGGCCCGATGTGGAGCAGCCACACGCTCAGCAGGAAGACCGCGACCGGCACCGTGGTCGGGAACGCGGCGGCCACGCCGCCCAGGTCGTGCAGCGTCCCCGTGTCGTAGGCGACCGCCACCTCGAGCCCCGCTCCGACGGCCGCCACCGAGGCGAAGATGAGGTAGTGGCCGTACCCCCAGCTCATCGACGTGAACATGGTCGGGCGGCGGACCAGCCGCGCGTGCCCGGGCCGGTCGAAGTACAGCCACCACATGGAGAACACGAGCACCAGCCCGGCCGCGGCCAGCGAGACCAGCGCGCCGGTGTGCCCCGGCTCCGCGGCGCCCTCCTTGACCGCGTTCGTCGCGCTGAGGATCACTTCGCCGAGGACGATCAGGGTGAACAGGCCGTACCGCTCGGCGATGTGGTGCGGGTGCCACGTGGTGCCGTGGCGCCGCTCCGCCCACACCGGCACCGCCATCTCCAGGACGACGAACACGACGAAGGCCGCCACTCGCAGCCCGTGCGGCAGCCACAGGTAGGAGACCCACAGCACCTGGACGGCCGTGATGCCGACGGCGTACCGCAGCGCCGCCGGGTGGCAGCCCGGGTCCGACCGCGCGGCCCGCAGCCACTGGAACACGAGCGCGAGCCGCATCAGGACGTACCCGGCGACCATCAGCCGGAAGTCGCCCTCGAACGCGCTCGACACCGCCGCCGCGACGGTCAGCCCGCCGGCGATCTGCACGAGCGTGGCCAGCCGGTACGGGACGTCGTCGGTGTCGAACGCCGAGGCGAACCAGCTGAAGTTCAGCCAGCCCCACCAGATCGCGAAGAACACCATCGCGAACGACGAGACGCCGTGGGCGGCGTGCCCCTCGGCCAGCGCGTGGTGCAGCGAAGCCGCGGCCTGGCCGACGGCGACCACGAAGCAGAGGTCGAACAGCAGTTCCAAGGGGGTCGCGACGCGGTGGTGCTCACCGCTGTCCCGCGACCGCATCGGCCGGTACCACACCCGGAGCCGGCTCCCCGGCCGCGTCGGCTGCTCGGTCATCGGAGCTCCCGGTCTCGTGCCTGTCGGACGCGGTCATCCCAACATGATCACGAGCGGGGTGGAAGCACGACACGAAGAACGGGCGGGCCCGGTTCCCCCTCACCCGGGCCCACCCGCTGCCGTCACGCGCCGGCGGCTGCCGATGGGCATTCCTTCCGCGACTGCCGGACGGTCCCCCGCGGACGCCGACACTCACTGGACGGAAGGTGACCGAGTGTGTCCATTCCCTCGAACTCCGGACGCCTCGATCGCTCGGGCCGGTCACCCCATCCCCGGGTGGCCGACCGATTGCCACTGTCGGTAGCCGTAGCCGCGCAGTGAAGGCTCCATAAGATCTACCCGGTTGCTCTGCGTAGCACCAGTGTCTTTCCGTGCTCGTCACTCGTTTGGAGCATCGCGAATCTGCCGAAAGTAGTGTCTCAACCCCGCTGGACGTCCGCGGCGGACGTCTCGGCCCGCCGGTCGTCGCTTTCGCGCTCCGAAGTCTGCGCACGGTGGCGCCGCGCCCGCAGTTCGGCGATGGCGAGGGCCAGCGCGGTGCACGTCAGGCCGGCCGCGCAGCACAGCGCGACGGTGAGCGCGAGCGGGTAGTCCTTCGCGGCGCCGACGACCGTGCCGAACACCGACGCGAGCACGGCGGTGCCGATGGCCGTGCCGATCCGCTGCCCGGTCTGCAGGGCGCCGCCGGCGACGCCCGCCATCCGGACCGGGACGCACTCGAGCGTCAACGTCGTGTTCGGCGAGATCACCATGCCGCCGCCCACCCCCGCGAACAGCAGCGGCAGCGCGAACGCCCACCCGGACGCCGACGGCGGGACGAACTCGGCGAGCAGCGCCACGGCGAGCAGGCCCAGCGCGACCATGGCCAGGCCGGTGACCGTCAGCCGCCTGCCGAAGGTCGGCACGAGCCGCCCGGCGACGGCCGCGGAGACCGCCGAGCCGAGCGCGAACGGCGTCACCGACAGGCCCGACTGCAGCGGTGTGTAGCCGAGGCCCTGCTGGAAGAACATCGCGAAGACCAGCCAGATCCCGGCGAACCCGCAGAAGTACAGGGCGCCGACGGCGGCACCGGCGGCGTAGCCCGGCGTGCCGGTGAACAGCCGGGTGTCCAGCAGCGGCGACCGCCCGCGCCGGACGACCGAGCGCTCCCAGCGCACGAACGCGACCCCGAACACCAGCGCGACGACCAGGAGCCACCACAGCTTCGCGAAGCCGCCGCTGTCCGAATCGATGACGGGCAGCAGCACGCCCAGCACGGCCACCGCCAGCAGCGCGATGCCGGCGAAGTCGATCTCCGACCCGACCTTGATCTTCTTCCGCTCGCTGCGCGGCAGCAGCCGCAGGGCGAGCGCGAACGCGAGGACGCCGATCGGGACGTTGACGTAGAACACCCAGCGCCAGCCGTCCTGGGCCCCGAACACGGCGAGGATCGCGCCGCCGAGGATCGGGCCGACCGCCGTCGAGATCCCGACCACCGCGCCGAACATCCCGAACGCGCGGCCGCGCTCGGCGCCGCGGAAGAGGTCCTGGATCAGGCCGGTGTTCTGCGGGGTGAGCATGCCCGCCGCGACGCCCTGGGCGAGCCGCGCGAGCACCAGCGTCGTCTCGTTCGGGGCCGCGCCGGCCAGCGCGCTGGTGAGGACGAACGCGGCGAGGGCGCCGAGGAACATGTTCCGGCGGCCGAACGCGTCGCCGAGCCGGCCGCCGGTGACCAGGACCAGGCCGAACGCCAGCGCGTAGCCGGAGACGACCCAGCGGATGCCGCCGCTGGTCGCGTGCAGCCCGGACTGCATCGACGGGAGCGCGACGTTGACGATGCTGACGTCGAGCAGCCCCATGAACCCGGCCGTCAGCGACACGGCAAGCGCTTTCCAGCGGCGGGGATCGGGTTCGTAAGTCATCTCGTCCAGGAAACACGAAAGGCGGGATCCGCGCGCGTTGTGCGCACGGATCCCGCCTCCCGAAGCGTCACGTCGAAGCGGTGATGCCCCGGATGCCCTTCAGCTCGCCGATCAGCATGGAGCTGACCTTGACCGGGTAGTCGTAGAGCGCGAAGACCGTCTGGTTCTTGCCGACCAGCTTGAGGTGCACCGGGGTCTCGCCCTTGTGCGCGAGCAGCGTGGACCGCAGCTCGCTGACCACCGACTGGTCGATCTTCTCCGCCGCGGCGAGCAGGACCAGCGGCGGCTCGTCGTCGCCGTTGCCCGTGCCGACCTCGGACAGGTCCAGCGTCGCCAGGCCGCCGCCGAAGACCGACATCTTGTCTTCGCGCCAGTTGACCCGGCCCTTGACCAGCACCGCGTTGTCCTCGATCAGCTCACCCGCGAACAGCGCGTACGCCTTCGGGAAGAACAGCACCTCGAGGGAGGCGTCCATGTCCTCGACCGTGCAGATCGCCCAGGGCTCGCCCTTCTTGTTGACCCGCCGCTCCAGCGACGTGATCAGCCCGGAGATGACGATCTCGCCTTCCTTCGGCGGGTCGGCGAGGATGCCGGCGATCGGCTTCGGGGCGTGCTTGCGCAGGATCCGCTCGGCGCCGTCCAGCGGGTGCGCCGAGACGTACAGGCCGAGCATCTCGCGTTCGTAGGCGAGCAGCTGCTTGCGTGGGTACTCCTCGTCGCCGAACTTCAGGTGCGCGAGCGGCGACGACGACGGGGCCGCCTCGCCCTCGTCACCGCCGAAGCCGAAGAGGTCGAACTGGCCCATCGCCTCCTGGCGCTTGAGCGGGACGACGGCTTCCACCGCGTCCTCGTGGACCTGGATCATCGACAGCCGCGTGTGGCCGAGCGAGTCGAACCCGCCCGCCTTGATCAGCGACTCGATGACCCGCTTGTTGCAGGCCACGAGCTCGGACTTGTCGAGGAAGTCGGTGAAGGACGCGTACTTGCCCTTCTCCTCGCGGGTCTTGATGATCGACTCGACGACGTTCGCGCCGACGTTGCGGACGGCGCCCAGGCCGAAGCGGATGTCGTCCCCGACGGCCGCGAACCGCAGGGCCGACTCGTTGACGTCCGGCGGCAGCACCTTGATGCCCAGGCGGCGGCACTCGGAGAGGTAGACCGCCGACTTGTCCTTGTTGTCGCCGACCGACGTCAGCAGGGCCGCCATGTACTCGGCGGTGAAGTTCGCCTTGAGGTACGCGGTCCAGTAGGAGACCAGGCCATACGCGGCCGCGTGGCTCTTGTTGAACGCGTAGCCGGCGAACGGGAGGATCGTGTCCCAGAGGGCCTTGATCGCCTCTTTGGAGAACCCGCCGGGGACCAGCTCGCTGGCCCGCATGCCGGCTTCGAAGCCCTCGTACTCCTTGTCGAGGACTTCCTTCTTCTTCTTGCCCATCGCGCGGCGCAGCACGTCCGCGCGGCCCATCGTGTACCCGGCCACCTTCTGGCCGATGTGCATGATCTGCTCTTGGTACACGATCAGGCCGTAGGTGTCGGCCAGGATCTCCTTCAGGGGCTCGTCGAGCTCCGGGTGGATCGGCTTGACCTTCTGCCGCCCGTTCTTGCGGTCGGCGTAGTCGTTGTGCGCGTTCATGCCCATCGGGCCGGGGCGGTACAGCGCGCCGACCGCGACGATGTCGTCGAAGACCGTGGGCTCCATCCGGCGGAGCAGGTCGCGCATGGGCCCGCCGTCCAGCTGGAACACGCCGAGCGTGTCGCCGCGGGCGAGCAGCTTGTACGTCTCGGGGTCGTCGACGCCGAGGGTGTCGAGGTCGATGTCGATCCCGCGGTTGGATTTGATGTTGTCGATCGCGTCGCCGATGACCGTGAGGTTCCGCAGGCCGAGGAAGTCCATCTTCAGCAGGCCGATGGCCTCGCACGACGGGTAGTCCCAGCCGGTGATGATCGAGCCGTCGTCGCGCTGCCAGAGCGGGATCGCGTCGGTCAGCGGGTCGCAGGACATGATGACCGCGCAGGCGTGCACGCCCGCGTTGCGGATCAGGCCCTCGAGGCCGCGGGCGGTCTCGAAGATCGTCTTGCACTCTTCGTCGGTCTCGACGAGCGCGCGGACCTCGGCGGCCTCGCCGTAGCGCTCGTGCTTCGAGTCGACGATGCCCGAGAGCGGGATGTCCTTCGCCATGATCGGCGGCGGCAACGCCTTGGAGATCTTGTCGGCGATCGCGTAGCCGGGCTGGCCGAAGTGGACGCGGGCGGAGTCCTTGATCGCCGCCTTCGTCTTGATGGTGCCGAAGGTGATGACCTGGGCGACCTTGTCCGCGCCGTACTTTTCGGTCGCGTACCGGATCATCTCGCCGCGCCGGCGGTCGTCGAAGTCGATGTCGATGTCGGGCATCGAGACGCGCTCGGGGTTGAGGAACCGCTCGAACAGCAGCTTCTGCGGGATCGGGTCCAGGTTCGTGATACCGAGGACGTACGCGACGAGCGAGCCGGCCGCCGAACCACGGCCCGGGCCGACCCGGATGCCGACGCGGCGGGCGTAGCTGATGAGGTCGGCGACGATCAGGAAGTAGGCCGGGAAGCCCTTCCCGATGATGACGTCGAGCTCCTTCTCGATGCGCTCGTGGTAGCCCTCGGGCGGGCCGTCCGGGAAGCGCCACTTCAGGCCCTTCGCGACCTCTTCGCGCAGCCAGCCGCCCTGGTCGTAGCCCTCCGGCACCTCGAAGAACGGCAGCCGGTCCTTGTGCGCGTACACCTCTTCGTAGGACTCGACGCGCTCGGCGATCATCAGCGTCGTGTCCGCCGCGCCCGGGACCTCCTTGTCCCAGTACTCGCGCATCTCGGCGGCGGACTTGAGGTAGTAGCCGTCGCCGTCGAACTTGAACCGGGTCGGGTCGTTGAGGGTCTTGCCCGCCTGGACGCACAGCAGCGCCGAGTGCGTGTCGGCCTGGTCCTTGGTGACGTAGTGCGAGTCGTTCGTGGCCAGTGGCTTGAGGTCGAGCAGCCGGCCGATCTCGAGGAGGCCTTCGCGGACCGACCGCTCGATCGGCAGGCCGTGGTCCATCAGCTCGAGGAAGAAGTTGTCGGCGCCGAAGATGTCCTTGTAGTCGGACGCGGCCTGGATCGCCGCCTCCTTCTGGCCCAGCCGCAGCCGGGTCTGCACCTCGCCGGACGGGCAGCCGGTGGTGGCGATGATGCCTTCGTGGTTCTCCGAGATGAGTTCCCGGTCCATGCGCGGCTTGCGGTAGTAGCCCTGCATGCTGGCCAGCGAGGACAGCTTGAAGAGGTTCCGCAGGCCGGTGGCGTTCGACGCGAGCATGGTCATGTGCGTGTACGCACCGCCACCGGAGACGTCGCCGCCCTCACCGAACTCGTCCGAGCCGCGCTGGTTGGCCTGGCCCCAGAAGACGGGCTTCTTGTGGAACCGGCTCTCCGGCGCGATGTAGGCCTCGATGCCGATGATCGGCTTGATCCCGGCCTTCTTGGACTGCTGGTAGAACTCGTCGCCGCCGTACATGTTGCCGTGGTCGGTCATGCCGACCGCCGGCATGCCGAGGCGCGCCGCCTCCGCGAAGAGGGGAGCGATCTTCGCCGCACCGTCGAGCATCGAGTACTCGGTGTGGACGTGCAGGTGGACGAAAGAATCGTTCGACACCAGCGAAAACCTCCCCTTGGTCGTTCGGACCGGCGCGCCCGGGCTCCCCAGCCTATCCCGCACTCGCCGGGCTCGATTGTGCGCCTCCGAAGCCCGCGCCGGGTGGCGCGACGCGCCACCGATTCGGGCGGTGGTGATCACGGCACGCGGTGCTGCCGGGCGGTCACGGGCGGCGGTGAGGTCCGCCACAGACGTCGGGACCCGCGTTGACACCCGGCGGGCCGGGACCGAGCATTCCCCGCATGAACCTGTCTGACAGCCAGACAGCCGGACAAGGTGGTCCCCGGCGGGTCAGCGCCATGGAAGCCGTCCTGGCGCACCTGCGGCAGCTGATCGAACGCGGCGACTACCCCCTCGGCGCCAAGCTTCCCTCCGAAGCCGCCCTGAGCAGGGAGTTCGAGGTCAGCCGCTCGGTCATCCGGGAAGCCCTCCGCGGCCTGCAGGCCCTCGGCATGACCGAGTCCAAGACCGGCAAGGGCACCTTCGTCACCGCCACCGGGCCCGCCGACAACCCGACCTTCGGGCCCTACTCCGCCCGCGACCTCGTCGAGGTGCGCCGGCACGTCGAGATCCCCGTCGCGGGCTACGCGGCCGTGCGCCGCAGCCAGGACGACCTCGACCTGCTCGGGCACCTCCTGGACCGGATGGACGCCGAGACCGACAACACCGCCTGGGTCGCGCTCGACTCGCTCTTCCACATCACCATCGCCCAGGCCTCGGGCAACCCCGTCTTCGGGAAGGTGATCGAAGAGATCCGGGACGCGCTGGCCCGCCAGTCCGCCTTCCTCAACCAGCTCGGCGACCGGCGGCGGCAGTCGAACATCGAACACCGCGAGATCGTCACGGCCATCGAACGCGGTTCCGAAGCCCAAGCCGTCGAGGCGATGACCGCGCACCTGACGCACGTCGAAGCCACTCTGACCAGCATCGTGAACGGGGACCAGTGACCGAACAGACCCTGACGGCCACGACCGCGGACGCGGGCGACGCCGGCTACCGCAAGGCCCTCAAGCCGCGGCACGTGAACATGATCGCCATCGGCGGCGCGATCGGCACCGGCCTCTTCCTCGGCGCCGGCGGGCGGCTCGCGCAGGCCGGGCCCGCGCTCGCCATCGTCTACGCCGTCTGCGGGCTCTTCGCGTTCTTCGTCGTCCGCGCGCTCGGCGAGCTCATCCTCCACCGGCCCTCCAGCGGCGCCTTCGTCTCCTACGCGCGCGAGTTCATGGGCGAGAAGGGCGCGTACGTCGCCGGCTGGATGCACTTCCTCAACTGGTCGACCACCGGGATCGCCGACATCACGGCCATCGCGCTCTACGCGCACTTCTGGTCGTTCTTCTCGCCGGTCCCGCAGTGGGTGCTCGCGCTGATCGCGCTGGCCGTCGTGCTGACGCTCAACCTCGTCTCGGTGAAGCTGTTCGGCGAGATGGAGTTCTGGTTCGCCATCGTCAAGGTCGCCGCGCTCGTGCTGTTCATGGTGATCGGGATCTTCCTGCTGGTGACGCAGACGCCGATCGACGGCACGGTCCCCGGCCCGCAGCTGATCACCGACCACGGCGGGATCTTCCCGACCGGGCTGCTGCCGATGGTGCTCATCGTGCAGGGCGTGGTGTTCGCCTACGCCTCGGTCGAGCTGGTCGGCGTCGCCGCCGGCGAGACCGAAAACCCGGAGAAGATCATGCCCAAGGCGATCAACTCGATCATGTGGCGGATCCTCGTCTTCTACGTCGGCTCGGTCGTGCTGCTGGCGATGCTGCTGCCCTGGAGCTCCTACTCGAAGGACCAGAGCCCGTTCGTCACCGTCCTCTCGCACCTCGGCGTACCGGCCGCGGACAGCGTGATGAACCTGGTCGTGCTCACCGCGGCGCTGTCGAGCCTGAACTCCGGGCTCTACTCGACCGGCCGGATCCTGCGGTCGATGGCCAAGGCGGGCTCGGCGCCGAAGTTCACCGGCGTGATGAACCGCAACCAGGTGCCCTACGGCGGCATCCTGCTGACGGCGTCGGTCTGCGTGCTGGGCGTCGGGCTCAACTACCTGGTGCCGAAGGAAGCCTTCGACATCGTCCTCAACTTCGCCGCGATCGGCATCCTGGCGACCTGGGCGATCATCGTGCTCTGCCACCTGCTCTTCGTCCGGAAGGCCAAGCGCGACGGGCGCGAGCGGCCCGCCTTCCGGCTGCCGTTCTCGCCGTACACCGAGATCGCGACGCTCGTGTTCCTCGCCGCCGTCGTCGTGCTGATGGGCTTCGACGAGACCGGCCGGATCACCCTGCTCGCGCTGCCGGCGATCGCCGTCGCGCTCGTCGCGGGCTGGTTCGCCGCCCGCAAGCGGATCGACATGCGCGCGTTCGACGAGGAGGGCATGTGAACCACGAACCACTGGCCGAGCTGGTCCGCGACGGCATGACCGAGGGCGTCCACCATGGCTCGGTGATCGTGCTGGCCCCGGACGGCACGACGCTGTTCGCCGCGGGCGATCCGGACGCCGCGATGTACCCGCGCTCGACGGCGAAACCGCTGCAGGCCACGGCGATGGCCCGGCTCGGGCTGCGCCTGTCCCCCGCCGGGTTCGCCATCGCCGCCGCGAGCCACTCCGGCGAGCAGGTGCACCTCGACGCAGCCCTCGACGTGCTCGGCGGCCGCTCCCCCGGCGCGCTCGGCAACCCCGCGGACTACCCGTACGACCCGGTCGAACGCGACCGGTGGGTGGCCGCCGGCCGCGCCCCCAGCCGGCTGGCGCACAACTGCTCCGGCAAGCACGCGGCGATGCTCGCGACCTGCGACCTGAACGGCTGGGCCACCGACGGCTACCTCGACCCGGCGCACCCGCTGCAGCGCGCGATCGCCGGGACCGTCGAGGACCTGACCGGGCACGGCATCGAGCGCGTGGCCGTGGACGGCTGCGGCGCGCCCCTGTTCGCGACGACGCTGCGCGGTCTCGCCACCGCCGTCTCGAAGATCGCCGCGGCGGCGCCGGGCACGCCGGAGCACCTGGTCGCCGACGGGATCCGGCGGCACCCGGAGCTGGTCGGCGGCAGCCGCCGGGACGTCACCGCCGTCATGCGCGCGGTGCCCGGGCTGATCGCGAAGGACGGCTTCGAGGCCGTCCAGGTCGCCGCGCTGCCGGACGGCACGGCGATCGCGGTCAAGATCGCCGACGGCGGCGACCGGGCGCGGTACCCCGTGCTGGCCGCCGCGCTGAAGCTGTGTGGGATCGAGGTCCCGCCCGGACCGGACAACCTGCGTGTCACCGGAAAACTGGCCGCTTCTGTGGGGAGCTTGTGATGACCACCCGCCGTGAACACGACCTGCTGGGCGACAAGGACGTCCCCGCCGACGCCTACTGGGGCGTGCACACCGCCCGCGCCCGCGAGAACTTCCCGATCACGGGCACGACCATCGCCGCGTACCCGCACCTGATCGAGGCGCTGGCCGCGGTGAAGGAGGCCGCCGCGCGCGCCAACGCCGAGCTGGGGCTGCTGAAGCCCGAGATCGCCGACGCGATCCGTGCCGCCTGCCGGGAGATCCGCGAAGGCGCGCTGCACGAGGAGTTCGTCGTCGACGTCATCCAGGGCGGCGCCGGGACCTCGACCAACATGAACGCCAACGAGGTGATCGCCAACCGCGCGCTCGAACTGCTCGGGCACGCCAAGGGCGACTACCACGTCGTGCACCCCAACGAGCACGTCAACCTCGGGCAGTCGACCAACGACGCCTACCCGACCGCGGTCAACGTCGCGACGATCATCGCCGTGCGCGAGCTGTCGGAAGCCATGGTCGTGCTGGAGAAGGCGTTCGCGGCCAAGGCCGTCGAGTTCCACGACGTCCTGAAGATGGGCCGGACGCAGCTGCAGGACGCGGTTCCGATGACGCTCGGCCAGGAGTTCGGCACCTACGCGGTGATGCTCGGCGAGGACCGGCTCCGGCTGAACGAAGCCGTCGCGCTGCTGCACGAGATCAACCTCGGCGCGACCGCGATCGGCACCGGCCTCAACGCCGCGCCGGGGTACGCCGAAGCCGCGTGCCGGCACCTGCGCGAGATCACCGGGCTGCCCGTCGTCACCGCGGCCGACCTGGTCGAGGCGACCCAGGACTGCGGCGCGTTCGTGCACCTTTCGGGCGTGCTCAAGCGGATCGCGGTCAAGCTGTCGAAGAGCTGCAACGACCTGCGGCTGCTGTCCTCCGGCCCGCGGGCCGGGCTCAACGAGATCAACCTGCCGCCGGTGCAGGCCGGCTCGTCGATCATGCCCGGCAAGATCAACCCGGTGGTCCCGGAGGTGGTCAACCAGGTCGCGTTCGAGGTCATCGGCAACGACGTCACCGTGACGATGGCCGCCGAGGCCGGGCAGCTGCAGCTCAACGCGTTCGAGCCGATCATCCTGCACGCGCTGTCGGAGAGCATCACGCATCTGGGCGCGGCCTGCCGGACCCTCGCCGCGAAGTGCGTTTCCGGGATCACGGCCAACGTCGACGTCCTGCGCGCGTACGTCGAGAACTCGATCGGGCTGGTCACCGCGCTCAACCCGAGCATCGGCTACGCGGCCGCGACCGAGATCGCCAAGGAAGCCCTCGCGACCGGGCGGGGCGTCGCCGAACTCGTCGTCGAAAAGGGCCTGATCCCCGCCGAGGAGCTGGCGAGGCTGCTGCGTCCGGAAACGCTCGCGCGCGCGAACTGAGGTACGGTCGATCCGGAAGGATCGACTCCACTTCGGAAGGCGGGCGCCCGTGCTGGACCGACTTGTCGACAAGCTGCTCGGGCTCCCGCCCGCCGAAGGCCCCAAGCCGGTCGTGACGCGCGACCTCACCGTGCCGATGCCCGACGGCGTCACGCTGCTCGCCGACCGGTACGCGCCGCCCGGCACGACGTCGGCGCCGGTGGTGCTGATCCGCACGCCGTACGGGCGCAAGGGAATCCTGTCGAAGCTCTTCGGCGACACCTTCGCCCGGCACGGCCTGCAGACGGTCATCCAGAGCACGCGCGGGTCGTTCGGCTCCGGCGGCGAGTTCCGGCCGTTCCACCTCGAACGCGAAGACGGCGTCGCGACCGCCGAGTGGCTGCGCGCGCAGCCGTGGTGCGACGGCGGGATCGCCATGGCGGGCGCGAGCTACCTCGGCCACACGCAGTGGGCGGTCGGGCCGTACCTCGACCCGCCCCTGGCGGCGATGTGCCTGGGCGTGACGGCGTCGGAGTTCGTCTCGACGTTCTACCCCGGCGGCGTGCTCGCGGCGGACAACATGGTGTCGTGGTCGGCGATGATCGGCCGCCAGGAAGAGCGCTTCGCTGCGCTGCCGAACCCGCTGCAGAAGCGGAAGACGCGCAAGGCGATGTCGTTCCTGCCGCTGAGCCGCGCCGACGTCGCCGCGATCGGCAAGCCGGTGCAGTTCCTTCAGGACATCACCGAGCACTTCGTCCCCGACGACGACTACTGGGCGATGTCCGACCACAGCGCCGAAGTCGCGAAGCTCGACGTCCCGGTGTCGATGGTGACCGGCTGGTACGACCTGTTCATCGGCTCACAGCTGCGCGACTTCCGGATCCTCGCCGAGGCGGGCAAGGCGCCGCGGATCACGATCGGGCCGTGGGCGCACGGCGAGCCGGCGAGCATGGGCCCGATGATCCGCGACCAGCTCGGGTTCCTGCGCGCGCACCTGCTCGGCGACCGGACTCAGCTGCAGCGTTCGCCGGTCCGGCTGTACCTGCAGGGCGCGGGCACGTGGCTGGACTTCGAGTCCTGGCCGCCGCCGTCGACGGCGACCGCGGCGCACCTGCGGCCGATCGGCGGGCTCGGCGAGACCGTCACCGGCGAAGCGCGCCCGACGACGTTCACTTACGACCCGGCGGACCCGACACCGGCGGTCGGCGGTCCGCTGCTGACGGGCGAGTGGAAGCAGCGCGACAACCAGGCGGTCGAGGCCCGGCCGGACGTGCTCGTGTTCACCGGCGAGCCGCTGCCGGCGGAGCTGGACGTCATCGGCGAGGTGTCGGCGACGGTGCACGTGCGCACGGAGCTGCCGCACGCCGACGTCTACGTGCGGCTCTGCGACGTCGACCCGAACGGGGTGTCCCGCAACGTCACCGACGGGATCGTCCGGCTGCGCCCGGGGTTCCCGGCGGCCGGCGACGACGGGCTGGTGACGGCGGAGGTGACCCTCGACCCGACGGCGTACCGCTTCCGCCGCGGCCACCGGCTGCGCGTCCAGGTGGCGGGCGGGGCGTTCCCGCGGTTCGCGCGCAACCACGGGACCGGCGAGCCGGTCACATCGGCGGTGGAAGGAAAGCCGAACCGCTTCGAGGTGTTCCACGACGCGACCCGGCCGTCGAGGATCACGCTCCCGGTGTTCAGCGGCTGACCACGCGGTGGTGGCTGGTCACCCGGCCGTCGTCGTGCAAGACGTGCAGCAGCAGCGACGGCGGCCGCTCGTAGTCCAGCGGGCCGCCCTCCTGCCAGCCGCGGTCCCCGCCCGGCTCGACCGGCAGCAGGGACTGCGAAACCACGCCGGGGGCGATGCGCAGCGGCACGCCCGCGAACGTCGTCGACGCGCCCGTGTGCACGTGTCCGGCCAGCAGTGCCTTGACGCGCGGGTGGCGGCCCAGCACCGCCGCCAGCCGGTCTTCGCCGGACTGGCGGATCGCGTCGACCAGCGTCACCCCCACTTCGACCGGTGGGTGGTGGAACGCGACGAACGCCGGGCCGTCGCCGCCGGCCAGGACGGAGTCCAGCCACTCCAAGCTGGCGTCGGCGAGGAACCCCGCGCCGCGGCCCGGGATCGTCGAGTCGCACATCGCGAACAGCACGCCGCCGATCTCCTGGGCGAAGTCGATCGGGTCGTCCGACGCGGGTACGCCGAGCAAACCCGTCCGGAACTCCGCACGGACGTCGTGGTTGCCCGGGCACACCAGCACCGGCGCCGGGTGCTTCAGCAGCTCGGCGGCGCGCGCGTACTCGGACGCCTCGCCGTGGTCGGCGATGTCGCCGGTCACCACGACCGCGTCGATCGGGCGCGCCAGCCCGCCCAGCCAGGCCATGGCGGCGGCCACCCGGTCTTCCGCCCGCGGGTCGCCGTCGAGGTGCAGGTCGCTCAGGTGCGCGATGATCATCGTTCGTCCTTCCCCAGGTACGCCAGGGCTTTCACCCAGTTGCGGACGAGCACCGCGGACGCGGTCGGCAGGTCGCCGTCGCGCAGCGCGGCAGCGATCCGGCGGTGCTCGCCGATGCTCTCCCCGGCGCGGCCCGCCCCGCCGAAGTAGCACGATTCGTACCGCTTGAGCAGCGGCTTGGTCTGCCCGATCAGCCGCAGCAGGTGCGGGTTGGGGCAGCGCGACAGCAGCAGGGCGTGCCACCGTTCGTCCACATCGGACAGATCGGCGCCGGACTCCAGCGCCGCGGCCATCTCGTCGGCGACGGCGTCGAGCGCGTCCGGCAGCCCGGCCAGCTCCAGCGGCGACGTCCAGCGCAGGGCCAGCGCTTCGAGCTCGGCGACCAGCGGGTAGAGGCGGCGCGCCTCGTCCGGGTCGAACGGCGGCACCAGGAAGCCCCGGCCCGGCGCGGACACCAGCAGGCCGCGGTCGGCGAGCCCGATCAGCGCCTCCCGCAACGGCGTCCGGCTGACGCCCAGCTCGCGGGCCAGGTGCACCTCGTTGACGCGGGCGCCGGCGGCGAGCCTGCCGTCCAGCACCCGGGTGGTGATCTCCTCGATGAGGTCGCTGCGCAACGGGGTCCGAGCCATGGACGGCAGTATTGCATACAGAACAGAGCTACTGTATTCAGTTCACATGACCTTCAACGTCGACCGCGCCCGCCGTGACACGCCCGGCTGCACCGAAGTGGTCCACTTCAACAACGCCGGTTCGGCGCTGCCGCCGTCCGTCGTGACCGACACCGTCGTCGAGTACCTGCGCCACGAAGCATTGGTCGGCGGCTACGAAGCGGCTGCGGAGGCGTCGGATCGCCTCGCCGCGGTGTACGCGTCGGCGGCGCGGCTCGTCGGCGCCGAACCCGACGACATCGCGCTCACCGACAACGCGACCCGGTCGTGGCAGGCCGTCTTCTACGCCCTGCCCTTCCAGGCCGGCGACCGGATCCTCACCTCGCGCGCGGAGTACGCCAGCAACGCGATCGCGTACCTGCAGGTCGCCAAGCGCACCGGCGCGGTCGTCGAGGTGGTCGGCGACGACGAGTCGGGCCAGCTCGACGTCGAAGACCTGAAGCGACGCGTGGACGGCGACGTCAAGCTCATCGCCGTTTCCCACGTGCCCACCCAGGGCGGCCTGGTCAACCCGGCCGAGGAGATCGGCGCGGTCGCCGAGGCTGCCGGCATCCCCTTCCTGCTCGACGCGTGCCAGTCCGCCGGCCAGCTCGACCTCGACGTCTCCCGGCTGAAGTGCGACGCGCTGTCGACGACCGGCCGCAAGTACCTGCGCGGCCCGCGCGGCACCGGGTTCCTCTACGTGCACCCGCGGCTGCGCGACCGGCTGGAGCCCGCGATGCTCGACCTGCACTCGGCGAGCTGGGAGTCGCCTACGGAGTACGTCGTCGACCCGACGGCCAAGCGCTTCGAGGTGTGGGAACGCGACTTCGCGGCGGTGTTCGGCCTCGGCGCGGCGATCGACTACGCGCTCGAGTGGGGCCTGCCCGCCATCGAAGAGCGCGTCGCCTCGCTGGCCGCCACGCTGCGCGGCCGGCTCGCCGAAGCCGGGGCGCGCGTGCACGACGTCGGCGCCCGGAAGTGCGGCATCGTGACGTTCAGCGTCGAAGGCACCCCGGCCGCGGAGATCAAGGCGCGGCTCGCCGAGGCGAACATCAACACGTCGGTGTCGTCGCGGACGTCGGCGCAGTACGACTTCACCGCGCGCGACCTGCCAGACCTGGTCCGGGCGTCGGTGCACTACTACAACACCGAGGACGAGATCGACCTGCTGGTGAGCAAGCTCTAGAAGGCGGTCACCCCGGTCAGTTCGGCCGACACCGTCCACAGCCGCTCGGCGAGGACCGGGTCGATCGCGTAGTCCTTGACGCCGGTGCGGGTGCCGTCGGCGGGCGCGGGCTCGGCGATGTCGCAGTCCTCGAGGTAGACGCCGCCGAGGCCGGCCAGCTGCGGGGACGTCGCCGCCCAGACCTGGGTCGCGGCCCCCTGCTCCGGCGTCTTCGCGCCGCCGGTGACCCGGCCTCCGGCGTCCAGCATCCCGGCGTCGACCAGCTCCTGGCGGTCGAGGTACCGGACGAGGTCGGTGAGGATCCGGCCCGGGTGCAGGGCGAACGCGCGGACGCCGTGGTCGCGCGCCAGCTTGTCGAGGTGGACGGCGAAGAGCACGTTCGCCGTCTTCGCCTGGCCGTAGGCGAGCCACTTGTCGTAGCCCCGCCGGAAGTCGAGGTCGTCGAAGCGGACCGGGCCGTAGTGGTGGCCGCGCGAGGACACCGAAACCACGCGGGCACCGGCGCCGAACGCGGGCCGGAGCCGGTTCACCAGGGCGAAGTGGCCCAGGTGGTTGGTCGCGAACTGCGCCTCCCAGCCCGGGCCGACGCGCGTCTCGGGCGACGCCATGATCCCGGCGCTGCCGATGAAGGTGTCGATCCCGCGGCCGGAGGCGAGGAACCGCTCGGCGAACGCGCGGACGCTGTCGAGGTCGCTGAGGTCCAGTTCGTCGACCTCGACGTTTTCCCAGCCCCGCAAGGCTTCTTCGGCCGCGGCGTGGCGGCGGGCCGGGACGACGACGTGCGCGCCGGCGGCCGTCAGCGCCCGCGTGGTCTCCAGGCCGATGCCGGAGTAGCCGCCGGTGACGATCGCGAGCTTGCCGGTCAGGTCGATCCCCGCGACGACCTCGGCCGCGGTGGTCTCGGCGCCGAACCCGGAGCCGATCTTGTGCTGTGCAGTGGTCATGACCCGACGCTAGGTCCTGGAGCGGACTCCAGCGCAAGTTCAGTCCTTGAGCAGCTGCCGCGCGATGACGAGCTTCTGGATTTCGCTGGTGCCTTCGTAGATGCGGAACAGCCGCGCGTCGCGGTAGATCCGCTCGACCGGGACGCCGCGGACGTACCCCATCCCGCCGTGCACCTGGACCGCGCGGTCGGCGACCCGGCCGAGCATCTCGGTGCAGAACAGCTTCGCCGACGACGGGCCGAGCTTGCGGTCCTCGCCCGAGTCGTACTTCGCCGCGGCCTCGTGGACCATCGCGCGGCCGGCCGCCAGCTCGGCGTGCGACTCCGCCAGCAGCGCCTGGACGAGCTGGTACTCGCCG
This sequence comes from Amycolatopsis sp. NPDC049691, assembly GCF_040675005.1. Lineage (NCBI taxonomy): Bacteria > Bacillati > Actinomycetota > Actinomycetes > Pseudonocardiales > Pseudonocardiaceae > Amycolatopsis > Amycolatopsis sp. NPDC049691. Next base: position 17,436 of record NZ_JBFANX010000041.1, read on the forward strand.
ATCACCCGGCCGCCCTGGCGGGCCGTCCGCGCGTACTCGACGGCTTCGGCGAGCGCGCGCTCCGCCATGCCGACGCACAGCGCCGCGATGTGCAGCCGGCCGCGGGCGAGCGAGGCCATCGCGATGCCGAAGCCCTTGCCCTCCTCGCCGACCAGCGCGTCGGCCGGCAGCTCGACGTCGTCGAAGACCACCTCCGACGTCCACGCGCCGGCCTGCCCCATCTTGGCGTCGTGCGGGCCGACCGTCACGCCGTCGGCACCCGCGGGCACCAGGAACGCCGAAATGCCGCGGCTGCCGGTGCTCTCGAGGTCGGTGCGCGCGAACGTGACGAAGACCTCGGCCAGCGGCGCGTTCGTGATGAACCGCTTGGTGCCGGAGAGGCGGTAGCGGTCGCCGTCGCGGACCGCGCGGCTGGTCAGCCCGCCCGGGTCGGAGCCGGCCTCGGCCTCGGTGAGCGCGAAGGAGGCGATCGCCTGGCCGGCCGCCAGCCGGGGCAGCCAGCGGGTGCGCTGGTCCGGCGTCCCGTAGTGCACGATCGCCTGGCCCGCGATGCCGTTGTTGGTGCCGAACAGCGACCGGAACGCGGGCGTGGTGTGGCCGAGCTCGATCGCCAGCCGGACGTCTTCGGCCATGCCGAGACCGAGGCCGCCGTACTCCTCCGGCAGTGCCCAGCCGAACAGGCCCAGCTCGGCCGCCTTCTCGCGGATCTCGGCCGGGATCTCGTCGCGCTCGTCGATCTCCGCCTCCCGCGGCACGACCTCCTTGCGCACGAAGTCCCGCACCGCGCCGAGAACCTGCCCGAAAAGCTCCGCGTCCATAAGGGGCACGCTACCCGGTAGCGTGCGGCTCGTGAGCACCTTCTTCGACGTCGCGGACGCGCACCCGGACCGGCTCGCGGTGCGCGCGCCGGACGGCACGGCCGCGACCTTCGGCGAGCTGGCCGCGCGGGCGAACCGGCTGACGCACGCGCTGCGCCGGCTGGGCCTCGGGCCGGGCGACGGCGTCGTCGCGATCGTCCACAACGGACTCCCCTACTTCGAGCTGCTGTTCGCCACGCTGCAGGCGGGGATGTACTTCACCCCGGTCAACTACCGGTCTTCCGCGGCCGAAATCGCTTATGTGGTCGCGAACAGCGGCGCCCGCGTCGTCGTCGCGGACGCCGCCATCGCGCGGACGTGCGACCCCGGCGTGCCCCGGTTCTCGGTCGGCCCGGCCGAGGGCTGGGGCGACTACGCCTCCTGGGGCGAGGACGAGCCGTCGACGCCGCCGGAGCCGCGGACCGCGGGCCAGACGATGCTCTACACGTCGGGCACGACCGGCCGCCCCAAGGGCGTCCGGCGCGCGCTCAGCGGGAAACCGCCGTCGCTGCACCCGATCCACCGCTACCTCCTGGACCTCTTCGACGTCCGGCCCGGGCCGGGCGTGCACCTGGTGGCGTGCCCGCTTTACCACGCGGCGCCCGGTTCGTTCGCCGTCAACGCCCTGCACCTGGGGCACAGCGCGGTGCTGATGGGCCGCTTCGACGCCGAGGAGACGCTGCGGCTCGTCGAGGAGCACCGCGTCACGGACACCCACCTGGTGCCGACGATGTTCCACCGCATGCTGCGGCTGCCCGAAGACGTCCGCGCGCGGTACGACACGTCGAGCCTGACGAGCGTCATCCACGGTGCGGCGCCCTGCCCGCGCGAGGTCAAGGAGCGGATGATCGCCTGGCTCGGCCCGGTGGTGCACGAGTACTACGGCGCGTCCGAGGGGCTCGTCTGCGGCGTCACCGCCGCGGACTGGCTCGCGGCGCCGGGCACGGTCGGCCGGCCGCTGGCCGGCGTCCGGCTGAAGGTCCTCGACGACGACGGCGCGGAGGTGCCCGACGGCGAGCCGGGCACGATCTACTTCAGCTCCGCCCACACCGCGCTCGACTACCTCGGCGACCCCGAGAAGACCGCGGCCGCACGGTCCGGGGAGTTCATCACCGTCGGCGACTTCGGCTACCGCGACCCCGAAGGCCGCGTCTTCCTGCTCGACCGGCGGACCGACCTGATCCTCTCCGGCGGCGTCAACATCTACCCGGCCGAGGTCGAGGCGCGGCTGCTGGCGCACCCGGACGTCGCCGACGCGGCGGTGATCGGCGAGCCGGACGACGAGTGGGGGCAGCGGGTCGTCGCCGTCGTCCAGCCGGTGCCGGGCGCCTCCGGAGACCTCGCCGCGCGGCTCGCCGAGCACTGCCGGGCGGCGCTGGCCGGGTTCAAGGTGCCGAAGCGGTTCGACTTCACCGGCGAGCTCCCGCGGACGGAGTCGGGGAAGCTGCTCCGCCGCACCTTGCGGCGGGACTGAGAGCCCGGATCTCTGCCCTCTCGGGCACTCCGTTTCGCGGTAGCTTTTCCGCATGCGCAAGCTGATCACTGTCACCCTGGCCGCGATCGCGGCCGCCGTGCTGCTGCCCGCCACGGCGTCCGCGACGCCCGGCAGCGGCGTCACCGGCACGATCCTGGCCCAGAAGACCATCGGCCACACCGACTACACGCTGCGGGAGATCACCGTCCAGCCCGGCGGCTACACCGGCTGGCACTTCCACGACGGCACGCTCTACGCGTACGTGAAGTCCGGGACGCTGACGCACAACCTCGCCGACTGCAGCATCGACGGCGTCTTCGGCACCGGGCGCGCGTTCACCGAGAAGCCCGACCAGGTGCACATCGGCCGCAACCTCGGGTCGACGCCGCTGGTGCTCGAAGTCCTGTACGTGCTCCCGGCGGGCAGCCCGCTGTCGGAGGACGCGCCCGACCCGGGCTGCGGGTTCTAGCTGCTGAACCAGCCCGCCGCGTCCAGCCGGTACGCGGCGGGCCCGACGACCGCGCGCAGGTCGGTTTCGAGGGCGGCGATGCGCTCGGCGCCGACCGTGCGCGCCCAGTCGTCGCGCAGGTCGTCGAAGATCTCCGCGGACTTCCTCAGCGCGTCGACGCCGTGGTCGGTGAGCCGCACGATCTTGCGGCGCGCGTCGTCCGGGTCGTCGGCGCGTTCGGCGTACCCGAGCGCCTCGAGCCGTTCGACCGTCTTGCCCGCCGCCTGCTTCGAGACGCCGAGCCGGCGGCCGATCTCCGACGCCGTCGCGCCCTGGACGCCGATGGCCTGCATCGCGAAGCCGTACGACGGCCGCACGTCCGGGTGCCCGCGCCGCGCGAGCTCGGCGTGGAGGCGGTCGATGAGCGTGCGGAAGCCACCGAAGAGCAGGAAGGGCAGCTCGTAGCCGGGCGTGCCGGTCATCGCCCCTTGCTCTTTTCGACAACCAGGTTTACGGTTTCGACAACCACGTTGTCGATCCTACGTCTGGAGACGTCTTGTTCCCCGATCACACCCCGGAGTCTGCACCCCCGGCCGCCCGCCCGGCGATGGCGGCCACCGCGAAGAAGTTCGGCCGCGTCCCGTCGGCGGTCGCCCGCCTGGCGACGTCGCCGGAGCTGCTGAACGGCTTCCTCAAGCTCAACGCGATCTTCGAAGCCACGACGCTGCCGGCGCTGGACCGCGAGGTCCTGGTCATGACGGTGGCGGCCCGCAACGGGTGTCACCTGTGCGTGGCGATGCACACGGCTTCGCTGCTGGGCATGTCCGCCGCGCCGGAACTGGTGGCGGCGCTGCGAGCGCAGTCGCCGTTGCCTTCGCCGCGGCTGGAGGCACTGCGGGAGTTCGTGCACGCGGTGCTGGACACGACGGGCGACGTCCCGCCCGCGGAGCTGGCGGCGTTCACCGAGGCCGGCTACACGACCCGGAACGCGCTGGAGGTGGTGCTCGGGATCGGGACGTACACGCTGTCGACGTTCGCGAACCGGCTCACCGGCGCCCCGCTGGACGAGGCGTTCGCCGCGCACGAGTGGCACGCGGCCTGACGGTCGTGGGGCTGCCGCGGTGGCGGCCCCACGACCGGTGGGTCAGCCCTTCACCAAGGTGACGACGCTGGTGTCGTCGACCGAGACGTTGGAGTTGTAGACCGGGTCGAGCGCGGTCGCCTGGGTGACGACCTCCGCCTTCCCCTTCTGGAACGGCGTGGTGCCCGCCGGCACCGCGACCGCCGTCCACGGCACCGGGGCACCCGGCGTGCAGTCGGCCTGGGCCGAGTAGTTGCCGCGGATGATGACGTTGTGCTTGACCTGCGTCGCCGTCCCGCTGAGCGTGACCTTCGCCGCGGCGGTGCAGTCCACGGTGCCGTGCAGGTACGCGTTGCCGTTGAGCGTGCTCGCGGTGCCGTCCGTCGCCACCTTCAGCCCGATCCCGAGCTCCGGCGGCGCCGTCGGGTTCGCGATGTGCACCTCACCGCGAGCGGCGGTCGCGCCGCCCTCGCAGTGCTGCTCGAAGGTCGCGTCGAGCGTCTGGACGTAGCCCTTCGGCCCGAAGACGAGGTTCTGGACGGTGAACGTGCCGGTCAGGGTGTTGCAGCCCCGGCCGTTGCCGGACAGGTCCAGCCCCGGCGCGCCGGCCCCCTGGAAGGGCCAGCGGGTCGCGCCGTCGTAGGTGCCGGCGACGAGACCCGTGCCGCTGGGCGCGGCCAGGTCGAGCGACCACCAGTCGCTGTTGAACCCGCTGACGCTCACGGAGATGTGGTTGTGGTCCTCCGTCGCGTTGACGGTGAGCCGGTCCTTCGCGTCCGTCGAGTAGGCGTAGGTGCCGCCCCCGCTGATCCAGTCGCCCGGGTCGCCGCTGAACGACAGCGAACCCGAAGCGACCGTCTGCGCCTGCGCCGGCACGGCCCCCACGAGCACGGCGAGCACCGGCACCGCCACGACGGCGGCGGCTCGCTTCAAAAACCCTGAACCCTTCACAGGTTCCCCCTCGGGTGAGTTGGTCACTTGCCGATCCGCTTGTCGGTGGCACCCATACTTCCGTTACGCCCGATCGGGAGTTCTTCCTTTTCTGCCAACGATTTTCCGGTCGTCCATCGGATACCGACAAGAATCCCGGCGGGTGGGACACGACGGCCGCCGGAAAAAGTTCCGCGGCCCGTGTCCGGTCCGCCCCCGCCGCTCCGACCACGGGGTGACCAACCACCGAGAAGGAGTCGACATGGAGAACCTCGCCGGGCGGCGTGAGTGGCTGGGACTGGCGGTGCTCGTGCTGCCCACCCTGCTCGTCGCGATGGACATGACCTCGCTGTTCCTCGCGCTGCCGCAGCTGAGCGCCGGCCTCGGGGCGAGCGCCACCGAGCAGCTGTGGATCACCGACAGCTACGGCTTCGTCGTCGCCGGGTTCGTGATCACGATGGGCACCCTCGGCGACCGGATCGGGCGGCGACGGCTGCTGCTCGTCGGCGGCGGCGCCTTCGGGGTGCTCTCGGTCGTCGCCGCGTTCTCGACGAGCCCGGAGATGCTCATCGTGGTCCGCGGCGCGCTCGGCGTCGCCGGCGCGACGCTGATGCCCTCGACGCTCGCCCTGATCACCAACATGTTCCGCGACGACCGGCAGCGCGGGCGGGCCATCTCGATCTGGGCGACGTGCCAGTTCGCGGGCGGCGCGGCGGGTCCGGTGTTCGCCGGTTTCCTGCTCCAGCACTTCCCTTGGGGGTCGGTCTTCCTGGTGGCCGTCCCGGCGATCGCCGTCCTGCTGGTCGCCGGCCCGGTCCTGCTGCCGGAGTTCCGCGCCCCCGCGTCCGGCCGGCTCGACTTCGCCGGGGTGGGGCTGTCGCTGGCCGCGGTGCTGCTGATCGTGTTCGGCCTGAAGCAGCTGGCGGCCGGCGAGGTGGCGGTGCCGCTGGGCGCGATCGTCGCGGGGGTCGCGTTGGGCGCCGTCTTCGCGCGGCGGCAGCTCCGGACGTCGACGCCGCTGCTGGACCTGCGGCTGTTCCGGAACCGGCCGTTCACGGCGGTGCTGGTCGCGCTGGTGTTCGCGGGCGTGGCGATGGCCGGTGTCGGCCTGCTCGTGACGCAGTACCTGCAGAGCGTCCTGGGGTATTCGCCACTGACCTCGGCGATCCTGTTCGCGCCGATGGGCCTGGGCGTCGCGGCAGGGACGATGGCGGCACCGTCCCTGACCCGCTGGCTGCCCCCGGCAACGGCGATCGCGGGCGGCTTGCTGGTCTCCTCGGCGGGCGGCGTGCTGGTGGCCCTGACCGACGGTGCCGGGCTGGTCATGGTGGGCATCGCGGTGCTGACGCTGGGCACGGGCCCGCTGTTCGCGCTGGGCATCGGCTTGGTGATGGGAGCGGTGGAGCCGGAGCGCGCGGGCTCGGCGGCCTCGATGGCGGACACGGGCAACTACCTGGGCGGCTCTCTGGGCCTGGCGTTGATCGGCTTGACGGCGACGGCGGTGTACCACGGGGCGTTCCCGGCCGGAACGACGCTTGCGGCCGACGTCGCCCGCCCGGAGGTGGCGGACCAGGCTCGCGACGCGTTCACGACGGCGTTGAACGTGACGGGCGTGATCGCGGCGGCGCTGTTCGCCGGGCTCGCGCTGCTGGTGCGGACGATGAGCCGCACGAAGGCGCCGGAGCCGGCGCTGGCGGGCTGACACCGGAAGGTCTCGGGGCACCGCTCCGCTCGGTAACGATGCCGACACCTGCGTCCGGACGTCGTAACGGACGTACGACCGAATGCGAGTCCGGTGGTTACCGACCGAGTCAGGAGGAGCACCGATGACCGACGTGAACCCCAAGGGACCCGAGGAAGATCGACGCCCGGCATCGCCGCTGCTCTCGGCTGCGCTGTCCCCGGTCGTGATCACGCTGTTGATCGTGACGTCGTCGATCGTTTCGGGGCGAGCCCAGTTCAGCCTGGACTTCCCCTGGACGACCTGGGTCGTACTGGGAGCGGGGCCGCTCCTCGCGTTCGTCGCGGTGCTCTACACGGCGTTCCGGCTCCGCGGGCGCACCCGAGCACCGGACGACGGCGGGAAACCCGACCAGTCGGTCGTCGGCGTGCGGGCGGTGGGCTGGGCCGGCCTGATCCTCGCGGCGTTCCTCGGAGCGTCCGTCTCGCTCCGGACGCCGGTCTGGATCTTCGTGCTGGTTCTCGAGTCCCTGGGCGTCGTAGCCATCCTGGCCGCCGCCGAGCTGTCGACCCGCGGGCCGGCAAGACGCACGAAGCCCCCTGCCGCCGAACCCGAGGAACCGCCCGAAGACCCGAACCTCGCCGGTCTCCACCGCGACGTGGTGGCAGCGGCGAGGACCTACCACCGGTCGGCGAGACGGTGGGCCCAGGTCAACTACACCCTGGGCTTCCTGACCGCCCTGTTCGCCGGAGGTTCGGGCGTCACCGGCCTGTCGTCTGCCTCAGGCACGCTGAAGACGGTCTTCGCCATTCTCGCCGTGGTCGGGGCCGCCCTCACCTCGTTGGCCACGACCCTCAAGACCAGCGAGTCCTACGCCAACGCGAAACTGATCGCCGACAAGCTCGACGTGCTGGCCCGGGAAATCCGGTGGAGTGTGTCACTCTCCGGCCCCGACTCGAGCTTCAAGGACTACGTCAAGAGGTTCAACGAATTGACGACGACCAGCCCCCAGGCGCCGACACCGCAGCCGCCTCCGCCTTCGCCTCAACCCCCGGCCCAGGCGCCGGTCCAGGAATGAGCTACACGGCGGATGATGTGGTGGGCGCAGCAGGGTTCGAACCTGCGACCGCTCGGGTGTAAGCCGAGTGCTCTTCCGCTGAGCTATGCGCCCGGGCGGCGGCGGCCCTGAACGAACCGCCGCCGGGGAAACTCAGGCCGTCAGTTCGGCCACGGCCTTCTTCCAGCCCTGCTGGTCGCGCGCCTCGCCCGGTGCGTTGACCTCGGCGAACCGCACGACGCCGGACGTGTCGATCAGGAACGTCCCGCGCACGGCCAGGCCGGCGTCGGAGTTGAACACCCCGTACGCCTTGGCCACCTCGCCGTGCGGCCAGAAGTCGGACAGCAGCGGGAACTGGTAGCCCTCCTTCTCGGCCCACGCCTTCAGCGAGAACGGCGTGTCGACCGAGACGCCCAGCACCTGGACGCCCTTGCCGTCGTAGTCCGCGAACTCGTCGCGGAGCTGGCACAGCTCGCCGGTGCAGATGCCGCTGAACGCGAACGGGTAGAAGACCAGCAGGACCGGCTTGTCGCCCCGGAAGGACGACAGCTGCACGGGCTGCTTGTTGTAGTCGTTGAGCGTGAAGTCAGGGGCCTCAGAACCGACCTCGACGGTCATACCGCGTTTCCTCTCCCGTACGGACACGTGCCTGCGACGACAACCCTATCGTGTCAGCCGGGCGGGACCTGTTCAGCGCTGCTTGGACTTCGACTTCGGGGAGACCAGGCGTGTCCCGATCCAGTTCGCGCCGACGCTGATGTTGGCGGTCTGGGCCAGTCCGACGGCCGGCACGGCTTCGGCGATCTCGCTCGGCTCGACGTGTCCCGGCTGCCCCGTCTTGGGGGTCAGCACCCAGATGACGCCGGTCTCCTCCAGGGGGCCCCTGGCGTCGATGAGCGCGTCGCCCAGGTCGCCGTCGTCCTCGCGCCACCAGAGCAGCACCACGTCGATGACCTCGTCGGCGTCCTCGTCGAGGATGTCCCCGCCGATCTGCTCCTCGATCGCCGCGCGGACGTCGTCGTCGACGTCCTCGTCCCAGCCGATCTCCTGGACCACCATCTCGGGCTTGATGCCGAGCCTCTCGGCGACGCTGCTCTGATCAGCGTCTCCCGCGGCGACCACTGCTTTCACTCCTCCAACTACGACGGAGTGTGGCGCCCGAGCACCCCCGAGAGGGTACGGCGGCGCCACACTCGGCGACCCGGTTGCCGATAGCGAACACTGGTAGGGCTCCGCGCGCAACCGTCCACACCGGATCTTTGACAACTCGTGTCGCAGGATACGGCCCGCGACCGGGCCTCCGCGAGAGCGTTTCGGGTGCCTCGCGAGACCGGTCTGCCACCCCATCGGGTGCCGTCCCCTAGGGTGGGGGAGAAGAAAACGCGCGCGCGATACACCGCGCGCGGGGAGTGGCTCGACCGGGTCGGCCGATGTTACCGCCAAGTAGCGGTGCGGAAGCCGGGACGGAAGACGACGATGGAGAGTCGTACACCCCCGAGTACGAGCACCACCGGCTACAACTTTTCGCAAGGAGACCCCTTGGCCCCGCAGAACGACGGCGCCTCCGGCAAGGAGACCCCGGCACGCGTACGCGTCATCCGTGACGGACTGGCGGCGCACCTGCCCGACATCGACCCGGAGGAGACCGCCGAGTGGCTGGACTCCTTCGACGAGGCCCTCGCGAGGGGCGGGCAGCAGCGGGCCAGGTACCTGATGCTGCGCATCCTCGAGCGCGCCCGGGAGCGGAACGTCGGCGTCCCGGCGCTGACCTCGACGGACTACGTCAACACCATCCCCACCGAGAACGAACCCTGGTTCCCCGGTGACGAGGACATCGAGCGCCGCTACCGCGCGTGGATCCGGTGGAACGCGGCGATCATGGTGCACCGCGCGCAGCGCCCCGGCGTCGGTGTCGGCGGTCACATCTCGACCTACGCCTCGTCCGCCGCGCTCTACGAAGTGGGCTTCAACCACTTCTTCCGCGGCAAGGACCACTCCGGCGGCGGCGACCAGATCTACATCCAGGGCCACGCCTCCCCCGGCATCTACGCCCGCGCGTTCCTCGAGGGGCGCCTCTCCGAGTCGCAGCTCGACGGCTTCCGCCAGGAGTACAGCCACGCCGGCGAGGGCGGCGGCCTGCCGTCGTACCCGCACCCGCGGCTGATGCCGGAGTTCTGGGAGAACCCGACGGTGTCGATGGGCCTCGGCCCGATGAACGCCATCTACCAGGCCCGGTTCAACCGCTACCTGCGCGACCGCGGCATCAAGAACACCGACGACCAGCACGTCTGGGCGTTCCTCGGCGACGGCGAGATGGACGAGGCCGAGTCCCGCGGCCTCATCCACGTGGCCGCCGGCGAGGGCCTCGACAACCTGACCTTCGTGATCAACTGCAACCTGCAGCGGCTCGACGGCCCGGTGCGCGGCAACGGCAAGATCATCCAGGAGCTGGAGTCGTACTTCCGCGGCGCCGGCTGGAACGTCATCAAGGTCATCTGGGGCCGCGAGTGGGACTCGCTGCTGCACGCCGACCGCGACGGCGCGCTGGTCAACCTGATGAACGTCACGCCGGACGGCGACTACCAGACGTACAAGGCCAACGACGGCGCCTTCGTCCGCGAGCACTTCTTCGGCCGCGACCCGCGGACGAAGGACCTGGTCAAGGACCTCTCCGACGCCGACATCTGGAACCTCAAGCGCGGCGGCCACGACTACCGCAAGGTCTACGCGGCCTACAAGTCGGCGCTGGAGCACCACGGCCAGCCGACGGTGATCCTGGCCCACACCATCAAGGGCTACGGCCTGGGCCCGGCGTTCGAGGGCCGCAACGCCACGCACCAGATGAAGAAGCTCACCCTCGACGACCTGAAGCTGTTCCGCGACTCGCAGCGGATCCCGATCAGCGACGAGGAGCTCGAGCGCGATCCGAAGCTGCCGCCGTACTACCACCCGGGCGCGAACTCGCCCGAGATCGAGTACATGATCGGCCGCCGCAAGGCGCTCGGCGGCTTCCTGCCGGAACGCCGCCCGAAGGCCGCGAAGGCGCTGGTCCTGCCCGGCGACAAGGTCTACGAGGGCATCCGGAAGGGCTCCGGCAAGCAGGAGGTCGCCACGACGATGGCGTTCGTCCGGCTAGTCCGCGAGCTGGCGAAGGACTCCGAGATCGGCAAGCGGGTCGTCCCGATCATCCCGGACGAGGCCCGCACCTTCGGCCTCGACTCGATGTTCCCGACGGCCAAGATCTACAACCCGCACGGCCAGACGTACACCTCGGTCGACGCGAGCCTGATGCTGGCCTACAAGGAGTCCGAGAAGGGCCAGCTGCTGCACGAGGGCATCAACGAGGCGGGCTCCACCGCGTCGTTCACCGCCGTCGGCACGTCGTACGCGACGCACGGCGAGCCGATGATCCCGATCTACATCTTCTACTCGATGTTCGGGTTCCAGCGCACCGGTGACGGCCTCTACGCGGCCGCCGACCAGATGGCCCGCGGGTTCGTCCTCGGCGCCACCGCCGGCCGCACCACGCTGACCGGTGAGGGCCTGCAGCACGCGGACGGGCACTCGCTGCTGCTGGCGGCGACCAACCCGGCCGCGGTGGCCTACGACCCGGCGTGGTCGTTCGAGATCGCGCACATCGTGAAGGACGGCCTGCGCCGGATGTACGGCGAGACCGGCCCGGACGGCAACGGCGAGAACGTCTTCTACTACATGACGATCTACAACGAGCCGTACCAGCAGCCCGCCGAGCCGGAGAACCTCGACGTCGACGGCCTGCTGAAGGGTCTGTACAAGTACGCCGACGCCCCGGAGGGCGACGGTCCGGAGGTGCAGATCCTCGTCTCGGGCGTCACGATGCCGGACGCGCTCAAGGCGCAGAAGCTGCTGGCCGAGGAGTGGGGCGTGCGGGCCGCGGTGTGGTCGGCGACGTCGTGGACCGAGCTGCGGCGCGAGGCCGTCGAGATCGACCACGACAACCTGCTCTACCCGGGCAGCGAGCCGCGCGTGCCGTACGTCACCGAGGCGCTCAAGGGCGCGAACGGGCCGGTCGTGGCGGTGTCGGACTGGATGCGCGCGGTGCCGGACCTGATCCGCCCGTACGTCCCGACCGACATGCTGACGCTGGGCACGGACGGCTTCGGCTTCTCCGACACCCGGCCCGCCGCGCGGCGGAAGTTCCTGGTCGACGCCGAGTCGATCACGGTCGGCGCCCTGTCGATCCTCGCCAAGCGCGGCGAGGTCGACCAGGCGAAGGTCCTCGAAGCGGCCACGAAGTACCGGCTCGACGACATCGCGGCCGCCGGGCCGCAGACGTCCGACGCCGGGAACGCGTGACCTGGTGCTAGAAAGGACCCGGCAGACATCTGATGTCTGCCGGGTCCTGTTCGCCGTGCAGGCTGTGCAAGGGAGTTGATGAAGGTGACGAAGCGCCGGCTGCCGAAACCGGACGAGCTGAAGCAGATCCTGCGGCCGAAGCCGATCGTGCTGAACCCGACCGAACGGCGGCTGGCGAACGCCCACACCATCGCGGACCTGCGGATGATCGCCCGCAAGCGCACCCCGCGGGCGGCGTTCGACTACACCGACGGCGCGGCCGAGCTCGAAGACAGCCTGCGCCGCGCCCGGCAGGCCTACCGCCGGATCGAGTTCCACCCGAACGTGCTGCGCGGAGTGTCCGATGTGGACACCACGCGGGAGATCCTCGGGAAGACCTCGGCGCTGCCGTTCGCCTTCGCCCCCACCGGGTTCACCCGGATGATGAACCACGAGGGCGAGGCCGCCGTCGGCCGCGTCGCGCAGCGCAACGGCATCCCGATGGGCCTGTCGACGATGGCGACGACGTCGATCGAGGATCTCGCCGCGGCGGCGCCCGAGGCCCGCAAGTGGTTCCAGCTCTACGTCTGGCGCGACCACGGCGCCGGCGAAGATCTGATGAATCGAGCGTGGGCGGCCGGCTACGACACGCTGATGCTGACCGTGGACACCCCAGTCGGCGGGGCGCGCCTGCGCGATGTCCGCAACGGCCTGACCATCCCGCCGGCGCTGACGCTCAAGACGTTCCTCGACGGCGCGATGCACCCGGCCTGGTGGTTCAACCTGCTCACCACCGAGCCGCTGAACTTCGCCTCGCTCAGCCACTTCGACGGCACGGTCGCCGAGCTGCTGAACAAGCTGTTCGACCCGACGCTCAACTTCGACGACCTCGACTGGGTGCGCCAGACCTGGCCGGGGAAGCTCGTGGTGAAGGGCGTGCAGAACGTCGACGACGCCCGTGACGTCGTGAAACACGGCGCGGACGCCGTCCTGCTGTCCAACCACGGCGGCCGCCAGCTCGACCGCGCCCCGACGCCCCTGGAGCTGCTGCCCGCGGTGCTGGACGAGATCCAGGGCGGCGCCGAGGTCTGGATCGACACGGGCATCCTGTCGGGCGGCGACATCGTCGCGGCCATCGCCCGCGGCGCCGACGCCGTGCTGATCGGCCGCGCGTTCCTGTACGGCCTGATGGCCGGCGGCGAGCGCGGTGTCCAGCGGTGCGTCGACATCCTGCGGACGGAGATGGTCCGCACGATGCAGCTGCTCGGCGTCCGGACGCTGAAGGACCTGACGCCGAGCCACGCCACGCTGCGTTAGATGTGATGTTCAGGGACGTTGTCCCGAGTTGAGGTGACTGGTGGCGGCCTGTCGCACAGACAGGTGAAGGCCTCCGGATGTGAAGTGGAGCTGTCTAGGAACCGCTTCACCGACCGGAGGCCTTCATGTCCCACCCTAACGCCACCCTGACCCCACGCACCCGACTCCGACTTGCCCGCCTGATCGTCGAAGAGGGCTGGAGCTGCGCCGCAGCAGCGAAGATGTTCATGGTCGCTGCCAAGACCGC
>NZ_JBFANX010000042.1:0-27911 GCF_040675005.1 Amycolatopsis sp. NPDC049691
CCCGCCGTCTTCCTCGCCCACCCCAAAACCATCGCCGCGTTCGGCCGCGAATGCACCAAAGCCGGCCTCTACCCCGACGCCGTCGACCTCGGCGGGCACCACGTGCCGGCCTGGCGCGGCATCCCCATCCTGCCCTGCAACAAAATCCCCGTCACCGACACCCGCACCAGCTCCATCCTGCTCATGCGCACCGGCGAACAAGCCCAAGGCGTCGTCGGGCTGCACCAGACCGGGCTACCGGACGAATACCAGCCCGGGCTGAACGTGCGGTTCATGGGCATCAGCGAACAGGCCATCATCTCCTACCTGGTTTCGGCGTACTACTCGGCCGCGGTGCTGGTGCCGGACGCGTTGGCAGTACTGGAAAGCGTCGAACTCGGCCGGGAAGGCTGAGACCCGTGACGGTGACGGAGGAAACGGCGTCCTTGCAGCTGTCGCTGGGCGTCAGAGCCGCGCGGACGCTGACCACGACGACGAAAACCCTGCCGCAGATGCGGGGCATCACCACCCGCTGGCTGCTCTCCCAGCTGCCCTGGGTCGAGGTCCCCGCCGGCAGCTACCGCGTCAACCGCCGCCTCACCTACACCGTCGGCGACGGCAAAGTCTCCTTCTACACCACCGGCGCCCGCGTCCAGGTCGTCCCCGCCGAACTCACCGAACTCGAACTCCTGCGCGGCTTCGGCGACGAACAAGCCCTCGCCGCCCTCGCCGACACCTTCGAACAACGCGAATACGAACCCGGCGACACCATCACCACCATCGACACCCCCCTCGACACCCTCTTCCTCCTCGCCCACGGCAAAGTCACCCAGCACGGCCGCGGCGAATACGGCGACGAAACCCACCTCGCCACCGCCACCGACGGCGACCACTTCGGCGCCGAACTCCTCGCCCGCAACGACGCCACCTGGCGCTTCACCGCCCGAGCCGCCACCCACGTCATCGCGCTCGTCCTGCCCGCGGACGCCTACGCCCGCCTCAACGGCCGGTCCGAATCGCTTCGCGCCCACGTCGCCGAAGCGATCGGCCGCCCCCGCAAACCCCAGAACGCCAAGGGCGAAGCCAGCATCGACCTGTCCGCCGGCCACGACGGCGAACCCATCCTCTCCGGAACGTACGTCGACTACGACCCCTCACCCCGCGAGTACGAACTCGCCATCGCACAAACCGTGCTGCGAGTACACAACCGCGTCGCCGACCTCTACAACAACCCGATGAACCAGCTCGAACAACAGCTGCGGCTCACCGTAGAAGCCCTGCGCGAACGGCAAGAACACGAACTGGTCAACAACACCGACTTCGGGCTCCTGCACAACGCCGACCTCAAACACCGGCTCACCACCCGCACCGGACCACCCACCCCACTAGACCTGGACGACCTCCTCACCCGGCGCCGCAAGACCAAGTTCTTCCTCGCCCACCCCCGCGCCATCGCCGCGTTCGGCCGCGAATGCACGCGGGCACGCGTCTACCCGGATACGACGCTGCTCGACGGCAAACGCGTCATGGCCTGGCGCGGCGTCCCGATCCTGCCCTGCGACAAGATTCCGATCACCGACACCGGCACCACGTCGATCCTCGCCATGCGCACCGGCGAAGACGACGCCGGCGTCATCGGCCTGCGCCCGAAGGAGCTACCCGACCAGTACCAGCCCGGGCTCAACGTCCGGTTCATGGGCATCAGCGACCGCGCGGTGACGTCCTATCTGGTCAGCGCCTACCACTCGGCCGCGGTGCTGGTACCGGACGCGCTCGGCGTGCTGGACCACGTCGAGACGGGATCCTGACATTTGCGTCTGACTCAATTGTCAATTGCCAAAGTTGCGTGGCACGCGCAGGGCCGCTGCTCCTAACTTCGGACTCGTCAAGGAGTTCCCCGAAGAAGGAGCAGCACCATGCACGTGTTCGTCACCGGGGCGACGGGGTGGATCGGCACCGCCGTCGTCGACGAACTGCTCGGCGCCGGGCACGAGGTCACCGGCCTCGCCCGGTCGGAAGCCGCGGCCCTGAAGCTCGCCAAGGCGGGCGCCCGCGTCCGGCGCGGCGACCTCGACGACCTCGACGGTCTCCGGGACGGCGCGATCGACGCCCACGCCGTCGTCCACCTGGGCAACAAGCACGACTGGGCGAACCCCGCCGAGAACAACCGGACCGAGCGGGCCGCCATCGAGACGATGGCCGGTGCGCTCGCGGGCACCGACCGGCCGTTCCTGCTCGCCGGCGCGCTCGCCGGCCTGGTCCGGGGCCGGCCCGCCCGCGAGTCCGACGTCTCCCCCGCGGTCGGCCCGGACTCGATGCGCGGTGGCGGCGAGAACCTCGCGTTCGAGTACGTCGGGAAGGGCGTCCGGGTGGTCAGCTGCCGGTTCGCACCGTCGGTGCACGGCGCCGGCGACCACGGGTTCCTCGCCGCCATCACGGCGGCGGCCCGCCGGCACGGCGTGTCCGCATACGTCGGCGACGGCACGACGGCCTGGTCGGCGGTCCACCGCCCGGCCGCGGCCCGGCTCGTCCGGCTCGGTCTCGAGGCCGCCCCGCCCGGGGCACGCCTGCACGCCGTCGCCGAGGAAGCCGTGACGACGCGTGAGATCGCCGAGGCGATCGGCCGCACGCTCGACCTGCCGGTGGTCTCCATCGCGCCCGAGAACGCGGCCGGGCACTTCGGGTTCGTCGGCCGGTTCTTCGCGACGGACATGTCCGCGTCGAGCACGGCCACGCGGGAGCTGCTCGGCTGGACGCCGTCCGGGCCGACGCTCGTCGAGGACATCGAGGCGGGTGCGTACGCGTGACCGCGACGGTAACCGCCTTCATGCTGGTCAAGACCACGCCGGAGTGGCTGGCCATGACGGTCGAGCAGCGGATCGAGGCGTTCCGGACCGAGATCGTCCCGGCGGTCGAGGCGAAGGCCAAGGGCGTCCGCTCGCGCTTCTACGACACCGAGTTCTACTCGGCGCGCGTGACCGACGTGTGGGTGTGGGAAGCCGCCGGCCACGAGGCGTACCAGCTCCTGGTCGACGCCCTGCGCGAAACGCCGTTCTGGGACCGCTGGTTCGAGGTCGCCGAGATCCTGGTCGGGGTCGAGAACGGGTACGCCAGGAACTACGGCGTCGACGCCGTCGCCAGCATCACCTCCTAGAGCACGAAACCGGTCGGGAAGGGGTCATCGGGATCGAGCAGGTAGGTGGCGGTCCCGGTGATCCAGGCCCGGCCGGAGAACTCGGGGATCACCGCCGGCACGCCGCCCACCTCCGTCTCGCCCACCAGCTCGCCCGTGAACGTCGTGCCGATGAACGAACTGTTCTCGAACGGCGTGTGCAGCGGCAGCTCGCCCCGCGCGTGCAGCTGGGCCATCCGGGCGGACGTGCCCGTGCCGCACGGCGAGCGGTCGAACCAGCCCGGGTGGATGGCCATCGCGTTCCGCGACGTGCGGGCGTCCGAACCGGGCGCGAGGAACTGGACGTGCTTGCAGCCGCCAATCAGCGGGTCGGCCGGGTGCTTCGGCGGGCGCTGCTCGTTGATCGCGCCCATGATGTCCAGGCCGGCCGCGAGGATCCGGTCCTTCTCCGCCCGGTCGAACGGGATGTCCACCTGGGACAGGTCGAGGATGGCGTAGAAGTTGCCGCCGTAGGCCAGGTCGTAGCGGACCTCGCCGAAGCCGGGCACGTCCACGACGGCGTCCCGCTCGGCGAGGAACGAGGCCACGTTCCGCAGTTTGACCCGTTCCGCGCGCCCGTCGCGGACCGTCACCTCGGCGTACACGAGCCCGGCCGGGGTGTCCAGGCGCACCACGGTCGTCGGCTCGGTCACCTCGACCATGCCGGTTTCCACCAGTACCGTCGCGACGCCGATCGTGCCGTGGCCGCACATCGGCAGGCAGCCGGACACCTCGATGTACACGACACCCCAGTCGGCGTCGTCGCGGCAGGGCGGTTGCAGGATCGCGCCGCTCATCGCCGAGTGCCCGCGCGGCTCGTGCATGAGGAACTGGCGGATGTGGTCGAGGTTCGCCATGAAGTACCGGCGGCGCTCGGCCATCGTGTCCCCGGGGATCGGGCCGACGCCGCCGGTCACCACCCGGGTGGGCATGCCTTCGGTGTGCGAGTCGACCGCCGCGATCGCGCGTGAAGACCGCACCTACGCCACCCCCAGCGCGGCGAGCGCCCGGCCCATGTCGGCGCGGACCTGCTCGCGGTGGACGTCGGAAAGCGGCCCGCGCGGTGGCCGGCACGGCCCGCCGTAGCGGCCCACCATGTCCATGCCGAGCTTGATGGCCTGGACGAATTCGGTGCGCGAGTCCCAGCGGAACGCGGCCACGAGCGGCTCGTACAGCGCGCGGGCTTCGTCGAGCTTGCCCGCCGTGGCCAGCTCGAACAGCCGCGCCGACTCGGCCGGGAACACGTTGGGGAACCCGGCGAACCAGCCGGTCGCGCCCATCAGCAGGCTCTCCACGACGACGTCGTCGGCGCCGCTGATCACGGCGAGTTCGGGCGCCCGTTCGCGGATCTCCAGCACGCGCCGGACGTCGCCGGAGAACTCCTTGACGGCGACGACGTTGTCGATCTGCGCGATCTCGGCGAGCAGGTCGGGCGTGAGGTCGACCTTCGTGTCGAAGGGGTTGTTGTAGACCATCACCGGCAGGCCGACCGACGCGACGGCTTCGAAGTGGGCGAGTACTTCGCCGCGGTTGGCGCGGTAGAGCGTCGGCGGGAGGCAGAGCACGCCGTGCGCGCCGTCCTCGGCCGCGGCCTCGGCCCAGTACTTGGCCTGGTGCGCGCCGGGTCCGTGGACGCCGACGACGACGATCCCGTCATCGCCGACGGCCTCGATCGCGGTGCGGGCGACGCGGCGGCGTTCGTCGTCGGTGAGCGAGGAGTATTCGCCGAGGGAGCCGTTCGGGCCGACCCCGCGGCAGCCGTTGCCGACGAGCCAGCGGCAGTGTTCGGCGTAGGTGTCGTAGTCGACGGCCAGCCCGGCGGGGGCGGTGTCGTCGGGTTTGTACGGCAGCGCGGCGGCGACTACCACGCCGCCGAGATCGCGGGTGCTCATGAGTCTCCTTCGGGTGCGGCGAGCTCGCCCAGGCGGATCGGCTGGGCGATCGGTCGGTGGTGGCGTTCGGCGCCGCCGCAGAGCTCGGCGACGGTGGGGCCGCACATCCGGCCCTGGCACGGGCCGAGCCCGGCGCGGGTGCCGAGCTTGAGCGCGTGCGGGCCCGGCTCGACGGCGTCGGCGGCAGCTTCCTTCAGCCGGCCGTAGGTGGTTTCCTCGCAGCGGCAGACGATCGTGTCGTCGCGCAGCCAGCCGGGCCACGCGGCACCGATCGGGTGGGCGGCCTTCAACCGGTGCGCGAACGCCCGGGTGCGGTCCCGGGTGCGGAGCAGCTCCCGGCTCGGCGTGCCCCCGGCGGCGACGCAGCCGGCGACCGCGCCCTCCGCGCGTGCGGCGTCCGCCCCGCCGATCCCGGTGATCTCCCCGGCGGCGAAGACGCCTTCGACGGTGGTGCGCTGGTCGTCGTCGATCCGGACGAAGCCGTCGTCGAGCACGCAGCCGGCGGCGACGGCCAGCTCGGGTTGCGGGACGAAGCCGTGGCCGACGCAGACGGCGTCGACGGCGTGGGTGCGTTCGGTGCCGGGGACGACCGACCAGTCGGCGCGGACGCGGGCGGTGACGACTTCGCGGACCCGGTCGTCCCCGCGGGCCTCGACCACCACGTGGCCGAAGCGGTAGGGGACGCGGTGCCGGGCCAGGGTGGCGGCGTAGCGGGCGAGTTCGGCGGCTTTGCCACGAGGGACGGTTCCCGACCATCCTTTGAGGACGGTCGAGACGGGGTTGGCTTCCAGGACGGCGAGCACGTCGGCACCGACGGCCAGCAGCGATTCGGCGACCGGCAGGAGGAAGGGACCGGCCCCGGCGACGAGGACGCGCTTGCCGACGGCGACCCGCTCCCCCTTGGCGAGGGTCTGCGCGGCGCCGGCGGTGTAGACGCCGGGCAACTGCCAGCCGGGAAACGGGAGGACGCGGTCGTGCGCGCCGGTGGCGAGGATCAGGGCATCGGGTTCGAGGGTGACGCGGTGCCGGTCGGTGCCATCGGCTGGGCCGCGCAGGAGGTGGATCCGGAGTGCGGGTGACTGTGCGGCCGAGCCAGGATCGCGGGCCTGGGCAGCGCCGGGAGCTTCGAGTGCCCACACCGTGCTCTCCGGCCACCACTCGCACCGGCTCAGCACTTCCGCGAAGCCGTGCGGGTCCGCGTAAAACCTCCGGTGGTACTGCCCGCCCGGCGCGTCCGCACCGTCCACCACCGTGACCTCGGCCCCGGCCTTCAGCGCGTGCTCGGCGGCCGCCAGTCCCGCTGGCCCCGCGCCGATGATCACCACCCTCGTCATGCGTCCTCCCGGCGCGACTGGGTGCGGATCTCGTCGCCGTCGGTGGCACGGCGGCGGCACGCGCGGACGTCCGGTACCCCGTTCACCGTCACCACGCAGTCGAAGCACGCTCCGATTCCGCAGAACACACCCCGTGGCGCGCCGGATCGGGTGGTGCGCCACGACGTCCGGCCGGCCGCCAGCAGGATCCCCGCCACTGTCTGTCCTTCGCTGCCGGCCAGCGGCTCGCCGTCGACGGTGATCTCGATCATGCGACCACCGCCGGACGGTCCACCGTGAACTCCTCCACCGGCATCGACGGCGAAGACCCCGTCAGCAGTTCGCGCAGCAGCCGGGCCGTGCCGACGCTCAGCCCGATGCCCGCTCCTTCGTGTCCCGTCGCGTGCCACAAGCCGGCGAGCCGCGGGTCCTCGCCGAGGACCGGGAGATGATCGTCCAGATAGGGCCGGAAGCCGCCGTACGCGCGCATCACCGCCGCGTCGGCCAGCGACGGGAACAGCCGCAGCGCCTTGGCCGCGATCGCGCTCAGCACCGACGGCAGGAGCGCGTCGGCGAAACCCACGCGGCGGCGCGACGAGCCGATCAGCACCGTGCCGCCCCGCGTCGACTCGACCACGGCCGACGTCTGCAGCTCGCCGTCGCCGGACCCGACCGCCCCCACGTAGTCCGCGTCGTACACCTTGTGCCGCACCACCCCGGGCATCGGCGTCGTCACCAGCACCTCGCCGCGGCGGGGGCGGACCGCGATCGGCGCACCCAACCGCGCGGAGACCTCGCCCGCCCAGGGGCCGGCCGCGTTGACGACGACGTCCGCCTCGAAGACCTCGCCGGGCACGCGGACCCCGGTGATGCGGCCGCCCCGCACGACCGCGCCGGTGACCTCGGTGTCGGTGCGCAGGCGGGCACCGTGCGCGAGGGCCGAGCCGAGCAGGGCGAGCGTCGCGCCGGCCGGCTGGACCTGGGCGTCCTCCGGGTAGCGGACCGCCGCCGTCACGGCACGGGTCAACGCGGGTTCGGCGGCGAAGACGTCCACTGTGGACAACGGCTCGACGCGTACCCCCGCCGCGGCCTGCGCGGCCGCGAACGCGGTGAGCGCGCCGGCACCGGCTTCGGTGGTGGCCACGACGATGCCGCCCTTGGGGTCGAACTCGCAGCCGTCGCCCAGCTCGGCCGCGATCTCCGGCCACAGCCGGGCCGAGAGCTGCGCGAGCCGGAGCTCCGCCCCTGGGCCCTTGTCCGAGACGAGGAGGTTGCCTTCGCCGTGTGAGGTGGTGCCGCCCGCGGGCCGGCCGCGGTCGACGACCAGGACGTCGAACCCGGCGAGGCTCAGCTCCCGGGCGCACGCCGCCCCGACGACACCGGCGCCGATCACCACCACCCGCGTTCGGTTCATCGACCCTCCGGTGTTCGGTAAAGCGAACGATCGGAGGTTAGGTCTCCAGGACCGGAGGTGTCAACGGGTGCGGCCGCCCGTCGAGCCGTTCGCCGTCGCGGTACTGCAGCAGCAGCACCGAGTGCACGGGCGCGGCCAGCGCGGTGTAGCTGTGCGGCTCGCGGGCGTCGAAGGCGACGTAGTCGCCGGGCCCGAGGTCGACGGTCCGGCCGGCCACCTCGACGCGCAGCCCGCCGGTCTGCACGACGGTGTGCTCGACCCCGACGTGACCCTGCGACCGCTGCGGCGCGTCGCCGCGGACGACCTGGTCGTACACCTCGAAAACGCTGCTCTCCGCTTCGATCCGGCGCAACGGCCGCAGGTCGACACCCTCGCCGCGGAGCACTTCGACGTCGGCGCCGCGCACCACGGTCAGGCCGCCGCGGGGCCGGTGGTCGAGCAGGTCGGAGATGGCGACCTCGAGGGCGCGGGACAGGCTGAAGACGGTCTCGATCGTCGGGTTGCCGCTGCCCGCCTCCAGCTGCGAGAGGGTCGCCTTGCCGATGCCCGACCGCCGCGACAGCTCCGACAGCGACAGGCCCCGCGCCGCCCGGGCCGCGCGCAGGTTGACGGCGAGCATGTCGCGGATCGAAGGCTCGGTCGCAGCGTTCGGTAAAGCGTCCATCGAGTCCGGTCTCCGTTCGGTTCGCCGATCGCGGCCCATGATGCCATGGCGGACGCCGTGCCAGAATGAACGCGTACGATCGCCATCTTGGGGGGAACGTCTCCGTGGACATCTCGTCGTCGTTTCACTACACACCCAGAATGGCCCGGCAGGCGTTCCGCGCCTGCCACCCGCACGGCACCCTGGTCCGGTGGCTGCCGGCCGGGATCTACCTGGGGCTCGGGATCCTGCTGCTGGCGTTGGCTTTCCGGGACGCGCCGGACCCGCGCGCGCTCGTCTTCGGCGTCGTGGTCCTCGTGCTCGGCCTCTTCGGCCGGCAGATCTTCAACGTGCGGCGCGCCGCCCGGGCGGTGCGGGCCCTCTCCGAGTCCGGGACCACCCGGCTCGAGCTGTCCGACGCGGGTTACACGGTCGAGGCTTCCGGGGAGACGATCAGCCTGCCGTGGCCGACCTTCAAGAGTGCCGCGCTCGTCCGCGGCTTCTGGGTGCTGACCACAGAGTCCGAGGGCACGCTCGCGTTCCCGGCGAGCGCGCTCGACGCGGCGCAGACCGAAGCGTTTCGCGCGGTCATGCGGGAGAAGGGCCTGCTCAAGCGCTGAGCCACCCGCGGTAGGCGGCCAGGTCGACGTTGCTGCCGCAGACGATGGTGGCCACGTGCCGGCCGGCGAAGCGCTCGCGGTCTTCGAGGATCGCCGCCAGGCCGAGCGCCGCCGACGGCTCCACCACCAGACCCGCCTTCTCCAGGAACAGCCGCAGGCCGGCGATGATCGACGTCTCCCGCACCAGGACGGCATCGTCGACGACCTGCAGCAGGTCGTCGAGGACTTCGGGAATGGGGAAGCGGCCCGCGACGCCGTCGGCGATGGTGTCGGCCGTGTCGGTGGTGACGACCCGGCGTGCCCGCCACGACCGCGCCATCGCCGGCGCGCGTTCGGGCTGGATCGCGATCACTTCGGTCCCCGGGGCCAAGGACTTCAGGACGTGACCGACCCCGGTGGCGAGCGCACCGCCGCCCAAGGCGATGAGCACGGCGTCGAACGGCCCACCCGCCACCAGTTCGAGCCCGATGGTCGCCGCGCCTTCGCAGGTTTCGACGTCCAGGCTGTCTTCGACGAGCCGGACGCCCCGCTGTCGCGCCAGGTCCGCCGCGCGGGAGCGGGCCAGCTCGAAGTCGCCGTCCACGAGTTCCAAGTGGGCGCCGAAACCCCGGATGCGCTCGAGCTTCGCGGCGGGCGCGAACCGCGACGCCACCACGGTGACGTCGATCCCGCGCGCCCGTCCGGACACCGCGAGAGCCTGCCCGAGGTTGCCGGCGCTGGCGCACACGGCGGCGCGCTCCCCGCGTTCGGCGAGGCCGTGCGCGACCAGTTCGGTGCCGCGGCCCTTGAAGCTGCGGACGGGGTTGGCGGTTTCGAGCTTCACGCCGACCCGGCAGCCGAGTTCGCGTTCGAGGGGTTCGCAGCGGTAGAGCGGGCTGTCGAGGAAGACCGGCTCGATCACCCGGCGGGCGGCCCGGATCCGGTCGAGGTCAAGACGCACGGTCCGGGAGCATAGCCGCCGGTTCCCGGGTCCGGAGGGCCCAGCGGGTCAGCCGCGGGAGGGGCGCGACGGCCACCAGGAACACCGCGGCGACCAGCACCCACCCCAGCGCGCCGAGGCCGCCGACCGCGAGGGTGAACACGCCGGGCCCGACCATCTGGACCGTCGCCGTGGCCGCTTCGCTCGCCCCTTGGTAAGCCCCCTTCGCTTCTTCGCGCATGAGCCGCACCGAGAGCCCCCAGTTCGCGGCCACGTAACTCAGCTCGCCCACGACGTGCAGCACCGCGGCCAGGACGACCACCGTCACCGCGCCCGCCCCCGCCCCGCCGTCGGTGGTCGCCAGGAGCAGGCAGCTCGCCGCCAGGACCACGCCGGACACCACCGCCGTCCGGGCCGCCTGGCGCGCCGTGCGGCCGAAGCGGGCGAACGGCACCTGGAACACGGCGATGCCGACCGAGCTGAGCACGACCACGACGCCGCCGAGGCCGAGCGGCAGCCGCGTCGAGCCGGACAGCCACAGCGGCAACCCGGCCGACAACATCGCCCAGCACAGGGAAAGCACCGCGGTCACACCGGCGACGCACAGGTAGGGCCGGTCGCGCAGCACCGCCCGGGCGCCCTCCCGCCGGGCGGGGCGTCCCGAAGGTGCCGGCACCAGCAGCGTCGTGCCGGCCAGGACCAGGAAGCTCAGCGCGTTGCCGGCGATGGCGAGGGTGTACGCCCAGGGCGCGTCGGCGGTCAGGACGAGCGCTCCGAGGCCGGCGCCGACGGCGTACCCGACGTGCTGGGCGACCCGCTGCTGCGCCAGCGCGCGCAGCCGGCGCGCCGGGTCGGCGACCAGGCCGGTGACCAGCGCGGTCCGGATCGCGGTTCCGCCGGTGGCGAGCGCGGTGAACGGCACCGTCACGACCAGGAACGACACCGTGCCGTCCACCGCCAGGTAGCCGGCCATCGCGGCGGCGCGCACCAGGGTCACCGCCACCAGCACCGCCCGGGGGCCGGCGCGGTCGGCGAACGCGCCCAAGGGCACCGCGGCGGCCATGCCCACGGCGCTCGCCACGGCCATGCCCGCGCCCACCGTCACCACCGGCAGCCCGAGGATCCGGGTGAAGTAGAGCGCCCAGATGGTGAACCACAGGCCGTCGCCGAGCGCGGAGACGCCGCGGCCCCACAGCAGGCTTCTCATGCAACCACCCTTCACGGAAGCCTGAACGGTAGCATCATTCAGGCATTCGTGAAGGGTGTTAGGATTCCCCGGTGCGCGGAATGGTCGAACCGGACAACACCATCCAGGCCGCGATCGTCGGGCTGACGCGGGAGCTGTCGGACCCCGTGCGGCTCACGGCGCTGCAGCTGCTGGCCGCCGAGGGGCCGCACACGATGGTGCAGCTGGCCGACGCGCTCGGCGTCACCGCGCCGCGGCTGGGCAACCACCTGGCGCGGCTGCGGGCGGCCGGGCTGGTGACGGTCGAGCACGCGGGCCGCCACGCGCTGTACCGCGTCGGCCGCGACGACCTCCTGCCGGTGCTCACGGCACTCGCCCGCTACGGCGGCAACGACTCCCTCACGCCCCCGCGGCCGGCGGAGTCCGCTGTGGACATCGCGCACACGTGCTACGACCACGCGGCCGGGAGGCTCGGCGTGGCGGTGTTCGCCATGCTGGTCGACCGCGGCGCGCTGCGGCCCCCGGACGGCTCGGCCGCCGACCTGGCCCTGGGCGGCGACGTCTCGGCGTTCCACGACCTCGGCGTCGACCCGGCCACGGTGGACCCGGGCCGGCGGCGGTGGGCGACGGCGTGCCTCGACCGCACCAACCGCATCCCCCACCTCGGCGGCGTCCTCGGCGGCCGGGTGCTGGACGCGCTCCTCGAGGCGGGCTTCGTCCGGCGCGGCGACGCGGACCGCGAGCTCGCCGTCACCCCGCTCGGCCGCCGGAAACTCGGCGCTCTGCTGCCCGGTTTCTGAACCCGGCCGTATCCGGCGGGCCCCGTTCCGCCTCTTCCAGACCTCGGGACTGTAACCGCGGCCGGGATCGAAGCGACTCCCAAGCATCCCGAGTGGAGCGAAGGTGGATCGGATGAGCGAGGCGAACGGCGGGCGGCGCCACCTGGTGGTCTGCTGCGACGGCACCTGGAACACGCCGGACCAGCAGCAACAGGGCAGGCCGGCCCCGACGAACGTCGCGCGGATCCACCACACCGTGGCCGACCGCGCCAACCAGCTGCGGTACTACCACCCCGGCGTCGGGACCGGGCCCGGCCTGCTCGACCACCTCGAAGGCGGGCTGGTCGGCAAAGGACTGTCCGAAAACATCAAGAGCGCCTACGCCTGGCTGGCCCGCACCTACGAGCCCGGCGATGCCGTCCACCTGTTCGGGTTCAGCCGCGGGGCGTTCACCGTCCGCAGCCTCTCCGGCATGCTCAAGTGCTGCGGCCTGCCCGCGGCGCTCAAGACGGCCGATTCCACCGCGTTCTGGGCCGAGGTCGACCGGCTCTTCACCGACGTCTACCGGGCGGGTGCCGAGGAAGCGGCCGAGCCGGTTCCGATCGAGTTCCTCGGCGTCTGGGACACCGTCGGGTCCCTCGGCATCCCCGACTGGCTCGGCCCGCTGAAGCTCGTCGAGGACCACGTCGGGCACCTCCCCCGGTTCCACGACACGAAGCTCGGCGGCCACGTCCGGCACGCCCGCCAGGCGCTCGCCATCGACGAGATGCGCGGCCCGTTCATGCCGACGTTGTGGTCCAATGTGGACAAGGGGCGGGACGTCGAGCAGGTCTGGTTCCCCGGCGACCACTGCGACGTCGGCGGCGGGCACGACCGCACCGGGCTGTCCGACGCCGCCCTGCGGTGGATGATCGACGAATGCCGCGTGGCCGTCCCGGACCTCGTCTTCGACGACACCATGTACAACCAGATCGCACCGGATGCCCAGGACGTGCTGCACGACTCGCTCCACAGCGTCTACACGGTCCTGTGCCCGGCGCCGCGCGCCTTCCCGTTCATCAGCAAGGATTCCCCCGATATCGCCCAGTCCGCTGTGGACCGCCAGGCGACGCCGCCGATCACGACCGGCCCGTACCGCCCCGGCAGGCGGCTCGAGGTGGGCGAGTCCGCGACCGTCGACGTCTACGCCGGGAAGCCGTGGAACTGGACGGGCCTCTACCTGGTGCCCGGCGACTACGCGTTCGAGGCCGAGGGCACCTGGCTGAACGGGAAGGTCGCGCACCGCCCCGACGGCACCGAGGCCGACGCCCGGCTGGACTTCCAGGACGTGCTGCACGCACTGGCCACGACGTCGGCCTGGCTCCAGACCCAGCTGGCCCGGCTGAACCACGCGGACGCCCGCTCGTTCGGGGGCCGCCGCTGCGAAGGGGCGAAGTGGATGGCCCTGATCGGCGCGGTGGCGGCCCCGAACCTCGACGCCCACGACGTCCAGCAGCCGTACGACGCGATCCCGATCGGCGGTGGCATGGCCGGGTGGGTCAACCGGAAGCCGGGGTACTTCTACGCCTACGCCAACGACAGCTGGCTGGGGTACGCCGGCAACCGGGGTTCGCTGAGGCTGACCGTCACGCGGCTCAGCTGACCAGCCACGTGGTCGCGGCGACGAACTCCTCGAACGACCGGGGCGGCCGGCCGAGGGCGCGTTCGACGCCGTCGCCGAGGTCGGCGCCCCGGCCTTCGCGCAGGTCCGCGAGCAAGCCGGTGAGCAGGCGCGCCACCGTTTCCGGGACGCCGTAAGCGATCTGCCGCTCGACGAACACCCGCGGCTCGACGTCGGCGTACTCGATTTCGCGGCCGGCGGCCCGGGCGATCAGGTCCACCGCCTCGCCGAACCCGACCGCTCGCGGGCCGGTCAGGTCGTACACCTCACCGGCGTGCCGGTCGTCGGTCAGCGCCGCCGCGGCGACGTCGGCGATGTCCTCCGCGTCGACGAAGGGCGCGGCCCCGGCTCCGGCCGGCAGGGCCAGGACGCCCTCCCGGATCCCGGCCGCCCACGGGCCTTCGCTGAAGTTCTGCGCGAACCACTGGGGACGCAGGATCGTCCAGCCGGCGCCGGACTCCCGCACGGCGCGCTCGGCGGCGTGCAGCGGATGCCCCTCCTCCCCCGCGCGCGGGGCGGACAGCATGACCAGCCGGGACACCCCCGCCGCGACCGCGTGGTCCACGAACCGCGGCAGCCGCGCGGCGCGCAGATCCGGTTCCACCAGGTAGACGGCCGTGACGCCGTCGAGCGCGGACGCCCAGCTCGCGGTGTCGCCGAGGTCGAACCCGTCGGTGCGCGAAGCGATCCGGGCATTCTCGAGGCGCCGGGCGATGCGACGGCCGGTCTTGCCGGTGCCGCCGAGGATCAAGGTCGTTTGCATGCCGTCAGCCAACCGCGTGCGGACAAGACGATCCATGGGAGATGGTCGAGGATTCCTTTGTGATCGTCTACGGTCGGGCCATGGACGTCCTGAGCGACCTGCTGCACCGGGCCCACGCCGCCGACGCGCTGGTGCGGCAGCTGATCCAGCGGCCGCCGTGGTCGCTGACCTTCACGGACGCCCCGCCGCTCACCCTCGTCGCCACGCTCGGCGGCCACGCGTCGCTGCGCGTCGGCGACGCCGAGCCGGTCCGGCTGACCGCCGGGGACCTCGCCCTGGTCCGCGCGCCCGGCTACACGATCGCCGACGACCCGGCCACCCCGCCCCGGCACGTGATCCGGGGCGCGAAGAAGTACCCCGTCGCGGGGGTGGCGGAGCTGGCACGCCGGGCGCCGCGCACCTACGGCGACGGCGAACCCGGCGCCACGACCCTGCTGCGGGGTGCCTACGAACTCCACGGCGCCGTCGCCGGCCGCCTGCTGGAGCTGCTCCCGCCGCTGGCCGTCGTGCCCGACGGGCCGCGGACGCGCGCGGCCCTCGACCTGCTCGCCGCCGAGGTCGTCCTCGACGAGCCGGGCCAGGACGCCGTCCTGGCCCGGTTGCTGGACCTCGTGCTCGTGCTGGCGGTGCGGGCGTGGTGCGCGGCGGAGGCGCCGCCGGCCTGGTACCGGGCACTCGACGACGCCGGCGTCGGGGAGGCACTGCGCCTGCTGCACGCCGAACCCGCGCACCGGTGGACGGTCGCCTCGCTGGCCGCGCGGGTGGGGTTGTCGCGGGCCGCGTTCGCCGCGCGCTTCGCGCACCTCGTCGGCGAGCCGCCGCTGACGTACCTCACCGGCTGGCGGATGACGCTCGCCGCGGATCTGTTGCGCGACACCGAAGACACCGTCGCCGCCGTCGCGAAGGCGGTCGGCTACGCGGACCCGTTCGCGTTCAGCGTGGCCTTCAAACGCCACCGCGGCACCAGCCCGTCGGACTGGCGCCGCGGCCCGATGTGACGTCAGTCCATGCGCGTGGCCGGGTCGCTGGTGCTCGGCCGGCCGTTCTCGACGTGCCCCGCCAGGCGGCGGAGGAACTTCGGATCGCGGTCCGACGTCACCGACACGTCGTACCAGTTGCCGCTGCGGCGGGTGTCCACGTGCTCGACGACCCGCGCGCCCGGCCGGAGCCGGCGGGTCGTCGAGCAGTGGCCGTACGCGTCAGCCACCGTCAGCTGCACCGTCGTCGATCCGCTGTTGGTCAGCACCAGCGCGAGACCAGAGCCTTCCTGCCGGACGCTCACCTCCGGACCGGCGCCGCCGCCGCGGAACTGCCGGACGAACCCGTTGGGCCCGTAGGCGGTGTAGTCGTACGCCCCGGCGGCCGGCAACGCGGCCGCCAGCGACTTGCCCGCGCCGGCCGTGTACGTGCGCGGCTCGCCCGACGGCGTCACCACGTAGAACGCCGCGCCCGCGCGGCCGTGGTTGGCGAACGTCACCGTCAGCGTGCCGTCCGCCAGCCGCGCGTCGGCCGACAGGTCGTACGGCAGCGCCCGCGCCGGCCGCAGCCCGCGTTCCTGCTTCGGCAGCACGTTCCGCGCCGGGACGGCGGGCACGTAGTCCGGGTGCCGCACGCGGTCCGGCGGCTCGTAGCCCGCGGTGTCCGGCAGCGCGGGCACCCGCGCGTCGGTGCGCGCGAAGTCGAACGCCGAGGTCAGGTCGCCGCAGACCGAGCGGCGCCACGACGTGATGTTCGGCTCCCGCACGCCGAAGCGGCGTTCGACGAACCGGATGATCGAGGTGTGGTCGAACGTCTCCGAGCAGACGTACCCGCCCTTGCTCCACGGCGAGACCACGAGCATCGGGACGCGCTGGCCGAGCCCGTACGGCCCGGCCGGGTTCGCCGCCGACCCCGCGAAGATCTCGCCCGCGGTGTCCACAGTGGACTGGCCGGCCGCGGCGTAGGGCGGGACGACGTGGTCGAAGAAGCCGTCGTTCTCGTCGTAGGTGATGAACAGCGCGGTCTTGCTCCACACGTCCGGGTTCGCGGTCAGCGCGTCGAGGACCTGCGCGATGTACCAGGCGCCGTAGTTCACCGGCCAGTTCGGGTGCTCGCAGAACGCCTCCGGCGCGGTGATCCACGAGACCTGCGGCAGCTTCCCGGCCTTGACGTCGGCGCGCAGCCGGTCGAAGTAGCCTTCGCCGGCCTTCGCGTTCGTGCCGGTGCGCGCCTTCTCGTACAGGGCGTCGCCGGGCTTGGCGTTGCGGTAGGAGTTGAAGTACAGCAACGAGTTGTCGCCGTAGTTGCCGCGGTAGGCGTCTTCGATCCAGCCCCAGCCGCCGGCGGCGTCGAGGCCGTCGCCGATGTCCTGGTAGATCTTCCACGACACTCCGGCCTGCTCCAGCCGTTCGGGGTAGGTCGTCCAGGAGTAGCCCTTCTCGTCGTTGCCGAGGACCGGGCCGCCGCCCTGGCCGTCGTTGCCCGTGTACCCGGTCCACATGTAGTAGCGGTTCGGGTCGGTCGAGCCCATGAACGAGCAGTGGTAGGCGTCGCAGATGGTGAACGCGTCGGCCAGCGCGTAGTGGAACGGGATGTCCTCGCGCGTCAGGTACGCCATCGTGGTCGAGCCCTTGGCGGGCACCCACTTGTCGTACCTGCCGCCGTTCCACGCCGCGTGCGTGTCGTTCCAGCCGTGCGGCAGGTCCTGGATGAACTGCAGGCCCAGGTTGTCCGCTTCGGGGCGGAAGGGGTAGATGTCCCGCTTGCCGTCGGACTGAGCCCACACCGGCTTGCCGTTCGCCAGGGTCGCCGGCCGCGGGTCGCCGAAGCCGCGGACGCCGCGCAGCGTGCCGAAGTAGTGGTCGAACGACCGGTTCTCCTGCATGAGGACCACGATGTGCTCGACGTCCCGCAGGGTGCCGGTGCGGTGGCTGGCGGGGATCTCGGCCGCTCGGGCGATGCTCGTCGAGAGCGCGGAAAGGGCGGCGGTGCCGCCGGCCAGCTGCAGGAAACGCCGTCTGTTGACGTCCGTCATGAGGACTCCGGGGGTGTCGGGGTGGAGAGCCGGGCCATTGTGCGCGGGCCTACGAGAACCTGTGCCGGGCCCGAGGCTAACTCCGGGCGAAACTCCGGTAAACGGCTTCCGGCGGACGAGCTCTTGACACAAATACGGAAGCACGTACTAATGTAGTGCTTCACAATGAACGACCTCTCGAATGACCCCGACGACTTCCTCTACTCCCCCGACGTCCGCAACGCCCTCGCCGGGTTCACCCACGGCGAAGACACCGGCACGCTCGAAGCGGGGGCCGCCGTCCGCGCGGCCGCGCGCAGTCTCGACCAGCTGCGCTCGCACGGCACGGACAGCCGCGGCCTCAGCCCCGGCGCCCTCGACATCCTGATCCGGCTCAGCGCCGCCGAAGCGAACATCAAGGACCTCGCCGCGTCGGCCGGAGTCAGCTCGCGCAACGTGACCGGCCTGGTCGACACCCTCGAACGGGCCGGGCACGCGGTACGGGTCCCGGATCCCCGCGACCGCCGCTCGGTCCTGGTCCGCATCACCGACGACGGCCGGACGTGGCTCGAGGAGTTCCGGCGGCCGTCGCAGCTGGCCATGGCGGCGCTCTTCCGCGGGTTCACCGCCGCCGAGACGACCCGGCTGCGCCACCTCTGCCTGCGGCTGGTGGAGAACCAGCAGCAGCTCGCCCGGCACCTGGAGAACCGATGACCACGCCGGACCGTCTGGACCTGATCACCGGGAGGTTCACTTTCCCAGCCCACTGATCAGCTCCGACGACGCCCGCGGCCACCTCGCCGGACGCGGCGCGTTCGTCAGCCTGGTCCCGGGTCGACCTGCTCGGTGTGTTGTACCGCCAAGAGACGTGACACTGGCCTGGCACCCAGCGGCCGAGCACTTCCGGCTCGAGGAAGGGCGATCACGTTGATCTTCGACGCCACCCCGTGGCGCCCGGTCATGGCCGCCGCCGGGCGGTGAGAGCGGTGCCCGCCCGACTGCCCGGGTTTGCGGAGACCACGAGCTGAGCTCGAACACGGGCGGGCACCACCGCGAGCCGTGTACCCGGGCCGCCGGGGCCCAAACTCACCCGGCGCGCAACGCGTACCGGCGTTCGGCGTAGGCGAGGTCGTCCCGCCACAGCCGGGCCGCCGTGCGGCGCATCAACGGCCGGATCGCCGGCGCCAGCTTCGCCGCCACGGCGAAGCCCGGCCGCTCCGAAGCGGCGATCGTCGCCTCGATGACCGCCGTGCGCGGGCGGCCGTCGGGGCCCGGGCCGAGCGGGGTCGCGTGCGTCTCCACCACGCTGCCCACTCCCTCGCCCTCGACGATCCGCATCACCACCGTGCGCGGCTCGGGGCAGGTGAACTCCGCCAGCACCGGCACGCCCCAGCGGCCCGCGAGCCGGAACGTGACCTCGACGAGGAACCGGTCCTCGTCGTCGGGCACGTCGATCCCCCGCGGCGCCTCGAGCACCCGCAGACGGCTGAACGAATACGGGTGGAACCACGCGCCGTGCCACGGGTCGAGGCGGTTCGCCACGACGTCCTCGGGCTCGCACGTCCCGGTCAGCGTCGCGACGGCGTCGATGCGGGCCGCGTTCGCCGGGCGGGCCGGCACCACGGGCGCGTCCGACGGCCGCTCCCCGCCGAGGGTGTCGAGACGCGCCCAGACGAGCACGCCGTCGTCGTGTGACGGCACCGGGGACCACGTCCCGCACCGGGAGCCGTCGAGGCGCAGACCGTGCCAGCGGCAGAGCAGCGCGCCGGCGTCCACCCGTGCGTCGGCGAGCGGGGCGCCCAGGTGCGGGCACGCGCCGGGGCCGATCCGGACGTCCCCCGCCGGCCCGCGCCACGCGACCAGCTCGCGGCCGCCGACCGTGACACCGAACGGGCGGTCCGCGCGCACCTCGCGGCCGGCCGCGACGACGAACCAGTTACCCGACGGACGGGCCGAGGCGCGCTTGCCCGCCGCCTCGATCAGGGCGGGCGGGCAGTCCCGGTAGGTCGGCTCCTGCTTCGCCCAGCGGGGTTCGGCGAACGGCTGGACGGGCCAGCGCCGCGGCCATCGCGCGGCGATCCGGCGGCTGACGTTCATCGGTCCATCGTGACCGATCCGCATCGGGCCCGCAACGTCAGCGAATTCGGCTGCTCAGCGAGCGCATCCGCGTTTATCACGGTAGAACCGGGGTATCAGCCAGACCATCCGACGTGCCCCTTGATGCTCGCTGAGCGTGCATCGGTTGCGCATCGCAAGACGGGGAGAGGAGCCCGGATGACCGCGACCTCGACGGCCGCCGGATCGGTGGCGTGGCTCGACGCGCTGCGCCGGCGTTGCGCGACCGATGTGCACGCCTTCGTCACCGAGCGGGTGCGCGAGCACTTCACCGGGCGCGCGGCGGACACCCCGGCCGTCGGCGCGCTGCCGGAGTTCGTCACCGGCGGCAAGTTCCTCCGCCCGATGTTCGCCTACACCGGCTGGCGCTGCGGCGGCCCGGAAGACGCCGCGGCCTTGCGCGCCGCCGCGAGCCTGGAACTGCTGCACTGCTTCGCGCTGGCCCAGGACGACGTGATGGACGGCTCGGCGCGGAGACGCGGCCGCCCGTCGCTGCACGTCCGGTTCGCCCGCTGGCACGAAGAGCAGGACCTGAGCGGCTCGGCGGCCCGCTTCGGCGAGTCGGCCGCGGTGCTCGCGGGCGACCTGTTCCTCGTCTGGTCCGAGCAGCTGCTGCACGGAAGCGGGCTCGACGCCGACGCACTCGCCCGCGGCCGGCCCGCCTACGACCTGCTGCGCTCCGAACTCGCCGTCGGCCAGCTCGGCGACCTGGTGAACGACGCCCGCACGCTGCCGTCCTGGGCCGACGTCCTCGACGTCGTCCGCCGCAAGTCCGGCAACTACACGGTCCGCCGTCCCCTGGAGTTCGGCGCGGCACTGGCCGGCTGTCCCGAGGACGTCGTCACCGCGCTCGGCACCTACGGCGGCCTGCTGGGCGAGGCGTTCCAGTTCCGCGACGACCTGCTGGGGGTGTTCGGCGACCCGGCGGTCACCGGCAAGCCCGCGGGCGACGACCTGCGCGAGCGCAAGGCGTCCAGCGTGGTCGTGCTCGCCCGCGACCTGGCCGACCGCCGTCAGCGCGCCGAGCTGGGCGACCTGCTCGCCCTCGACGAAATCGACGACGACGCCGTCGACCGGTGGCGGGACCTGATCACCGCGACCGGCGCCCGCGACCAGCTGGAGAAGTTCGTCGACGAACGCGTCCGCCACGCCCTGGAGGCGATCGATCCGGTTCCCCTGCCGCGCCAGGCGGCCGGCGCGCTCACGGTCCTGGCCAACCGCTGCACCGAGCGCGTCCGATGAGGACGGTCACCGGGCGCACCGGCCACGTCGTGGTCGTCGGGGCCGGCCTGGCCGGGCTGTCCGCCGCCCTGCACCTGGCAGGCCGCGGCCGGCGGGTCACCGTCGTCGAACGCGATCCCGGCCCGGGCGGCCGGGCCGGCCGCGTCGAGACCGGCGGCTACCACCTCGACACCGGGCCGACGGTGCTGACCATGCCGTCGATCCTCGCCGGCGTCTTCGCCGCCGCGGGCGCGGAGCTGACCGATCACCTGCGGCTGACGCGGCTCGACCCGGCCTACACCGCGCGCTTCGCCGACGGGTCGGTCCTGCCGGTGCACTCGGACGCCGACCGGATGACCGACGCCGTCCGCGAGTTCGCCGGCCCGGACGAAGCGGCCGGGTACCGGCGGCTGCGCGCCTGGCTGACCCGGCTGTACGCGGCGGAGTTCGACCGGTTCGTCGCGAGCAACATCGATTCGCCGCTCGGGCTCGTGTCACCGGACCTCGCCCGGCTCGTCGCGCTCGGCGGTTTCCGGCGGCTGGACCGGAAGATCGGCGCGTTCCTGCGCGACGAACGCCTCAAGCGCGTCTTCACCTTCCAGGCGCTGTACGCCGGGGAATCGCCGATGCGGGCACTCGCGTTGTACGCCGTCATTTCCTACATGGACACCGTCGGCGGCGTGTACTTCCCCGAGGGCGGGATGGCCGCGGTGCCCCGGGCGATGGCCCGCGTCGCGGAAGGGGCAGGCGTGGAATTCCGGTTCGGCGCACCGGTCACCGCGCTCGAACGGCGGGGCGCGCGGGTCACGGCCGTCCGCACGGCCGAGGGCCGGATCCCGTGCGACGCCGTCGTCCTGACGACGGAACCGCACGAGTCCTACCGGCTGCTGGGCCGCGCGCCGCGCCGCCCGGTGCCGCTGCGCCCGGCGCCGTCCGCGCTGGTGCTGCACACCGGCGGTCCCGGGGACTGGCCGGTCGGGCACCACACGATCTCGTTCGGCCACGGCTGGGCGTCGACCTTCCGCGAGCTCATCACCGACAGCAGCCGGATGAGCGACCCGTCCCTGCTGATCACCCGCCCGACGGCGACCGATCCCGGGCTGGCGCCGGCCGGGCGGCAGCTGTTCTCGATCCTGGCGCCGGTCCCGAACCTCGAGCGGGGGCCCCAGGACTGGGACAGCGAGGCCGAACCGTACGCCAAGGAGATCCTCGACCACGTCCGCGCCGATCTGCTGCCCGGCTTCGAACCGGAGGCGTGGCACGTCCTCGGCCCGGCCGACTGGGCGCGCCGCGGGATGGTCGCGGGGACGCCGTTCGGCTACGCGCACTCGTTCGTCCAAACGGGACCGTTCCGGCCGCGGAACCTGCCACCGGCCACGGAAAACGTCGTGCTCGCGGGTGGCGGGACCGTGCCGGGGGTCGGCGTCCCGACCGTGCTGCTGTCCGGGCGGCTGGCCGCCGACCGGATCACCGGGGAGGCAGGCCGGTGACCCGCCGCGAACTCGACGCCGCCGGCATCACCGGGGCCGGGCTGCGCGAGGCCTACCGGCACTGCCGGGAGCTCAACGCCCGGCACGGCCGCACCTACTTCCTGGCCACCCGCATGCTCGCGCCCGCGCAGCGCCCCGCCGTCCACGCCCTCTACGGGTTCGCCCGGCGGCTCGACGACCTCGTCGACGAACCCGCTCCCGGCGCCACGCCGGACTCGATCGCCGCCACCCTGCTCGACGTCGAAGAACGGTTCCTGAAGGAACTCGCCGCCGGGACGAGCGACGACCCGCTGCGGATGGCCGTCATCGACACCGCCACCCGCCACGGCATCCCGGAACCGTACTTCCGCGCGTTCTTCACCTCGATGCGGATGGACCTGACCGTGACCGGCTACCCGACGCGCGCCGCGCTCGACGAGTACGTCCACGGCTCGGCCGAGGTCATCGGGCTGCAGGTGCTGCCGATCCTCGGCACCGTCGTCCCGCGCGCGGAGGCGGCGCCGCGGGCCGCCGCGCTCGGCAAGGCGTTCCAGCTGACCAACTTCCTGCGCGACGTCGCCGAGGACCTCGAGCGCGGACGGGTCTACCTGCCGGCCGACGAGCTGGCCGCGGCCGGCGTCGACCGCGACCGGCTCGCCTGGTGCGCGCGGACGCGCCGGCTTGACCCGGCGGTGCGGCGGGCGCTGGCCGAGCAGGTCGCGGCCACCCGCCGCGTCTACGCCGAGGCCCGGCCGGGGATCGCGATGCTGCACCCGGCGTCGCGGCCGTGCGTGCGGACCGCGTACGTCCTTTATGGAGGGATCCTGGACCGCATCGAAGCCGTGGACTACAACGTGTTCGGCGGCCGCGCCCGCGTGCCCCGGCACCGGCGGCTGGCCGCGGCCGGCGACGCGCTGGTCCGGGCGCAGTGGGCGCGGCGGCGCCATCCGGCGGTGACGTGACGTGGGCCGGTGGGAGTACCTGGTCGTCCTCGGCGCGTGCGTCCTGGTGACGCTGCCGCTGGAGCTGGCCGGCGCCCGCGTGTACCGCCGGCCGCGGCGGCTGGCGCGGGCGGTGCTGCCGGTGGCCGCGGCGTTCCTGGTGTGGGACGCGCTGGCCATCGCCGCCGGCATCTGGGACTTCGACCCGGCGTTCGTCACCGGGGTGAGCACGCCGTTCGGGATCCCGGTGGAAGAAGTGCTGTTCTTCGTCGTGGTCCCGGTCTGCGGTGTCCTCACCTACGAGGCCGTCGAGCTGACCGGGACCCTGCTGCGCCGGCTCGTCCGGCCGCTGCTCGACCGACGGCGGGTGCGGCGCTGATGCCGTGGGGTTACACGGTTCCCGCCGTCGCCGCCGTGCTCGCGGTGGTCGTCGCGGAGGTCTTCGTCCTGCGCACCGGGCTGTTCCGGCGGACCACGTACTGGGTCGCCATGGTGATCGTCATCGCCTTCCAGATCCCGGTGGACGGGTGGCTGACGAAGCTGTCGGCGCCGATCGTCCGCTACTCCCCCGCGGGCATCACCGGCTGGCGGTTCCCGTGGGACATCCCGGTGGAGGACTTCCTGTTCGGCTACGCCCTCGTCACCGCGGTCCTGCTCCTGTGGGAGCGCGGGAAGTCGCGAAAGGACAGTGCATGAAAGGCAACGGCCTGCCCCGCGCCGAAGTGCCGGCGGCGTTCGACGCGGGCGCGGCGGCCTACGACCGGCTCGTCGGGCTGAACCCGGGCTACCACCGCGACCTGCGGCTTTCGGCGCGGCGGCTGATCCGGCCGGGGCACCAGGGGCTGCGGATCCTCGACGCGGGCTGCGGCACGGGGGCGTCGACGGCCGCGCTGCTGGCGATCGCCCCGGACGCGCGCGTCACCGCGATCGACGCGTCGGGCGCGATGCTGGCGCACGCCCGCGCGAAACCGTGGCCGTCCACAGTGGAATTCCGGCACACCCCGGTGGAGGAGCTGGCCGGGGTCGCGGGCCCGTTCGACGCGGTCCTCGCCGCGTACCTGCTGCGCAACGTCGACGACCCCGACGCCACGTTGCGGGCGCTGCGCGGGGTGCTGCGGCCCGGCGGCCAGCTGGCGCTGCACGAATATTCCGTGCGCGACTCCCGCCGGGCGCGCTGGGTGTGGAACGCGGTGTGCGGCGCGATCGTCATCCCGCTGGGCCGGATCACCACCGGCGACGCCACGCTCTACCGGCACCTGCGCCGCAGCGTCGCGGCGTTCGACGGGGTCGCCGAGTTGTGCTCGCGCTTGACGCGCGCGGGTTTCACCGACGTCCGCACCGGCACGATGCCGGGCTGGTCCCGCGGGATCGTCCACACGGTACTGGGCACGGCACCGTGAGCGCGGGCCGCGACCGCCGGGCGGAGACCCACCCCGCACCCGGCGGGCTCCCCGACGCCGGGCGGCTCGGCCGCCGTCCACGCGCGGCCGTCGTCGGGGGTGGTATCGCCGGGCTCACCGCGGCGACCGGGCTCGCCGAGCGCGGGGTCGCGGTGACGGTGTTCGAGCGCGAGGCTTACCTGGGCGGTCGCGCCGGCGGCTGGCCCGAGCGGCTGCCGGACGGCACGGAAGTCACCATGAGCCGCGGGTTCCACGCGTTCTTCCGCCAGTACTACAACCTGCGGGCGCTGCTCGGGCGCACCGACCCGGGCCTGGAGCGGCTGGTGCCGGTGCCCGACTACCCGCTGGTCGACCCGCAGGGGCGCACCGACACGTTCGCCGGGCTCCCGCTGACCCCGCCGTTGAACGCGCTGGCGTTCGCCTTGCGCAGCCCGACGTTCCGGGCCCGCGATCTGGTGCGGCTGGCCGGACGGCAGGCCCTGCCGCTGGCGACGGTCAGCGTTCCCCGCGTGTACGACCGGCTCGACCACCTCGACGCGGCGTCGTTCCTCAGCGCGATCAACTTCCCGGAGGCGGCGCGGCACCTGGCGTTCGAGGTGTTCTCGCGCAGCTTCTTCGCCGACCCGGCCGAGCTTTCCGCGGCCGAGCTCGCGACGATGTTCCACCTGTACTTCCTGGGGTCCTCGGAGGGGCTGCTCTTCGACGTGCCGGCCGAGCCGTTCCCGCAGGCGCTGTGGGACCCGCTCGGCGACCACCTTTCCGGGCGGGGCACGGACATCCGCCTCGGGACGGCGGTGCGCGGTGTGGCGCGGGACGACGACGGGTTCCTCGTCGACGGGGTCCGGTTCGACGCCGTGGTGCTCGCGTGCGACGTCGCGGGGCTGCGCCGGATCGTGGCGGCGTCGCCGGAGCTGGGCACGCCGTCGTGGCGGGCGGCGGTGGCGGGGCTGCGCACGGCACCGCCGTTCGTGGTCCGCCGGCTGTGGCTCGACCGGCCGGTGCGCGCCGAGCGGCCGGCGTTCCTGGGCACGGGCGGGCGGCCGCCGCTGGACAACATCAGCGTCCTGAACCGGTACGAAGGGGAAGCCCGCCGCTGGGCCGCGCGCACGGGCGGCTCGGTGGTGGAGACGCACGCGTACGCGTCGCCGGACGGCGCGGGCCTGGACGCGCGCCTGCACGAGCTGTACCCGGAGACGGCGGCGGCGCGGGTGCTGGGCGAGATCACGGTGACGCGGCAGGACTGCCCGCTGTTCCCGGTGGGCGGGTTCGCATCGCGGCCGGGCGTGGTGACCCCGGAGCCGGGGCTGGTCCTCGCGGGCGACGCGATCCGGGTGGACCTGCCGGTGGCGTTGATGGAAAGAGCGGCGACGACCGGCTGGGTGGCGGCGAACGAGCTGCTGACCGGCTGGGGCGTGGCGGGACACCCGCTGCGGTCGGTGCCCAACCACGGCCGGCTCCGCCTGCTCGACCGCCTGGCGTGAGTCAGCGCGCGGTCCGCCGCCACACCGCGCGCCAGCGGTAGGACGTCCGCATGCGAATCCCCGGACGGTTCGCGGCCGGCCCGGCGGAGAGGACCGGACCACTCGCGTTGCTCCGGCGAAGCCGGAGCAACGCGCCGGCCGGCTTCGACGAGCAGGTCGTAGAGGGCCAGCGTTACGTCGGCGTCCTCCGACGTGCCGCCCGCTATGGTCCGCAGAGGAGGCGTCGAGAACGCGCTTGTCGTAGAACAGCACGGCGTCCCCGCCGAGCACCACCCCCGGCGCTCGCGAAAGTCACCTCGCAGGCGCCGTCAGGCATCGCGTCCGGAGGTACCGATGATCGCGGGCAACGCGCGGCCGAAGGACCCCAGGCTCTTGAACGGCTCGCCCGACAGCACCCGCTCGGCGATGCCGAACGGAAACGCGGTGGCTCCCCGCACCACCACGACGAAAGCGCCGGGCGTCTCCTCGTGCGTGGTCCACTCCCCGCCGTACGCGCGGACGAGCACCTCGCCGGTGTAGGCGCCGACCAGCTTCCACCACAGGTCGAAGCGCTGCTCCGCCAACGGCCCCTCGGAGAGCAGCTCGGCGCACACGGCGTCGAGCCGGTCGAGGCTGCCCAGGCTCCAGTCCAGGTCGTGGCCGAACCGGGTCGCCACCAACCCGGCGCACTCCGTCGCGAGGGTGCGCAGGTCGATGGCCGGATCCGTGGTCATGGCCGGTGATCGTGCCAGCAGCGGACACCCGGCGGCAACGGAGTTACGCTCAGCGCAGCACGGCCGCCAGCAGGTCGGAGCCCAGCGCCGTCAGTTCGGGCAGGGTGACCGAGTACCGGACGTACCGGCCCTGCCGCCGGGCCGTCAGCAGGCCCGCCCGCCGCAGGACGGCCAAGTGGCGGGACACCTCCGGGGCCGACAGCGCCCACGCGTCGGCCAGCTCGCCCGTGGTGTGCGGGCCGCGGGCCAGCGTGCGCAGCAGCCGCAGCCGGACCGGGTGCGCGAGCGCCGACAGGCGCAGCGTGACCGTCTCCAGCGGCACCGGCTCGGCCGGCCCGGCGACGGGGTACTGCACCACCGGCCGCCACCCCGGCGCGTGGACCGCCACCAGGTGTGGGCGCCCGAAGACGCTCGGGAGGAACGTGACCCCCGTGTCGCCGGCGGTGGTCGCGGTGTCCTGGAGCTTGTCCACGACGATGCGGCCGCCGTCCGGGGACAGGGTGACGGCGCCGGAGACCGACGCGAGTGCCGCCCCGATCCCGTGGCGGGCGAGCAAGTCGTTCTTCCGGCGCAGGTCGGCGGCGAGCTGCCCGGCGACGCCCGTCCAGGCGGCGTCGAAGAACGCTTCCGCGCACTGTTCGAGCGTGTCCCGCACCCGCGCCCGCACGGCCGCCGGGTCCGCGAGCAGCCGTTCGGCGAAGGCCTCTTGGAGCGCGCCGCGGGCCTGGGCGAGGTCCAGTGCCCGCTCGCGGGCCGTCGCGTCGGCCAGCGGTGACGGCGCTCCGAAGTGGACGCGGTTGCTGCCGCACGTGGTGATGAGCGCCGCGGTCACGTAGGTTTCGTCGTCGATCCGGTCCACCTCGTCCAGTTCGCCGGCGAGCGTCGGCCGCGGGCGGGCGGGGACCAGGAAGTCGGCTCGCGAGGAACGCCAGAGGAATTCCGCCTCCCGGAGCCGCTCGGCCAGCTCGGGCCGCAGCCCGGCCCAGACCTCCGCCGCCCAGCCGGCGAGCTGCGGGTGGTGCCCGGGTTCGGCCAGGACGTGCAGCATCGCCGTCAGCTCGGCCAGCGGGGAGACGGCGAACCGCAGGTGCCCGGACGGCAGGCCGCCGATGTCGATCCGCAACGTCATCCCGGCATTCTCGCCGGTCGGCCCGCCGGTGGCCGCGGGGGGGGGGGGGGTTGGGGGCACCGGCCCGGCCCGCCCGGGGGGGGACGGCGCGGGGGGGGGCCGGGGACCCC
>NZ_JBFANX010000043.1:0-23747 GCF_040675005.1 Amycolatopsis sp. NPDC049691
GTCGCGTTGATCCTGCTCGACTGGCAGCTCGCGGCGCTCTCGCTGATCGTCGTCCCGCTGTTCCTGCTGTTCACGCTGCGGCTCGGCAAGAACAGGGTTAGAACCCTGTTTCTCACTCACGACGGACTGCGGGAGGGCTCAGCCGTTGGCGGCGATGTCCGCCAGGACCGCGGCGATCGTCCGCACCGGGACGCCCGTGCCGCCCTTGCCGGTGTAGCCCCACGGGGAACCGGTGTTGAACGACGGGCCCGCGATGTCGATGTGGACCCAGTCGAGGCCGTCGGCGACGAACTCGCGCAGGAAGATGCCGGCGGCGAGCATGCCGCCCCAGCGGTGGCCGGTCACGTTGGCCAGGTCGGCCAGGCGCGAGTCGAGGTCGGCGCGCAGCTCCTCCGGCAGCGGCATCGGCCAGCCGTTCTCGCCGGTGGCCTGCATGATCGCGGCGACGCGGTCGCGGAAGTCGTCCGAGCCCATGACGCCGGCGGTGCGGTTGCCGAGCGCGACGACCTGGGCGCCGGTCAGCGTGGAGGTCTCGATCAGGTAGTCCGGGTTCTCCTCGGCCGCGCGGACCATCGCGTCCACCAGGACGAGCCGGCCCTCGGCGTCGGTGTTGAGGACCTCGACGGTCTTGCCGCCGTACATGGTCAGCACGTCGCCCGGGCGGTACGACGTCCCGGACGGCAGGTTCTCCGCCAGCGGGATGTGCGCGACGACTTCCAGGGGGTACTTGAGCTTCGCGGCCAGCACGACCGAGGCGAGCACGCCGGCGGCGCCGGACATGTCCGAGGTCATGTGGTCCATGTTCGCGGCGGGCTTGAGCGAGATGCCGCCCGAGTCGAACGTGATGCCCTTGCCGACGAGGGCGACCTTCTTGGCGGCCTTGGCCGGCTTGTAGGCGAGACGCAGCAGCCGCGGCGGGCGGGAGGAGCCGCCGCCGACGCCGAGGATGCCGCCGAAGCCCTTGCGCTTC
This sequence comes from Amycolatopsis sp. NPDC049691, assembly GCF_040675005.1. Classification (NCBI taxonomy): domain Bacteria; kingdom Bacillati; phylum Actinomycetota; class Actinomycetes; order Pseudonocardiales; family Pseudonocardiaceae; genus Amycolatopsis; species Amycolatopsis sp. NPDC049691. The sequence goes on from NZ_JBFANX010000043.1 coordinate 971, forward strand.
AACGCCTTCTCGTCGAGGACCTCGAACTCGAGGCCGTTGTCCTCGGCCAGCTTCTTCGCGCGGTCGGCGAAGGAGGCCGGGTAGAGGTCGTTCGGCGGGGTGTTGATGAGGTCGCGGGCGGTGAGGACGGCCTCGGCGATGGAGCCGGCCGCCTTCAGCGTGGCCTTGTGCTCGCGGGCGGTGCCGCCGGACGGGCTCGCGAAGTCGACCTTCGCGACCGGCGCGTCACCCTTCTCCGAGCGGTAGGCGGTGAAGACGTAGGAGCCGAGGATCGTCCCCTCGACGGCGGCCTGCAGGTCGAGCTCGGACAGCGTCACGAGCGCGCGGTCGGTGCCGGCCAGCGCGCGGCCGGCGGCGCCCGCGGCGCGGCGGACCTGCTCGGGGGTGACGCCGTCGCCGGCCTTGCCCAGGCCGACGGCGAGCACGACACCGGCCGGGAGCTTGCCCAGCGTCGGGATCTTGACGACCTCTTCGGCCTTGCCGCTCGCGCCGAGGGTGGCGAGCAGGCCGGCCAGGCGGCCGTCGAAGGCGGCGTCGACGGCGGCGGCGCCGTCGGCGAGAAGCGGGCCGTCCTCGCCGGCCAGGGTGCCGATGACGACCACGTCGGCGCGCGTCTTGGCCAGTGCCTCCCCGGTGTTGTCGGACAGGGCGAGCTTAGGCACGGTCACTTCTGGCTCCTCGCGCGTTCGCGGTGGTACCGGGCGCCGGCCCGGTCGGGATCGTGAGCCATGCTAATGACGACGGAAGCAGGGGTGAACAGAGGGCGAGGAGGGGCCGCGTGCGGCTGGGCGGTGGGCTGCTGGTGGCGCTGGCGGCCGCGGCGGCGGGCGCGGGCTGGTGGCTGCCGGCCGGGCTGGTGCTGGCGGCGCTCGCCGCGGGCGTGACGGCGGGGGTCCCGGAACCGGGGGAAGCCCTGGTCGACCGGGTCGTCGTGGTGGTCGCCCGGCTGGCCGAGGTGACGGTGTACGCGATCGCGTTCGGCGCCTACGTCTTCCCGGCGCACCGCGAACCCGCGGCCGCGGCGTTCGTCGTGGTGGTCGCCGGCGCGGGGTTCGCCGGGCTGAAGATCCCGACCTTCGTCGTACGCGTCGCGGGTGTGCTGTTGCTCGTCGCCGGGGTCGTTCTGGTCGCCGTGTGCGTGGCCGTGCCGCCGGTGGCGACCGCGGGCGGTGGGCCGCGGCCGCCGGACTTCGCGGGCGTGCTCGTCGCCGCGGTGGTGTTCCTGCCCTTCCTGCGACCGGGCGGACGTGCCTACGCCGGGTGGCGGGTGCTGCTGCTCGGCGCCGTCGCGGCGCTGGCCGCTTTCGCCGCGCTCTACCAGCTCGGCGCCGTCCGGCTCGGGCTGTCGCTGACGTCGGTGCGCGACCTGCTTTCCGCCGCCGACGCGGATTCCCTGCAGCCGCTGCTCACGGTCGTCGCGGTGGTCGCGACCGTGGTGCCCGCCCTCGCCGCCGGCGCCGAGGTCCGCGAGCGCCTGGGGATGCGCGGCCTCGCCGGGATCGCCGTCGCCGCGGTGGCCGCGTACTTCCTGCCGGCGCTGCCCGTGCTCGTCGCGGCCGGGCTGGCGGCCGTGATCGAGCTGCTACTGGGCGTACGCGCGCGCAGGTACAGTGGGTCGCGTGAGTGATCGACGCTGGCGGCCGGGGGAGACGGTGGTCGAACGCTTCCACCGCCCCGACGGCTCGATCGGCCAGGTCCACCCGCTGCGCGTCCTCGAAGACGACGGCCGCGTCCTGCGGGCCTGGCTCCCGGCGGGCACGCCGATCGTCGGCAGCAGGCTCGCCGACGGCCGCCTGATGCGCGACGCCCCGCTGGACCAGCGGTTCCGCATCCCGCGCGTGGCGGTGCCGGACCTCTGGCACGGCGCGTCGACGCTGCGCCGCATCCCCGAAGACGAGTGGTCGTCGGTCTGGTGGTTCTTCGACCTCGAAGGCCGGTTCAAGAACTGGTACGTCAACCTGGAGATCCCGCTGGGCCGCACGGCGGCCGCGGTCGACCGGATCGACGGCGTGCTCGACGTCGTCGTCGAGCGCGACGGCAGCTGGCGCTGGGACGACGAGGACGAGGCCGAGGCCGCACTGGAAGTCGGCCGCCTGACGCTCGAGCAGTTCGATCGGCTGCGCGCGGAAGGCGAGCGGATCGGTGCGCTGGCCGAGCGCGGCGCCTACCCGTTCGACGGCACGGACACCGACTTCCGCCCGGACGCCGGCTGGCCGGCGCCGGAGCTGCCGGCGGAGCTCAGCCCGCGATCAGGAGAAGGATCAGCGCCAGCACCGCGTTGACGACCGCGAGGATGACGACCGACTTCGTCGGAATCACCTTCGGGAACACCTGCTTGCCGTGGATGCTCCGCCACCACACGATGGCGAACACGCCGCCGACCAGGCCGAGGAAACCGCCGAAGCCGCTGCTGAGCACGGCCCAGCCGACCATGCCGAGCAGGCCGACGCCGAAGGTCAGCAGCACCGCGGTGACGAACGTCTTGACGTCGGCCCCGCCGGTCTTGGGCCGGGGCGCCGGCTGCGTGGAGTAGCTCACGCCGTCATCCTAGAGTCTCGGTGGCGTGGGCGCGGGCGACCCGGAACAGTGGGACTTCCGACTAACGCGCCTCCGACCAAGCGGTATCGTCTAACCATGACGACCACGACGCAGTTCGCCCATGTCCCGCACCCGAGTCCTGCGAGCGCGGACCGTGTCGCGGAGGTACTCGAGAAGCCCGGATTCGGGGTGTACTTCACCGACCACATGGTGACCGTCAAGTGGTCGAAGGCCGAGGGCTGGCACGACGCCCAGGTCGGCCCCTACGCCCCGTTCACCCTCGACCCGGCGACGTCGGTGCTGCACTACGGCCAGGCCATCTTCGAGGGGCTCAAGGCCTACCGCCAGCCGGACGGCACGATCGCGTCGTTCCGCCCGGACGCCAACGCCGCGCGGTTCCGGCAGTCGGCCGAGCGGCTCGCCATGCCGCAGCTGCCGGAGGACGTCTTCGTCGAGTCGCTGCGGGAGCTCATCGCCGTCGACGGGCGGTGGGTGCCCACCCGCCAGGGTGATTCCCTCTACCTGCGGCCGTTCATGATCTCGACGTCCACCGGGCTCGGCGTCAACAGCCCGGCCGCCGACTACGTGTACACGGTCATCGCGTCCCCGGCGGGCTCGTACTTCTCCGGCGGCGTGAAGCCGGTGAGCGTCTGGCTGTCGACGGAGTACGTGCGCGCGGCGCCCGGCGGCACCGGCGCGGCGAAGTGCGCGGGCAACTACGCGGCGTCGTTCGTCGCGCAGGCGCAGGCCGTCGAAAAGGGCTGCGACCAGGTGGTCTGGCTCGACGCGGTCGAGCGGCGCTGGGTCGAGGAGATGGGCGGCATGAACCTGTTCTTCGTCTTCGGCTCCGGCGAGAACGCCCGGGTGGTCACGCCCGAGCTGACCGGCTCGCTGCTGCCCGGCGTGACGCGCAAGTCGTTGCTGCAGCTGGCTTCGCGGCTCGGGTACAAGGCCGAGGAGCGCCGGATCTCCACCGACGAGTGGGAGAAGGCGGCCGCCTCGGGCGAGTTGACCGAGACGTTCGCGTGCGGCACGGCGGCGGTGATCACGCCGGTCGGGCACGTCAAGCACGCGAACGGCGAGTTCACGATCGCCGACGGGCAGCCGGGTGCACTCACGATGAAGCTGCGTGAAGAGCTGACCGGCATCCAGGAAGGCACCCGCCCCGACGTCGACCACTGGATGGTCCCGCTCGCCTGACCCCGCGAAAAAGGGCCCCGCACCTCGCGTGCGGGGCCCTTTTCGCGTGCTCAGGTCGCGGTGGCGGGGATGACCGGGCCGGAGACGCCGGCCTGCTCGTGCGTCGCGGTCTCGGCGAGGACGCGGGCGGCCATCGTCAGCAGGGGCAGCGCCGTCACCGCGCCGGTGCCTTCGCCGAGGCGGACGTCGAGTTCCAGCAGCGGGCCCAGGTCCAGGTGTTCCAGGGCCAGGGCGTGCGCGGGTTCGGCCGTCCGCTGCCCGGCGACCCACCAGCGGCGCGCGCCCGGCGCGAGGTCCTCGGCGACCAGGGCCGCGGCGCACGCGACGAGCCCGTCGAGCACGACCGGCGTCCGGCGGGCCGCGGCCTGCGCCAGGAACCCGGCCATCGCGGCGATGTCCGCGCCCGCCGTCGTGCGCAGCAGGGCGACCGGGTCGGCCAGGACCGCGCGGGCCCGGCGCAGCGCGTCGCGCACCGCGGCCGCCTTGCGCATCCAGGCGTCGTCGTCGATGCCGGAGCCGCGGCCGACCACCGCGACCGGCTCGGTGCCGGTCAGCGCGGCCACCAGCACCGACGCCGGGGTGCTGTTGCCGATCCCGAGGTCGCCGGGGATGAGCAGGTCGGCGCCGCCGTCGACCTCCGCGTCGGCGATCGCGATCCCGGCGCGGATCGCCTTCTTCGCCTCGTCGGCGCTCAGGGCGTCCTCGACGTCGATGGAGCCGGAGCCGCGGCGGACCTTGAACTCGCCGATCGAGCGGGTCGCCGGGGCTTCGGTGTCCACGGCCATGTCGACCACGCGGACGCTCGCGCCCGCGGCGGCGGCCAGCACGTTGATCGCGGCACCGCCGGTCAGCATCGTGCCGAGCAGCTGCCCGGTGACCTCGGTGGGATAGGCGGACACGCCCTTGGCGGCGATCCCGTGGTCACCGGCGAAGACGATCACGCGCGGGCGGGTGAACGGCCGCGGCGGCGACTGGCCCTGGCAGGCCGCGATCCAGACGCCCAGCTCTTCGAGCCTGCCGAGCGACCCGGCGGGCTTGACCAGCTTGCCGTGCAGCGCGATGGCGTCGGACCGGGCGTGGTCGTCGGGCGGGGTGATCTCGGGGAACTCGATGCTGTCCGGCTCCACACCAGGCCCTTTCTCGTCCACGGCAACGCTGGGGCCAACCTACCGGCAGCGCGGAAACCGGCGGCGGCGCCCGCCCGTGCGGCGCGGAGGGCGCGGGTCGGTTGCGGGGGTTCGCGTGGTTCGTCCCGGCAATGCCCCCGCCGGCGGGCGAGCGGCGGCCGGCAGCCGGTGCTCGCCCGCCAGCGCGGCGGCGCGCGCGGCAGTCCCCGGCGGTCGGCGGCGTCCCCGGTAGTCTCGCCGCTCGTGGAGACGACGGCGGCCGCGGTGGTGCTGGCCAGCGGCGCGGGGACCCGCGTCGGCGCGAAGCTGAACAAGGTCTACCTGCCCCTGGCCGGGCGCCGGGTCGTCGCCTGGTCGCTCGAGGCCTTCAGGCGCACCCCCGGCATCGGCGTGCTGGTGCTGGTGATCCGGCCGCAGGACCGCGCACTCGCCGACGAGGTGGCCGGCGACGACGTCGAAATCGTGCACGGTGGGGACACGCGCCAAGCCTCCGAGCTCAACGCCCTGCGTCACCTCGCCCCGAGAATCAGAGGCGGCCGGGTCGACGCCGTGCTGCTGCACGACGCGGCCCGGCCGCTGGTCCACTCCGAGCTGATCGGCACGGTACTGACCCGGACACGCGAGGACGGGGGGGCTGTGCCGGGCCTGGCCGCCGACGACGTCGTCGGAGTGGATGCCGGGCACCTGGTCGCCCAGGTGCCCGGCGCGATCCGAGTCCAGACGCCTCAGGGCTTCCGGGCCGGACCGCTGCTCGAGGCCTACGAACAGGCCGAGCGCGAGGGCTTCGTGGGTACGGACACTTCGTCCTGCATGGAGCGGTTCTCCTCCCTGCCGATCCGCTGGGTCCCGGGCGCTCCCGAGAACCTCAAGATCACCTACCCCCACGACCTGGTGGTCGCGGAGCGGCTGCTCGCCCGCTGACTAGGCGCAGGCGGGCGGCCCGCCGTCGTCCCCTTCCCTCGGTTCCGCGGTGCCCGTCGGCCGGATCGTCACGTCGTGGCGCAGTTCCGGCGGGATGTGGCACTCCGGCTGTGGCCGCAGTGCCTGCAGCGGTGCGCCCGGGGTGCCGGGCTCCGCGAGGGTGAGCACCGCCCGCAGCGTCCAGACCGGGGTGGCGTGGTACTGCCACGTGACCACCTTCGGGCTGAACACGTCGGTGCCCGGGAACAGGGGCACGCGGTAGGCGCTCGCCCGGTGCTCGTCCCGCAGGACGATGACGTCCGCGCAGGTCGGCCACCGGTACACGGCCGCGTAGATCTCCGGGGCCTCGCGGCCGCCGAACAGGTGCAGCACCCACTTGCGGCGCCGGAGCTCCTCGAGGAGTTCCTCGAGGCCCTGGCCGCTGGAGCCGGTGTGAGGTGTGGGCGGGGACACACTTTCGAGGGTAACTTGCGTACTAGAGCGCAGTCCAGCACGTGTACTAGTACACCTGGGTGGTTCTGAACAGGTCTTTGTGGGAGACACCCCGGCGTGCTAGAACACTTGTGCGTAATCCCTGTGAGGAGCCGCCTTGCCCACCCTCGACCGTCCTGAGCCGCCGTACCTGCAGATCGCGGGCCGGATCCGTGACGACATCCTGTCCGGCCGGCTGCAGGAGGGCGACGCGGTGCCGTCCGCCCGCGAGATCGCGCGCACGTGGGCCGTCGCCATGGCGACGGCCACGAAGGTCCTCGCCACCCTCCGTTCGCAGGGCCTCGTGCGGCCGGTGCGCGGGGTCGGCACGGTCGTCGACCGCGGCGGCCTGCACCGTACGGCCCGCGACCGCACCACCGCTTCGGCGCGCACGGGCCGGATCTACCCGCCCGGCCACTTCGCGGTGATCCGCTCGGCCGGCCTCGAACCGGCGTCCGAGCGCGCCGCGGCCGCGCTGGGCTTGGAGGAGGGCGCCCCGGCGATCCGGCGGCGCCGTACGACCTACGGGCCGGATTCGCGGCCGCTGTCGACGTCGACGTCGTGGTTCGACGGCGCGCTGTCGGCCAAGGCGCCGGCGCTGCTGGTGCCCGAGCGGATCGTCGAAGGCACGTCGGCCCACGCGGCCGCGCGCCTGGGCACGAAGATCGCGACGACGCAGGAACGGCACGCGGCGGGCCGCGCGGGCGAGGAGGAGGCGGCCGAGCTGGGGCTGCCGGCCGGGTCGCCGGTGCTGCTCGGCCGGAGCACCTTCCTGGCGGCCGACGGGACGGTCGTCGAGTACGGTGAGTCCGCCGCCTTGCCCGACCACTGGGTTTTCTACGAGTACACGACTGAGGACGGCGAATGAAGCACATCCACGCGGGCAAGGTCCGTGACCTGTACGAACTCGACGGCGGGGACATCCTGCTCGTCGCGTCCGACCGCGTCTCGGTCTACGACGTCTCGCTGCCGACGCCGATCCCGGACAAGGGTGCGCTGCTCAACCAGCTGTCCGCGTGGTGGTTCGAGCGGATGGCCGGCGTGGTCCCGAACCACGTGGTGTCGACCACCGACGTGCCGGAGGAGTTCGCCGGCCGCGCGATGCGCTGCAAGCCGCTGAAGATGGTCCAGGTCGAGTGCATCGCGCGCGGCTACCTGGCCGGCCTGGGCCTGCGCGAGTACCAGCGCGACGGCAAGATCTCCGGCGTCGCGCTGCCGCCGGGCCTGGTCGAGGGCGACAAGCTCCCGGAACCGATCTTCACGCCGACGACGAAGATCTCCGACACCGGCCACGACGAGTTCATGACCTTCGACGAGGTCCTGAACGAGATCGGCGAAGACACCGCGAAGCGGCTTCGCGAGCTGACGCTGGAGATCTACACGAAGGGCGCGGAGCACGCTGCGGAACAGGGCGTGGTCATCGCGGACACGAAGCTGGAGTTCGGGTTCGACGCCGACGGCACGCTGACCCTCGGCGACGAGGTCCTGACGTCGGACTCGTCGCGGTTCTGGCCGGCCGACGAGTGGGAGCCGGGCCGTCCGCAGCACGCGTTCGACAAGCAGTTCGTCCGCGACTGGTCGCTGACGACCGGCTGGGACAAGACGCCGCCCGGGCCGGAGATCCCCGCGGAGATCGTCGAGCAGACGCGGCGGCGCTACACGGAGGTCTACGAGCGGATCACCGGGAAGACCTGGGTCCGTGGGTGAGTACGACCCGTACAAGCTGATCGACGAAGTCGAGACGCTGCTGGTTTCGCACGGCCTCGAGCCGGCGCGGCTGCCCGGGCGAGGAGGCGACCGGCTGGCGGGTGCCAGCCGCCTCCTGCGCGGGTTCGGGCTGCGGCCCCGGCTGGCCCCGGAAGACGCCGTCGAGTTCGACGTGCCGTTCCAGGGCCGGATCAACCAGGACTAGGGGCTCTTGGTCAGGCTCGCGTCGCGCTCGACGACGTCGCCGAGCACGTCGTCGATGGCCTTGAGCAGGTCGGCGTCGAGCTTCTTGCCGGCGGCCTTGACGTTCTCGTGCACCTGTTCCGGGCGCGAAGCCCCGATGATCGCCGAGGCGACGTTCGGGTTCTGCAGCACCCAGGCGATGGCGAGCTGGGCGAGACTCAGATCGGCCTGCTTGGCCAGCGGCTCCAGCTCGGCGACGCGCTTGAGGATGTTGTCGTCGAGGAAGCGGGCGACCATGTTGGCGCCGCCCTTCTCGTCGGTGGCGCGAGAGCCGGCGGGGTAGTCCTGGCCGGGCTTGTACTTGCCGGTGAGGACGCCCTGCGCGATCGGCGACCAGACGATCTGGCTGAGGCCTTCGCGTTCCGAGGTGGGGATGACCTGGTCCTCGATGACGCGCCACAGCATGTTGTACTGCGGCTGGTTGGAGACGAAGGGGATCTTCAGCTCCCGGGCGAGGGCGGCCCCGCGGCTGATCTGCTCGGCGGTCCACTCGGAGACGCCGACGTAGAGCACCTTGCCCTGCCGGACGAGGTCGGCGAAGGCGAGCATGGTCTCTTCGAGCGGGACGGTCCGGTCGAACCGGTGTGCCTGGTAGAGGTCGACGTAGTCGGTGCCGAGCCGCTGCAGCGAGGCGTTGGCCGACTCCATGATGTGCTTGCGGGACAGGCCCTTGTCGTTGGGGCCCTTGGGACCGGTGGGCCAGAAGACCTTGGTGAAGATCTCGAGGCTTTCCCGCCGCTGGCCCTTCAGGCCGCGGCCCAGGACCGATTCGGCGGCGGTGTTCGCGTAGACGTCGGCGGTGTCGAACGTCGTTATGCCCGCGTCGAGCGCGGCTTTGATGCAGGCGTGCGCCTGGTCCTCCTCGACCTGGGAACCGTGGGTGAGCCAGTTCCCGTACGAGATCTCACTGACGTTGAGGCCACTGCGGCCGAGACGACGAAACTCCATGGGTGCGAGCTTAGGCGGTAATCGTTTGCTTTGCTAACGATCCTGGAGTGACTCCAGCCTCGCCGGCTCCCCGAGTGCCGGGTCTCGGACAGCAAGAAGCCGGGTCGAGCATCGCTCCACCCGGCTTCTCGAAACCAGCTCAGTTGGGGATCGGGTCCCCCGGCTTCAGCCGCGGCTTGGGGACCCGCAGCCGCCGGATCTGGGACGCCCGCACGAACGCGTACCACCCGATCGACCGGCCGCTCACCGCTTCCTTCGGGAACTTCTCCCGCGCCAGCTTCGCGATCTTGCGTCCGTTCACGAAGCCCTCGATCGCCATCACCAGCAGCATCGCGGTGCACAGCAGCGTGATGTACGACTGGACCTGGGGCATCGGCACCAGCAGCGCCAGGAAGACCAGGATCGCCAGCGGCATGAACAGGCCCAGCAGGTTGCGCCGCGTGTCCACCAGGTCGCGGACGTACGCCTTGACCGGCCCGCGGTCGCGGGGGAGCAGGTACTTGTCGTCGCCCGCCATCATGCGGTCGCGGCGGAGCTTGGCCGCCGCGCGGCGGTCTTCCTTCGTCTGCGGGTTCGACTTGCGCAGTTCCTTGTTGCGCTTCATCGCCTCGCGCATCGTGGTCGGCGGCGGTGCCACCGGGCCGCGGCGCTTGGCCTCCGCCTCGCGGCGCTTCGGCGTGGCCTTGCCCTTACCGGGCGTGTACGCCTTGCCGCCGACGTCGACGGCGTCGGTCGTCTCCGGCTCTTCGGCGGCGGTGTCTGTGGTGCTTCGGCGCAGGAACCTCACCTCACCAGGGTATTGCAGGCGTCACGCCGCCGTTCACCAGGTCGATTGATGTGCGACCATGGTGGGGGAACAGATCGGACGCTCCGGGTGTTGAAGACGTCAGCACGAGGAGTATCCGCAGCGAGTTCGAACTTAGAGGGAGTGCCATGACGACCGCTGAGCACGCCGGCGCGACGCAGGCCGAGACCGCCGAGGAGACCCACGGCGTCACGTTGACCGACGCCGCGGCTTCCAAGGCGAAGGCCCTGCTCGAGCAGGAGGGCCGCGACGACATGCACCTGCGCATCGCCGTTCAGCCCGGTGGCTGTGCGGGCCTGCGCTACCAGCTGTTCTTCGACGAGCGCACGCTCGACGGCGACCTGTTCCGCGACTTCGACGGCCTCAAGGTCGCCGTCGACCGGATGAGCGCGCCGTACGTGTCGGAAGCCGTCATCGACTTCGTGGACACGATCGAGAAGCAGGGCTTCACGATCGACAACCCGAACGCCACCGGCTCCTGCGCCTGCGGCGACTCGTTCCACTGAGTCAGCGTGAGAAAGGCCCCGCTTCCCGGAAGGGAGGCGGGGCCTTCTTCGTCGCTGCGGACTACACGTAGGCGTCGAGCTCGGCGACCTGGGCGTGGCACGCCTCGTCGACCGCCCACGGCCGGGCCGTGACGGGGGCGGGCGGACGGCTCTCGGCCTGCAGTGTCGCCGGGATGAGCGCGCAGTCGGCGATCAGCTCGGACAGGGTCTCGGGTTCGGTGACGGCGTTCACGATTCGTAACGCTATTGATCCGCTCTCGACTGGAGAAGGAGTACCAGCCGGTAGTGTCGGCTGGGCACGCGCGAACTACCCGGTTGGGTCATGACCCGGGGGTAACTTCGCGCCTTTTGCCGTGAGGTCGAGCACAAAGGAGCAGCCGGTGGCAGACAGGGCCAGGATCGCGGTGTCCGGCAGTATCGCAACCGACCACCTCATGCATTTCCCGGGCAGGTTCGCGGAGCAGCTGGTCGCCGAGCAGCTGCACCGGGTCTCGCTGAGCTTCCTCGCCGACGACCTCGTGGTCCGGCGCGGCGGCATCGGCGCGAACATCGCCTTCGGCCTCGGGGTGCTCGGCGTGCAGCCGGTGCTCGTGGGCGCCGTGGGCGCCGACTTCGCGGACTACCGCTCCTGGCTGGAGCGCCACGGCGTCGACACGTCCGGCGTGCACGTGTCGGAGGTCGCGCACACCGCGCGGTTCGTCTGCACGACCGACGAGGACCTCTGCCAGATCGCGACGTTCTACGCCGGCGCGATGGCCGAGTCCCGCAACATCGAGCTCCAGCCGATCGCCGAGCGCGCCGGCGAGCTGAGCCTGGTGCTGATCAGCCCGGACGACCCCGAGGGCATGGTCCGCCACGCCGAGGAGTGCCGTCAGCGCGGGTACGCGTTCGCCGTCGACCCGTCGCAGCAGCTGGCCCGGATGACCGGTGAGCAGGCCCGCGCGTTCGTGGCCGGCGCGAAGTACCTGTTCAGCAACGACTACGAGTGGGAGCTGCTGCTCCAGAAGACCGGCTGGACCGAGGCCGACGTCCTCGACCAGGTCGGCCTGCGGATCACGACGCTGGGCGAGAAGGGCGTCGAGATCGTCGGCAAGGACGGCGTGGCCCTGCAGATCGGCGCCGTTCCCGAGCGCGCGAAGGCCGACCCGACGGGCGTCGGCGACGGCTTCCGCGCGGGCTTCCTGGCCGGCCTCGACGGCGGCCTGAACGTCGAGCGCGCGGCCCAGCTGGGTTCGCTGATCGCGGTGCTGGTCCTGGAGACGGTCGGCACGCAGGAGTGGACGTTCGACCGCGCCGACGCCCTGGCCCGCATCGGCGAGGCCTTCGGCCCGGACGCGGCGGAGGAGATCTCGGCGGTCCTGCCCGCCTGACGCACGCGGTCGTGAGCGGGAAGCAGTGTTCTAACCCTGTTTCCCGCTCACGAGCAGCCGGGCCAGCTCGGCCGGGCGGGACACGTGCGGGCAGTGCCCGGCATCGACCAGGACCGGCTCGACGCCCAGGCGTTCCCGCGCGGCGCCGGCCATCCAGTCCGGCCGGAGCGTGCGGTCGGCGGTGGGCACCACGACCGTCGACGGGATCGTCGGCGCCGGTCCCGCAGGCCGGGTGGCCAGCGAGGGCGGGTGGAACAGCCGCAGCGTCCCGTGCGCCCAGGCCCGCGTCGCGGCGTCGCAGTCGTGGAAGAGGAACCGGTCGGCCAGCGCCACGTCCCGGGTCGGGTCGACGCCGATCCACTCCGGGTGGACCGCCGACACCGCTTCGTCGGCCAAGCTCCGGCCGCCCGCGAAGTCCGGGATGTAGGCGCCCACCCACACCAGCCGCGACGCGCCGAGCGCCGCGCCGATCGCCGGGAGCAGCACCCCGGCGCCGGAATGGGCGACGACCACCGGGCGCGTCAGCGCCGGCAGCTGCCGGCGCACCAGCGCGGGGAAGCCGGTTCCGCCGCCGTCGAGGAGGTCGACCGGGAACGTCCGGTGGCCGGCCAGCGCCCGCTCCAGCAGCGCCCAGCCCCCGGGCCCCTGCGTTGTCCCGTGCACCAGCACGAATTCCACTTCGACCACCCCCGGAAGCGTCGAAGCCACCCTACGGACGCAGGGTGGCTTCGACGGGGAGTTCGCTCAGAGCTTGACCGGGTACACCGGCTCCGGGACCTCGGGCTTGATACGGTGCTCGACGAAGATGCCGTGCCACAGCATGAACACGATCAGCGCCCACAGCTGGCGGCTGCGGTCCAGCTGGCCCGCCTTGTGCTCCTCCAGCAGCGCCAGGATCGCCTTCTTGTCCAGCAGCTCGTCGGTCTTCGAGTCGTTGATGATCCCCTTGGCCCAGTCGTACATCTCGTTGCGCAGCCACAGCCGGATCGGGACCGGGAAGCCGAGCTTGCGGCGGTTGAGCACGTGCGCCGGGATGATCTTGGCCAGGGCCTGGCGCAGCGCGTACTTCGTCGTGCCGTGGGCCAGCTTCTGGTCCAGCGGGATCGACGCCGCGACCTTGAACACCTCGGCGTCGAGGAACGGCACCCGCAGTTCCAGCGAGTTCGCCATGGTCACCTTGTCGGCCTTGACCAGGATGTCGCCGCGCAGCCACGTGTAGAGGTCGACGTGCTGCATGCGGGCGACCGGGTCCCAGCCGCGCGAGACCTCGTACCAAGGCGCCGTGACGTCCTTGAAGCCGACGCCCTCCTGGTAGCTCTTCAACACGTTGCGCAGCTGGTCGTCGCGGAAGTTGCGGGCGTTGCCGTAGTAGCGGTCCTCCAGCGGCAGCGCGCCGCGGCGCAGCAGGTCCTTGCCGCGGGTGCCCTCGGGGATCTTCGTCGAGACCTTGCCGATCAGCTTGCGCATGCCGCCCGGGATCTTCTCGAACGGCGCCAGCGAGATCGGCTCGTTGTAGATCGTGTAGCCGCCGAACAGCTCGTCCGCGCCCTCGCCGGACAGCACCGCCTTGACGTGCTTGCGGGCCTCGCGGGCGATGAACCACAGCGGGACCAGCGCCGGGTCGGCCACCGGGTCGTCGAGGTACCAGACGATGAGCGGCAGGACCTCCATCATCTCGTCCGCCGACACCGTCCGGACCACGTGCTTCACGCCGATCGCGGCGGCCGACTCGGCGGCGACGTCGACCTCGGAGTAGCCCTCGCGCTCGAACCCGGTGGTGAACGCGATCAGGTTCGGGTTGTGCTCCTTGGCCAGCGTCGCGGTGGCCGTGGAGTCGATGCCGCCCGACAGGAAGGCACCCACGGTGACGTCGGGGTCCGAAATCATGTGCTTGCCGACCGAGTCGCGCATCACATCGGCGATCCGCTGGTACAGCTCTTCGGCCTCGGCCGGCCCGTTGACCGGCTTCGCGCTGAACTGCGGGTGGAAGTAGCGCGTGAACTTCACCTCACCGCCGGGTGCCACCTCGAACGAGGTCCCGGACTCGACGCGGCGGATCGCGGTGTGCAGCGACTCGGGCTCGGGCACGTACTGCAGGACCAGGTAGTGCTGGAGGGCCTTGCGGTCCAGCTCCTGCGCGACGCCGAGGGTGTCCGACAGCTCCAGCAGGCTCTTCTTCTCGCTGGAGAACGCCACGCCACCGGGGCCCGCCGAGTAGAACAGCGGCTTGATCCCGAACGGGTCGCGCGCGCCGAAGACCTTCTTCTCCTGGGAGTCCCAGATCATGAAGGCGAACATGCCGCGCAGGCGCTTCACCCAGTCGGCGCCGAGGTAGTGGAAGCCGGCGACGATGGCCTCGCCGTCACCCTCGGTCTCGAACTTCGCGCCGTGCTTCTCCGCGAGCTCCGCCCGCAGCTCCAGGTAGTTGTAGATCTCGCCGTTGAAGTTCATCGTGTACCGGCCCGGCGCCTCCGGCGGGCCCCAGACCAACGGCTGGTGGGCGTGCTCGACGTCGATGAAGGCGAGCCGGTTGAAGCCGTAGACGACCTCGGCGTCGGCCCAGGTGTCCTGCTCGTCGGGGCCGCGGTGGCGCTGGCAGCGCATGGCCGCGCCGACGGCGTCACGCGCGTTCGCCGCGCCGGTCTCGGTCGCGCAGATCAGTCCAAGCAGGCCGCACACGGGTACTCACACACCTTCGGAGTTCTCACCGGGCTGGGGGAAGGCCCCAGTATGCCGGGGCCGCCGTGGCGCGTAACACGCGCGTCGATGGTTACCCCTTGGTCAGCGGGATGGGCCAACTCGGCTAGAGTCCGGCTGTCACAAAGATCGGTCGTAGGAGGCTCTGGGTGAAAGGGCGAGGCGCAGTGGGACAACCCAAGCGCACCCTGGGGAAGCGGACCGTGCGCGTCGCCGCGCTGGCCGTGCTGGTCGCGCTGACCGCGACGGGCTGCTCCGGCGACGAGATCCTGCGGTTCGGCTGGCCGGTGGGCGTCACGCGCCAGGCCGACCAGATGCGCACGCTGTGGACCTGGACCGTGGTGGCCGCGCTGGTCGTCGGCGCCATCGTGTGGGCCCTGATCTTCTGGACCGCGGCGTTCCACCGCAAAAAGAAGACGGCCGACGGCGAGCCGGAGGAACTGCCCCGCCAGTTCCAGTACAACATCCCGCTCGAGCTGTTCACGGTCGTCGTCCCGACGATCATGGTCTGCGTCCTGTTCTTCTTCACCGCGACGACGGAGTCGAAGGTCCTGGACAAGGTGCCGAACCCGGACGTCAAGGTCCAGGTCGTGGCCTTCCAGTGGAACTGGGAGTTCAAGTACGAGGACGCCAACGCGGCGAAGCCCGACGGCAGCGGCCAGGTCAGCACGGTCGGCTCGTCCGGCGAGATCCCGCTGCTGGTACTCCCGGTCGGCAAGGTCATCCAGTACGACCTGATCTCCACCGACGTCATCCACTCCTTCTGGGTGCCGGAGTTCCACTTCAAGCGGGACGTCATGCCGAACCCGGACAAGAACAACCAGGACAGCTCCTTCCAGAACACGATCGACCGCGAAGGCTCCTTCGTCGGCCGGTGCGCGGAGCTCTGCGGCACGTACCACTCGGTGATGAACTTCGAGGTCCGCGCGCTGTCGCCGGACAAGTACGACCAGTACATCGCGCTGCGCAAGCAGGTGAACCCGGCCACCGGCCAGACGTTCACCGCGTCCGAAGCGCTGGCGAAGATGAACTGCGGCGAGCTGTGCACCCCGCACGCGGTGACCACCCAGCCGTTCAACACCGACCGCACGGCGCGGACCGCGTCCAACTGACGGCGTCGTCACACAGGGAGTAGGAAAGACCCATGAAGGTCGAAGCCCGCATCTTCTTCATCGTGGCGATCTTCGCCGTGTTCATGGCGGTCGTGTACTGGGTGTGGACCGCGCTGGCCGCGACCCACGGGGCCGAGCCGGTCGGCATCGTCGCGCTGTTCCTCACCGGTGGCCTCGCGTTCCTCGCGGGCAGCTACATGCAGTTCGTCGCCCGCCGCATCGAACCGCGCCCGGAGGACCGCGAGGACGCCGAGATCAGCGACGGCGCCGGCGAGCTGGGCTTCTTCAGCCCGGGCAGCTACTGGCCGGTCGGGATGGCCGCCACCGCCGCCCTCGCCGCGCTGGGCCTGGCGTTCTTCCACATCTGGCTGCTCGTCATCGCGCTGGTCGCGCTGCTCATCACGATCGGCGGGCTGGTGTTCGAGTACCACACGGGTCCGTCGCACGACTGACCCGCGGTTCCTTCTTCGACTGGCCGCGGCGCTGAGGACTCAGCGCCGCGGCCAGTACCGCGAGCATCCCCAGTGCCTCCGGCCAGGTCGGGCGGTGGCCGTAGAAGGCGACGTCCACCAGCACCGCGACCACCGGGTACAGGTAGGACAGCAGCGCCACCGTCGTGGTCGGCAGCTTGCCGATGCTCGCGTACATCAGCACGTACATCAGTGCCGTGTGGACGGTGCCGAGCAGCACCAGCCAGAGCAGCCCGTGCGTCGTGGCCGGCAGCGGTGTGATGAGCAGCACGGGGGCCAGCACGAGCGCGCCCACCGTCGTCTGGACGGCCGCGAGCAGGTGCGGGCGGATGTGCTTCAGCTGCTTCGCGACGAAGGACGCGCCGGCGTAGAGCAGGGCCGCGCCGAGCGCCAGCCCGATCCCCGCCAGCTGCACGGGCTTGCCGTCCTCACCGTGCGCGGACAGTGAGATCAGCGCGACGCCGCCGAACGCGATCGCGGCCCGGACCAGGTGGCTCTTCGCCACCTTCTCGCCGAGGAACGCCGCCGCCAGGCCGACCAGGATCAGCGGCTGCGTGTGGTAGACGACCGTGCTGACCGAGATCGACGACAGCGCGTAGGACGCGAACAGCAGCACCCAGTTCCCGACCAGGAACAGCCCGCCGAGGACGGCCAGCCCGAGGTCGCGCTTCGAGGGCCGCCACGCCGGCAGCCAGCCGCGCGCGAAGCACCAGATCACCAGGAGCGCCCCGCCGACGAAGCAGCGGGCGAAGGCGACGGCGGGAGCGGCCGCGCCGCTCTCGAGGACGACGGCGCCGATCGTGCCGGACATCGCCATCGCCGCGGACCACTGGAGTAGCGGGCGGGTTTCGGAGTTCGTCATGGCGTCCAGGTTCGTCCGGCGGACGTCGATCAACCAGTGTCAGAGATGACAATGGCCGCAAAACTTGTGACATGCTGGCCGGCATGGACGTCAACCGGGTCGCGGTGGTGCTCGCCGACTACGTTTCCCCTTTCGAGCTGGGCGTCGCGTGCGAGGTCTTCGGCACCGACCGCAGCGCCGACGGCATCGAGGGCTGGGAGTTCGGGGTCTGCTCGCCCGCGGGCGAGCAGGTGGCCAGCTGGTCGGGCTTCGGCCTGTCCGGCCTGCGCGACCTGGACTTCGCGGCGGCGGCGGACCTGCTGATCGTGCCGACGTGCGCGCCGCGGACGGCGCCACCGCCGTCGGAGGTGCTGGACGTCCTGCGCGACGCGGCGGCGCGGGGCGCGTGGGTGGCGGGGTTCTGCGCGGGCGTGTTCACGCTGGGCTACGCGGGCCTGCTGGACGGCCGCCGCTGCACGGTCCACTGGGTGTACGAGGCGGAGTTCCGCGAGCGCTTCCCGGCGGCGATGGTGGACACCCAGGCGCTGTACGCCGACGACGGCGGGATCCTGACGAGCGCGGGCACGGTGGCGGCGGTGGACCTGTGCCTGCACCTGGTGCGCCGGCTCCGGGGCGTCACCGCGGCGACGACCCTGGCCCGCCGGATGGTGGCCGCGCCGTTCCGGGCGGGCGGTCAGGCGCAGTTCGTCCAGGCGCCGGTCCCGGCCGCCCCGGACGACTCGGTGGTGGCGGAGGCCCTGGAGTGGGTGGAGCGGCGGCTGGACCAGCCGTTCACGGTGGCGGAGCTGGCCCGCCGGAGCGGGCTGGGGGAGCGGACGTTCCTGCGGCGCTTTTCGGCCGCGACGGGGACGACCCCGCACCGGTGGCTGACCGAGCGGCGCCTGGACCGGGCCCAGGCGCTGCTGGAGGAGGGCCGGCTGTCGGTGGAGGACATCGCGGTGGCGTGCGGGTACGCCTCGGCGGCCGCGTTGCGGCACCAGTTCACCCGCTTGCGGGGGACGAGCCCGAGCTCGTACCGCGCGGCCTTCCGGGGGTGACGGCTCAGGCGAACGCGATCCAGCGGTCCAGCAGGGCCGCCGCGGCCCCGGAATCGATCGCCTCGGCCGCCTTCGCCAGCCCGGCGCGCAGATCGTCCTCGAGGGACCCCGAGAGCCCGCTGAACGCCGCCAGCGCCGCGGCCGCGTTGATCAGGACCGCGTCCCGCACCGGGCCCGGCTTGCCGCCCACCAGCTCGCGGACCACCTGGGCGTTCGCCGCCGCGTCGCCGCCGCGCAGGTCGTCCGCCGTCGCCCTCGGGATGCCGACGGAGACCGGATCGAACGTCGTCTTCGTCACGGTTCCGCCCGAGACCACCCACACCGTCGAGGTCGTCGTCGTGGTGATCTCGTCGAGGCCGTCGTCGCCGCGGACCACCAGCGCCGTGGTGCCGCGGCGGGCGAACACCTCGGCCAGCACGTGGGTCTTGTCCTCGTACGCGCAGCCGATCAGCGCGCTGCCCGGCTGGGCCGGGTTGGTCAGCGGCCCCAGCAGGTTGAACGTCGTCGGGATGCCGAGCTCGCCGCGGACCGGGCCCGCGTGCCGCAGCGCCGGGTGGAACGCCGACGCCAGGAAGAACCCCACGCCGACCTCGGTGAGGCTGCGCCGGACGTCTTCGGGCGGCAGCGAGATCGTGACGCCGAGTGCTTCCAGGACGTCCGCCGCGCCCGACTTCGACGACGCGCTGCGGTTGCCGTGCTTGGCCACGGGCGCGCCCGCCGCCGCCGTGACGATCGTCGCCATCGTCGAGATGTTCACCGAGTTGGAACCGTCGCCACCGGTGCCGACGATGTCGACCGCCGGGCGGTCCAGCTCGACGCGCTTGGCGTGCGCCAGCATCGTGGCCGCCATCCCGGCGATCTCCGACGGCGTCTCGCCCTTCGCGCGCAGCGCCACCGCGAACCCGGCGATCCGGGCCGGGCTCGCCGCGCCGCTCATCATCTGGTCCATCGCCCACGCCGTGTCCTCCTCGGACAGGTCGACGCGCGCGACGAGCTGCTTGAGCAGCGGCGGCCAGGTGCGGGGGACCGGGGTGGTCACCGGGCTCAGCCGTTCACGACGGGGACCCGTCGCAGCACGTCGGCGACGGTCTCCGCGGCGGTCAGCGGGTCCAGCGGGTGCACCAGCACGGCGTCCGCCTGCGACCACGTCGCCAGCCACCGGTCGTCCTTGCGCCGCACCGCGACCACGATCGGGGGGCAGTCGGTGATTTCGCTCTTGAGCTGGCGGCAGAGGCCGATGCCGCCGGTCGGCTGCGCCTCGCCGTCGAGGATCGCCAGGTCGACGTTCCCCGCGTCCACCTCGGCCAGCACGTCCGCGATGCCGGCCGCCTCGACGTAGTCCACGCGCGCCAGGTCCGCCGCCGGACGGCGCCCGACCGCGTTCACGATCGCCTCGCGCACCTCCGCCTTGTGGCTGAACACCAGGACCCGCATCGACTCGCCCATGTTGGACCCGCCTCCATCTCGTCACCGCACGTCTGGGGCGATCGTATCGGCCGAGACCGACATCACGCGGGCGCCTCCGGCTGGAGCGCGTCCCAGCCCAGCGCGTCGCCGCCCAATCGTTGCGCGAGACCGGCCATCCGGGACCGTTCCTGGGCGCAGTGCAGGGCGTCGAGCACCTGGACGCGGACCGCGAGCACCCGTGCGCGATCTCCGTCCCCGGACTGTTCTCGCAGCTCATAGCCGTCCTGGGCGAGGATCGACGCCGCTTCGGCCAGCCGGTCCGGCGGCAGGAGCAGGTGGTGCCGCAGGACGGCCGGTGCCGTGCTGACCCAAGCGGGTGAACCGGCGAGGACGGCCGAGTCCGCGACCACCGGGTCGAAGGCCTCGGCGACGATCTCCAGACCGGGCGTATCCGGCGTCAGACCGGCGGTTTCGCGCTTCTTGACCAGGTCAAGCAGCCGGTCGAGTAAACCCATGAGTAGCTCTCACCTTCCCGGGCATCCGGTGTGATCGGTTACGCAGACGGCTCGCCGTGGACCCACCCGGCGGAGCGGCGGCGCGAGAGGACATAATGCGACGCGTGACAACGGCAGCTCCCACCATCAGTCAGCGGGTCCACTCGCTGAACCGGCCGAACATGGTCAGTGTCGGCACCATCGTGTGGCTTTCCAGCGAGCTGATGTTCTTCGCCGGACTGTTCGCGATGTTCTTCACCGTCAAGGCGCAGAACTCGTCCGGCCAGTGGCCGCCGCCGCTGCACGGCGAGGAGTTCCACCTCAACGTGGCGTACGCGATCCCGTTCACGGTGATCCTCGTGCTGTCCTCGCTGACCTGCCAGTTCGGCGTGTTCGCGGCCGAGCGCGGCGACGTCTACGGCCTGCGCCGCTGGTACATCATCACGTTGATCATGGGCGCCATCTTCGTCGGCGGCCAGGCCAACGAGTACCACAACCTGGTCGAAGAGGGGATGACGATCCCGTCCGGCCCGTTCGGCACGGTCTTCTACCTCGCCACCGGGTTCCACGGCCTGCACGTCATCGGCGGGCTCATCGCCTTCGTGTACCTGCTCATCCGCACGAAACTGAGCAAGTTCACGCCCGCCCAGGCCACGTCGGCGATCGTCGTGTCCTACTACTGGCACTTCGTCGACATCGTGTGGGTCGGCCTCTTCGGTGTGATCTACCTCCTTCCGTAGGTCCGCCCAGCCGCCACCACCTTCACCATCGGCCTGAACTGACAGCAAGGGTTGCCGCAAGATGACCACCAGCACGAAATCCTCGGAGCGCCGCTACCGCGCGCGGTCGAAGCTGCGGAGGCGGTTCGCCGGCCTGCTCGCGCTCGGCATCGCGCTGGTGGGCGCCGGCGCCCTGTACGCCGTGTTCGCCCCGGAGCCGCAGACCGCGCAGGCCCAGGGCACGCCGGCGCAGCTGCGCCTCGGCGAGCAGGTCTACAACAACACCTGCATCGCCTGCCACGGCGCGAACCTCGAGGGCGTGCAGGACCGCGGGCCGAGCCTGATCGGCATCGGCGACGCCGCGGTGTACTTCCAGACCTCTTCGGGCCGCATGCCGGCGTCGCGCCAGGAGGCGCAGATCGAGCGCAAGCCGCCGAAGCTGACCGAGGCCGAGATCGACGCGGTCGGCGCCTACATCCAGGCGCACGGCGGCGGCGTCCAGCGCCCCGCCGAGAAGGGCGAGGCCCTGCGCGGCTCCGACCCGGCCCGCGGTGGCGAGCTGTTCCGCCTCAACTGCGCGTCGTGCCACAACTTCACCGGCCGCGGCGGTGCGCTGTCGGCGGGCAAGTACGCGCCGAACCTGGACCCGGCCAGCGAAGAGCAGATCTACACGGCCATGCTCACCGGGCCGCAGAACATGCCGAAGTTCTCCGACCGGCAGCTGTCGCCGGAGGAGAAGAAGGACATCGTCGCCTACGTGAAGTCGGTGTCGGACGGCAACAATGACCCGGGTGGGAACGGCCTCGGCGGGGTCGGCCCCGCTTCGGAGGGCGTGATCGCCTTTATCGTCGGGATCGCCGCGCTGATCGGCGTGACGTTGTGGATTGGATCGAAGGCATGAGTGCCGAGGGGCCGAAGCCGCCGACGGAGGCGGAGCTGGCTGAGATGGACCGGGACCAGCTGCTCAAGCTGGGCGGCGAGCTCGACGGTGTCGAGATCGTCGAGTACCCGACCCCGTGGCCCGTGGAGGGCACCCGCGCGGAGAAGCGGGCCGAGCGCCTGGTCGCGTTCTGGTTCGGGCTGTCCGCCCTGGCCGGGATCGGGTTCGTCGTCTCGCTCATCTGGTGGCCGTGGCAGTACGAGGCGCCCGACAACGAGAGCGCCCACTTCTGGTACAGCCTGTACACCCCGATGCTGGGCATCACGCTCGGCCTGGCCATCCTCGGCCTGGGCATCGGCGTGATCCTGTACACGAAGAAGTTCGTGCCGGCCGAGGTCGCGGTGCAGCAGCGCAGCGACAACCAGGGCGAGGGGTCGGCCGAGGTCGACCGCGCGACGATCCTCGCGCACTTGGCCGACGCCGGGAACCGCAGCACCATCGCCCGCCGGTCGCTGATCAAGCGCTCGGCGATCGCCGGGGCCGGCGCGCTGGGCCTCGCGGCCGCGGCGCTGCCGCTGGCGTCCTTCATCAAGAACCCCTGGAAGGACACCGAGAACCGGCAGTCGCTCTGGCACACCGGCTGGCAGCCGAACTTCCCGGGCGAGAAGGTCTACCTGCGCCGCAACACCGGCAAGCCGCTGGAGGAGGGCGAAGAGGTCAGCCTGGTCAAGGCCGAGGACCTCGACGCCGGCGCCATGGAGACGGTCTTCCCGTACCGCGACTCCGAGAAGGGCAAGCCGGAGCTGCTGGCCGCGGCCCTGACCCGCGTCGACAACCCGGTCATGCTGATCCGCCTCCGCCCGACCGACGCCGCCAAGGTGGTCAAGCGGGCCGGCCAGGAGGACTTCAACTTCGGCGACCTCTACGCGTACACGAAGATCTGCAGCCACGTCGGCTGCCCGACCTCCCTGTACGAGCAGCGGACCAACCGCATCCTGTGCCCGTGCCACCAGTCGCAGTTCGACGCCCTCCACTACGCCAAGCCGATCTTCGGCCCGGCGACCCGTCCGCTGGCCCAGCTACCGATCACGGTGGACGAAGAGGGATACTTGATCGCGCGAGGCGACTTCATCGAGGCCATCGGTCCGGCCTTTTGGGAGCGTAAGTCATGAGTTCACTCACCACGCCGACCAAGGGGTCGAGCCCGGTCGAGAAGGCGCTGGGCGACGCCGCGAACAACGCCGACCAGCGGTATGTCCTGGC
>NZ_JBFANX010000044.1:0-21160 GCF_040675005.1 Amycolatopsis sp. NPDC049691
TCCCATTCCGAACCCGGAAGCTAAGCCTGACAGCGCCGATGGTACTGCAACCGAAGGGTTGTGGGAGAGTAGGACACCGCCGAACTTACCTTGGAAGAGGGGCCTGGGCCCGGTTGAGACGCGAGTCTCCCGGCCCAGGCCCTTTTTCATGCCCGCAGACGGCTTCGCACAGCGCGAACGGACCGCTCGCGCCGGCACGAACAGACCGATCGCACCTGGCCCCGCCGCGAACGGACCGCTCGCGGCGGCATGAGTAGGTAGAGGCCTGTCGTGCGAAGCCTGCATCCCGCAGCCGGCCGACCCTCGGAGCAGCCCGAGCGGTCCGCTAGCTCGACTGGCGGCCATCGAGGCTGCCGCACGGCAGCGACACAAGAGCGCAAGCGGACAGTTCGCCCCCGGCCCTCCCGGCGCGAGTGGACTGTTCGCGCCCTGCCGGCCCGCGGAGAGGACCGCTCATACCCAGTCGGCCTGCGCGGCTGGTCCGTTCGTCCCCGCCAGCCGTGCGAGTGGACCGCTCGCGCCCCAACCCGCGCGAGCGGTCTACTCACTCCGACCCAAGGCAACAAAAAGGGCCGGAGCTCCACCGAGCCCCGGCCCTTCCCACCGACAACAACCAACCAACGAGCCCAACCGGCTACTTCAGCGCCGACCCGGCCTGCCAATCAGCCCAAGACTTCGACCAGTCACCGTACAGATCCCAAACCGGCAGCTGCGGCCCGCCCGAGTTGGTCACCTCCACGACGTCGCCCAACCCCATGTTCTGGAAGAACCACTGGGCGTTCGCCCCGTTGAGGTTGATGCAGCCGTGGGACACGTTCGAACTTCCCTGCTGCCCCACGCTGTTCGGGTTCTCGTGGACGAACTCGCCGTCGTTCGAAATGCGCTCCGACCACTTCTCGTTGGACCGGTACGCCTTCGGGTCCGGTGGGCAGACCCCGTACGTGCACGAGTCCATCGTGTAATTGGCCTGCTTGTCCGAAATGACGTGCGCGCCCAGGTGGGTGGGGGTGGCGTCCTTGCCCATCGAGATCGGCATCGACTTCACCATCGCGCCGTTGTGGAAGATCTGCATCTGCTCGGTGTTCCCGTCCGCCTTCGCGATCCAGGAATCGTGGACCTTGTACGTCTCCGTGCGGTCCTCCGCGCCGAACACCCCGCCGCCGAAGTCGACGCCGTAGATCTTCGCCGTCACCTTCAGCGTCGTTCCTGCCTTCCAGTACTCCTTGGGCCGGTAGTGGACGTTCGAGTCGTCGATCCAGTACCAGCTGCCCTCCTGCTTCGGCGTCGACTCCACCGTCAGGGCCTTCTCCACCGCCGCCTTGTTCTTGACGGCGATCTTGCCGAAGCTGAACACGATCGGCTGCCCGACGCCGACGCCCGTGCTCGCCACCGCGGACGGCGCCGGGATCAGGTTGGCGTTCGCCTGCTTCTTCGGCGCGATCGTGCTGATCTGGTTGTCCTGCTCGACCGCCTTGCCGTCGGCGCCCTGGGCGTGCGCGACGATCTTGTACGTCGCGCCGTAGCCGAGGGGCTCGGTCGTCGTCCAGCTCGCGCCGTCCGCGGCGAGCTTGCCGGCCACCTTGTTCCCCTTCGCGGTGTTGGTCACCGTCACGTCGAGGAGCTTCCCGTTGGCCGCCTTGACGACGACGGGCGTCGCCGGGTTCACCCCCGTGCCGCCCGCGGGCTCGAACGACACCGCCACCGGCGTCGTGGACGCCGACGCCGAACCGGACGCGGGCGCCCCACCGGCGGGCGAACCGCCGTCGTCGGACGAGCAGGCGGAAAGCAGCAGTGCTCCGGCGAGGATTCCGGCCACCGAAAGTAAAATCTTCTTGGGGAGCATATTGTCTCTTTTTGGGAATTGGAGTCGGCGGGCATTCGTCATTCAAAACTACGCGATAGCGATGACGTTCTTCCCGGCGGTTCGGTGCATCGGCGTGACGCGGATCACGTGACGACGAGGCCTGGTGCCCCGTAGAGTCCCGGCCCGCTCACCGAGATCCCGTCGAGGAACTCCCGCGCCGCCGAATACGCCTCTTCCGCCAGTGCTTCGGTGTGCCCGAAATCGAGCGGGTTCACACGTACCGGCGCCGGCCCCGGCAGGTACACCACCGGCACCGAAGCCGCCGCCACCGGCGCTTCCAGCACCGCCTGGTTCCGCATGCTGATCATCGCGGTGAACATGATCACCTCGGCGAACGTCCGCGGCGCGTCCGGCAGCTTCCCCGGGAACGCGCAGTCGAGCACTACCAGCGACTTCGCGCCCATCGCCAGTGCCTGGCGCATCGGCACATTGGCGACGAGCCCGCCGTCGTAGAGCAACCGCCCCTCGTGTTCCACCGGCGGGAAGATCCCCGGGATCGCGCAGCTGGCCAGCAGCGGCTCGAGCAGCCGCCCGGACCGGATCAGCAACGGCTCGGCCGTGTCGACCTGCGTCGTGACGACGCCGAGCGGCAGCGCGAGGTCCTCGAAGCGCGTTTCGGCGCCGAGGTGGTCGGCGATGATCCCGGTCAGGCCGCTGTTGGGGAACAGGTGCGTCTTGCTCTGCGTCAGCGTCCGGACGCGGCTCAGCACGCCGCCGGGGAACGCCTCGGCCCGCGTCATGTGCGCCCAGATGCCGTGCAGGCGCGGCAACGGGTCGTCGCCGGGCAGGGCGAGCACCGCCGCGTTGAGCGAGCCGACCGACGTGCCCGTCACCAGATCGGGCGACAGCCCGGCTTCGGCGAGCGCGCGCAGCATGCCGACCTGCATGGCGCCGAGGCTGCCGCCCCCGCCGAGGACGTACCCGATCGGCCGGGGAAGATCCGCGAGACTCATACCGCCGAATGTAGTAAGCCCGACTTTCGCGGGTCGTGCCGGCCGTGAGGACGGCGTTAGCCTGCTGGACGTGGCCGAGCTGGAGCTGCGCCATCTCAGGGCCGTCCGCGCCGTCGCGGACGGCGGCAGCGTGAGCCGGGCCGCGACCGTCCTCGGAGTCAGCCAGCCCGCGCTCACCGCGCAGCTCAAGCGGATCGAACGGATCCTCGGCGGCGACCTGTTCGTCCGCGGGCCCAGTGGTGTCCGCCCGACCGAGCTCGGCCGGTTCGTGCTCGCCCGCGCTGACGCGCTGCTGTCCGACATGCAGGCGCTCGTCGCGTCCGCGCGGTGCCACCGTGCAAGCGGGCCGGAAACGCTGCGGATCGGGTACGTGCCGCTGCTCATCATCGGCCGGTTCATCGAGGAGCTGGGGGAGCGGGACCTCGACGTCCAGACCTACGCCGAACCGGCGTCGCTGACGCTGCTGAAGCTGCTCTCGACCGGCCGCGTCGACGTCGCGCTGCTCGAACGCTTCGACGGCACCGAAGCACACCACTTCGCGGGCCTGACCGTCCGGACGCTCGCCACCGAGCCGATCTTCGTCGGGATCGCCGACGGGCACCCGGCGATCCGCGACGGCGTCGTCGACCTCGCCGACCTGGCCGGCTGCGACTGGATCCTCCCGCCCCCGCACGAAAACTGCGTGCGCGTGCGGTTCCTGCAGGCGTGCGCGGCGGCCGGGTTCAGCCCGCGCGTGCGGCACTTCACGTCGGAGGCGGGCACCGCCGGAACGCTCATCGCCCAGGGCGCGGTCTGCCTCGCGCAAGCGGCGTCGGCGCCACCGCCCGGGCTGGTCGCGCTGCCCCTGCGCGGCGACCCGCTGTGGACGACGCTGCTGTTCGCGACACGCGAGGACGACGCCCGCACGCCGACCACCGACGAGGTGTTCCGGTGCGCGGAAACCGCGTACACGGCGTCGCGGCAACGGAATCCGCACTTCGCGCGCTGGTGCGGGCTCGCGTCCGCTCGATAGGCGGCATAACGCCGGTGTTATCCCCGCTGGGATTACTGCCCGGCGCGGCAACGGGAGACGCTCACGAAGTCCCCACCTGTTGCCGACAAGGAGCAACGAATGCACTTCAGACGAGCGATGGCGCTCGGCGCGCTGTGCGTGGCCCTCACCGGCCTGCTCTCCCCGCCCGCGAGCGCGACGACCGAAGCGACGACGTTGTCGATCAGCCAGCTGGTCCAGGAACAGAACCAGTGGTGCTGGGCCGCGAGCGGCCTGACCATCGCGCGCTTCCTCGGCTACGGCACGAACATCAGCCAGAACACCTTCTGCGACTACTCGCGCGGCTACCCGGCCGGCTCGCAGTGCCCCAACCAGCCCGGCGAACTGACGTACGTCCAGCGCGGCTACCAGGCGCTCGGGCTGCGGCCGGGCACGGTGACCGGCGCGCTCGGCCTGGCGTCGGTGCAGACCGAGATCGGCGCGCGCCGGCCGATCGAGACGGGCATCTACTGGACCGCCGGCGGCGGGCACGCCCAGGTGATCTACGGCTACGACGCGAGCGGGCTCGTCTACTACGGCGACCCGTGGCCGAGCAGCCGGCGCTACAGCGCGATGGCGTACTCGAGCTACGTCCGCAACAGCCAGTTCCAGTGGGCGCAGTCCCTCTACCGGATCGGGGCGTGAGATGAACCTCTTCCGTGGATTGGGAGTGCTGCTCGCGGGTGCCGTGCTGGCGATCGGTTTCGGTGGCCCGGCTTCGGCTTCTTCGTCGTCCGACGACGACGTCGTCGCGGCGGTCCGGGCGGCGCAACCCCAGCTCTCGGCGTTCTACGGCCGGCTCGACCGGCGGACGGGCGCGGTGCCCGAGGTGGCGGGCGAGCCGGTGCGCGTGAACTCGCTGGATCCGGCGTTCGTCGCCGGGACACCGGGCGCGGCGCCGTCGACGTTCGCGTACTACGCGGTGCGCACGACGGCGGCGACGGGCCGCCAGGCGACGGTGTGGGTCGAGCGCGCGGCGGCCGGCTGGACCGCGACGAACTTCACGACGGGCACCGAGGAGCTGACGTACCCGGCGCAGGCCGGCGGCGACCTCGTGTTCACCGAGCCGCAGGTGAACGCGTGGTACCGGGTGCGCGACGGCCGCGTGCTGGCGCTCAACGACCCGGCCCGGCAGCGGGTCGGCGAGGGCATGACGGTGACGGCGTACCAGCGGCTGGTGCACCGCCTGTACGGCGACAAGCTGCCCGGCTCGGCGTACCGGGCGCAGGGGAAGCTGGGCGGGTACGACCTGGCGGCCGCGCCGGTTCCGGCGCCGGACAAGGGAACCTGGCCGTTCGTCGCCGGCGGGGCGCTGCTGGCGCTCGGCTTGGTCGGCTGGGCCACCGGCAAGGCGGCGCGCGCCCGCCGCTGACGCCGGGAGGGTGCGGCTCGGGTTGGCTCGGGCCGCACCCTCGTGGGCCGGGGTTGGCGTCGGACGCGAGCGCCCCAATGTGGCCTTGGGTGCGTGGGACGCAACCAATGTGGCCTTGGGTGCCTGGGACGCAACCAATGTGGCCTTGGGGCGCTTGTGAACCGGAGGTACGGCCGGCGCGGGGGAGTGAGGTTGGGCGGGGGAGCGGCGCGCGGGGAGCCGGCGGACTTGCGGTGCGCCGGCGGCCTCAGGGGACCTTTTCCGGCTCCGGCTCGCGTTCCGCGGCCGCCAGGGCCTTCCGCTTCTTCATGCGCAGCAAGAAGAACACCGTCACCGCCGCGAGCGCGCCCACCACGATCAAGCCGCCCGTGTTCAGCGCACCCTCGATCCTCTTTGCCGCTTCGCCCAACGCCGCGCCGATGCTGATGTGCACCAGGGACCAGCAGAACGCTCCCGCCGCCGCGGCCGGCAGGAACTTGCCGAACCGCAGGCCCGATGTCCCCGCCGCCGCCGGGGTCAGCGTGCGGATCACCGGCAGGAACCGCGCGAAGAACACCGCCCACGCGCCACGGCGTTCCAGCACCGACGTCGCCTTGTCCCACGCGTCCAGGCCGTACTTGCGGATCAGCTTCGTCTCGCGCAGCCGGGGCCCGAAGCGGCGGCCGATCGCGTAGCCGAGCGCGTCACCCGCCGTCGCGCACAGCGTGACCACCAGCCAGAGCACCACGAACCGGGACGGGGTGTTCGCCGTCGTCGCCGCGATCAGGAGTCCCGATTCGCCCGGGGCCAGGAAACCCAGCCCGATCGTGCATTCGGCGAACACCAGGCCGCCGGTCGCCGCGACGAGGCCCGGTTCCGGGAGTCCTTGCAACCAGCTGAGGAGGTCCGAAACCAGGGCCATGCCCGCCACTTTACCGATCCTTTAAGGACCATGGGGTGACGTGCGTCACCGCGCCAGCAGCGACGCCGCCTCCTGCGCGGCCGGCCCTTCGGCGGCCAGGTGGGCCAGGTTCTCCGGCAGGTCCTCGCCGCGGTGCGCCTTCGTCTGGGCGTAGAGCCGTCCCGCGCGGTAGGACGACCGGACCAGCGGTCCGGCCATGACGCCCGCGAAGCCCATCGCTTCCGCAGCCTGGGAGTGCTCGACGAACTCCTCCGGCTTCACCCACCGGTCCACCGGGTGGTGCCGGGCAGAGGGACGCAGGTACTGCGTGATCGTCAGGATCTCGCACCCCGCGTCGACCAGGTCCTGCATCGCCGGGGCGACCTCGTCCGGGGTCTCGCCCATGCCCAGGATCAGGTTCGACTTCGTCACCAAACCCGCCTCACGCGCCGCAGTGATGACCTCCAACGACCGCGCGTACCGGAAACCGGGACGGATCCGCTTGAAGATCCGCGGCACCGTCTCCACATTGTGCGCCAAGACCTCCGGCCGCGACCCGAACACCTCAGCCAACTGCTCAGAGTCCGCGTTGAAGTCCGGAATCAGCAACTCGACCCCGGTACCGGGGTTCAAGTCGTGGATTTGACGGACGGTCTCCGCGTACAGCCAAGCGCCGCCATCCTCAAGGTCATCCCGGGCGACACCGGTGACCGTCGAGTACCGCAAGCCCATCGCCTGCACCGACTCCGCGACCTTCCGCGGCTCAGTACGGTCCAACGCAGCAGGCTTACCCGTGTCGATCTGACAGAAATCACACCGCCGGGTGCATTGGTCGCCGCCAATGAGGAACGTGGCCTCACGGTCTTCCCAGCACTCGTAAATGTTGGGACAACCGGCCTCTTCACACACCGTGTGCAAACCCTCGCGGCGAACCAGGCCCTTGAGTTCGGTGAACTCCGGCCCCATCCGCACCCGCGTCTTGATCCACGACGGCTTCTTCTCGATCGGCGTCTCACTGTTGCGAACCTCGAGACGCAGCAGCTTCCGGCCTTCTGGCGCAGCACTCACGCCCTCAACCGTACGCCCGTCCGGGCTACGCGGGGTCGGGGGTGATACCCGTCAGCTTCGCCGTCAGCTCCCACAACGCCGACCCCAGCGACTCGCTGCGCGCGGCGGCCACGGTCGGCACGCGAGCCGGGTATCCGCGCATGTTGCCGAGGCCGCGGGGGCCGAAGTAGCTGCCGCCTTCGACGCCGTCCGCCGTGGCCGCGTACAGCTGCGGGAGGGCGCCGATGCGGGTGTTCTGGGCGAAGAGCGTCTCGCCGATGCGGTGGCCGCCCGCGATCAGCGAGCGCACCACCGGGTTCGAGTACGAGCGAGCCATGCCGCTGCCGAGCCCGGTCGCGGTGTAGCCCGGGTGGGCGGCGACGCTGATCACGGCGGAGCCGGCCGCGCGCAGGCGGCGGTCCAGTTCGAGCGCGAACACCTGGCAGGCGAGCTTCGACTGCCCGTACGCGGCGGCCGCGTTGTAGCGGCGGTGGTCGCCGTTCGGGTCGTCGAGGTGGATGCGGGCGCCGACGGCGGCCAGGCTCGACAGCGTGACCACGCGGCCGCGCAGCGCGGGCATCAGCAGCCACGTCAGCGCCGCGTGGCCGAGGTAGTTGGTGCCGAACTGCAGCTCGAAGCCGTCGGCGGTGCGGCCGCGGGCGGTCGCCATCACGCCGGCGTTGTTGACCAGGACGTCCAGGGCGTCGCCGGTCAGGTCCCGGGCCGACGCGGCGGCCGCGCGCACCGAGGCGAGCTCGCTCAGGTCCAGTGGGATGAGCTCGGGCCCGGCGCCCGCGGCGGCGGCCTTGACGATCTTCAGTGCCTTCGCCCCGCGTTCGGCGGAGCGGCAGGCGAGGAGCACGCGAGCCCCCTTGCTCGCGAGCACCTCGGCGGTGCGCAGCCCGAGTCCCGAGTTCGCCCCGGTGACCAGTGCGGTCCGGCCGGTCTGGTCGGGGATGTCGGCGTCGGTCCAGCGCTCCGTCATACGTGTTCTTTACACCGTTTACGCACTGGGCGCGAGCAGGCGCCGCAGGTGTCCCATCATCGGGGTGCGGCGGCGGGTGTCCGCACGGCTCGTGCGCAGCAGCGCCTCGAGCGCGTAACCCACCTTGGTGATCTCTTCGGCCGGCTCGCGCGGGTCGGCGAGCCCGGCCGTGACGGCGAGCATCCGCAGCTCGCCCTCGTGCATCCGGCGCAGCGACGCGTGCCGCTCGTAGGCCCCGTCGAGTACCGCGCGCAGCGTCTCGTGCTCTTCGGCGGCGGAACGCCACGCACGGGTGACGGCGTCGACGTGGTCGCCGAGGCCGTCGGCGTCGTCCGGGTCGGTGACCTCGGCGCGCAGGCGGCCGCTCAGCGTCCTGGTCCACTGGTACTGCAGCGCCAGCAGGACGTTCTCCTCGGTGCCGAAGTGCTCTTCGGCGCCGGGGACCTCCTCCAGCGGCAGCGGCTCGGCCGGGTTGCGGCCCGCCAGGCGGACGGTGGCTTCGAGGATTTCCTGACGTCGGTAGAAGTCGGTCCAGCTCATCGTGTGGCTCCCCTTCCGTGGCCCGGGTCATACCGCGGGTCTGCGGCATACTCCCGGTACGGACCTGACGACGCGAACATACCATGAGTACGGAGAGATCCTCCGGGCGTAAGGTTGTGAAGGTGGCGACAATGAGGTCCAGACGACTCGACTACTCCGAGTCGACGCGGTCGGCGCTCGTCGACAGCGCGGTCGAACTGTTCACCAAGCGCGGGTACGCGGGTACCTCGCTGGACGAGATCGCCAAACGCGCCCGCGTCACGAAAGGCGCGCTCTACCACCACTTCAGCGGCAAGCAAGCCCTCTTCGAAGCCGCGTTCGACCAGGTCGAAAGCCTCGTCTACGACCGCCTCGACAAGATCATGAACGGCGACGGCACGCCGTGGGAACGCGCGCTCGGCGGGCTCAACGCCTTCATCCGCGCCTGCCTTGACCCCGCCTACCAGCGGATCGCCATCCACGAGGCACCGGTCGTCATGGGCTGGGAACGCTGGCGCGAAGCCGAGGAGCGGTGCAGCTTCGGGCTCGTCCGCTCCGGGCTGCAGTCACTGATCGACGCGGGCGAGGTCGAACCCGTGCCGGTCGAGGTGACCGCGCGGCTGCTGTTCGGCGCGCTGTCGAGCGCGGCGACCGAAATCGCCAGCTCGCCCGACCCGAAGAAGGTCGGCGCCGAGATCGAGGACGTCATCGTCCGCATGCTGGTACGGCTGCGGCGCACGGAGCCCGACGTCTCTATAGGCTGACTTTCGTGGACTTGAGGATCTTCACCGAGCCCCAGCAGGGGGCCAGCTACGACGACCTGCTGCGTGTCGCGAAGGCGACCGAAGCCGCCGACTACGACGCCTTCTTCCGCAGCGACCACTACCTGAAGATGGGCTCGGCCGACGGCCTGCCCGGCCCGACCGACGCGTGGATCACCCTCGCCGGCTTGGCCCGCGAGACCAGCCGGATCCGGCTCGGCACGCTCGTCACCGCGGCGACGTTCCGGCACCCGGGCCCGCTGGCCATCTCCGTCGCGCAGGTCGACCAGATGTCCGGTGGCCGCGTCGAGTTCGGCCTCGGCTCCGGCTGGTACGACGCCGAGCACGAGGCGTACGGCCTGACGCTGCCGCCGCTCAAGGAGCGGTTCGACCGCTACGCCGAGCAGCTCGAGATCGTCACCGGGCTGTGGAAGACGCCGGCCGGGTCGACGTTCTCCTTCAAGGGCGAGTACTACACGCTCACGGACTCGCCGGGCCTGCCGAAGCCCGCGCAGTCGCCGGCGCCGCCGGTGATCGTCGGCGGCCAGGGCAAGAAGCGCACCCCGCAGCTGGCGGCCAGGTTCGCGGACGAGTTCAACCTGCCGTTCGTGGACGCCGACGCGGCGGCCGCGCAGTTCGCCCGCGTCGACGCCGCGGCCGAGGCGATCGGCCGCGACCCCAAGGAGATCCTGCGGTCGGTGGCGCTGACCGTCGCCGTCGGCCGCTCCGAGGAGGAGGTCGCGCGGCGGGCGGCCGCCATCGGGCGGGACCTCACCGAGCTGCGGGCGAACGGCCTGGCCGGGACGCCCGCCGAGGTCGTCGACCGGATCGGGCAGTGGCGGGAGAAGACCGGGATCACCCGCGTCTACCTGCAGCTGCTGGACCTGGCGGACCTGGACCAGATCGACCTGATCGCCGCCGAGATCGCACCGCAGCTGGACTGAGCAGCCCCGTTTTCCACGCTAGCGGAACGGTCCGACAGTTCCGCCGGCGTCGAGCCGGGCCGGCCTCCTGGTGTCCACAGGAGGCCGGCCCGGTTTCAGTTCTGCAGGGCGAAGGTGACGCCGGGGGCCTCGGGCGCCGCCGGGCGGGGGAGCCAGCGGTCCTCGCTCACCGGGAGCTCGCCTTCGAGCGCCGCCAAGACCGCGTCGCGGGCCAGCGGCAGCACCGCTTCCACGCTCACGTCCCGCTGCAGCTCATACGACAGCGACGTCACGCCCGCGTCGCGGATGCCGCACGGGACGATGCTGTCGAACGCCGCCAGGTCGGCGTTGCAGTTCAGCTCGAAGCCGTGCATCGTCACGCCGCGCTGGACGCGGATGCCGATCGCCGCGATCTTGCGCTCGATGCCGCGGTCGTCCGCCGGGATCCAGACGCCGCTGCGGCCCTCCACCCGGCCGCTGTGCACGCCGAGCTGGTCACAGACGTGGATCAGCGCCTCCTCCAGCCGCCGCACGTAGTGGACGACGTCGATCGGGTCGCCGAGCTTCACGATCGGGTAGCCGACCAGCTGGCCGGGGCCGTGCCAGGTGATCTTGCCGCCGCGGTCGACGTCGATCACCGGCGTGCCGTCGGCCGGGCGGTCGGCGGGCTCGGTGCGCTTGCCCGCGGTGTACACCGACGGGTGCTGCAGCAAAAACATCGTGTCCGGCGCGGTGCCGTCGGCGCGCTCGGTGAGCCGGCTGCGCTGGAGCTCCCAGGCTTCGGTGTAGTCGATCGTGCCGAGCTCCCGGACTTCGACGGGCTCGGTGCTGGCGCGGCAGGAGGAACGGGAAGAACTCACCCGTCGAGGCTACGCCCGTCACCCGGCGGAAGCAGCCGCAAGGCGCACGCTGAGAGCAGCCCGACACCGGTCACCGCCAGCACTGCGCCGATCGTGTCCGACACCCAGTGCACGCCCAGCAGCACCCGGCAGGCGGCGCACACCACGATCGCCACCGCGGAAGCCAGGAGGACCCGCTTCACCAGCCGCGGCCACAGCCACGCGCACAGCAGCACCAGCACGAACCCCGTGCTCGCCACCGACGTCACGTGGCCGCTCGGGTAGCTCAGGTCCGGGTAGTCGCGCGGGCGCTCCCGCAGGAAGAGCGGCTTGGCCACGACGCTGGTCAGCCGGCACAGCAGCAGCACGACGGCCAGCCGCACGCACAACCCCGTGTGCTGCCGCTGCCGCAGCGCCAAGGCGAGCAGCGCCGCGCCGAGAATCCAGGGGAGCACCGGGCCGAGGACGTCGCTGCCGATCTGCGCCGCGGTGCCAAGCGGCTGCGTGTACACGCCGTGGAGGGCGTTCGCCACCTGGGAATCGAGC
This sequence comes from Amycolatopsis sp. NPDC049691, assembly GCF_040675005.1. Taxonomy (NCBI): domain Bacteria; kingdom Bacillati; phylum Actinomycetota; class Actinomycetes; order Pseudonocardiales; family Pseudonocardiaceae; genus Amycolatopsis; species Amycolatopsis sp. NPDC049691. Next base: position 11,720 of record NZ_JBFANX010000044.1, read on the forward strand.
GTCAGCGGCTGCCGCGCGACGCCGAGCCCGAGCGCGACGAACGCCGCCGCCAGCGCGAGGCCGACGACGAGCCAGCGCTTGAGCGGGACCGTCATGCCGCGGCGAGCGCTCGGTCCAGCGTCGGGTGGCGGAACGCGTACCCGGACCGCTCCAGCACGGCGGGGACGGCTCGCTGCCCGAACAGCGCCATCTCCTCCCCGGCCTGGCCGAGCACGGCCTTGAGCGCGACGCCCGGCACCCACCACGGCGCCGGGCGGTGCAGGGCGCGGCCGACCGCGCGGGTGAACTCGGCGTTGGTCACCGGTTCCGGGCCGGTCAGGTTCACCGGCCCCGAAACGTCGTTCGCCAGGACGTGGGCGATCGCGCCGGCCTCGTCCTCGAGCGAGATCCACGACATGTACTGGCGGCCGTCGCCGAGGCGGCCGCCCAGGCCGAGCCGGAAGAGCGGCCGCAGCGTGCCGTAGAGGCCGCCCTTCGCCGACAGCACCAGCCCGGTCCTGAGGTGCACGACCCGCGCGTCGCCCGCCGGCGCCGTCGCGGCTTCCCAGGCTTCGCAGAGCTCGGCGAGGAACCCCTGCCCGCGCGGCGCCGATTCGTCCACAGTGGACCCGTGAGTGTGGCCGTAGTAGCCGACGGCCGAAGCGTTGACGAGCACGCCGATCCCGTGTTCGGCGACGGCTTCGGCGAGCACCTCGGTCGGTTCGACCCGGCTGTCGGTGAGCTCCTGCTTGCGCATCGCGCTCCACCGGCCGGGGAACAGGCGCTTGCCGCCGAGGTTCACGACGGCGTCCACGCCTTCGAAGGCGCCGTCCGCGATGGTGCCGGACGGCGGGTCCCACTGGAATTCCCCGCCGCCGCGCGCTTCCCGCCGCACCAGCCGGCGGACTTCGTGCCCGTCGCCCAGCAGGCGCTCGCCCAGCGCCGACCCGATCAAGCCGCTCGCTCCGGCGATGAGTACTCGCATGCCCCGATCGTTGCGCATCCGCTGCGCGACCGCACTCCCGGACACGGCGAAGGCCGCCACGGAAAGTCCGTGGCGGCCTTCGTCAGCGGAAACCTCAGAGGCCGAGTTCGCCCTCGAAGTTGCCCTCTTCCAGGCGCTGCTTGATCGTCGTCAGGAAGCGGCCCGCGTCGGCCCCGTCCACCAGGCGGTGGTCGTAGGTCAGCGGCAGGTACGCCATCGACCGGATCGCGATCGTGTCGTTGCCGTCGGCGTCCGCGATGACCACCGGGCGCTTGACGACCGCGCCGGTGCCGAGGATGCCCGACTGCGGCTGCACGATGATCGGCGTGTCGAACAGCGCGCCGACGCTGCCGATGTTCGTGATCGAGAACGTGCCGCCCGACAGCTCGTCCGGCTTGATCTGGCCCGACCGCGCGCGGCCCGCCAGGTCGGCGATCCGGTGCGCGAGCCCGGCCAGGCTCAGCTCGCCCGCGTCGTGGATCACGACCGAGAGCAGCCCGCGCTCGGTGTCCACCGCGATGCCCAGGTGCACGGCGCCGTGGTAGGTGATCTCCTTCGTGTCCTCGTTGTAGGACGCGTTGACGTTCGGGTGCTGCTTGAGCGCCTCGACCGTGGCCTTCGCGAAGAACGGCAGGAACGTCAGGTTGACGCCCTCGCGCTCCTTGAAGGCCGCCTTCGCGCGCTGGCGCAGCTTGGCGATCTTCGTGACGTCGACCTCCTGGACCTGCGTGAGCTGCGCGGCGATCTGCAGCGACTCGCGGGTCTTGGTGGCCGTGATCTGGCGGATCCGGCTGGCCTTCTGCACCGTGCCGCGCAGCGCGGCCAGTTCCGGCGACACCGAAGGCGCCGGACGCGCGGCCGGAGCCGACGGGGCGGCGGCCGCCGCGGGAGCGGCGGCGGGCGCCGGGGCCTGCTGCTTCTGCTTCTCCTCGGCCGCGGCCAGGACGTCCTGCTTGCGGATCCGGCCGCCGACGCCGCTGCCGGTCAGCGACGCGAGGTCGATGCCGTGCTCCGACGCGAGCTTGCGGACCAGCGGGGTGACGTACGGGCCGTCCGCCGAGCCGTCCTTCGCCGCGGCGGCCGGGGCCGCCTCGGCCGCCTTCGCCGCGGGCGCGGCCTGCGGCTCGGGCTTCGGTTCCGGCTTGGGCTCGGGCTTGGCCTCCTGGACCGGCTCGGGCTTCGGCTCCGGCTTGGGTTCCGGCTTCGGCTCGGGCTTGGGTTCCGGCTTCGCTTCGGCCTTCGGCGCCGCGTTCGCGTCGCCGATCACCGCCAGGACGCCGCCGACCTCGACGGTCTCGTCCTCGCCCGCGCGGATCTCCAGCACCGTGCCGGCGACCGGCGACGGCACCTCGGTGTCGACCTTGTCGGTGGAGATCTCGAGCAGCGGCTCGTCGACCTCGACCGAGTCGCCGACCGCCTTCAGCCAGCGCGTGACGGTGCCCTCGGTGACGCTCTCGCCCAGCTCGGGCAGCTTCACCTCGGTGCCTTCACCACCGGCGGCCGGCGCGGTGTCCGGCTTGCTCGGCGCGCTGTCGGCGGCCTGCGGCGCGGACTCCTCCTGCGCGGGCTCCGGCTCGGACTTCTGCTCCTCCTGCGCGGGGGCGGAGGACTCGGGCACGCCGCCGGACCCGTCGTCGATCACGGCGAGCTCGCCGCCGACCTCGACGGTCTCGTCCTCCTGGGCGCTGATCTTCACGACCGTGCCCGCCACCGGGGAGGGCACCTCGGTGTCGACCTTGTCGGTCGAGATCTCGAGCAACGGCTCGTCGACCTCGACGGTGTCGCCCTCCTGCTTAAGCCACCGGGTGACGGTGCCTTCGGTGACGCTCTCCCCGAGCTCCGGCAATGTGACGGAGTAGGCCATCGTTCGCTGACTCCTCTTCCAAGTTCTGCGTGGTCTGGATTCTGCTGGTGGGACGTCAGCTGTGCACGTGCAGCGGCTTCCCCGCGAGGGCGAGGAACGCTTCACCGAGGGCCTCGGTCTGGGTGGGGTGCGCGTGGATGAGCGGCGCGACGTCCTCGGGGAACGCCTCCCAGCTGTAGATCAGCTGCGCTTCGCCGATCAGCTCGCCGACGCGGTCGCCGACCATGTGGACGCCCACGACCGGGCCGTCCGGGGCCTTGACCAGCTTGACCCCGCCGGAGGTCTTGAGGATCTGGCTCTTGCCGTTGCCGCCGAGGTCGTAGGTGAACGTCGTGACGTCGGCGCCGTACTTGTCCTTCGCCTGCGACTCGGTCAGCCCGACCGACGCGACCTCCGGGTGCGAGTAGGTGACCCGCGGGATGCCGCTCTCGTCGATGACGCGCGGGTTCTGCCCGGCGATCTCCTCGGCGACGAAGATGCCCTGCTGGAAGCCGCGGTGGGCGAGCTGCAGGCCGGGGACGATGTCGCCGACGGCGTAGACGTTCGGCAGGTTGGTGCGCAGCCGCTCGTCGGTGAGGACGAAGCCGCGCTCGATCTTGACGCCGGCCTCCTCGTAGCCGTGGCCCGCCGAGTTCGGCCCGCGGCCGACGGCGACCAGCAGCAGGTCGGCCTCGATGGTCTCGCCGGACTCCAGCGAGACGCTCACGCCGTTGTCGTCCTGCTTCGCGCCGGTGAACTTCACGCCGGTCTTGAAGGCGATCTTGCGGCGGCGGAAGGCGCGCTCGAGCTGCTTGGACGCGAACTCGTCCTCGTTCGGGACCAGCCGCGGCAGCGCCTCGACGATGGTGACGTCCACGCCGAAGGAGGCCCAGACACTCGCGAACTCGACGCCGATCACGCCGCCGCCCAGCACCACGACCTTCTTGGGGACGTAGTCCAGGGCCAGGGCCTGCTCGCTGGCGATGATGCGGCCGCCCAGCTCCAGGCCGGGCAGCGTGCGCGAGTACGAGCCGGTGGCGAGGATGACGTTCTTGCCGGTGTAGCGGGTGCCGTCCACCTCGACGGTCGTGCCGCCGACGAACGTGCCGGCGCCCTCGACGAGGTTCACCTTGTGCGCCTTGGCCAGGCCCTGCAGGCCCTTGTACAGGCGGGCGACGATGCCGTCCTTGTACTTGTTGACCCCGGCGATGTCGATGCCCTCGAAGGCGGCCTTGACGCCGACGGCTTCGGCGTCACGGGTCTCGTCGGCGACCTCGGCGGCGTGGAGCAGGGCCTTGGTCGGGATGCAGCCCCGGTGGAGGCAGGTCCCGCCCAGCTTGTCCTTCTCGATCAGCGTGACGGAAAGGCCCAGCTCGGCCGCGCGGAAAGCCGCGGCGTAGCCGCCCGATCCGCCTCCCAGGATCACAAGGTCGGCGGAGGTGTCGGTCACTTCAATAACTCCTCGGCAAGCGGTGGGGTGGTGCTCTGTCGCCGCGCGCGCCCGGTATAACCGCGCGCGCGACATCCGCCATCTTGTCACTACGCCGGACGGGGCTGCGACCTAGCCGGGTGTGCGACGCCGACCACACGCGGACATCGGGATAATGAGTGGCGTAGGTCTCGGGAGGGAAGGTGGTCGTGGTGGGGCTCTTCGACTCGCTGCGCAGGCGGGCCAAGGGTGGTCAGCGGGCCGGTACGCTGCGGAAAGCCAGCTCCGAGGACACTCGGCACCTGGAGGAGTGGGTGGCCTCCCGGCGGGGTGTCGAGGCCTTCGTCGAGCCGAAGACGAACGTCACCGAGACCACTGTGGTGTTGATCGCCCACGACGGCGAGTGGACCCGGCGCCGCATCGGCAGCCTGGAGGCGGCCCAGCAGTTCGGCCACCGCCGGTCGATCCCGGTGTACGAGGTCGCGCGGGTCGGGTACCCGAAGCGGATGCGCGAGTACACCGAGCGGAAGAAGCGCGGGCAGGTCTAAAGCTCGATCCGGCCGACGACCTCGCCGTTGAAGGTCTGGCCGGTCGGTCTGAAGCCCAGCTTGAGGTAGAACTCCTCCGGCCCGCCCGCAGCGGGGATCCACAGCACCGTGGCGGTCGTGTTGCCCCGCCGCCGGGCCTCCTCCAGGACCGTCTCGACCGCGAACCGGCCGTAGCCGCGGCCCTGGACGCCCGCCCCCACGTTCAGCCGCCAGATCCCGCACCGGAAGAAGTCCAGCTCGGCGCCCGGGTCGAAGCCGCCCATCACGAACGCCACCGGTTCGCCGTCGTCCAGGATCAGCCGGGGCCAGGCCACCGCGGGCTGCGTGTACGCCTCCGCCAGCGAAACCGCGACCGGGGCGACGAAGTCCCGCTGGTGCGGCTCGACGGCCAGCTGGCACGCGGCGGCGACGTTGGCCGGGGTGATCGTCTCCGCGGTGAGGGTGGTCACCGGGTCCAACCTAGCCTGCCTGGGCGAGCAGGGTGGCGTGCTTGACCAGCGCCGCGCGGAACGACGGGTGGACCGTCGTGCCCAGCACCGGGTCGACCTCGACGACGTGCCCGGCCGACAGCAGCAGCACGGCGGGGTCGGCGAGGACCACCACGCCGCCGTCGGCCCGCAGCTCGGCGGTGCCGAGCAGCCGCGGGAAGACCACGTCGGCGGGCAGGCCGTCGCAGGTGCGCAGGAACTCGCGGAGGTCGGCCGGCAGCTCGACGCCCAGGCGCAGCTCCGCCGAGCGGATCGCCGCCTCCGATGCCGGGGGAGGGAGGGTGGTCCGGCCGCGCAGGAGCGGCCCGGGTCGCCGTTCCGCCGGGGTCGCACGGGGTGGGAGCCGGGAGTCCGCGGTGCCGGGGAGCGGCCCGGGCGGCGCCGAGGTTTCGCCGGAGGGGAGCGGTCCGGGTCGGGCCGGGGTTCCGCCGGGGTCCGCTTCGCGCAGGCGCATGATCTCCGCGATCAGGTCCGGCCAGCTGCCCAGCTCCGGCGGATACCGCTCGTGCAGGGCAGCGATCAGCGCGCCCGCGCAGGCCGGGGCCCAGTCCCGCAGGCCGAGCGGGTCCGCGCCCGCGACCAGCGCCGGGGCCAACGCACGCGTTGCCGCCAGCGTCGCCACGTCCGGGTGCGGCCCGGCGAGGGAAGCCCAAAGCTCCAGATCGCCGTCGGCGAGGGCCGTGCGCACCCGGTCCGGGCGGGCCGGCGCCACCTGCTCGACCACCTCCGCGACCAGGCCCGGCGGCAGGACACCCGCCAGGTCGGAGACCGGACGACGCAACGACACCGCGTGCGCGCGCTCCTCGGCGTCGAGGTCGAGCGGGGGCAGGCCCTCGGCCCAGCCCGGCCGCCCGCCGCGCGCCTCGAACAGCATCGCCCAGGCGCGCGCCCGCACCGGGTCGGTGGCCAGCGCGGTCACCGGCCGTTCGGTCCGGGCCAGCCACTGGGTGACCAGCCGGTCGGCTTCGTCGGCGACACCGGCGACCGCGAGCAGCAAGGCCGCGTAACCCACCTGGTCGTCGACGCGCGCCTCGGGCGCCGTCAGGACGTCGCGGACCGCCGCTTCGAGGTAGTCCTGCACCCCGCCGACCCTAGCCCAGCGCCTGCTGCGCCCCCGGGTGCAGCGGGACCGGGTCGGTCCGCGGCGCCAGCTGCTTCGTGATCTCCTTCGCCGCCGGGTGGACCTTCGCCAGCTCCGCCTGCTTGTCGAAGATCAGCTTGGTGATCGCGCACGCGTTGCCCGCCGGGAAGTCCTCGCGCACCAGCAGGAGGTTGGGCACGACGACCGTCGGCACGTCCGACGGCTGCGCGTAGGTGGCCGCCGGGATCACGCCCTGGGCGTAGACCTCGTTGACCTGCTTGAGCTTCGGCAGCAACGGTGTGATGTCGAGGAACTTCACCTTGTCCTTCAACGCCGTGGTGATGTCGGTGATCTGCGCGGTCGGCAGGCCGCCGGACCAGACGAGCCCGTCGAGCGTCCCCGCCTTCATGCCGTCCGCGGTCTTGGCGAGGTCGAGCCGCTGCGCCTGGACGTCGGTGTCCTTCAACCCGGCCGCCTGCAGCAGCCGGTTGGCGATCACCTCGGTGCCGGACTTCGGCGAGCCCGTCGAGATCCGCTTGCCGCGCATGTCGGCGATCGAGTTGATCCCGGCGTCCGTCCGCACCAGGACCTGCGTCGAGTTCGGGTAGATCCGGGACAGTGCCTGGATCTTCTGCGGCTTGCCGTCGAAGGACCCCTTGCCGCGCACGGCGTCCGCCGCGGTGTCGGCGAGGGAGAACGCGACGTCGTAGGTGCCCGCCACCAGCTGCTGGATGTTCTGCACCGACGCGCCGGTTTCCGCGGCCGTCGCGCGCAGCTTGGTGTTGGTGCTGATCAGCTGGGCCAGCCCGCCGCCCAGCACGTAGTAGACGCCGCCGCTGTTGCCGGTGGCGATGGTGATCCGCCCTTCGCCCGCTTCGCAGGATTGCGCCCCGCTCGCGGCGGGGGAGTCGGTCTGCTGCTTCCCGCCGCAGCCGGTGGCGGCCAGTGCCAGCACCGCGATCGCGGCCAATGCGCGTTTCATGCTGTCCTCCTCTTGACGACGGCGTGGGCGAGCACGGCGGCGGCGCCGAACGCGGCGCCGACCGCGATCGGCACCGGCTCCAGGTAGAGCAGGCACAGGGCGGCCGGCACGAACAGCAGCCGCACTCCCACGCTGACCGGCCCGAACAGCCAGCCCCCGGTCACCACCGCGAGCGCGGCGACGGCCACCGCGGACACCGCCGCGACCCACAGCACGGTGACCACGTCGGACTGCAGCAGCAGCGCGGCGCCGTTGTCGGTCAGCACGAACGCGATCGGCACCAGGAACGCGGGCAGCGTGTACTTCCAGCACTGCCACATGGTTCCGAGCACCGACCCGCCGGTGATGGCCGCCGACGCCACGGCGGCGAGCGCGGTCGGCGGCGTGACCTCGGAAAGCACGGCGTAGTAGAAGATGAACATCGCGCGCTCGGCGTCGGCCACCCCCAGCGATTCCAGCGCCGGGCCGATCACCACCCACGCGATGATGAAGCTGGCGGTGACCGGCACCGCGAGCCCGAGCACGCCGACCGCGACGGCCGAGAGCAGCACCGTCAGGATGAGGATGAGCGTGCCGTTGTCGGTGAGCGCGCCGGCCAGTTCCACCAGCGCGTCGGCCAGTTCGAGGCCGAGCCCGGTCTTGGTGATGGTCGAGGTGATCACGCCGGCCGCCGCGCACACCGCGATCACCGGCAGCGCCCCGCGCACCCCGGCCGAGAGCGCGTCCACCATGTCCTTCGCCCACCCGCGCGCGTCGTGGCGGCGGGCGACGAGCGCGAACAGCGCGGCGACGCCGGTGGCGTAGACGACCGCGGCGAACGGCGGGATGTCCAGTGCGAGGAACACGACGATGATCGCGAGCGACAGGAAGTGGTAACCGCCGCGCAGCAGCAGCTTCCACGGGTCGCCGTGCGGGACGTCGACGGGCTCGGCCTTGAAGCGCCGCGCGTCGGCTTCCATCGCGAAGACGATGCCGAGGTAGTAGAGCAGCGTCGGGACGGTCGCCCAGATCAGCACGGTCAGGTACGACGTCTGCAGGTACTCGGCGATGATGAACGCGGCGGCGCCCAGCGTCGGCGGCGAAAGGATGGCCCCGATGCCGGACGCGGCGAGCAGCCCGCCCGCGTTTTCCTTGGGGTAGCGGGCTTTCTTGAGGATCGGCCAGGTGATCGAGCCGAGGCTGACGGCGGTCGCGGTGCCCGAGCCCGAGACCGTGCCGAGCAGGAAGCCCGACAGGACGGTGGTCCGTCCCGGCGCCGTCCGGGACTTGTGGAAGGCGGCGAACGAGATGTCCACGAAGAACTGCCCCGCGCCGGAGGCGTTCAGGACGGCGCCGTAGAGGGTGAACAGCACGATGTAGCTGCCCGCGACGTCGAGCGGGGTGCCGTAGAAGCCGCTGGCGTCGTTGTAGAGGGCGTTGACGATCTGGCTGAAGTCGATGCCGGCGTGCGCGATGCCCCAGTTCTGCGGGAGGTAGCCGCCGTAGTAGGCGTAGGCGAGGAAGAGCAGGCAGACGATCGGCAGCACCAGCCCGGTAGTCCGGCGGGTGGCTTCGAGGATGAGCACGAGCAGCAGCGCGCCGGCCACGACGTCCAGCGGGGACAGGGTGCCCTGGCGGTCCAGGAAGTCGTCGTACCCGACGAGCACGGGGTAGAGGCCGACGGCGAGGGCGGTTGCGGCCAGCGCCCAGTCGGTCCAGCCGGGGTCGTCACGGCCGCGCAGCCGCGGGCGGTAGCAGAGGAAGACCAGCGGCAGCGTCACGCCGAGGAAGAGCACGAGGTAGAACTGGTTGCCCTTGGCGAAGGGGAAGAACACCTGCTTGAGCACCAGCACGGCGACGGCCAGCGCGACGAAGTAGACGACGCGGTCGGGGACGCGGGAAAGGGTGCGCGCCGGGCGTTCTTCGTCGTGCTCGGCGGCGATCGCGGCGGAAGTGTCCTCTTCGACCGGCCCGGTGGTCACCCGGCCACGGTACGGTGTCGCGGATCACACCGAAACCGGCAAAGGGATCATCCACGCCAGACCGGTCGTGAGTGAGAAACAGGGTTAGAAGCGTCAGCCCGCTCGTCGTGATCAGTGCGGCCAGGAACCCCAGTAGCAGACGCAT
>NZ_JBFANX010000045.1:0-19905 GCF_040675005.1 Amycolatopsis sp. NPDC049691
GCCTTGGTTGCGTCTGACGCACCCAATGTGGCCTTCGGTGCGTCTGACGCACCGAAGGCCACATTGGGGCGCTACTCGCCGACGGGTCACGGGAACCCCACCGGGTCGCAGTCGATGCCGTACGCCCTCGGCTGCAGCACCGGCAGCCGGCGCGGGTCGGTCCAGAACTCCGCCGCCGCCAGGCGGACCACGTCCACCTCCACCCCCGCGCGGATCGCGTCGCACGACACCGGTATCCCCGTCCGGTGGTCCAGCACCGAGAGCACGTCGGGCGTCGAGGCCACCGGGGCGCCGTCGCGCAGGGCCAGCAGGTACTCGTTCTCCATCTCCAGCCGGACCAGCCCGCCGTCGCGGTGGTCGGCCAGCGTGACGCTCCCGCGGCCGAACCCCGGGCTGCCGTGCCGGCCGGGACCGGGGTGCCGCGCCACCTCCAGCACCCGGCCGCGTGCCAGCACCGAGCCCGCCAACGCCGACTCCAGCACCGCTCGCGGCGGGCTCTCCCCCGCCGCGAGCACCCGGCGGCCCAGCGCCAGCGCGCCGCTCGTCGTCCCCGTCACCGAACACGACGCCAGCTCGCCGGCCGGGATCGGGGCCAGCGCGAACGCCGCCCACCCGCCCGAGCTGGCGAGGAACGCCCGCGTGCCCCGCTCGATCACCACGTCGGACCCGGCCGCCAGCACCACCACCTGGCCGCCGGGCTCCGCCAGCGCCGCCGGTGCCACCCCGCGGCCGGTCGCGGCCACCGAAAACTGGTCGAGCCGGGGCAGCCCGCGGCCCGAAAGGTCGGCGTCGACGTACCCCAGCCCCAGTTGATCCGCCACGACCAGCGGCAGCAGCCCGTTGAGCCCGCCGATCTCGATGGACATCAGCGCGTCGGCGCGCTCGCCCGTCCACCGCTCGATCGCCGCCACCGCGGACGCGAACTCGTCGCCGCCCGGCAGCTTCTCGGTGAACGCCGCCGTCGCGCCGACCACGCCGATGGGCACCACTCTGGCCGATGGCGCCAGCTCGGCCACCGGCGAAACGACGAGCGAGCGGCCGCCGGCGAGCAACCGGCGCAGCAGCACGGCGGCGGTGACGGTGTCCCCGCCACCGCCGGACCCGAGCAGGGCCACCCCGCGTTCGAGGGCGGCGACGTCACCGGCGGTGATGCGCATGACTGACCACAGTAGACGAGCTCAGCGCAGGGCGTAGCCACCGTCGGGGTAGAGCGTCGACCCGGTGGTGTACGTGCTGCCGAACAGGTACAGCACCGCATCGGCCACTTCGGACTCCTTCCCGACGCGGTGCAGCAGCGTGTCCGCCCGGTACTGCGCGAAGCTCGCCTCCCGCATATCCGCGGGCCGGCCGGCCCAGAGGTTGCCGTCGATCGTGCCCGGCGCGACGACGTTCACCCGGATCGGGGCCAGCTCGACCGCCAGCCCGCGCCCGAGCCCCTCGACCGCCGCGTTGCAGGCGACGTACGCCGGCGCCGCACCCGGTGGCCGGACGCTCGCCGCCCCGGACATCAGCACGATCGACGCGTCCGGCGCCAGCTTCGGCACCGCGTGCTTGACGGCGTGGTACTGGCCCCAGAACTTCGTCACGAACGGGCTCGCCGCGTCCTCGTCGCTCAGCTCCCGCAGCGGCCCGACCGTGTAGGACGCGCCGGGCGTGAACAGGCAGTCGACGCGGTCGAGGGCGCCGAAGAACGCGGCCAGGGACTCCTGGTCGGTGCTGTCGGCGACCTGCCAGGTGGCCCCGATCGAGCCGGCCGCCGTCGACAGCTTCTCCGCCGTGCGCCCGCCGAGGTGCACCGACGCACCCGCCGCGGCGGCCCGGCGGGCCACTTCGAGCCCGATGCCCGAGCCGCCGCCGACGATCACCACGTGCTTCCCGGCCAGGCTCATCCGATCTCCTCCACGGGGACGAAGCCGTGCGGGAGCCCAAAGGCGCCTGGGCCGAACGTGTCCAGGGCCTCCGGCGTCCGCATCAGCGGCGGCGTCGAGATGCCGACGACGGTGACGCGCTGGCCGTACCGCAGCGTCTCGGTGGTGATCGGCTCGGCCGTCGACAACTCCAGCACGCAGATCAGGTCGGGCACGAGGCACCGCACGGAGCCGTCCACAGTGGCCAGCAGGTTCTCGTTCTGGAACAGGATCTCCAGCTTGCTCGAACCGTCGAAGGACACCGCCGCCGCCCGTCCCCGCGCGAAGCCGGCTTCGGTCCGGCGCTCCACATCGGACACCTTGCCGCGGAACAGCACTCGCAGGTGCTGGTACGGCGTTTCGACCAGGGCGGCGGCGAGCCGTGCGATCGGGTCTTCGTTGGCGTCCCGCGCTTCCCGGATCGTCCGGCCGACCGTCAACGCCAGCGAAAGCGTTTGCGGCACCGCCGTGCGCTTCACGTCGGCGCCGCTCATCGCGTACTCGGCGATGTGCGCGACCCCGCCGAGCCGGATCGTCACGCCGCGGGCCAGCCACTCCATCCGCTCGTTGTCCGCGCCGGTGTCGATCACGGTCGTCTCGCCGCGCTCGCCGCCGATGGCCATCGGCGAGCCGGTGACCCCGTAGACGCCGAACGTCTCCATCTGCAGTTCGGGGAACGCCCGGCCCATCCCGTCGGCGTCGACGACGGGCAGCCCGAGCCGGGCCCCGACGATCAGCGGGATCATCGAGTTGATGCCGCCGCACTCGATCGGCATGGTCGCGTCCGCGGACCGGCCGAGGTGCCGCTCCAGCGTCCGCAGCGCCAGCACGGGTTCGGCGCCGTTGGGCAGCTTTTCGTGCACCACGGTCGGTGCGCCCATCTGCGCCGTCGGGATGACCAGGGCGTGGTCGTCCACTTCGGACGGGTCGAGGACGGTGATCGGCCCGTGTTCGCGGATGGCCTCGCGCACGAGCAGCCGTCCGACGTACGGGTCGCCCCCGCCGCCGGTGCCGAGCACGGCGGCGCCGCGGGCGAGGTCGGGCAGGTCGGCTTCGGTCAGGGTCCAGCTCACCCGGCCACCCCGATCGGGTCGATGTCGTAGCCGAAGTACCGCGGGCCGGCGAGCGCGATGCCTTCGGGCGTGTGCCAGCGCGGGTCCGCGGGCGCGGCGAGCACCGTGACGCGCTGGCCGTACCGCAGGCCCTCGGTCGTCACGGCCTCGCCGGACTCGCGCTCCAGCGTGCAGATCAGGTCCGGCACCGACGCCTGGACGACGCCGTCGCGCTCGGCCACCAGGTGCTCGTTCTGGAAGCGCAACACCAGTTCCGAGCCGGTGTCGCCGTCCGTTCCGGACAGTTTCGCTTCCCCGCGGGCGAAGCCGGTGACCGTCCGGCGGGCGACGTCGACGACCTTGCCGCTGAACAGCCGCCGGCCGCCCAACCGTGAAACGACCCGCGCGACGGGGTCCTCGTGGGCAGCGCGCGCGGACCGGACCAGCGCGCCCAGTTCCGCGCACAGGCTCAGCGTGCCCGGCACCAGGGATTCGCGTGCCTGACCCCCGGACATCGCGTAGTTGCTGATCATCGCCGAGCAGCCCATGTCGATCGTCGCCGACCGGGCCAGGCGCTCCGCCCACCGGTTGTCCACAGTGTCCAGCACCCCGCGGTTGCCCTTCTCGTCCGCGATGGACATCGGGGTTGCGCGGATGCCGTACAAAGTCGGCAAAACCATTTGCAGCTCCGGGAACGCGCGGCCCATGCCGTCGGCGTCGACCAGCGGCAGACCGAGCTGCGCGGCCGCGACGACCGGGATGAGCGAGTTGACGCCACCGGCTTCGGCGCACGCGATGTGCGTCAGCTCCTTGCCGAGGTAGCCGGCGAGCGTGCGGGCGGCGAGCCCGACCTGCTCGGCCGAGGGCAGCTTTTCGACCATGACCGTCGGCGCGCCCATCATGGCGACCGGCAGCACGACGGCGTCGTCCGGCACGTCGGACAGCGGCACCAGCGGCACCGAGCCGTGCTGCCGCACCGCCGAAGACGCCAGCAGCCGCCCGATGTAGGGGTCGCCACCGCCGCCGGTGCCGAGGATGGCGGCACCGCGGGCGATGTCGTCGAGGTCGTGTTCGGTGATGTCGCGCATCACGCCCCCAGCTGCAGGTCGCCGACGGCCTTGACGCGGATGCGCGTGGCGTTGCCGGGCAGGTACGGGATGGGCACCTCGTCGAAGTCCACGATGCCGACCGACGCCGGCGAAGCACCGGCCGCCACCGCGCGGTCGACGGCCTCCTGCTTCGCCTCGTCGACGACCGCCTCACGGCGGCCGGGCTCTATCACGTAGACGCGGTCGACCTCGCCGCCGATCTGCGCGATGGCCGCGCCGATCGCGTTGGCCACGGCGTAGTTCTCCGGCCGGTGCACCTCGCCGCAGCCGGCGAGTTCGTCGGGCAGCAGCACCGAACCGCCGCCGACCGCGACCACCGGCAAGGGCTCGGCCGAGGTCCGCATCCGTTCGACCACATCGGACACGTCCGCGGCGATCCGGTCGAGCGCCGCCCGCACCAGACCCTTGTCCAGGTGCGCCACCAGTGCCGGATCACCGATCTCCGCGCGCCCGGCGGCGACGGCGATGTCGGTCGCGGTGAGCGTGTCCCCGCCGAAGACCAGGGCCTTCGACGTCAGCTCGTAACCCACCGAGTCGGGACCCACCGTGACGTTACCGCGCACCCGGCTCCCGCCGCCGATCCCGATCGACAGCACGTCCGGCATCCGGAAGTTGGTCCGGATGCCCGCGACGCTGACGTCGGTGGTCGCCTCGCGGGGGAACCCCTGCCGCAGCACGCCGACGTCCGAAGTGGTGCCTCCGACGTCGACCACCGCACAGGTGTCCAAACCGGACAGCACGGCCGCGCCGCGCATCGAGTTCGTCGGACCCGACGCGAAGGTGGCCACCGGGTAGCGGCGGGCGAAGTCGACGTCCATCAGCGTGCCGTCGTTCTGGCTGAGGTACAGCGGCGCGGTGATGCCCGCGCCGGTGACCGACGCGGCCAGCCCGTCGACGATGTGCGCGGCCAGCTCCCGCAGCGCCGCGTTGATCACGGTCGCGTTTTCCCGTTCCAGCAAGCCGATCCGGCCGATCTCGTGGGACAGCGAGATCGCCACGTCCGGCAGCTGCGCGCCGATGATCTCGGCCGCGCGGGCTTCGAACTCGGCGTTGACGGGGGAGAAGACCGAGGTGATGGCGACGCTGCGCACCCCGGCCTCCCCCATGTCGTCGGCGGCCTTGCGCAGCTCGCTCTCGTCGAGCTCCGCGATGTGGCGGCCGTCGAACTCGTGACCGCCGTGGACCAGGTAGCTGCGCCCCGACACCGCGTCGACGAGCCGCTGCGGCCAGTCGACCATGGGCGGCAGCGACGCCCCGGCCGGCAGGCTCAGCCGGACGGCCGCGGTGGGCGCGAGCCGGTGGGCCTCGACGAGGGCGTTGATGAAGTGCGTGGTGCCGATCATCACCGCCCGCACCGCCGCCGGGTCGAACGCGCGTTGCCGCTGCAGGCCGTCGATCGCGGCGACGATGCCCGAGGTGACGTCCGCGGTCGTGCTGGTCTTGACCGAGGCGAGCACCTGACGGCCGTCGAGCAGGACAGCGTCGGTGTTGGTGCCGCCGACGTCGATGCCGATGCGCACGAAGGATTCTCCTTTTCAGACTGCGGGAGCGGGCTCGGCGTCGGCGGTCCGGCTGCTGCCGATCCCCCGCACGAGCCCGAGCTTCCCGGCGACGACGTACAGGACGAAGGCGACGACGAGCGAGTTGATGCTCGGCAGGCCCCACTCGACGAACTCGCCGAACAGCGCCGCGGCGATCCAGACGACGATCGTGGCGGGCACCCACACGGGCGCGTCCTCGGGCACGGTTCCGCGTGCCCGCGCGGATTCCAGGTCCCCGCGCCACTTCTTCACCACGAAGTACTCGGCCACCATGATCCCGGCGATGGGCGGGAACGCGACGCCGAGCACGGTCAGGAAGTCGGTGAACTTCGCCAGGATGCCGGCCGCGGCGAGCAGGCTGCCCGCGACGCCGAGGATCGCCGTCACGAGGCCGCGGTGGGCCTTGCGCCCGGACACCGTGCCGATGAAGTTCACTACGCCCAGACCCGACGAGTACAGGTTCCAGTCGTTGATCTTCATCGTGCCGGCGATGACGATGAGCAGGCCGACCCAGCCGACCGACGACGTCACGATGGTGGTGATCCCGGCACTGCCGACGGCGTGCGCGAGCAGGACGCCCGCGAGGCCGATGACGTACTCGCCGAGGGTGATCCCGACGAGCGTCTGCTTGACGACGTCCGAAGTGGACCGGTTGAACCGGGTCATGTCCGGGGTGATCACCGCACCGACGATGAAGCCGCCCGCCACCAGCGTGGTGCCCTGCAGCAGGCTCAGCGACGGCCCGGGCGGGGCCGACGAGACGAGCGAGCCCAGGTCGTGGCGGGTCAGCTCGGAGATGACCGACCACCCGACCAGGACCAGGAACGCCGGCACGGTCAGGTACGCCGTCCAGGCCATGGAGTGGAAGCCGCGCACCACGATCGCGGTGACGAGCAGGCCGAACACGAGCGCCCAGCCCCACTCCGGCAGGCCGCCGATGAGCGAGACGAGACCCTGCGCGGACACCGCGGACTGGATGCCGAACCAGCCGATGAGGCTGATCCCGATGGCGAGCCCGATGAGCGCCGAGCCGCCGCGGCCGAAGCCGGTCCAGCGGGCGATCATGGACGTCGAGAGGCCCTCGCGGACGCCGATGACGCCGACGAGGATGGTGATGAGCTCCAGGATGACCGAGCCGAGCGTGAACGCCAGTACCGCCGGCCAGAAGCTCATCCCGAAGCCGACGGTGGCTCCGAGCAGGAACTGGGACAGGGCGGACACCTGGCCGAACCGCTGGACGGCGACCGACCACCACGAGTACCGGGCGTGGTCCGGCACTCTGGTGAGGGCATAGTCATCGACACCGACTGTTGAGGCCACGCCGACCTCCTAATCCGGGAAGGGGAACGGGTTCCCCGCACCGTAAGCAGCCTCCCCGGCGGCGTCACCGTGCGATGTGCACAGTGGGCACGCCTTCGCTGTGCACTCAGCCCAGCGGGTCGACTCCGGTCAGCGTGACACTTTCCGCCCAGAGGCGCCCGGCGGCCGCGTCGTCGGTCAGGTTCGCCCACCGCTGTTCGAGGCGAGGCCGGCCGCGCAGGCCGAACACGCGCGGGCCCCACAACTGGCCGCCGGTGACATCGGGACCGAGGACCGCGCGGACGGCCGTCCGCGCGCCGGCGTCCTTGCCCTGCAGGAGGGCCCGGGCCGGCCGGCCGCGCAGCCACTGGCCGCCGGTGCGGACGTGCACGGGCGGGCGCGACGGCGTCAGCGAGTCGAGGGCGCCACCGGGGTGGGCGACGACGCTCAGCCGCTTCGAGCCGGTCTCGCGCAGGCGCCGGTCGAGTTCGAGCGCGAAGAGCATCTGGGCCAGCTTCGAACGTTCGTACGCGCGCTTCGGGACGTAATCGCGCTCGCTCTGGAGGTCGGCGAAGTCGAGCTTCGCGGACTTCGCCGCGAAGCTGCCGGTGGTGACGATCCGCGCGTCCGGCGCCAGCACCGGCGTCAGCCGGGCGACCAGCGCGAAGTGCCCGAGGTGGTTGGTGCCGAACATCAGCTCGTGGCCGGCTTCGGTTTCCCGCCGCGGCGGGTGGTCGAGCATGACCCCGGCGTTGCAGACGACGGCGTCGAGCGGCCCGGGTTCGACGGTCGCGACCTGGGCCAGGTCGGCGAGGTCGAGCCGGACGTGGGTGACGCGCGCGCCGGCGACCCGCGACCGGATCGCCGTGCCCGCGATCTCCGCCTTCGCCGGGTCGCGGCTGCCGATCACCACCTCCGCCCCGGCGGAAGCCAGCTGCTCCGCGACGAAATAACCGATCCCCGCGTTGCCGCCGGTCACCAGCACCCGCATCGACGTCCCCTCCCCGTGCCAAGCTGTCCCGCGTGGACAACGCTACCGGCGACCGGGCCGGCTACCGGCGATCGACGGGCTCGCCACGCGGCGAAGCGCGCCGCCGGGAGCTGCTGGCGAAGATCACCGACGACGTCGCCGAGAACGGTCTCGTGGACTTCTCGCTGCGGCGCGCCGCTCGCGCGGCCGGGACGACGCACAAGGTGCTGCTCTACCACTTCGAAAGCGCCGAAGACCTGCTCCGGCAGGTGGTCTTCGCGCTGCGGGAACGGCGGATCGGCAACGCGCTGACCGCGATCGCCGCTTCGCCCGCCACCTTGACCGACCGCGTCCGCGCCGCGTGGGTGAGCCTCCGCGACGAGGAGACGCAGCTGCGGCGCGTGCTGGACCAGGCGATGGGCCTGGCGATGTACGACCCGGGCCGGTACGCGGCACTCGGGCACGGCGCGTCGCAGCAGTACCTGCCGACGCTGGTGTCGTTCTGCCCGCCCACCTGGCCGGACCAGCGGAAGTTCGAGGTCGCGTCGATGATCCTCGCGACCTTGCGCGGCTTCCTCGTCGACCTGCTGACCAGCTCGGACGGCGCGGGCGCGGCGGCCGGGTTCGAGGCGCTGCTGCGCGCGGTCGAGCGGGAGGAGGCACTCGACACTTTGTGAACCGCGTGGTTCACTTTCGGCATGGAGATCGAACTGGGGGCCGGCACCGTCGAGTACACCGACACGGGCGGGCCGGGCCCGGTGCTCGTTTTCGTGCACGGCCTGCTGATGGACGGCTCTCTGTGGGACGGCGTGGTCGCGTCGCTGCCGGGCCACCGGTGCGTCGTCCCGACGCTGCCGCTGGGCGCGCACCGGCACCCGATGCGTCCCGGGGCCGACCTTTCGCTGTCCGGGATCGCCGCGTTGCTCATGGAGTTCCTCGACCGCCTCGACCTGCGCGAGGTGACTTTGGTCGGCGTCGACACCGGCGGGGCGCTGGTGCAGCTGGCGCTGGCGGACGGCGACGCGCGGGTCAGCCGGGTCGTGCTGGCGTCGTGCGACGCGTTCGACAACTTCCCGCCGGGACTCACCGGCAAGACGCTCTTCCTGACGGGGAAGCTGTCGCCGGGGCTGTTCGGGCTGTTCATGCAGCAGATGCGGCTGCGCGCGGTGCGCCGGCTCCCGATCGCGTTCGGTTGGCTGACCAAACGGGGGGACGCGGTGTCCGCGGGCTGGCTCCGGCCGTTGTTGAGCCGGGCGGACGTCCGGCGGGACACGGTTCGCATGCTGCGAGCTTTCGCGGCGACCCCACGGGTTCTGCTCGAAGTGGCCGACCGGCTCCCGGCGTTCGACCGGCCGGCCCTGGTGGTCTGGGCGAGCGAAGACCGCGTGATGCCACCGGAGCACGGCCAGCGGCTGGCCGCGTTGCTGCCGAAGGGAAAGCTCGTCCGCGTCGACGACAGCTACACGCTGCTGCCACTCGATCAGCCGGCCGAGTTCGCCCGCCTGATCCGGGAGTTCACAGCCGGCTGAGGCCGTGCAGGATGCGTTCCATCAGCTCCAGGCTCGGCCGGTTCCCCGAGCCGCGCCGGGCGGTGTGCACCGCGACCAGCCCGCGGTCGGCCAGGTCCGACAGCAGCACCCGTGCCACGCCCAGCGGGATCCGCCGCCGCGCCGCGACCTCGGCGACCGACTGCGAGGTCCGCAGCAGCGCGCAGATCTCCGTCTCCTCCGTCGTGCTCCCCCGCACGACCGCCCGCCCCCGCTGGGTGATCGACACGAGCGTCTCGATCGGGAGGTCCCGGGTCGGACGCGTTCGGCCATGGGTGCGGAAGTACGGGCGGACCATCCCGGCCCCACCTTCTTCGAGCACGGACCCCCAGTGCACAGCCAGCTCCTCACGGCGATTAATCCTTGTCGGCGATTATTTGACCTAAAGATCGAGTAGCCCGCAATCGACCGAACAGAGCAACGCAGGAAAAACCGCAGGTCAACGCCCCGCCGGTGGTGCAGTACTGCCGCGAAGGACTAGACGTGTCCCGAGAATCGACGGCGATGTCGCGATTTTTCCGCCGGACAATCGCGCCAGGATCAGGTGCCCGGCCCGCTCGCCCAGCTCGGCGACGGGCTGCGCGACCGTGCTCAGCTCGAGCAGGTCGGCGAGGTCGTGGTCGTCGAACCCGAGCACCGAGACGTCCGCGGGCACGCGCAGCCCGGCCCGGCGCAGCGTCCGCAGCGCCCCGAACGCCATTTCGTCCGACGCGGCGAACACCGCCGTCGGACGGCGGTGCAGGCCGAGGAGCGCGCCCATCGCCCGTTCCCCGCCCGCGACGGTGAACCCGCCACCGGTCTCGAACGCCGGTTCCGGCACCCGGCCGTCCTCCCGGCAGACGCCGCGGTAGACCTCGCGGTAGGCCGCCAGCCGCCGCAACGGCGTCGTGAACCCGAGCGGGACGGGGTCGCTCTCGCCGATGAACGCGATCTCGCGGTGGCCCAGCTGGACGAGGTGGCGCATCGCGGTGACCGCCGCGCCGTGGTCGTCGATCCCGACGGAGTCGGCGCCCGGCTCCTCCGTGCCGATCGTGACGAGCGGCGTGCCGAGCCCCCGCAGCTGTTCGCGTTCGGCTTCCGCCAGCGGCAGGGAAAGGACGAGCACGGCGTCGACCCGGCGGCGCAGCGGCAGGTCGGCGAAGAACCGCGCGCGGCCCGGGCCGTCGCCGAGGTTGTAGAGCAGCAGGCTCAGCCCGGCGTCGCGCAGCACCCGCTCGACCCCGGAGATGAGGCGAGAGAAGTACCAGCGGTCGACGAAGGGCACGATCACGCCGACCGTCCCGGTCCGCCCGGTGGCCAGGCTCGACGCGGCGGGCGAAATGGCATACCCCAGCTCGGCGGCGGCCGCGAGCACCCGGGTCCGCGTGCGCTCGGCGACCCCGGACACCCCGCGCAGGGCCCGCGACACGGTGGCGGGCGAGACGCCCGCGAGCCGCGCCACGTCGTCGAGCTTGTCCGGCATTCTCTGCCCCATCTGTTGCAAGCGCTTGCAACCATCAGTGTCTCTGCCATTGACACTCGCCTTGATCAAGGCTAATCATCGATGCAAGCGCTTGCAATGGCGTCGCCCGCCCGGCAAGGAGGCCGACATGCGCCAGCTCCTCCCGCTCACCGGTGCGACCCTGCTGGCCGCCACCGCGCTCGCCGCCTGCTCGTCGGCGAGCGGGCTGACGATCAACCTGTACATCTCGCCGGAGGACCACCTGCAGACGGTGGTCGACCGGTGCACGCAGGAGGCGGCGGGCCGGTACAAGATCGTCTACAACAAGCTGCCGCGCGGCGCGGACGGCCAGCGCGAGCAGATGGTCCGCCGGCTCGCCGCGGGCGACACCTCGCTGGACGTGCTCGGCCTCGACGTCACGTGGGTGCCGGAGTTCGCCGAAGCGGGCTGGGCCGAGGAGTGGACCGGCGCGAACGCGGCGGCGGCCACGCGCGACGTGCTGCCCGGGCCGCTGGCCACCGCGAAGTGGAACGGAAAGCTCTACGGCGCCACGAAGAACACGAACGTCCAGCTGCTCTGGTACGACGACCGGATCACGCCGTCGCCGCCGAAGTCGTTCGACGAGCTCATGACGCAGGCGCAGCAGCTGAAGGCGGCCGGGAAGCCGTACCAGGTCGTGTTCACCGGCGCGCAGTACGAAGGGCTGGTGGTCTTCTACAACACGCTGGTGGCGTCGGCGGGCGGGCACATCCTGTCCGACGACGGCAAGTCCGTGGTGATGGACGACGGCGCGGTGCGCGCTTTGGAGCTGCTGAAGAAGCTCACCACGGCGGGGATCACGGACCCGTCGCTGACGAACCAGAAGGAGGACGACATCCGCCAGGCGTTCCAGCGCGGCCAGGCGGCGACCGAGCTGAACTGGCCGTTCGTCTACGCGTCCTACGCGAAGGAGAAGCCGCAGGACCTGGCGCACTTCAAGTGGACGCGGTACCCGTCGGTGGTGGCCGGCCAGCCGAGCCGGGTGACGATCGGCGGGTTCAACCTGGCGGTGTCGACGTATTCGCAGCACAAGCCGGAAGCGTTCGAAGCGGCGCTGTGCCTGCGCAACGCGACTTCGCAGAAGTACCAGGCCCTGGTGGACGGCATCCCGCCGAGCATCGCGTCGATCTACCGCGACAACGCGCCGCTGGACGCCACGAAACCGGCGGACCCCAAGGAAAACCCGACGATGGCCGACCAGTATCCGATGAAGGGCGACATCCAGGCGGCCCTGACGGACGCGGCGGTCCGCCCGCTGACCCCGGCGTACCAGAACCTGTCGACGGTGATTTCGAAGGTGCTGTCCCCACCGGCGGAAATCGACGTCCAGGCCACGGCTCAGGAGCTTCGCGACCGCCTGACGGACGCGTTGAACTCGCGGGGCATCATCCCCTGATCGGGGCCGGTTCCCCGGCAGTATCGTGAACGCCATGGGCGACCCACCTGCAGGCGACCGCGAGCGCACCGCCGACGAACGCGACCGGCGCGCGGACGAGCGCGACAAGCGAGCGGACGAGCGCGGACGCGTCGCCGACGAGCGCGAGAGTCTGGCCGACCGCCGCGAACTGGCAGCGGACGAACGCGAAGAGCGGATCAAGCACTACGAAGCCCGCTTCGAGACCCACCTGGGCTCCCCACCCGACTTCGACGCGAACTTGGCGGATCTGGAGCGCCAGTCCCTGGACCGCGCGAGCGCCGAGGTGTCCCGCGCGAAGGACCGCCTGCAGGCGGCGTCGGACCGCACGAAGCGCGAGCAGGCGGAGATCGCTCGCGAAATGGCCCGCTCGGAACGGGACGCCCAAGCCACGGACTGAGGACTCAGAGGCGGATGGGTTTCTTGTTCATGAACATCCAGGCGGTCAGCAGGCCTGGGGGCGTTCTTGGGCTTACCGCCTCTGACCTGCTCTTTTGTGTCTGTTGGGTCCGGTCGTGTCCGGGCCTGTCTGGACGTCTGACGGCCTGTAGACGGCCTGGCTCCTCGCTGCTCCTGTGCCCGTCCGGCCTGGTGGCAGCTCTCCCCCGTCTTCCTCGTCCCCGCTGCGGTTAGCGCCGGAGGGCCGGTGTCAAGGGTGGGCGCTTGCGTCCATCGCGGAGCGACGCCGTAGGCGCCCTTGATGGCGGTCGTCCGGTGTTAAACGATCGCCGACGAGGGAGCGGTCACCTGATCGTGGCCTGCTCTGACGTAACACTGATCGACTCGGCGACGTCTCTGGGCGTATGGGGACGAGTGGATCAACCAGCTCGCGGCGGCGCGCGTACACGGCCGACCCTCCGGCGGGCCGCCCGGCGACCGGCGGCCGAAGCGGAGCGGCAGGCCGTCCGTGTCGCATGAGGGCGGGCCCGCCGCACGGGTGGTGACGTGCGCGCCGCCGCCGCCGGCGCGCTTTGATCCCATAGAGCCAACTTCAGCAATGGAAGATATCGTGACATTTACGGATGACGACCTGATCGCAGACGAGCCACTCAACGATGCAGCCGATGACCAGCTTCAGCGTGGCCACACGGTACATCTGCTTATCTCACAAATAACATCTGCCACCAAAAGCACAGCGAGCAGTGTTATTGCCCTGACCGGATCCTGGGGCGCCGGAAAGACCACCGTCCTAAATCTAGCACGCAAGCGGCTTACACAAGAAGATAAAATACGGGTTGTGGACTTCAGTCCATGGCTCTTCTCGGATCTCGCGTCACTCGTGTCAGGTTTCTTCACAAGCCTACAAAAGGTCCTCCCTCAGAAGGGTTTCAAGAAAACTCGCGCCAAGTTGGCTAAGTACTCCGCAGCAGCGGCTCCACTCGGAAAGATGCCCGCAGTGATCGGTGGACCAGATCTATCCGGCCCCCTGAAGGGCGTTAGCGACATCCTAGCCAGCGCCGGCTCCCTTGAGAGCACCCGAAACTCTATCGATCGCGATCTTCAGAGCCTCGATTACAAAGTTCTGATCATAATCGACGATCTCGACAGGCTCCACCCAGAAGAACTACTACTCGTTTTTAAATTGATAAGATCTATTGCACGTTTTCCCAATGTTTACTATGTTCTGTCGTTCGACGAACACACTATTCTCGATTTACTATCCTCTACCGACCTCGCACAGAAAGATCGTGCTCGCGCTTCAGCCTACGTTGAAAAAATCGTGCAGGCAAAGGTGAACATACCGCCACTCCACGAAGCGCACTATGAAGATCTCTTTCTCAAGGGTATCCGATCAGTTGCGAAACGCTCCAACACCGAGATAGACCCGAGCGATATCAGCAATACCTATCAGATTACCCGACGATACCTTGCCCCATGGCTCAATACTCCCCGAAGCATAAGAAAGCTATTTATTGATGTTCAACAGTCCTGGGCCGCACTCGCAGGCGAAGTGAATTTCACCGATAATTTCTTGATAAGTTTTCTGCGAATATACGAGCCCGCCCTCTACAATGCGCTTCCAGCATATAAATCTCGACTTTCAGGCGAGTCATATTGGGACTTCACAACAAAGAATGATCCCGAAGATCATAAGTTATTCTGGGATCAGCAACTAAAACTCTACAATGTCGCAGATGAGCGTGCTGCAAATGTTCTCGGAGTGCTGGCTGAGATGTTCAAGTCCGCATCCGAAGCCGTTACAGGAGTAAAGCAGGCTCAATCAAGAACTGACGCCGAGCAGAACCAGCGGATCGGCTCCGCAACATACTTTGACAGATACTTCCAAGTCACAATCCCACCCGGAGACGTGTCTGACCAAGTTGTCGCCAGCGGGCTCAATGCCTACCTCCGGAACGACACTTCCGCAGTGGACGCTTTGACCTTGGACCTACTAATAGAAGAGTCACCCCGCGTGTCGATACGGAAGATTGGAAATATCCTGCGCAAGTTGAACTTTGACGACCCTTCCATACTTGTCCGCCGATTAACATCGGCATACCGATCACTTGATGACGACCGACAGTTCTTGCTGGGATCAACATTCGACGAGGTCGAGTATATAATAAGAGACGTACTCGATCGAACCTCTCCCAGCAGGCTTGATCGGATACTAGAAGAAATTGTTCGTCCAGAAAACGCGCTGCTCGCAGCCAACCAAGCTAGCCGAGGCCAGAGGGCCGAAGAGACCCCGGTTTGGCTAGATCCATTGCTGACTAAGCTTAAGGACGTGTTAGAGTCGGAAGTAAATCGAATTGGCCAACTCGATATTACAACGCTCGACCAGGAGGAATTCCGCTTATTTCTTCGCTGGGGGGCTCTTTACGGCCTGACAGAGGCACGCTCTAGAGCCCATGAGTTCATATCTTCTGGACACTGGTCAATGCGAGGCTACCTAGGCCACCTCGTGGGTGAACGCACGCTATACGGCAGCAACGGGAACACTCGATTAGTCGGCGAACGTACTATCGAGGAACTTAGCCAATTCCTAGACGTCGACCTCGCAATCGAAGAGCTTCGTGATCATATTGGCGAACCTCCTGTTAGCCTGTCACAACTTACCGAACGGCCGTCAACCCAGAAGAATCGAGAAGAATATGGCCTTGCTTTACTCGCGTTGAAAGTAGCCCGGGATTCCCAAGATTGAGGCGAATTCCTACCTGACGCTCACCCAGTGACACTGTGCGCGTGCCATGTAAACTGGAATCATGCGTGGTGCGGGTGACCAGCTCAGCATCGGTGAGCGGATCGCGTTCTACCGGCGGCGGCGGGGGCTGTCGCAGGCGGTGCTTGCCGACCTGGTGGGCCGTACTGAGGACTGGTTGAGCAAGATCGAGCGCGGCGAGCGGGATATCCGCAGGTTGGACGTTCTGGCCGACCTGGCGCGGGCGCTACGGGTGACGCTGGGTGACCTGCTCGGCGAACCCGTGCTGATGGAAGAGCAGGACGAGCACGACGACGTCCCCGCGATCCGAGACGCACTGATGGCGCCTCGCCGGCTGTCGCGGACGCTGTTCTCCTCGGCCATGTCACCTGAGTACATCGACCCGCAGCCCGTTCGGCAACTGGTGGAAGATGCCTGGTCGAGCTATCAAAAGGGCGACCTCGGGCGCGTCGTCACCGCGCTGCCTGGGCTGATCAAGACCACGCAGGCGGTGGAGGCGGCCTCGGCGGACGATGCCGGGTACAAGATGGAAGCACGGGTGAAGGTCGTCAGCGTCGAGGGACTGTGGACCCCCGATGATCTGGGTACATTCCTCGGCATTCCCGTGAAAACGCTGCGGAACTGGCGTTTCAAGGGCTACGGCCCGCAGTGGCTGCGGCTGGGAAAGCACGTTCGGTACGACCCGGAGACGGTGCGCCAGTGGATCGACGCCCTGAACGGATCGACAGAAGCCGCATAGCAACAACTCACGACGAGGACCTACCCCATGCCTCAACCAAGAGGCATGGGGTAGGCGAGTTTTCCTATCCAACAAGAGAAAGGTGAGTTCATGAAAGGCCACGTGCAAGACCGGTGGTGGAGACAGAAGAAGGACACGGAAGGTAATCCGGTCTTCAACGCCAAGGGGCACCCGGTCCGTGAGAAGACCGAACTGTTCGGCAAGGGCGACCGGTACAAGGTCCGGTACTACGACCCCGAGGGAAACGAACGGAGCAAGTCCTTTCCGGACAAGCAACTTACGAAGGCCAAGACCCTTCCTGACCAAGATGCAACACGACGTGCTCGCCGGTGAGTACATCTCGACTGAGTCCGGTGAAGAGAAGTTCCGCGACTACACGGCCCAGTGGCGCAAGGGCCAGTCCGCCGACGCCGGGACCCGGCAGACCGTGAGCAACCACCTCAAGACCGGGATCTTCCCGTTCCTCGGCGACAAGCCGCTCAAAGTAGCCGCGAAGACCGACACCATTCGTGACTGGCTCGACTGGTTGGAACGGCCGAAGAGCGAAGGCGGGCGCGGCCTGATGGCGTCCACCCGCGCGGTCCTCTTCGACACCGTGTCCGCCATCCTCCAGGCGGCCTACGACGACAAGAAGATCCGGGCGAACCCATGCCGGGCGAAGAGCGTCAAGCGGCCCAAGCCAGTCCAGCGGAAGGTCATCCCGTGGCCGGACAGCCGGGTCCGCGCGGTCCGGCTCGCCCTGCCCGCCGAGTACACCGTCACGGTGCCGCTCGGGGCCGGGCTCGGGCTGCGGCAGATGGAGATCTTCGGGTTCAGTCCGGACGACGTCGACCGGGACGAGATGATCGTCAACGTTCAGCGTCAGATCCGGTGGATCGGCACTCAGCCGGTGTTCTCGCCGCCCAAGGGTGGCAAGACTCGTGTGGTGCCGCTCGGACAGGGCGTGCTCGACGACATCGACGACTACATGGCCACCTTCGAGCCGGTCACGCTGACACTCCCCTGGCTCGAACCGGGTGGCCGGCCGGAGACCGTACGCGTGCTGATCGGCCGGACAACAAAGCGCAGCGTCTACACCGGGCAGCCGATCAGGAACGTGATCAAGGGTGCCAATCTCACGTACCACGTCTGGCGGCCAGCCTTCGCGGGTGCGGGACTCGACTACGTCGAACGGCGTGACGGGATGCACGCCATGAGGCACTTCTTCGCCTCGACGATGCTCGCCAACGGCGTGTCGATCAAGGAGGTCGCGGAGTACCTCGGCCACCACGACCCGGGCTACACGCTCCGGATCTACACGCACCTCGTCCCGTCCAGCCACAAGCGGGCGCGAGCGGCTACCAACCGGGTGTTCAAGCCCCGCCGGCCGCAGCAGGCGGCCCAGGATTCCGAGACGGCCTGACAACGGCCTGGCGGGATCAAAAGCAACAAAACAACAGGTCAGAGGCGTATAGGTTTCTTGTTCATGAACTCCTCAATCCCCAACGCCCCCAATTCCCGTCCAATACCCGACCGCTTGATCCCCCCGAACGGCAAATCCGCCTCCGACCCGCCCGACTTGTTGAGGTAAACCATCCCGGCCTCGATCCGCCGGGCCACTCGCGTGGCCCGCTCCCGGTCCGTCCCGAACACGCTCGCCCCCAAGCCGAACGGTGTGTCGTTCGCCAGGGCGATCGCCTCGTCCTCCGTCTCCGCGCGGAACACCAGTACCACCGGGCCGAAGATCTCCTCGTGGTACGCGGCCATTCCCGGTGTCACGTCCGTCAGCACCGTCGCCTCCAGGTACGCGCCGCCGCCGGGGACCCGGTGGCCGCCCGCGCGCAGTGTTGCTCCCTCGCGGATCGCCGTCTCCACCTGGGCCGCCACCTCGTCCGCCGCCGCGATCGAGGCCAGCGGGGGCAGCGTTGTCGCCGGGTCGGCCGGGTCGCCCGGCACGTAGTACTCCGTCACGCGCTTGGCCAGCCGGTCGACGAACTCGTCGTACAGCGGGCCCAGCACGATCATCCGCTTCGGCGCGTTGCACGACTGGCCGCAGTTGCGCATCCGGGCCGTCGCCGTGACCTTGACCGTCTCGTCCAGGTCGTCGGTGTCCAGGACGATCAGCGGGTCCGACCCGCCGAGTTCCAGGACGCACTTCTTGAGGTTCCGCCCGGCCTCGGCCGCCACCGAGATGCCCGCCTGCTCGCTGCCCGTGAGCGACACCCCGACCAGGCGCGGGTCCGCGAGCATCCACGGGACCTGCCGGCTCGACGCGAACACGTTCACGTACGCGTCCGAGGGCACGCCGGCGTCGTGCAGCACGCTCTCGATCGCCGCCGCCGAACGCGGGCAGATCGACGCGTGCTTGAGCAGGATCGTGTTGCCGAGCACCAGGTTCGGCGCGACGAACCGGGCGACCTGGTAGCACGGGAAGTTCCACGGCATGACGCCCAGCAGCGCCCCGATCGGCTCCTTCGTCAGCACGGCCTCGCCGCCGCGGAGGGCGAGCGGCTCGTCGGCCAGCAGGTCGGGCCCGCGCTCGCCGTAGTACCGGAAGATGTCGACGACCACGCCGACCTCGCCGCGGCCTTCGTTGATCCGCTTCCCCATCTCGAGGGTCATGATCGCGGCCAGCTCGTCGGCGCGTTCGGCGAACAGCTCCGCCGCGCGCAGCACGATCGCCGCGCGTTCGGCCACCGGCCGCGCGCGCCAGGCCGCGAACCCGCCGTGGACCCGGTCGATCGCCGCGCGGACCTCCTCGTCGGTCGCGTTCGGGATCTCCTCCACGAGTTCACCGGTGGCGGGGTTGGTGACTGAGTACATGGCGGCCTCCTCTGCTCACGGTAGCCTACTGCATACTGTATACAGCATGAGATCTGTGATCGACACCCGCGCGGCGGTACCCCTGGCCGCGTGATCGACTATCGTTCCCCCATGACGCTGGAGATCACCGGCGGACCCGAATTCGCCGAACTGGCAAGAGAAAAACCGCGCTGGAACCGCGATTACGCGGGTGGCGAGGTCACCTTCCGCTGTCCCCTGCGCTCCGCCGACCGCACGCCGCGGGTCTGGAGCGCCCGCGGGCTCGGCCTGCCGGAAGAGGAGCTGCCGGGGTTCGCCGCGCAGCTGCGCCGCGTCATGAAACACGAGACGTACTGGATCGCGCGGGCGGCGTGCGCGGACCGCCGGGCGGGCGACGCCGCGCGCTGGTCCCCCGGCCGCTACGACGACGAAGACGGCTTCGTGTACTTCGCCGGCCCCTGCACGCACGGCGACCGATGGCCGGGCTACCGGCCCGCGACGGAGTTCACGATCGCGCTGCCGCACGTCCGGGGGTTGCGGATCCGGGTGGCCGCGTACCTGGCGACGGGGTGAGCCGGGCGAGATCGCGCCGCATCGAAGCCGCTGCGCGACGACGCGGCAATCCGGTGCCCGGCGCTGATATCGACCCGGCCGACGCGGGCGAACCGGCGCTCCGCCGAGGCAAAGCCGGCACCGCGGGCCGCCCCGTGGCACTCCGCCGGGCCGTTCGCGCCGGAGCCATCGCCGCCGTCGTCAGCGGCGTCCCCTCCACCACCCACGCCCTGCTGACCGGCCACGACGTCCTCGAGGGCCGGCGCCCTGCGGCTCGACCCGGTCCGGCACGAGGTGTCGGTCGACGGCCGCCCGGTCGAGACCACCCCGGGCGAGTTCCAGCTGCTGGAG
>NZ_JBFANX010000046.1:0-1718 GCF_040675005.1 Amycolatopsis sp. NPDC049691
CCGGGCGTGCGCCGCAAGGAGACCAACGTCGTCGGCGTGCGGATCATGCCGTACTTCGCGCTCAAGGGCGGGGCGTTCTTCACCCTGGTCGTGGGCGTGCTGGCGCTGATGTCGGGGCTGTTCCAGATCAACCCGGTGTGGAACTTCGGCCCGTACAACCCGGCGCAGGTGTCGGCGGGCTCGCAGCCCGACTGGTACATGGCCTGGGCCGACGGCATGCTCCGGATCTGGCCGGCCTGGGAGGTCTACCTCGGGAACTACACGATCCCGGCGGTGTTCTTCCCCGGCGCGATCGGCATGCCGATCCTGTTCGGCCTGCTGCTCGGCTACCCGTTCATCGAGCGGAAGCTGTCCAAGGACACCGCGCACCACAACCTGCTCCAGCGGCCGCGCGACGCACCGGTCCGCACGGCGCTGGGCGCGATGGCGCTGGGCTTCTTCGCCGTCATCGAGCTGTCGGGCTTCAACGACATCATCGCCGACCAGTTCGACATCTCGCTGAACGCGACGACGTGGGCGGGCCGCATCGGCGTGCTGATCGTGCCGCCGGTGGCGTACTACCTGACCTACCGGCTGTGCCTCGGCCTGCAGCGGGCCGACCGCGAGGTGCTGGAGCACGGCGTCGAGACGGGCATCATCAAGCGGCTGCCGCACGGTGAGTTCATCGAGATCCACCAGCCGCTGGCCGGCGTCGACAGCCACGGCCACGCGATCCCGCTCGAGTACCAGGGCGCTTCGGTGCCGAAGAAGATGAACAAGCTGGGGTCGGCCGGCGAGGCCGTCCCGGGCACG
The DNA here is from genome assembly GCF_040675005.1 of Amycolatopsis sp. NPDC049691. NCBI lineage: Bacteria > Bacillati > Actinomycetota > Actinomycetes > Pseudonocardiales > Pseudonocardiaceae > Amycolatopsis > Amycolatopsis sp. NPDC049691. Next base: position 793 of record NZ_JBFANX010000046.1, read on the forward strand.
TTCTGGTCGCCGGACCCGGCCGAGGAGACCGCCGCGCTGCAGCGGGCCCACGGCAACGGGCACGGCAACGGCCACTCGGTCACCCAGGGCGAGCCGGGCGAGTTCGAGAGCGTCGAGACCGCGAAGCGCTCGGAGCACTGAGTTCCGCACACGACGAAGGCCACCTCCCGCGGGAGGTGGCCTTCGGTCGTCTGAGGGGCCTTCTCGGCCGTCGGCGGGGGCTTTCCGGCCTCCGCCCCCGATGCGGCGTGCGCGCGCTTCGGAGGGCTTCTCAGTCCTCCGCGCCGATGGCGAAGGCCTGCTCGGTGTCGGCGCGGGAGTACGACCGGAAGGCGATGTGCGTGACGGTGTCCAGCACCCCCGGCACCTTCCCGATCCGGCCCGGGATCAGGTCGGCCAGCTCCTCGTGCGCGGACACCTTGACGGTGGCGATGAGGTCGACGTCCCCGGCGCACGAGTAGACCTCGCCGACGCCGTCGATGTCGGCGATCGCCTGCGCCGCGTCCGGGATCGCGTCCGCCTCTACCTGGATCAACACGATCGCGGTGATCACCTGGGGTCCTCCAAGGCTCGTCGTCGGGTTCGCCAGCGATCCTAGGCCGCGGTGTGTGCTGGGCCGTGTTCGGCCGGGGCCTGGTTGTGGAGCGGGCTGGTGGTTCGGCCGTGGAGCGGGCTGGTGGTTTCCGCCACCCCCGATGCCCGATTGTGACTACGGCCGGCGGTACCGCGTCAAGGCGGGAAAGCGTGCCTTGACCCGGCACCGCCGGCCGTGTTCGGGCTTCGGATCGGGGTTGCGGGGAGGTTTGGCCTCGGTGACCCTCCGTCCCAGCCCAGCCCAGCCCAGCCCAGCCCAGCCCAGCCCAGCCCAGCCCAGCCCAGCCCAGCCCAGCCCAGCCCAGCCCAGCCCAGCCCAGCCCAGCCCAGCC
>NZ_JBFANX010000046.1:1816-17018 GCF_040675005.1 Amycolatopsis sp. NPDC049691
CCCCCGGGCCCCCGGGCCCCCGGGCCCCACGGCTCCCGGCTCCCGGGGCCCACGGCTCCCGGCTCCCGCGCGCGGCTCCCGGCGCGCGGCTCCCGGGTCCATGGCCCCTGGCGCTCGGGTCCACGGCCCACGGCCCCCGGCCCCCGGGCCCACGGCCCCCGGCCCTCGGCCCTCGGGCCCTCGGCCCCGGCCGTCCCAGCTCCCGGTCTCACCCCACGTGCTCCAGGGAATGCGCGCTCGACACCAGATCCAGCCATCCGCGCCACCCGGCCACCGCCGCCGGCTCGGCCCATGGCTTGGTCGTTCGGACCAAGCGGACCCCCGGGCGGGCCAGCCAGCGCAACAGCACCCCCACCTCCTCCGGTGGTGCCCCGTTCAACGGGCCCGGGTCCGGCAGCACCGTCTCCGCCGAGGCCACCAGCGCCTCCACCACCGGCATCGGCGGCACCCCGCGCCGGGCCACGCCGGCCGAGGCCAGGCGGCCGTAGCGGATCACCGACAGCTCCCAGCCGCCCGCTCCGTCCGGGCTCGCCGCGATCAGCTCCGCTATCGACGCCAGCGCCGACTGGCGGTGGGCCCGGCCCAGCGCCCGGATCAGTCCCGCCAGCTCGTCGCGGTGGCGGGCCGCCTGCTCGTAGTGCTGACCCTCCGCCAGGCGCTCCACCTGGGCCGCCGCCACGTGCAGCGGACCGCCGTCCAGTCCGGCGATCAGGCCCGACGCCGACTCCACCGCCGGGACGTACGCCTCCACGCTCTGCCGGCCCGCGCACGGCGCCCCGCACCGGCCCAGCTCCGCCAGCACGCACGGGGTCCCGTTCGCCGTCCGCGGGGAGATCCGCTGGGTGCACGTCCGCAGCCCCGAGGCCCCGGCCAGGGTGTCGGCCGTCGCGCGGGCGTCCGCCTGGTTGCGGAACGGGCCCAGCACCCCCGGCCGCGGCAGGCGGACCACCGACAGGCGCGGGAACGCCTCCTCCGTCAGCCCGATCCACCAGCCCTGGTGCCGGTTCTTCGACCGCCGGTTGTACGCGGGCTTGTGCGCCGCGATCAGCCGCAGTTCCCGCACCTCCGCCTCCAGCGCGTGCGCGCACACGACGTGGTCGACGCGCTCGGCCAGCCCGACCATCTCGCGGATCCGGCTGCGCCCCTCCGAGCCCGTGAAGTACGTCCGCACGCGCCGCCGGAGGTCCTTCGCCGTGCCGACGTACAGGACCTCCTCCTTCGGTCCTTTGAAGAGGTAGACGCCCGGTGCCGACGGCAGGTCCGCCGCCAGGTGGCGTTTCGCCCGCTGCGCCACCGTGACCTCGGGCAGGTACGCCACCAGCTCCTCGAGCGAATGGACGCCCACGTTGCCGACGCGCTCCAGCAGCCCGTGCAGCACGTCGACGGTCGCGCGGGCGTCGTCGAGCGCCCGGTGCGTCGGCCGTGTGCGTGCGCCGAACAGCAACGCCAGCGCCGTCAGGTTGTACCGGCCGACCTCGTCGCGCGGCACCACCCGCCGCGCCAGCCGGACCGTGCAGACGACCGTCAGCTTCGGCCAGGCGTAACCGTGTGCTTCGCACGCCGCCCGCATGTGGGACGTGTCGAACCCCGAGTTGTGTGCCACCAGCACCGAACCGCCGATGAACTCGAGGAACGCCGGCAGCACCTCCTCGATCGGCGGCGCGTCGTAGACCATCGCCTGCGTGATGCCCGTCAGCGAGACGATCTGCGGCGGGATCACCATCCCCGGGTTGACCAGTGTCGCGAACTCGCCGAGCACCTCGCCCCCGCGCACCTTCACCGCGCCGATCTCCGTGATGCCCGACGGGCCGGGCGCCGCGCCGGTCGTCTCGAGGTCGAACACCACGAAAGTCGTGTCCCGCAAGGGGGTTCCGAGCTCGTCGAACGCGAGCTGTGCCTGGGTCGAACGCATGTGCGGGAGAGTAAGGGCAGACACCGACAGTTTTTCGGGGGTCCGGGTGGCGGAGCCCCCGGCCGGGGCGGAGCCCCGAATGAGCACCGACAGTTTTTCGGGGGTCCGGGTGGCGGAGCCCCCGGCCGGGGCGGAGCCCCGAATGAGCACCGACAGTTTCCGTTCGCCGCCGGTCCGTGTGCCGCGCGGGGCACGATGCGGGGGCGGGGCCTACCCTGGACCAATGCACCCGCAGCCGCTCGTGCCGGAGCCGCCCGAGGACCCCACCGGTCCGTCGGGCGTCGCGTCGCGCCCGGAGCAGGCTCCGGAGCAGGCTGAGGAGGACGCCGAACGGCCCGAACCGGCCACCTGGCCGGCCCTCCCGGAGCCGGTCCGCGACCGGATCGCCGAGCTCTCGGCCGCCGCCGTGGCCAAGCTGCCCGCCACGGACGTGCCCCGCCAGCTGCGGCCGGTCGCCAAGTTCGCCCCGGCCAAGCGGGCGAAGCTGGGCGGTGCCGCGCTGCTCACCGCCCTCGGCGAGTCGGCGCAGTTCCGGACCGCCGTCATCGAATGGCTGCGCGAGCACCGCACGGACGCCCTCGACCCGAACGCGGCCGACTCGGTGGCCGCGGCGGCGGCCGCCGTCCTGCTGGGGGAGTCCGGTGCGGCCGGGCGCGTCCGGCTCGTCGCCAAGAACGCCGAGGAAAACGCCCTGCGCGCCGAACGCGACGCCGCGCTGGCCCGCAACCAGCGTCTCGAAGCCGAACTCGCGCAGCTGCGCGCCGAGCTCGCCGAGGCCAGGAAGGCCGCGGAGAGCGCGCGAGGCGAGCGCGAAGGCGAAGTCGAGAAGCTCCTGAAGCGCCTTCGCGAGCAAGGCGTCCAGCTCCGCCAGGCCAAGGACGCGGCCGAAGCGGCTTCGGCGGACGCCGAACGCGGGGCCGGCGCCCGCGCGGAAGAAATCGCCGCCCTCAACGCCCAGCTCGAGCGCGAACGCCAGCGCGTCGCCAACGAACGCGCCCGCGCCGAACGCGCGGCCGCGGACGCCGACATCGCCCGCCAATCCGCCCGCGAAGCGCGCGAAGCCGACGAAGTGCGGCTCGCGCTGCTCATCGACACGATCGACGGCGCGGTCACGGGGTTGCGCCGCGAGCTCTCCCTCGGCTCGCGCGGCGCCCGGCCCGCCGACATGGTGCGCGGTGCCAGCACCGGCACCGGCCAGGGCGGCAAGATCGCCGACGTGTCCACGTTGGACCGCTATCTCGCGCTGCCGAACGTGCACCTGATCGTCGACGGCTACAACGTCACGAAGACCGGCTACCCCGAGCTGGCGCTGGCCGACCAGCGCGACCGGCTGATCCACCAGCTGTCGGCGCTGGCGGCGCGCACGTCGGCCGAGGTGACGGTGGTGTTCGACGGCGCGGGCGTGCTGTCGGTCCCGGCTTCGGTGCCGCGCGGGGTCCGGGTGCTGTTCTCCGACCGCGGGGTCCTCGCCGACGACGTGATCCGCAACATCGTGGCCGCCGAGCCCGCGGGCCGGCCGATGGTGGTGGCGACGTCCGACCGGGCGGTCGCGGACTCCGTGCGCGGCGGCGGAGCCCATCCGACGCCCGCCGCGGTGCTGGTCAGCCGCCTTTCGCGGGTCTGACCCACCGAAATTGTCGGTGGTACCGCTTACCGTCCTCCTCAAGTCAGTTCCGACGTGAGGAGGACCCCGTGCACGACACCCCCGAGCTGTCCGAAGTGGACGTCTCGCACATTTCGGTTTCCGACATCGAGAATGTCGTGGTCGACTGCGACCGCTGCGCCGTGCGCGGGATCTCCTGCCACGACTGCGTCGTGAGCGTTCTGCTCGGCGCGCCGCCCGCGGTCGTCTGGGACGCCGACGAGCGCCGCGCGGTGGACGCGCTCGCCGACGCCGGGATGGTGCCGCGGCTGCGCCTCGTCGAGGAACGGCGGACCGCTTGACGCGCCCGTTTCGTGTCGGCGCGCCGAGTGGTCGATCGGATCAGGTGAACGGTCGGTGACCGAAAGGGCCTTCCGGGAAACCCCAGCGTGTAACGCCCATCACATGTTTTCTCCCGCCCAGGTCCGATCGGGTTTAGCGGCGCTACGGAGAGTTTTTGCCGACGAGGTGGTGGACGAGCAGGCGGTCTTTTCGTAACCTGTCCGAGATCTCGCGGCCCCCGGCCGTCCGACAAGGGCGGCGACGCGGGATCGCCGCCGGACGCAGCTTTGTCGGGAAGCTGGGAACCGGAACCACCACCGCGCTGCAGCTGTTGCGGAAGAAGACGGCTCGCGCGCGGTGCGGGACAGCGGCGAAGAGGAACCCCCGACCTCTTCGCGCCCCGGTCCCCTCGGCGGCCGAGACGCAAAGGAGACCCGCGCGACCGTGCAGTCGCATCCAGTTAGGCGCGTGGTTTCAGGTGCCCTCGCGGCGGCTTCGGTGATCACCCTCGTCACCATCGCCCAGCCGCCGGCCACCGCCGCCCCCGTCCCCGTCCTCCAGGCCCCGCCCACCGGTTCGGACGCCCTCGCCCAGTACCGCGACCTCGCGGCACAGGCCGAAAAGCTCAACGAAGACCTGCTCAAGGCCCAGGACGACCTGAAGGCCAAGCAGAGCGAGCTCGACAAGGCGACCGGCGACGTCAACGCGGCGAAGGACCAGGCCGCCGTCGCGGCCGAAAACCAGAAGAAGTACCAGGCCGAGGTCGACAAGTTCGCCGGCGCGTCGTTCACCAGCGGCGTCCAGCTGAACAAGCTGTCCGCGCTGCTGGCCGGTACGTCCACTCAGGACTTCCTGGACCGCTCCTCCGCCCTCGAGGTCATCGCGACCGAGAAGAACGGCGCGATGGGCAACCTCACCGGTGCCGTCCAGCAGGCCACCGACGCCGCGAACAAGGCTTCCGACGCCGCCAAGCGCGCGACCGAAGCGCGTGACGCCGCGGCCAAGCTGACCGACGACATCAAGGCCAAGCAGAAGACGCTGAACGACCAGATCGAGCAGCTCAAGGCCGCCAACAAGAGCCTGAGCGCGCTCGACAAGGCCCAGCAGCGGGACACCGGCGGCTCGCCCACCGGGCTCAAGGCCCCCACCGCGGCCGCCCAGACCGCGCTGGACGCGGCGCTGAGCAAGCTCGGCAGCCCGTACAGCTGGGGTGCCACCGGCCCGAACCAGTTCGACTGCTCGGGCCTGATGCTGTGGGCCTACAAGCAGGCCGGCATCACGCTGCCGCGGTCGAGCCGCGAGCAGTCCACCTTCGGCGCCGCGGTGCCGCGGGACCAGCTCCAGCCGGGCGACCTCGTGTTCTACTACTCGCCCGTTTCGCACGTCGGCATGTACATCGGCGACGGCAAGATGGTCCACGCGCCCGACACCGGCGACGTGGTGAAGATCTCGCCGCTGCAGAGCCAGTACGCGGGCGCCCGGCGCCCGACGTCCTGACCTGAGCACCACGAAGGGGCGGTACCGCACAAGCGGTGCCGCCCCTTTGCTGTCGGTGGCGGCCGCTAGCCTCTGAGGCGTGCTCAAGACCCTGCTCGTGACCAACGACTTCCCGCCGCGGCCCGGGGGGATCCAGAACTACCTGAACTCCCTCGCCGCCCGGCTGCCGGCGGACGACCTGGTCGTCTACGCGCCGTCGTGGGAGTCGCGCACGGGGTCGCACGAGGAGTTCGACGCCGAAGCGCCGTTCGAAGTCGTCCGGCACCCGACGTCGCTGATGCTGCCGACGCCGGACGTCCTTCGCCGCGCGAAGCAGATCATGCGCGCGAGGGGCTGCGAAGCCGTCTGGTTCGGCGCGGCCGCACCGCTGGCGTTGCTGGGGCATTCCCTGCGCCAGGCCGGTGCGCGGCGGATCGTGGCGTCCACGCACGGCCACGAGGTCGGCTGGTCCATGCTCCCCGGGAGCAGGCAGGCGTTGCGGCGCATCGGTGACACCGTGGACGTCGTCACCTACGTCAGCCGCTACACCCGCGGCCGGTTCGCCGCCGCCTTCGGCCCGATGGCCGGGCTGGAGCTGCTGCCGTCCGGTGTGGACACCGAGCTGTACAAACCGGACCCCGCCGGCCGCGCGGAAATCCGGGCGCGGCACGGCCTTTCCGACCGCCCGACCGTGGTGTGCGTGTCCCGGCTCGTCCCGCGCAAGGGGCAGGACCAGCTGATCCGTGCCCTGCCGAAGATCCGCGAGCGGGTCCCAAACGCGGCGCTGCTCGTCGTCGGCGGCGGCCCGTACCGCAAGACCCTCGCCGGGCTGGTTGCCGAGCTGGGCCTGGCGCGCGACGTCGTGCTCACCGGGTCCGTGCCGTGGGCCGAGCTGCCGGCGCACTACGCCGCGGGCGACGTCTTCGCCATGCCGGCCCGCACCCGCGGCAAGGGCCTCGACGTCGAAGGGCTGGGCATCGTCTACCTGGAGGCTTCCGCGACCGGCCTGCCGGTGGTCGCGGGCAACTCCGGCGGCGCGCCCGAAGCGGTGCTCGACGAGGTCACCGGGCACGTCGTCGAAGGCCGCGACACCGATCAGCTCGCCGATACCGTGGCCAGCCTGCTGGCCGACCCGGTGCGCGCGAAGCGGATGGGCGAGGCCGGGCGGGCCTGGGTGACGGAGAACTGGCGCTGGGACACCATGGCCGGGCGGCTGGCCGGCCTGCTGGACGGCGACCCGGTGGCGGTCGTCCGCTAGGGCGTGTAGAGCGCCGGGTGCCGCGGATCGTCGACGCGCACGACGACGTCGGCCAGCGCGCTCGGGTCCACCTCGGCTTCGTACCGCTCGTAGGCGGGCACCGCCCAGGCGTCCGGCACGCGGCGGCGCAGGGCCGCGGGGGAGAGCCACAGATGCACGGCCAGGTCGAACGCCAGGCCGGCGCCCAGCAGCAGCTCGCCGTCGACGAGCACGACCCCGCCCTCGGGCACCGGCACGCGCTCGGCGCGGGTCGCGCGGTCGCGCTCGGCGTCCCACAGCGACGGCAGGACCTGGCCCGACCCGTCTTCGCCGAGGGGGTCGAGGACCTCCCGGCGCAGGGCGCCCACGTCGAGCCAGTCGGTGTAGCGGGCGTCGGGGTCGGTGCGGCCGTGCTCGAAGCGCAGGGACGCCGGCCGCAGGAAGTCGCGGGCAGACACGCGCAGGGCCGCGCGGCCGCGCAGGCGCAGCGGGTCGACCAGGGCGTCGGCGAGTTCCGTGGTCTCCGTCGCGCCCGCCGCGCCGTCGACGGCGACCGCGATCCGCCGCCGCCCGGTGAGCGCGTCGATGCGGTCGGTCAGTTCTTCGGCCAGGACGGCGGGGGAGATGGGGCGGTAGCGCACGGTTGACGATCCTGCACCCGTACCGGGGACCGGTTTTGTCGTACCCCGGTGGGAGGATGGCCGCATGAGTTCTTCAGTGGGGAAGACGGCCGATGTGGGCTGGAACATCGGGGTTTCGCGGACCTTGCCGTACGCGGCCGGCACGGTGTGGGACTTCCTGGTCAGCCGGGACGGCGTCGAGATCTGGCTGGGGCCGGGCGTCGAGCTGCCGCGGGAGCCGGGCGCGGAGTACGAGACGGCGAACGGCACGGTCGGCGAGATCCGCAGCTTCGTCGAGGGGGACCGGGTGCGGCTGACCTGGCGGCCGAGCGACTGGGACCACGACTCGACGGTGCAGGTGCGGCTGAGCGGCTCGGGCGCCAAGACCACGTTGCGGTTCCACCAGGAATGGCTTTCGGGCGCGGAGGAACGCGAGGAACAGCGGGCATACTGGCAGGACGTGACCGAGCGCGTGGTGGCGGCACTCGCCGAGCGCTGAGCGGACTCTTGGGGGCGGGATGACGACCGTGGAAGTGGCCGAGGACTTCGCGCAGGACGCGCACCTGTTCGCGAAGCTGCTCCGGGCGGACGGGCCGGTGCGCCGCGTGCGGATGCCGCGCGGCCTGGACTGCTACATCGTGACGGACTTCGCGCAGGCGCGGGCCCTGCTGGCGGATCCGCGGCTGCACAAGGACAACCGGCGCGCGTACGAGCTGTTCGAAGCGAAGCTCCCGGCCGGGGCGACCAACCAGGGCGGTTTCGGCGAGGCGCTCGGGCGGCACATGCTCAACACCGACCCGCCGGACCACTCGCGGCTGCGCAAGCTGGTGAACAAGGCGTTCACCGGCCGCACGGTGGCCCGGCTGCGGCCGCGGATCGAGGAGATCACCGCCGAGCTGCTGGACGCGCTGGCCGGGCAGGAGCGGGTGGACCTGCTGCCGTCGTTCGCCGCGCCGCTGCCGATCACGGTGATCTGCGAGCTGCTGGGCGTCGCCCCGGAGGACCGGAACGAGTTCTCGGCGTGGTCGAAGACACTGCTGAGCCCGTCGACGCCGGAGGACGCGCAGCACGCGGCGCAGAGCATGCTCGGCTACCTCACCGGCCTGGTCGAGCAGAAGCGCGCCGAGCCGGCCGAGGACCTGCTGTCGGACCTGGTGCACGCGAGCGACGACGGCGATTCGCTGTCCGGTGACGAGCTCATCGCGATGGCGTTCCTGCTGCTGGTCGCCGGGCACGAGACCACGGTGAACCTGATCGCGAACAGCGTCCTGGCGCTGCTGCGCGAGCCGGAACAGCTCGCCCTGCTGCGCGCCGACCCGTCGCTGATGCCGGGCGCGGTCGAGGAGTTCCTCCGCTTCGACGGCCCGATCCACCTGGCCACGCTCCGGTTCACCGCCGAGCCGGTCGAGGCGGGCGAAGTGACCATCCCGGAGGGCGAGTTCGTGCTGATCTCGCTGCTGGGCGCGAACCGCGACGGCGAGCGGTTCCCGGAGCCGGACCGGCTCGACGTCACGCGGGCGGCGGGCGGCCACCTCGCGTTCGGCCACGGCATCCACTACTGCGTCGGCGCGCCACTGGCCCGGCTGGAGGCCGAGGTCGCGCTGGCCGGCCTGCTGGCGCGGTTCCCGGACCTCGCGCTGGACGCGAAGCCGGACGAGCTGGTCTACCGGTACAGCTCACTGGTGCACGGGTTGGAGGCACTGCCCGTTCGGCTGCACTGACGACGTAGGGTCGGCGGATGGACTCCGCCGACCTGCTCGCCCTCGACGCCCAGCACGTGTGGCACCCCTACGCGCCGATGCCGGCGAAGGTGCCCTCGCTGCTGGTCACCGAGGCGAGCGGCGTGCGGCTGAAGCTCGCCGACGGCCGGGAGCTCGTCGACGGGATGTCGTCGTGGTGGTCGGCCATCCACGGCTACCGGCACCCCGTGCTCGACGCCGCGCTCGCCGCGCAGGCCGGCCGGATGAGCCACGTCATGTTCGGCGGCCTGACGCACGAGCCCGCGATCACCCTCGCGAAGACCCTCGTCGACCTCACGCCCGACGGGCTCGAGCACGTCTTCCTCTGCGACTCCGGCTCGGTGTCGGTCGAGGTCGCCGCGAAGATGTGCCTGCAGTACCAGCGGTCGCGCGGGCTGCCCGAGAAGCGGAAGCTGCTGACCTGGCGCGGCGGCTACCACGGCGACACGTTCACGCCGATGAGCGTCTGCGACCCCGACGGCGGCATGCATTCGCTGTGGCGCGGCGTCCTGCCCGAGCAGGTCTTCGTGCCCGCCCCGCCGTCCGGGTTCGACGCGCCGCCCGACGAGTCCTATGTGGACACCCTGGCCGACGCGATCGGCGCGCACGCCGGGGAACTGGCCGCGGTGATCGTCGAACCGGTCGTGCAGGGCGCGGGCGGGATGCGGTTCCACAGCCCGGCCTACCTGCGCGCGCTGCGGGAGCTGACCGAGGCCCACGACGTCCTGCTGATCTTCGACGAGATCGCCACCGGCTTCGGCCGCACCGGCGCGCTCTTCGCCGCCGGGCACGCGGGCGTGACGCCGGACGTGCTCTGCGTCGGCAAGGCCCTGACCGGCGGCTACCTCAGCATGGCGGCCGTGCTGTGCACGCCGGAGGTCGCGGCCGGGATCTCCCGCGGCGCGCTGCCGGTCCTGGCGCACGGGCCGACGTTCATGGGCAACCCGCTGGCCTCGGCGGTCGCCAACGCCTCGCTCGGCCTGCTCTCCGGCGGCGCGTGGCGCGCCGACGTCAACCGGCTCGAGAAGGGCCTGCTCGACGGCCTCGCGCCGGCGCGTGACCTCGGCTCGGTGGTGGACGTCCGGGTGCTCGGCGGGATCGGCGTGCTGCAGCTCGACCACCCCGTCGACATGGCGGTGGCCACGGAGGTCGGCACCGGGCACGGCGCCTGGCTGCGGCCGTTCCGGGACCTCGTCTACGCGATGCCGCCGTACGTTTCGACTGACGACGACCTCGCCGTGATCACCCGCGCGATGCTCGCGGTCGCGGAAAAGGCGTGAATTCAGCACATCGGGTGTGACCACGGGCACAGCGAGACCCGAAGGTCCCTCATCGTCGCGCTGAGTGCCGGAGCAAGATCCACACCACGCGATCGGCGGAGGTTGCCGCGGTGGTTTTCGCCTGAACGGTCCGGGGAACCGACCGGATGCGTACCGGGACAAACGCGAGAAATGCTTGCGTAGCGGACTTTTCGCGCGGTTTCGGCGATCCTGCCCCCATGATCGAGATCGTTCGCGGAGAACACGACACCGGCCCCCCGAGGACCCCGCGGTTCCTGGAGAACCTCAACCACGATTTCCTCGCTTCGATAGTCGTCTTCCTCGTCGCCGTCCCCCTGTCCCTCGGCGTGGCCTTCGCCGCCGGGGCCCCACTGCTCTCGGGCCTGATCTCCGCCGTCGTCGGCGGGCTGGTCGCGAGCCTCTTCGGTGGATCGCCGCTGCAGGTCAGCGGTCCCTCCGCCGCCCTCACCGTGGTGCTGGCCGACACGATCGCCACCCACGGCTGGCCCGTCACCTGCGCGATCACCGTCGCCGCGGGCCTGCTCCAGATCCTGTTCGGCCTGACGCGCCTGGCCCGCGCCGCGCTCGCCGTGTCGCCGGCCATCGTGCACGGACTGCTGGCCGGCATCGGCGTCACGCTCGTGCTCGGCCAGCTGCACGTCGTGCTCGGCGGCTCGGCGCAGGGTTCGGCACTGGCCAACGTCCTCGCGCTGCCGGGGCGGATTGCCGCGCACCACGACCAGGCCGTGCTGATCGGCGTGGTCACCCTCGCGGTGCTGCTGGCCTGGCCACGGCTGCCCAAGGCCGTCCGCCGCGTCCCCGCGCCGCTGGCGGCGGTCGCGCTGGCCACCGGGCTGTCCGTCCTGACCGGCATGTCCCTGCCGCGCGTCGACCTCCCGGCCGGGCTGCCCGCGCTGCACGTCGTGCCGCGGCTGCCGGACGGCGGCTGGGGGAGCTTCGTCGTCGCCGCCGTCACCATCGCGCTCATCGCCGGCCTGGAGAGCCTGCTGTCCGCGGTGTCGGTGGACAAGCTGCGCGGCGGCCCGCGCACCGACCTCGACCGCGAGCTCGTCGGGCAGGGCGCGGCGAACGTCGCCGCCGGCGCGCTCGGCGGGTTCCCGGTCACCGGCGTCATCGTGCGCAGCATGACCAACTACGAGGCCGGGGCGCGCACCCGCGCGTCGGCGATCCTGCACTGCTGCTGGATCCTCGCCGCCTGCCTGCTGCTGACCGGCGTGCTGCGGCTGATCCCCCTCGCGGCGCTCGCCGCGCTGCTGGTGTACGTCGGGACGAAGCTGGTGAACCTGCACGGGCTCAAGGAAGTCCGGCGCCACGGCGACCTGCCGGTGTACGGCGTGACGCTGGCCGGCGCGGTCGCGGTCAACCTGCTCACCGGCGTCGCGGCGGGGATCCTGCTGGCGCTCGCGATGATGCTGCGGCGGATGATCTTCTCCGGCATTCACGTCGAAAGGGAAAGCACGGGGCGGGACGGCGACCGCCACCGCGTCGTGATCGAAGGCGCGCTGACGTTCCTGTCCGTGCCGCGGCTGACCCGGGTGCTCGCCGACGTGCCGCCGCACGCCGAGGTCACCCTCGAGCTGCTCGTCGACTACCTCGACCACGCCGCGTTCGACTGCCTGCGCGGCTGGCAGCAGGCGCACGCCGGGCCGGTGACGGTCGACGAGATCGGGCACCCGTGGTTCGAACGCGGCACCGCGGGCGCGCCGACCGTGCGCCGCAGCGTCGCCGCGCGCGTCGTCCCGCGGTGGCTCGCGCCGTGGTCGCAGTGGCAGGCCGAGCACGTCGTGCTGCCCGCCCAGCGCACGGCCAGTTCCCTGTTGTGCCGTGGTGCTTCGGAGTTCCAGCGCCGGACGGCACCGCTGCTGCGCGAGACGTGGGACGGGCTGGCGCACGGCCAGCAGCCGCACACGCTGTTCATCACCTGCGGCGACGCGCGGATCGTGCCGAACCTCATCACGACCAGTGGGCCGGGTGACCTGTTCACCGTGCGGAACATCGGCAACCTCGTCCCGCCCGCCGACGGCGACGACTCGTCGGTCGGCGCGGCGATCGAGTACGCCGTCGGGGTGCTGGGCGTCGCGGAGATCGTGGTGTGCGGGCATTCCGGGTGCGGGGCGATGAAGGCGTTGCTCGGCCAGGCGCCGGACGGGCTGGTGCAGCTCGGCAGCTGGTTGCGACACGGCGAAGCGACGCTGCGTCGGCGGAGCCGTGAGGCGCCGCTGCTGCTCGGCGGCGAGCGTCCGGCCGCCGAGGCCGACCAGCTCGCGCTGCAGAACGTGGTGCAGCAGCTGGAAACCCTGCGCGGCTACCCGGTGGTCGCCGCGGCGCTGGCGCGCGGTGGGCTCCGGCTGACGGGCATGTACTTCGACGTCGGCGCCGCGCAAGTGTCCCTTTTGGACGATGCCGCGCGCGGGTTCGTCCCGGCCGGTGCCCTGGAGCACTGACCCGAGCGCCCCAATGTGGCCTTCGGTGCGTCAGACGCACCGAAGGCCACATTGGGTGCGTCTGACGCAACCAAGGCCACATTGGGGCGCTTGTGCCGGTGAGCGGAAACCCTTGTGTGGTACGGGATTCAACTGTCGCCCGACAGATTTGATCTTGTGAACGGCGGGTTAACTGCCTGTCCGATTTGTGACGTTCAGGCTAAATGTGGCCAGTTGTTCACCCGATCGAGTGGTGCATAGCGGACATTTCACACGATTTCCGGTTGCATGGTGATCATGAGACCCCTCGCCGTGCTCCGCCACGACCTGCCGGCCTCACTGGTCGTCTTCCTCGTCGCTGTCCCCCTGTCCCTCGGTATCGCCCTCGCTTCGGGCGCGCCGGTCGCCGCCGGGCTCGTCGCCGCCGTCGTCGGCGGCATCGTCGCCGGCGCGCTCGGCGGCTCCGCGCTCCAGGTGAGCGGGCCCGCCGCCGGCCTGACCGTCGTCATGGCCGAAACCATCCAGACGTTCGGCTGGGTCGTCACCTGCGCGATCACCGTCGCCGCCGGGGCGTGTCAGATCCTGCTCGGGCTGAGCCGCATCGCCCGCGCCGCGCTGGCCATCTCGCCGGCCATCGTGCACGGCATGCTGGCCGGCATCGGCGTCACGATCGTGCTCGGCCAGCTGCACGTCATCCTCGGCGGCAAGGCCCAGAGCTCCGCGCTCGAGAACATCGCCGAGCTGCCCGGCCAGCTCGTCGCCCACCACGACTCCGCCGCGCTGATCGGCCTGCTCACCATCGCGATCCTGCTCGTCTGGCCGCGGCTGCCGAAGGCCGTGCAGCGCGTTCCCGGCCCCCTGGCCGCGATCGCCGTCGCCACCGTCCTGTCCGTCGTCACCGGGATGACGCTGCCGCGCGTCGAACTGCCCGGTGACCTGCTGAACGTCCACCTGGTCCCGCAGCTGCCGGACGGCGGCTGGGGCGGGTTCGCGCTCGCCGTCGTCACCATCGCGCTGATCGCCAGCGTCGAAAGCCTGCTCTCGGCGGTCGCGGTCGACCGCATGCACACGGGCCCGCGCGCCAACCTGGATCGCGAGCTCGTCGGTCAGGGCGCGGCCAACATGGTCTCCGGCGCCCTGGGCGGCCTGCCGGTCACCGGCGTCATCGTCCGCAGCTCCACCAACGTGGCGGCCGGCGCGCGGACCCGGGCGTCCGCGGTGCTGCACGGCGTCTGGGTGCTGCTGTTCGTCGTCCTGCTCGCCGGGCTGATCCAGAGCATCCCGCTGGCCGCGCTGGCCGGGCTGCTGGTGCACGTCGGCGCGAAGCTGGTCAACCCCGGGCACATGAAGACCGTCTTCGCGCACGGCGACCTGCCCGTCTACCTGCTCACCCTCGGCGGCGTCGTGGTGTTCGACCTGCTCACCGGAGTGCTCGCGGGCATCGGGCTGGCGCTGGTGCTGATGCTGCGCCGCACGTTGTGGTCGGGCATTCACGTTGAACATGAGGAGGACGCCTGGCGCGTGGTCGTCGAAGGCGTCCTGACGTTCCTGTCGGTGCCGCGGCTGTCGAAGATCCTCGGCGGCATCCCGGCCGGGGTGCCGGTGCGGCTGGAGCTGGTCGTCGACTACCTCGACCACGCCGCGTTCGAGAGCCTGCACACCTGGCAGCAGGCGCACGAGCGGGCCGGCGGCACGGTCGACGTCGACGAGGTCGGCCACCCGTGGTTCGGCGAAGGCAAGGCCGGGCGGCCGACGCGGTCCCGGCTGGCCGCGAGCCGGGCGGTGCCGCGCTGGCTCGCGCCGTGGTCGGAATGGCAGGCGGTGGAAGGCATCCCGGCCCAGCAGACCCGCCGCGGCGCGACGGAGTTCCACCGCCGGGCGGCCCCGCTGCTGCGCGACACGCTGTCCGGCCTCGCGGACGGCCAGCGCCCCCGCACCCTGTTCATCACCTGCGGCGACTCCCGGATCGTGCCGAACCTGATCACGACGAGCGGCCCCGGCGACCTGTTCACCATCCGCAACATCGGCAACCTGGTGCCGCCGGGCCAGGCGGACCCGTCGATGAACGCGTCGATCGAGTACGCGGTCGGGGTGCTCGGCGTCGAGGAGATCGTGGTGTGCGGCCATTCCGGCTGCGGCGCGATGGCGGCGCTGGCCGAGGGGCCGCCCGCGGGGCCGCTGTCGGTCTGGCTGAGGCACGCGGAGCCGAGCGCGCACCGGACCGGATCGGCCACTTTGGACGGTGGGGTGCCCGACCGCGAGGGGGATCGGCTGGCGCTGCACAACGTGCTGCAGCAGCTGGAGCACCTGCGGGAGTACCCGTCGGTGGCGGCCGCCGAAGCGGCGGGGAAGGTCCAGCTGACCGGGATGTACTTCGCAGTCGGGACGGCCCAGGTGTACCTGTTCGACCCGGCGGAGCGGACGTTCCGGCCGGCCGGCGCCACGGCGGTGGTGCCGGGCGCCTGACCCGGCCGCCGCGGTCGTGGGGGGGTGGGGGGGGGGGGGTGAGCCCCCCCCCCCCACCACACACCCCGCCCCCCGCCCCCCCCCCGAGGGGGGGGGCCCCCCGC
>NZ_JBFANX010000047.1:0-16182 GCF_040675005.1 Amycolatopsis sp. NPDC049691
CACCCCCAATGTGGCCTTCGGTGCGTCTGACGCACCGAAGGCCACATTGGGGCGCTACTGGCTGGGCTGGGCCGCCGGGGCCTGGTGCAGCGAAAGGTCCTGACCGGCGGCGGAGTCCTGGGCCCAGGCCGCCCCGGACTCCGCCGTCCACGTCTGGCCGGCGAAGCTCACCTTGTCGACCCCCAGCGCCTCCGCGCGGCCGACCAGCCAGCTCGCGTACGCCCACCCCTGCCCGGCCGGGTGGGCGCCGCTCAGCTTGGCCGTGCCCAGCTCGTTCGTCGCCGTCGTGGCGAGGTCGCCCGGGGCCGCGAGCGTCAGGTTCCGGCACGTCAGCGCGGCCGGGTACTGGCCGGTGAAGGCCGCCGCCATCGCGCGCGCCTGCGGCTCCCACTGCGCGTACGCGTCCGGGACGCCCGAGCGCTGGATCTCCTGGGCCGCCTCGGTGATCGGCAGCGTCTCCCAGCCCGGCAGCTTCTCGAGCTTCTCGTAGAACGCCGTCGCCGCGTACACCGGGTCGCGCAGCTGCGCCACCGTGCCCCAGCCCTGGCTGGGCCGCTGCTGGAACAGCCCGACCGAGTCGCGGTCACCGCCCTCGAGGTTGCGCAGCTTCGACTCCTGCAACGCCGTGGCCAGCGCGACCGTGGCCGCGTGCGGCGGCAGCCCGAGCTTGGTCCCGACACCCGCGATCGTCGCCGCGCTGTCCATCTGCTCGGGCGTGAAGGTGTAGGACGTCTGCCCGGGCAGCGCCACCGTGCAGCCCGGCGTCCGCACCGGGCTTCGCGTCAGCACCACCACCACGACGATCCCCGCGGTCAGCACGACGACCGCCCCCAGGAAGATCGCCACCTTCAGACCACACCCGCGCACCCTGCCCCGCTCTCACCCGTTCGCACCAGTCTGCCAAAGGACGCGGCGCACCGGGTGGAGGTTCAGTGCTCGGCGCCGAGGAAGATCGGGTTCGACATCGCCACCATGGCGTTCGGCTGGGTGGTGTTCGGCCCCCCGGACGGACGGCGGACCTCGACGCGCACCCACCGCGAGTACCTCGGGTAGGTGGTCCAGGTGACCGTCGCCGCGCCGCCATCGCCGATCGTCTCCGTGTGCTCCGGGCCGAGCTGGTCGAGGAACGTCACCGTCGTGCCCGGGACCCCGCCGACCACGGCGCGCACCGTCACCGGCGTCCCGGTGCCCAGCGGCAGCCGCTCGCCGATGCCCGCCGTACGGCCGCCGCCCGACGCCGTGAAGTCCAGCCGGACCGCCGACGACTCGGCCAGCCACGACCGGCCCGCCTTCAGCCCCTCGAGGAGTTCCTTGCGCCGCAGGCGGTCGGCGAGGACGACGGTGTGCGGCAGCGCCACGCGCTGGTCCGGGTTGTGCGCGTCGGAGTCGCCGATCGCCGGGATGAACCGGCCGCCGCGCAGCAGGCCGTCCCAGTGGATGACGCTCGCCTCGTCGTCCTGCGTCCACGGGCCGTTCCAGACCTCGACCAGGTCGGCGATCTCGTAGGCGAACTCGTACGTGCAGCCGAAGCAGTTGGCGAACGGGTGCGCGGCGGTGACCAGGCCGCCAGCGCGGTGCACCTGGTCGGTGAACCTGCGGAAGTCGCGCGGGTCGGCGGCGCGGTAGCGCCAGTCGATCCACGTGCCGGCGGGCAGGCCGATCGCGGGCCAGTGCCCGGACCGCGTCGTCACCTCTTCGCCGTTGAGGATCAGCAGGTCGTCGGTGGCGTAGTTCCCCCAGACGAGCTGCGAGCTGGACGTGTTGTGGTCGGTGGAGACGATGAAGTCCAGGCCCGCGGCACGCGCGTCGGCGACCAGCTGGTCCGGCGTGCGGCGGCCGTCGGAGTGGACGGTGTGCAGGTGGCCGTCGCCGCGGTACCAGGCGCGGCCGCGCTCCCGGGCGGGCGCGGACTCCGGAGCCGGGTTGGGCACGAACGGCGCCGCGTCCGGCCCGAACGTGAGCGTGATGTCCACTTTGTAGTTCAGCCCCTGCGGCGCGACCGTGTACGGGCCGAGGACGACGTGCCACCGGCCCGGCTTGATCGGCCCCGCGAGATAACCCGGCGTGGCCTCGGACGCGCTGATCGAGAACCGGTCGCGGAAGCCGCCGGACCAGCCGCGGAAGCCGCGCGCGGTGCCCAGTTCGTGGCCTTCCGGGCCGAACATCCCGATGTCGCAGGCGTTCCCGCGCGTGCCGGCGGGCACCGGCGGCTTGTCGTAGGAGTACACGACGTCGATCTGCCGCACCCCGCGCGGGACGTCGACGGGCAGGTAGTACCAGTCCGGGACGTCCGGCTTCAGCGTGCCGGTGACGGTCCGGGTCTGGCTGCCGGTGCCGCCCGGCTGGTCGGCGAAGGCGACGCCCGGAAGCAGTCCCGCCGCTGCCGCCACCCCGCTCGCCAGCAGCGCGCGCCGGCTGAAGTCCCCAGAACTCATGCGTACCTCCGCATCGAAATGCTCGCTTTGCGGGGGTTCGGGTGGCGAAGCCCCCGACCCGGGGCGAAGCCCCGGATGACAGCGCCCTGACGCTAGGCGGGCAACGCGTACGCGGGCGCGAACCGGCGGTGAACTTCCGGCGTCAACGCCGCGAAAGGATCTTGGCGAGCGCCACGACGGTGACGGCGGCGGCGAGCCCGAGCCGCGTCCGGTCGACGGCGGGCACCCAGGTCACTTCGTCCCCGCGGACGACGAAGGCCCCGGCGGGGCGGGCGAACACCCCGAACCCGGCGCCCTGCCGGACGGGCAGCGCGCCGGTGTCGTCGCCACCGCCGCCCCCACCGCCGAAGACGGCGGCGGCCGGGATGACGACGGTCCCGTCCCGCTCCACCGGATCGCCGTAGACCAGCTTGGCGGTGAACACGTCCCGCGCGGTGGCGGCCAGTTGCCCCAGCTTCATCTGGCCATCATGGCCGACTTTTCCCCACCATCGGGTGTAAACCCGGGGTATCCGGGGCATTAACGAGTGACACCTGTGCTTCAAGGGGAGTGCGTACCGAGGGGAGACCGCGATGACCTTCGACTTCGTCGGCCGCTGGCTGGGCAGGCATCGCGACCGCCCCGGGATCAGCGTCGACCTCTCCTGCGGCGGGCGGGTGACCCTGCGCGAGATCGACGGGCAGCCGGTGCTGGCCATCACCACGGCCCCCGGCCCGGACGGCCGGTGCAGCGTCGCGGCGGTCCCGTTGTCGGAAGCCGAACGGCGCGAGCTGGGCCAGGTCCTCGGCCCGGACGTCCTGCTGGCGTCCTGACCCCTGTCGCGGGTTCGCGAACAGGGGCCCGTACTTCCGCGTCACCGGATGTTTCCCCACCCGTCGCCGCCGTAAGCTGCGCAGCGTGCTTTGTGAGAGTCCTCGCGAGAAACGCGGCCCCCGCGGTGTGGCGCGGGTCGCTTTTTGTGGGGTCTCCACAACGCAGCCGCCTCGGCATGCGCCATGGCGGACATTGGTCTACCCCTCGGTAATCCAGCAGGGTGTAGACAGGTGCAGGCGACGCCCCGGGACAGGTGCGTCGCCTTCTGTGCGTGGGTACTTGGGAGGCTCAGCCGGTGTTCAATCGTGTCGCCATCGTCAACCGCGGAGAGGCCGCGATGCGGCTCATCCACGCCGTCCGGGACCTGTCGGCGGAAACCGGCACGAAGATCGAGACGGTCGCTCTTTACACCGACGCCGACCGCACCGCCACCTTCGTCCGTGAGGCCGACCTGGCCTACGACCTGGGGCCCGCCTCGGCCCGCCCCTACCTCGACCTGGCCAAGCTGGAGCAGGCGCTGGTCGAGACGAAGGCCGACGCCGCGTGGGTCGGCTGGGGCTTCGTCGCCGAAGACCCGGCGTTCGCGGAGCTGTGCGAGAAGGTCGGCGTCACCTTCGTCGGGCCGAGCGCCGAGGCGATGCGCAAGCTCGGCGACAAGATCGGCGCGAAGCTGATCGCCGAAGAGGTCGGCGTGCCGGTCGCGCCGTGGAGCCGCGGCGAGGTCGCCACCCTCGACGACGCGCTGAAGGCCGGCGAGCAGATCGGCTACCCGCTGATGCTCAAGGCCACCGCGGGCGGCGGCGGGCGCGGCATCCGCATGGTCGCCTCCGGCGAGGACCTCGCCGACGCCTACGAGCGCACCAGCTCCGAAGCCCTGCGCGCCTTCGGTTCCGGCGTCGTGTTCCTCGAGCGCCTGGTCACCGGCGCCCGGCACGTCGAGGTCCAGGTGATCTCCGACGGCGCGACGGCGTGGGCGCTCGGCGTCCGCGACTGCTCGGTGCAGCGGCGCAACCAGAAGATCATCGAGGAGTCGGCCTCCCCCGTCCTCGCGCCGGAGCAGACCGCCGAGCTGAAGGCGTCGGCCGAGCGGCTCGCGGTCGCCGTCGGCTACCGCGGCGCGTGCACCGTCGAGTTCCTCTACCACCCCGGCGAGAAGCTGTTCGCCTTCCTCGAGGTCAACACCCGCCTGCAGGTCGAGCACCCGATCACCGAGATCACCACCGGCACCGACCTGGTCCGGCTGCAGCTGCACGTCGCCGGCGGCGGCAAGCTCGAAGGCACCCAGCCCGCCGAGCTCGGCCACGCCGTCGAAGCGCGCCTCAACGCCGAAGATCCCGACCGCGACTTCGCGCCCTCCCCCGGCCGCATCGCGCGGCTGGCGCTGCCCGCCGGCCCGGGCATCCGCGTCGACACCGGCGTCAGCGAGGGCGACACCATCCCCGCCGACTTCGACTCGATGATCGCCAAGATCATCGCCTACGGCCGCGACCGCGACGAGGCGCTCGGGCGCCTGCGCCGCGCGATGGCCGAAACCACCGTCATCATCGAGGGCGGCGCGACCAACAAGAGCTTCGTGCTCGAACTGCTCGACCAGCCCGAGGTGATCGACGCGAGCGCCGACACCGGCTGGATCGACCGCGTCCGCGCCGAAGGCCGCCTGGTCACCCACCGGCACTCCGCGGTCGCGCTCGCCGCGGCCGCCATCGAGGCCTACGAGGACGAGGAAGAGGTCTCCGTCCAGCGGCTGCTGTCCACCGCGCACGGCGGGCGCCCGCAGGTGCAGCACGAGACCGGCCGTCCGCTCGACCTCAAGCTCCGCGGCGTCGGCTACCGCGTCAGCGTCGCGCGCATCGGCCGGAAGCGCTTCCGCGTCGGCGTTTCCGCCGGGACGTCGGAGGTCCACCACGCCGACGTCGAGATCGACCGCTTCGACGCCCACAGCGGCCGGATCCGGGTCAACGGCCAGGGCTTCCGCCTGGTCGCGGCCACGCACGGCCCGATCCACCTCGTCGAGGTCGACGGCGTCACCCACCGCGTCAGCCGCGACGAAGGCGGCGTCGTCCGCTCCCCCGCGCCCGCGCTGGTGGTCGCGACCCCGCTGGCCGTCGGCGACGAGGTCGAGGCCAACGCGCCGATCCTCGTGCTGGAGAGCATGAAGATGGAGACGGTGCTGCGCGCGCCGTTCCGCGCCCGCGTCCGCGAGTGCCCGGTGTCGGTCGGCAGCCAGGTCGAGACCGGCGCGCCGCTGATGCGGCTGGAGCCGCTGGAAGACGGCGCCGAGGACGAGGTCGCCGAGGAGACCGAGACCGTCGAGATCGACCTGCCCGCCGAAGCCGCGGACGTCTCCGCGGCCGACCGCCTCGAGCGCGGCCTGCAGGACCTGCGCAGCCTGCTGCTCGGCTTCGACGTCGACCCGGCCGAACGCAAGCGCGTCCTCTCGGCGTACACGGCCGCGCGGGCCGAGCTGGGCGGCCGTCCGGTCGAAGGCGAACTGGAGCTGCTCACCGTCTTCGCCGACCTGTCCGAGCTGAGCCGCAACACCCCGGGCGGCGAGGACACCGTCCCGAACGGCGCGGTGCACAGCCCACGCGAGTTCTTCCACAGCTACCTGCAGAGCCTCGACGTCGAACGCGCCGGCGTCACCGAAGGTTTCCAGGCCAAGCTGACCAAGGTCCTCGGCCACTACGGCGTCGCCGACCTGGAGCGCACGCCGGAGCTGGAGGCCGCGGTCTTCCGGATCTTCCTGGCGCAGCAACGGACTTCGGCCGACGTAGCCGTGGTTTCCGAGCTGCTGCGGCAATGGCTGACCGGGCCGCCGCCGTCGGAGGCGCTGAGCGACCGCGCGGGCCGGACGCTGGAACACGTCGTCGAGGCCACGCAGGTCCGCTTCCCCGCGGTGTCCGACCTGGCCCGCGGCGTGGTCTTCCGCTGGTTCGCCCAGCCGCTGCTGCGCCGCAACCGCGCCGAGGTCTACGCCGCCGTCCGCACGGAGCTGCGCTACCTCGACCAGCACCCGGACGCACCCGACCGCGCCGAGCGGATCCAGGCCATGATCACCGGCTCGCAGCCGCTGGTCCGGCTGATCGGCCAGCGGATCGGCCGCCCGGGCCGCGACCACGCGCCGCTGCTGGAGGTGCTGACCCGCCGCTACTACGGCAACCGCAGGCTGTCCGGGGTCACCGTCCGCGACGCCGGCGGCTCCCGCTGGCTGACCGCCGAGCTGAACACGCCGGACGGCGCGCTGCCGCTGGTCACCACGGCCGTCGACTTCGCCGCCCTGCCCGACGCACTGCGCGCGCTCGGCGAGGTGGCCACCGAAGGCGTCGTCGCCGACCTGTACCTGCGCTGGGAGGACCAGCCGGACGTCGACGCGACCGCGGAGCGGCTGGGCGCGCTGCTGGCCGAGCACGCGGTGCCGGCGAGCGTCCGCCGGATCGTGGTCACCGTGGCCGGCACCGGCGGCGCGGTGATGCACCACCACTTCACGTTCCGCCGCGACGACAGTGGCCTGACCGGGTTCGCCGAGGACCGGCTGATCCGCGGGCTGCACCCGCAGATCGCGAACCGGCTGCAGCTGCAGCGGCTGCACGAGTTCGACCTGACCCGGCTGCCGTCCGCGGACGAGGAGATCTACCTCTTCAAGGCCGTGGCGAAGAGCAACCCGGCCGACGAGCGGCTGATCGCGATGGGCCAGGTCCGCGACCTGACGCCGCTGCGCGAGGCCGACGGCCGGCTGGTCGCGCTGCCCGCGCTCGAGGACGCCGTCACCGCGTGCCTCGACGCGATCCGCAACATCCAGGCACAGCGGCCGCAGAACAAGCGGTTCGACACCAACCGGATCATGATGTACGTCTGGCCGCAGACGGACCTGACCACCGAGGAGCTGAACACCCTCGTCCAGCGCATCCTGCCGACGTCGGTGGGCGCCGGGCTGGAGGAGGTCCAGTTCCTGGCCCGCCGGCGCACCGACGCGGGCAAGCTGACCGAGCTGGCCGTCCGGATCACCTTCGACCCGGGCCAGGGCGCGCGGCTGCACGTCGGGCCCCCGTCGACCGAGCCGGTCAAGCCGCTGGACGACTACCGCCTGAAGGTGCTGCGCGCGGCGCGGCGCGGCAACGTCTACCCCTACGAGCTGACCGACCTGCTCGCCGGGCCGGCCGGCACGTTCACCGAGCACGACCTCGAAGGCGGCGTGCTGGTCCCGGTGGACCGGCCGAAGGGCAACAACAGCGCGGCGATCGTCGCCGGCGTCGTGACGACGCCAACCGCGCGCCACCCCGAGGGCGTCACCCGGGTCGTGCTGCTCGGCGACCCGACGAAGTCGCTGGGCGCGCTGTCGGAGCCGGAGTGCTCGCGCGTCATCGCGGCGCTCGACCTGGCCGAGCGGATGCGGGTCCCGCTGGAGTGGTTCGCGCTGTCCTCGGGCGCGCGGATCTCGATGTCCTCGGGCACCGAGAACATGGACTGGGTGGCCGCGGCGCTCAAGCGGATCGTCACGTTCACCCAGGACGGCGGCGAGATCAACATCGTGGTCAACGGCATCAACGTCGGCGCCCAGCCGTACTGGAACGCCGAAGCCACGATGCTCATGCACACCAAGGGCATCCTGGTCATGACGCCGGACTCGGCGATGGTGCTGACCGGCAAGCAGGCGCTCGACTTCTCCGGTGGCGTGTCGGCCGAGGACAACTTCGGCATCGGCGGCTACGACCGCGTGATGGGCCCGAACGGCCAGGCGCAGTACTGGGCGCCGAACCTGCCGGCCGCGCGGGAAGTCCTGATGGCGCACTACGACCACACGTACGTCGTGCCGGGTGAGACCGGGCCGCGCAAGGTGGGCACGAACGACCCGATCGACCGGGACGTCTCGTCGTTCCCGCACGCGATCGTCGGCAGCGACTTCACGACCGTCGGCGAGATCTTCTCGGCCGAGCACAACCCGGACCGCAAGAAGCCATTCGACATCCGCACGGTGATGCGCGCGCTGTCCGACCAGGACCACCCGGTGCTGGAGCGCTGGGCGGGCATGGCCGACGCGGACACCGCGGCGGTGCAGGACGTGCACATCGGCGGCCGCCCGGTCTGCCTGGTCGGCATCGAGTCGCGGTCGGTCCCCCGCCGCGGCTTCCCGCCCACCGACGGCCCGGACACGTACACGGCGGGCACGCTGTTCCCGCGCTCGTCGAAGAAGACGGCACGGGCGATCAACGCGGCGTCGGGCAACCGGCCGCTGGTGGTGCTGGCGAACCTGTCCGGCTTCGACGGCTCGCCGGAGTCGCTGCGCAAGCTCCAGCTGGAGTACGGCGCGGAGATCGGCCGGGCGATCGTCAACTTCGAGGGCCCGATCGTGTTCACCGTGATTTCGCGCTACCACGGCGGCGCGTTCGTGGTGTTCTCCAAGGCGCTCAACCCGAACATGACGGTGCTGGCCCTGGAGGGCTCGTTCGCCTCGGTGCTGGGCGGCGCCCCGGCGGCGGCGGTGGTGTTCGCCGGCGAGGTGGCCAAGCGCACGGCGAACGACCCGCGGGTGACGGAGCTGCAGGCCCGCGTCGCCGCGGCCGACGCGCCTTCCCGGGCGGCGCTGAGCACCCAGCTGGCCGAGGTCCAGTCGTCGGTCCGCGCGGAGAAGGTCAGCGAGATCGCGGCGGAGTTCGACAAGGTCCACAGCATCCAGCGAGCGGTCGAGGTCGGCTCGGTGGACGCGATCATCAGCACGGCCGAGCTCCGGCCGCGCATCATCGAGGCCATCGAACACGGCTTGAAGCAGTAGCAGCGTCCTCGAAGGGCGGCACTTTCCCCGGAAAGTGCCGCCCTTCGGCATTCCGGCGCTTCGCGACTTTCGGGGGTATGGCGGTTTTGTCCCCACCGACACACTGTCCGTGCCGGTACCGTGACCACGGGTGCCGACCGGGCCTGGCATTCGTGCGGCGTGAGGAGATCCCGATGGCGTCAAGGTCCCTGTCCCGGCTCGCCCTCGCGGCGACCGGTGTCCTGCTCGCCTCCCTGCTCGGCGGTACCGCCACCGCGCAGGCGGCCGACACCCCCGTCTTCTGGCGCGTCCCGGCCACCGCCGCCCAGGCGCAGGCCCTCACGAACGCCGGGTTCGACGTCGAAGAAGGGGATGCCGGTGCCGTCCTCGTCGTCGGCGGGCAGGCCGTCGCGAACCAGCTGCGGGCGCGCGGCTTCGCGCCGTCCTTCCACGACACCGTCTACAAAGAACTCCCCGCGCGGGCGAACTCCCTGGCGGCGGACACGTACTACGGTGGGTACCGGACTGTCACCGCGCACGAGAACCACCTCGCCGCCGTCGCCGCCGCGCACCCCGAGCTGGCCACGAAGTACACCATCGGCCAGTCGTGGAAGAAGACGAAGGGCCAGGGCGGGCACGACATCCAGGCCCTCTGCCTCACCAAGAAGCAGGCGGGAGACTGCACGCTTTCGACGACCTCGGCCAAGCCGAAGTTCTTCCTGATGGCGCAGATCCACGCGCGCGAGCTGTCGACCGGCGAACTCGCCTGGCGCTGGATCGACTACCTCGCCGACGGCTACGCCACCGACGCCACCGCGAAGTCCATTCTGGACACCACCGAGGTGTGGGTGGTGCCGATCGCCAACCCCGACGGCGTCGACATCGTCGCCTCCGGCGGCAACTCGCCGAAGCTGCAGCGCAAGAACGCGGACAACTCCCGCGGCAGCTGCACCGGCACGAACGTCGGCGTCGACCTCAACCGCAACTCCACGTTCAAGTGGGGCGCCGACTCCAATTCTCCCTGTGCCGAGACCTACCAGGGCGTGAGCGCCGGCTCCGAGCCCGAGGTGCAGGCGCTGGAGAAGCTGGCCCGCGCGATCTTCCCGGACCAGCGCGGCACCGGGAACAACGACCCCGCACCCTCGACCGCCAAGGGCACGATGATCACGTTGCACAGCTACGGCAACGACATCATCATCCCGTGGGGCTTCACGCCGGCCACCTCGCCGAACGACGCGCAGTACCGCAGGCTGGGCGCGAAGTACGCGGCCTCCAACGGCTACCTCGTCGGCACCAACGAGGAGACGGTCGGCTACGACACGAGCGGCACCACCGACGACTTCACCTACGGCGAACTCGGTGTCGCGAGCGTGACGTTCGAGGTCGGCGGCTCCAGCGGCACCTGCGGCGGCTTCCTGCCGAAGTACACCTGCGTCGACAGCACGTTCTGGCCGAAGAACAAGGGCGCGCTGATCACCGCCGCGAAGGCCGCGGCGGCGCCGTACCAGCAGTGAGTCACGGCCGGCAGGCGTAGATGCAGTTCTGCGGACGCGGGGACTCGAGCACGCTCACGTGCGCGAACCCCGCGTCCGCGAGCATCTCCGAGGCCTTCTCCGTGCCCCACACGGCCCCGAGCGCGGCACCGCCTTCCGCGAGCGACGTCGTGGTGCAGTACATGAGGCTGATCGCGTAGCACAGCGCGGCCATCGGGTTGCCGACGTTGTTCTCGACGTGGCTCGAGAAGTTCGTGTCCACCATGAAGAACAGGCCGTCTTCGGTCAGGGCGCCCCGGATCCGGCGCAGCACGACGTCCGGCCGGTCCTGGTCGTGGACGGCGTCGAAGGCGGTGATGACGTCGTACGGCGGATCGGCGGTCAGCTCGGCGGCGTCCCCGACGGCGAACCCGGCGTTCGGCAGGTCCTTGGTGGTTTCCCTGGCCTGGCCGACGACCCTTTCGTCGATGTCGATACCGGTGAACGTCGACGCGGGGAACACGCGCGCGGCCACGGCGATGGCGTTTCCCGTGCCACAGCCCACGTCCAGCACGCGCGCGCCCGCCGTGAGCCGGTCGTTCAGGCCGGGGACCGCGCCGAAGAAGCCGTCCACGAGGTGCTCGCGGTAGATGTGCTTCCAGCTGTCGCCGGTCTTGGCGCCGAGGGATTCGAGGTGGGGCCCGTAGGCCGACCGCGGGACGCCGCCGCCTTCGGCGAAGCAGCGTTCGAGGTCGGGCAGGATGCCGGTGAACGCGCTCAGCGTCAGCAGCGACGGCATGAGGTTCGACGCGGTCTCGCCGAGCAGGAACTTCGCGTGCTGCGGCGGGAAGGTGTACTTCCCGGCGTCGAGGGTGAAGATGCCGCCGGTGACCATGGCGCCGAGCCATTCGCGGACGTACCGCTCGTGGAGCCCGGCGCGGCCGGCGAGTTCGGCGCTGGTGGCGGGCCCGCGAGCGGCGGCGGCGAGCAGCCCGGTGCGGTGCCCGACCCCGAGCAGCATGGTCAGGGCGCTGCCGGTGAGGGTCGCCGTGAGGTGGGCCGCGAAGTCCTTTTCCTCCATGCGGCCCGAGTCTACCGGCCGGGCGGACCGTCCGAAGTGGACGATCCGCCCGGGGTCGGTGGCGCGCCGGTCCGTCAGGCGTCCTCGTCTTCCAGGCCGGCGTCGGCGAGCACCGCGTAGACGCGGCGCCGCGCGTCGGCGAGGATCTTCTTCACCTCGGCGACCTGCGCTTCCGTTCCGCTGTGCCCCACCTGGGCGGCCGCACCGGACAGTTCGCCCAGCGCGTGCCACAGGGCGGCGAAGCGATCGGCGTTGGGCGCCTCGTCGGGTTCCTCCCAGAGGGCGGCGAACTCGGCCTCCCGCCCGGCGACGTGCTCGCGTCCGGCGTCGGTCAGCTCGGCGACGCGACGGCCGCCGGTCTCGGCCGTGCGCACCAGGCCTTCGTCTTCGAGCTGCTGCAGGATCGGGTAGACGGAACCGGGGCTGGGCCGCCACCGCTCGTTGGTGCGGCGCCGGATCTCCTGCATGAGCTGGTAGCCGTGCATGGGTTCCTCGGCGAGCAGCGCGAGCACGGCCGGCCGCACCGGACGGCTCGGCCCGCGCCCGCGGAACTCCTGGACCCGCTGGAACGGGCCCGCCCCGCCGAACCAGCCCCCGGGCCCGCCGAAGGAGCCGGGACCACCGGGGAAGCCGGGAAACCCGGGCGCACCCGGCACCCCGGGCGGTCCCGGCGGCTGGGGTGGGTGCGGCGGGTGGGGCGGGAAGCCGCCGCGGGCCAGGTCGGGGCCGGGGTCGAAGTCCTCGTGGCCGGGGAAGGGGTGGTCGTGACCCGGGTGGCCCGGTCCGTGGCCTGGGCGGCCCGGTCCGTGGTCCGGGTGGCCGTGCGGCCCGTGCCCGCCGAACAGCCCGCCCCCGAAGCCGCCGAACATCCGGCCCGCGCCTGCGCTCATCTCCATGGTTGTCTCCTTCGTTCGCCGTATCGCCGACACTACGACGATATATCGCCGTCCGATCGGCGGCAACCCGCGGCACGACGAAATGAACAACCCGGTAGAGCGGGCGGCCGACCCCCTACCGGATCCGCCCCACCTCACGCCGCGCCGGACTTGACCGCCAAGGTCAGCAGCTCCGCGGCCGGGCCCGTCAACCGCCGCCCCGCCGGCCACACCGCCCGCAGCACCCGGCCCAGCTCCACCCCCGCCACCGCGACCGGCACCAACCTCCGCCCCGCCACCTCGCGGACCACGTCCAGCTCGCTGATCACCGCCGGTCCGGCCCCCGCGATCACCGCGTTCCGCACGGCCGAGGCCGACCCCAGCTCCAGCAACGGCGTCACCGGGCCCGCTCCCGCCCGGCGCAACGCCGCCTCGACCGTGTCGCGCGTTCCCGAGCCCGGCTCGCGCACCACCAGCGGCGTCGCCGCCAGTTCCGCCGCCGTCAGCGGACGGCGGCGGCGGGCCCACGGGTGGCCCGCCGGGACCACGACCACCAGGCGGTCCGTCGCGACCCGGCGGGTCACCAGGCCCGGCCACGGTCCCGGCGACTCGACGAACCCCAGGTCCACCCGGCCGCGCGCGACCAGGTCGGCCACGTGCTCGGAGTTCACCACCTCGAGCCCCACGTACGTGTCCGGCCCGGTCCGCTTCACCTCGCCGATCCACGCCGGCACGAAGTGCTCGGCCAGCGTCATGCTCGCCGCGACCCGCAGCTTCGCGCCGCGCTGGGTGCGCAGCGCCTCCGCGCCCGTGCGCAGTCCGTCCACTTCGGTCAGGACGCGGTGCGCCCAGCCCGCGATCACCCGGCCGTCCGGGGTCAGCGCGGACCCGCGCCGGGTGCGGTCCACCAGGGACAGTCCCAATTGTCTCTCCAAAGTGGACAGCCGCTTGCTCGCCGACGGCTGGGCGATGCCGAGCGCCGCGGCCGCCTGGCCGATGCTGCCGAGGTCGTCGACGAGCACCAGCAGGCGCAACGAGTCCAGATCCGGTCCGGTCATAGCCTCAGTCTATGACCTCCCGACCATCCGACGGCTACCGCGCGCACGCGATCCCGGCGACGCTGGGGAGCATGGCCATGACGTCGACGAAAATCTCCGGCTTCGCGATCACCGGAGCGGGGGTGGCCGCGGCGTACGCGCTGAGCTCGGTCTGGCCGGTGGCGGGTGCGCTGACGGTCGCCGTCGTGCTGGGCATCGTCGCCGGCAGCACGCCGGTGCTCACCGACGAGCACCGCGAAGCCGTCGCCCGGCTCACGAAACGCCTGCTGCGCGCCGGCGTGGTCCTGCTCGGGCTGCAGCTCGCCGTCCCGGCCGTGCTCGCGCTGGGCGCCGGCACGCTCGCCGCCGTCGTGGTCACGGTCGTGGTCACGTTCCTCGGCACCCTCGGCCTCGGCCGGCTGGTCGGCACCCGGCGCGGCCTCACCCTGCTGGTCGCCACCGGCTTCTCGATCTGCGGCGCGTCGGCGATCGCGGCGATGGAGGGCGTGGTCGAGCGCGAGGACGAAGACGTCGCGACCGCCGTCGCGCTCGTCACCTGCTACGGCAGCCTCGCCCTCGGCGTGCTCCCCCTGCTCGCCCACGCGCTCGGCCTCGACGCGACCCGCACCGGCAGCTGGGCCGGGATCTCGGTGCACGAGGTCGCGCAGGTCGTCGCGGCGGCCGGGCCCGCGGGCGCCGCCGCGGTCACGGTCGCGATCGTCGTCAAGCTGAGCCGCGTCGTCCTGCTGGCGCCGACGGTCGCGCTCGTCGGCGCCGCCGAACGCACCCGCCGCGGCGGGCACACTCCCCTGGTCCCGCTGTTCGTCCTCGGCTTCCTCGCGATGGTCGCGGTCCGCAGCACCGGGCTCGTTCCCGCGTTCGCCCTCGACGTCGCGAAGACGGCGTCGACGCTCCTGCTCGCCGGCGCGCTGTTCGGCCTCGGCTGCGCCGTCCGGCTCGGTTCCCTGCTCCGCGGCGGCGGCCGGGCACTGCTCCTGGGTCTCCTCTCCACGCTTCTGGTGCTGGCGACCGGATTCGGCACCTTGACCGCGTTCACCTGATGTTTCCCACCCGGCCATGAATAGTTCGTTATACGCCGGGTTGTACGGGTCTTGTACGGGCCGCGTCGACGCTACCGCCGAGACGTAGGACGTAGAACGAATCCGTAGGGAGCTTTCACCGTGAAGATCACCCGACTCGCCCAGGGCCTGCTGGCCGGGCTGCTGGGGTGCGCCGCCGTCGCCGTGCCGGCGACCCTCGGCGCCGCGACCGCGTCGGCCGACGTCGCCAGCACGCTCGTCTTCACCAAGAACACCGAAGGCCACGACTGCTACCGCATCCCGACGATCGTCAAGAGCACCAACGGCGACCTGCTCGCCTTCGCCGAGGGCCGCAACGGCGGTGCCGCCACGTGCGCCGACCTCGGCGAGATCGACCTCGTGCTGAAGCGCTCGACCGACGGCGGCAAGACGTGGAGCGCGCTGCAGACCGTCATCAAGGCCAACGGCGACACCAAGGGAAACCCGGCACCGATCGTCATCCCGGGCAGCAACCGGATCGTGCTGCTGTCCACCATGCAGTGCTACACCAACCCCTCCTGCGGCCGGATCCCGCGGGTGTCGATCAGCGAGGACAACGGGAAGACCTGGGGCGCACCGAGGGGCCTGACCACCGAGCTCGGCTTCGCGAGCGCGCCCGGCTGGCTGGCCACCGGCCCGTCGCACGGCATAGTGCTCACGCGCGGCGCGCACGCCGGCCGGATCGTCGCCGGGATGAGCTACACGATCGCCGGCAAGAACACCGGTTCCCTGGTCTACAGCGACGACCGGGGCGCGACCTGGCACCGCGGCGCCACCGACACGTCCACTTCGGACCTGATGAACCCGCAGGAGATCAGCGTCACCGAGCTGAAGGACGGCCGGATCTACGCCGCCGCGCGCAACGACGCCAACAGCGACGACAAATGTCTTTCGGACGGCACCCACAACCGCGCGTTCGCGATCAGCTCCGACGGCGGCGCGACGTTCAGCTCGAAGTTCGCCTTCGCGACCGACCTCGTCACCCCGACCGTCGAGGGGTCCACGGCGCGGATGAGCGCGACCGACACGGGCGCCAGGTACAACCGGATCGTCTTCGCCGCACCGTCCACTTGCGACCGCCGCAAGGAACTGCGCGTCCACTCGTCGTTCGACGAGGGCGCCAACTGGACGGGCACGGCGGGCAGCCTGCTCGTGTGGGGCGACGACGCGGCCTACTCGGACATGGTGCAGCTGTCGCAGTCGTCGGTCGGCGTGCTGTTCGAAGCGGGCCCGGAGTTCCACGCCAACGACACGATCCGCTACGCGACGGTGACGGACACCCAGCTCGGCGCCCCGGCGTGCGGCGGCGGGTACAGCGTGATCGACCAGGCACCGCTCGGCACGGCGGGCACGGTGTACCTGTCCTACAACGCGGCGAACGGCAGGAACTGCGTCAGCGCGATGAAGAGCACGTCCGCGGGGACAGCGGCGCAGACCTCGGCCTACCTGGAGGTCCAGGGATCGACGCGGATCACGGACTCGGGCGCGTTCTCGTACTTCGCCGGCCCGGTCTCGGCGGCCGCGGCGGGCAAGTGCGTCAAGTGGGGCGGCTCGGTCGACGGCCAGACCTACACCAGCGAATTCGAGCACTGCAGCTGATCGGGCCCCGGGTGGGACCCGCCCCCTGGCCGGGTCCCACCC
>NZ_JBFANX010000048.1:0-12080 GCF_040675005.1 Amycolatopsis sp. NPDC049691
ATTATTCTTTGTTCTTTGTTTTCTGTGTTGTGCTTTTCAGTTCGGGTGCAAACTGATAATGGGGTTGGGCGCGGGGGGGGGGGGGGTGGCGGGGGGTGGCGGTGCCCGCCCCGCCCACCCCGGCGCTGGCGCACAACGTGCTGATCTCCTCGGACCCGGCGGACGGCGCTTCGATCGCCGCCGGCCCGCAGAAGATCAGCCTGACGTTCGACCAGTACGTGCAGGGCGCGGACGTCAACCAGATCGCGGTGACCGGGCCCGGCGGCGGACAGTGGGCCGAGGGCCCGATCAGCGTGGTGAACAACGTCATCAGCGCGCCCCTGCGGCCGCTCGGCCCGGCCGGGAAGTACACGGTCGGCTACCGGGTCCTGTCCGCGGACGGCCACCCGGTGACCGGCGAGCTCTCCTTCACCCTCACCACGGCGGGCACCGGCACGCCGGCGACCGTCGACGCGGCGAAGTCGCCGGGCAGCTCGTCGCAGGCGGCCCCGCAGTCCGGCTCGACCGGGGTGCCGATCTGGGTCTGGATCGCCGGCGCCGTCGTGCTGCTGGCCATCGGGCTCACCGTCGCCCTGCGCTCGGGCCGGTCGGTGGAAGAGAAGAACTGATGACCCAGGCCGAGACCACCGCGAAACCCCGCTATTCGACGCTGCTCTGCGTCGTGACGGCGGGCCTGCTCGGCGCCCTAATCGGCGTCGCGCTGATGTCCACCACTCCGGTACCCGGGGTCGTGGAGCCGAGCGCGGTGGTCTCGGCCGGCATCCCGGTCGTGCGGGTCCTGCTCGACCTCGCCGCGGTCACGACCATCGGCCTCGCGCTGCTGTCGGTGCTCGTCGGCTACGACCGGCCGAAGCTGACCGAGCCGGTCATGCGGCTGGCGCGCCCGGCCGGGGTCGCGGCCGCGCTCGTCTGGGCCACGGCCGCCGTCGTCGCGCTGATCCTGCAGACCGCGGAGTACAAGCCCGGCTCGTCGACGCTCACCGCCGGGGACATCGGCGGCTACATCGCGAACGTCGGCGCGGGCAAGGCGCTCGTGATCGTCGCCGCGCTCGCGCTCGCGCACGCCGGGATCGGCGCGCTGGCGCTGCGCTTCGGCGAGAAGGTGCCCGCCGAAGTCCGCGTCGGGCTCGGCCTGTTCGCGTTGCTGCCGCTGCCGGTCACCGGGCACGCGTCGAACTGGAACTACCACGACTACACGATGATCTCGATGGAGCTGCACGTCATGAGCGCGGTCGCCTGGACGGGCGGCCTCGGCGCGATGACGGTGCTCCTCGTCGCGAACCGGACGCTGCTGGCGCACGCGCTGCCCCGGTTCTCGAAGCTCGCGACGCTCTGCCTGATCCTCTCCGCGGCGACCGGGCTGTTCAACGGCCTCGTCGAGATCTCGCTCAACCCGACCATCGGCTTCTGGGCGGCGATCTTCACGACGCCGTACGGGCAGCTGTTCGTCCTCAAGTTCCTGTGCACCGGCCTCATCGCGCTGCTCGGCGCGTACACCCGCTTCCGGCTGATGCCGCAGATCGTCCGCCACAACCGCACGGCGCTCGCCGCGTGGGCGACGCTCGAGCTGACGGTGATGGGTCTGGCGTTCGGTTTCGCGGTGGTGCTGACGCGGGCGCCGGTCGTCGCTTCCTGAAAGCCCTTCCCCGCAGGTAGATCACGGTGCCAAGTCACGCCCCGTAGCTGCAACTTGCGCATTGGGCTGAGGGGTAGACCATTGGGGGCGACCGGTCGGACCGAACTTTCTACCCTGAGACGAGCCCCTTTCGGAAGCGACGAACGGTCATTTGCAGTCGGCGAATGCACGTGCAGTTTGTGGCCCCGGTCACATGATGTGACAGACCGGGCTCAGCGGTAACGGGTCCAGCGGGCGTCCGTCCGGCCGCTGCGGAGGTCGTCCAGACGGCGGAACAACTCGGGCCGCACCTGGGGCCGGCTGCGCAGGATCGGCAGCACGCTCGTCGTCAGCTTCAGCTCGCGGATCGCCCGGAGCACGGCGAACCCGGACCACGACGTCACGTCGAAGCCGTACGCCGCGGCGAACGTCCGGTAGTGCACCGGCGGGTCACCGAACCGTTCGCGGCCGACGGCCAGCGGCGTCAGGTCCCACTCGGGCGGGCCGACGCACGACGAATCGAAGTCGCAGAGCACCGGCCCGTCCGGCCCCGGGATGACGTTGCCGGGGTACGCGTCCCCGTGGACCAGGCCCCTGGGCAGCGGAAACTCCAGGCCGGCCAGCGCGGCTTCGAGCTCGGCGCAGCGATCGAGCAGGAACGCGCGGTCGTCGTCGCCGAGCTCCTCGGCGTCGGACACGCGGGCCCGCACCGCGGCGAACGGCGCCCACTCGGCGAGCCCGTCGGGCGCCGGGAGCGCGTGCACCTGGCGCAGCAGCCGGGCCAGGTCGGCCGACGTCGCCGGCCGGCCGATGCTGGGGACCTGGTGCCACACGGTCACGAGGTGCCCGTCGACGGCCATCGGCTGCTCCACGGTGTCGAGCAGCCGGATCGCGGGGACGTCGTGGCGTTCGAAGTGTCGGGCCACCCGCACGACGGTGCCGACCCGGTGCCGCAGCCGGGTCGAGCCGACGATCCGGATCACGAACGGTGCCGTGACCAGCGCGTACACGGCGTTGTTCGTGAACCGCAGGAGCCGCGCGCCCGCCGGGTCGAAACCCAGCCGCGCGCACGTCGCGGCCAGCACGCCACGCAGCTTGCCGGAGGTGAACCGGCCGTCCAAGACGGTCCCGGCCCCTTCGGCGTCAGGCGGCGTAGAAAGCGTTGAGGCGGTCGGCGAGGTCACGGGCGTCGGCGTTGTTGCGGCGGCGCTCGGCCTCGTCCTGCAGAGGCCGCATGCGGTCCTTGACCCGCTCGGACTTGATGCCCTCGGCGCAGTCGATGGCCTTGCCGCCGACCTTGGCGCCGTGGTCGAGGTCGCCCTCGAGCAGATGGTTGGTCGCCAGCGCGCTGAGCATGAAGGTCTTGGACCGGGCCATTTCGTCGTCGTAGGACTCGACGGCCCTGGTCAGCGCCGGGATGGCGTACTTGGTGTGCTCGGTGTTCTTCTGCGCGAGGACCGTGTGGACGGTGCCGACCATGGCGTAGACGTCGGTCTCGGTGAAGAACTTCACCCAGGACTCGGCCTCGGCCAGGTTGGCGCGCTCGAACTCGTCCTTGCTCCGGCCGAGCAGCTTCACGGCCTGCTCTTCGTTGCCCATCATCGCGTAGGCCCAGGCCTCGTTCGCGCAGAGCACGGAGACGGCCAGCTCGGAACCGGATTCCTGGGCGGCGATCTGGCCGAGCTGGAACAGCTTCAGCGCGTCGTTCGGGGCGTCCTGGTGCAGGTAGACGCGGCCCATCCGGTAGAGGACGTTGGCCACGAGGGGGTGGTTCTCGCCCTGCTTGGCCAGGTCCAGCGCGTTCGCGAAGTGACCGCGGGCGGAGTCCATCAGGCCGGTGTCGAAGGACGTCCAGCCGGCCAGCGAGTGCAGGTCGGCGAGGGCCACGTACAGGCGGTTCTTGACGATGTCGGTGCCGTGCGCCTCGAGCATCTGCTGCCCCCAGGACAGCTGCGCCACGACGGCGTCGCGGCAGAACCCGCCGCCGTACTGGTAGTCCAGGGCGCGGAGCGCGCGCGTCGCGGCCTCCACCTGGCGCACGTCGGTCATGCCGATGCGCCCGGGCGCCGGCGTCCGCGCCGGCCCGGCCGACCAGGTGCCCGATTCCGGACCGAACACCGCCGCACCCATCGTGACCTGGGCGGCGTGCGCGAGGAACCTCCGTCGCTTCACGGACTCGTCCTCCTCAGCCTGCTGGCCGTCGGCGGAGCCGACGACGCGTATCGCCGTGGCCTCGTCGTAGGCGAGGCCCATGTATCCACGCGGGACACCCAGGCCGTCGGCGATCCGCGTGAGCACGTCGTAGGCCATGACCTGGCGACCCTTGAGGATCTCCGACACCTCGGACTGGGACTGGCCGGTCATCGCGGCGATCTGGCGCTGCGAGACACCGTGCTTGCGCAGGAGGCGGTAGACGGCGCTGATCTCGCGGGACGCGAGAGCGGCTCTCATCTCCGGCTGCTCCCACGCGTCAGCGGGAACCGCGTGGCTCTGCCGGGCTTCGGCACTGCCACCGTTACTGGCGTCCATCGCGCCCCCTCCAACTGTCCGGTCGGGCGTCTGTGAAACAGCGTAGGCAAACCTGCGGAACCGTGTGAACAGCCGAACTGGTGCCCTGATCGGTCCGGGCGAAGTCCGTTGACCGCTTACCGTGGAACCCGGTCCGGTCACCGCTATGACGCCATTTCGACCTTCTATCGCACCCGGTTTCACCTCACTGTAGTTGTCAGATCTCCGTCACCGCCCGGACACCGGCAGCGATCACGGAGAGCTACGAAAACCGCAGGGATGTTGCAGAAGGCATCTTCGAAGACTTTCGACAGAGCGGAGAAGGGCGTGGAGTTCGTGGACTCGTTCGCAGGGGGACATGCCGGGACGGTCACCCGCGCCGTGCGGCCGGCCATGTCGCCGGTCTCCCCCGTCTCCGCCGTTCGTCCCGTCACCCCGGCCGCCGCGGTGGACCCCCGCACCGCGAGCGTCCGCCACTACGAAGGCGGTCAGCTGGTGTGGCGCGTGCAGTGCGGCGACCTCATCAGCCGCGAGCGCGCGGTGACGGTGTTCGTCGAGGACAACCAGGTGGTACTGGTCTCGCCCCCCGGCGAGACCGCGCGGTTGACGTCCGGCCAGCTCGGACAGCTGCGCGCCGCGCTCAACGAAGCCGCCAAGATGGCGGAAAGGTAACGGTGAGCTGATCATGGATCAGGTACTCGGGCAGGTCCTCCGCAACGCGGTCTGGGAGCGCCTCGACATGCTGACCGACCTGGCGAACCGCGCCGACGCCCAGTCGCTCGTCTCGGTCGCGCGCTCCGAGCTGCCCCGCTTGACGGAGGCCTGGCGCGCGATGCTGAAGATGCACGAGCCCGACGAGCGCGGCGACTGCCCGACCTGTTCGACCCGGTGGCACCGCTGCAAGGCGCCGTGCTCGGTCTGGCAGGTCGCGCACGAGCACCTGGTCGCCGGCGGGCTGGCCCCGCAGCAGCAGGCTTCGACGAGCCGGCTGAGCGGGCGGCGCAAGAGCCCGGTCCCGACGCAGGACCGCGGTGTGCCGGCCCCCAGCGCGGCCGAGACCACCGGGCGCCACGCGCTGGTGAACCCGCGCCGGGCGGTCACCGCCTGATCCACCCGGGTCGTCGCCACCTCCCGCGGTCGCGGCCCAGCCTGTTCCACCCCCAGATCCGGCGAGCGCGGCCGACCGATCGCCCCATCGGACCCGCGCCTGCTCTCGCCCGGCCGGGGACTGTTTCGCCCGCACCCCCGAGCAGCGCGAACCAGTCCTCGGCCGCACCACCCGGTCCCCACCGCGATTAATCGAAAAAAATACGCGTTAGGCCTAGCCCAGGCGGTAATCCCCCGCTAGATTGATCAACACACGCGGTATGGACCACTGGTTCGCCCGCGTTGCCCGCCCGCTTTTGATTCGAAGCAGTGCGGCCCTCGAATTCCGCGGGCCGGTGCCGTTGCACTCCCCTCCCCCGACCGGCACCGGCCCGCGGTTCCAAAGCTCCTTCAGCGAACCGCCTTCACGCGCAGCACGAGCACCGCGGCCAAGAGCGTCGCGACAGCCGAAGCCCCGAAGAGGCCGGGATAGCCACCCAGGTAGGCCAGCACCAGCGGCGTCAGCAGCGGGGCGACCACCTGCGGCAGCGAGTTCGCGATGTTGATGACGCCCAGGTCCTTCGCGCGGTCCTGCGCCGTCGGGAGCACCTGCGTCAGCATCGCGAGCGCGACCGCCATGTACGCACCGAAGCCGACGCCCAGCAGCGGCGACGCGGCGAGCGCGACCGGCCAGCTCTGCCAGACGACCAGCAGCAAAGCGGCCAATGCCATCACCCCGGAGGCCGCAAGGACGTACGGCTTACGCCGTCCGGACTTGTCCGAAAAGTGGCCGGCGAGCACGGCGCCGATGACGAGCGCGACGCCGTAGAGCCCCATCATGATGAGCAGGCCGGTGTCCGGGTCCGCGTAGTGCACCGCGTCCTTGAGGAAGAACAGCAGGTAGAGCGTCCCGAACGCATTGCCGAGGTTGATCATGAAGTGGCACGACCAGGCCCACGCGAAGTCCGGGTGCCGCCGCGGCGAGACCCAGAGGTTGCGCAGGACCTCGCCGGCCTGGGACGACGGCCGGAACTCGACCGGCAGGCGTGCGTCCGGTGTCCGGAAGACGAAGAACGCGGCGCCGGCGACGACGATGACCGCGCAAACCGCGTAAGCCAGCGGAATCCCGGCGATCCCGAGCATCACGACGACCACGACCGCGCCGAGCACCGTGCCGAGCATCTGCGCGATCCCGACGAGCCCGCCGACCTGCGCGCGCTGCCCGACCGGGACGCGGTCGGCGATGGCGGACATCAGGGTGGCGAGCATGCCGTTGAGACCCGCTTGGACGAGGCACCAGCCGACGATCAGGATCGCGACGGTCGGCGCGAAAGCCAGGACCAGCAGCCCGACGGTCGCGACGGCGGCACCGATCACCGTCCACGGGTGGCGGCGGCCGAAGCGCGAGCACGTCCGGTCGGACAGCAGCCCGACGGCCGGGTTGACGACCAGCGCCACGATCGCGCCGACGCCCATCACCAGGCCGAGCACGAACTCCTTGTTCGCCTGGTCCAGCAGTTCGGCCTGCTGCGGCAGCAGCACCTGGATCGGCGCGTAGATCCCCAGCCAGAGCGCGATGTTCGCGAAGAACAGCAAGCTCATCCAGCCGGGCCGCACCCGCACGACGGGCTCGGCGAGCGCATCGGGGAGGGCTTGGGTCGTTTCACTGCTCATGGCGCACCAGCTTCCGGTACCAGTGGAACGAGTCCTTCGGCGTGCGCCGCAGGGTTTCGTAGTCGACGTGCACCAGGCCGAAGCGCGGCGCGTAGCCCTTGGACCACTCGAAATTGTCCATCAGTGACCAGCAGAAGTAACCCCGGACGTCGACGCCGGCGTCCATCGCCTCCCGCAGCGCGACGAGGTGGCTGTGCAGGAAGTCGATCCGCTCGGGGTCGTGCACCCCGCCGTCCTCGGCGACGACGTCGGCGAAGCTGCAGCCGTTCTCAGTGATCTGGATGGGCGGCAGCTTGTCGCGGTAGCGCCGGTGGAAGCCGAGCAGCAGCTCGCGCAGGGCGTGCGGGACGATCGGCGAGTCGTTCGTCGTCATCGGGTAGCCCTCGATCGGGCGAAGTTCGAAGGGCAGCGGGTTGCCCGGCCCGGGCTTCGCGACGCCTTGGGGCTCGTAGTAGTTGACGCCGTAGAAGTCGAGCGGCTGCGCGATGGTGGGCAGGTCGTCGGCGAACCCGGCGGGGAGGTGCTCGTGGAGCTGTTCGGGGTAACTGCCGAGCAGCACGGGGTCGGCGAAGAGGCGGTTGAGCAGGGCGTCGAGCCATTCGGCGGCTTTTCCGTCTTCGGCCGTTTCCTCGGCGGGCCAGACCGGCGAGTGGTTGTTGGCGGTGCCGATGTTCGTCGCGCCGGCCGCGCGGAGGGCTTGGACGGCGAGGCCGTGGGCGAGGTTCTGGTGGTGCGCGGTCGGGACCGCGTCGAGCAGGAGCGTCCGGCCCGGTGCGTACTCACCGATGGCGTAGCCGAAGATCGACATGACCATGGGCTCGTTGAGCGGAATCCACAGTTTCACCCGATCGGCGAAGCGCTCGCCGAGGATGTGGGCGTACTCGGCGAAGCGCTCAGCGGTCGTGCGGGAGAGCCAGCCACCGTCGTCTTCGATCGCCTGCGGGGTGTCCCAGTGGTAGAGCGTGACGGCGGGCGCGATGCCGGCTTCGCAGACGGCGTCGATGAGCTTGTCGTAGAAGCCGAGGCCGTCGGGGTTGGGCGCGCCGCTGCCGGTGGGCTGGATCCGCGGCCAGGCGATGGACATCCGGTAGGCGCCGACGCCGAGTTCGGCCATCAGCGCGATGTCCTCGGGGTAGCGGTGGTAGTGATCGGCGGCTACGTTTGCCCTTTCCCCGCGGGCGATCTTGCCTTCGGTCGCGGAGAATGTGTCCCAGATGGACGGTCCGCGCCCGCCTTCGCTGGTGGCGCCCTCGATCTGGAACGCCGAAGTGGAGACACCCCAGAGGAAATCGGGCGGGAAGATCGGGTTCTGCACCGGTGCTGACCCCTTCGTCAGGCCACCCGTCCGGGTGAACATGAAAAGTTCTCATATACTAGGTCTTCACTCGTCCGTGGGGAAGCCCGTCGGCACGATAAAGTCCCAGATCAGACGAGGAGGAGCGCCGTGTCCGACATCCAGGCCGCGAAGGTGCCGGCAGAAGCCACCCCCTTGCGCCGTCAGCCGGTCCAGCAGCGCAGCGCGAAGCGGGTCGAGCAGATGCTCGACGCGAGCGCGGCGCTGATCGACGAACTCGGTTACGACGCACTGACGACGACCCTGATCGCCAAACGAGCGGGCGTGGCGGTCGGTTCGCTGTACCAGTTCTTCCCGGACAAGCGAGCGGTCGTGCAAGCGCTTACCGCCCGCAACCTCGAGCGCTTCGTGGGCGCGGTGAACGAGCGCCTGAAGCAGCTGGGCCCGGAGCACTGGTGGGACGTCGTGGACTCGATCCTCGACATCTACCTGGAGATGCACCGGACGGTCCCGGGATTCTCGAAGGTCCACTTCGGCGACATCATCGACCGGCAGCTGCTCGACGAGACGCGCGACAACAACGCGGTGATCGTGGATTCGCTGACGGACCTGGTGGCGACGCAGGTGGACCGGCCGGTCGAGGACCTGCGGTTCGCGATCGGGATCGCCAACGAGGTGGCTGACGCGCTGCTGAAGCTGGCGTTCCGGAAGGAGCCTCGGGGGGACGAGAAGATCGTGGCCGAGGCCAAGTACGTGGTGAAGGGGTACCTGGCGGCTCGGTTCGGGGAGCAGTCCTAGCTGTCCACAGAAGTTGTCCACAGGTATGCACAGCTGTGGACAACTGGGCCGGTTCAGGCCGGGTTGTCGGTGAGCGCCGATAGACTGGTTGTGGGGGTTCCCCCAGGGAGGGTGGGCTGCGTGTGGGCCTGGCCGGCGGGGTCGGATGAGCAGCGATTCCCGCCGAGATGGCGGCCAACTGGCGGACTTGGAAAGCCGGCCTGCCAGTGAAGTGGCCGCCGGGGCGAGCGTGGAGGAGCGGCGAAGACCGCGAATCACAGTGGGATCCGCGCGCGAGGCGAAACTCCTCCGGTCAGCCGAAGTTCTGGTGCTCGCCCCGGTACGTAGGGACCGTTCGCTCCACCCGGTCGCCCAGCACCAAGTGGTAGTGCGTGAAGCGCTCCGCCAGCTCCCCCGCCTTCGCGTGCCGCAGCCACACCCGGTCGCCCAGCTGGAGCGAACGTGCCGCTCGGCCCGTCACCGGTGTCTGCACCTCGCCCGCGCCTTCGAAGCCCAGCAGCTTCAGACCCGTCGGCAAGTACGGCTGCGGGACCCGCGAAGCCCCTGCGGGGCCCGAAGCGATGTAGCCGCCCGAGAACAGCGTCGCGATCTTTCGCGTGGGACGGCGGACCACCGGTAGCGCGAACAACGCGGCCGGGCGGGGGCTGAACTTCGTGTACCCGTCGAACAACGTTGGGCCGATCAGACCCGAGCCCGCCGCGATCTCCGTGACCACCGCGTCCGCGCCTGTCGACTCGATGCTTCCCGTGCCTCCGCCGTTGACGAACTCCAGCGACGTCACCGCCTCGACCGCGCGGACCGCCTGGCCGCGGCGGCGGTTCAGCTCCGCCGCCGAACGACGTTGCATCCAGCCGATCACCAGGCGGTTCAAGCGCGCGCCCGCCGCGTCGCCGAGGCCCGCGATCTGGCCCTCGTACGCCATCACGCCCACCAGGCGGAAGCCCGGGCGGGCCAGCACTTGCTGGGCGAACGTCGCTGCCTGCTTCGGCGTGAAGATCGGGGACCGGCGCGTGCCGACGTGGACTCCAGGGAGCGGGCGCCACGACGCGTCCAGCTCCAGGCAGACCCGGATCTCCGGGTGGCCGTGGCCG
This sequence comes from Amycolatopsis sp. NPDC049691, assembly GCF_040675005.1. Lineage (NCBI taxonomy): Bacteria > Bacillati > Actinomycetota > Actinomycetes > Pseudonocardiales > Pseudonocardiaceae > Amycolatopsis > Amycolatopsis sp. NPDC049691. The sequence goes on from NZ_JBFANX010000048.1 coordinate 10,067, forward strand.
AGGGCCGCGTCGACCAGGTCCAGGTGCGCCGGCGAGTCCACCATGATCGTGATCGCCGCTCGGGCTTTCTCCGACGCGGCCAGGCGGCGCAGGGCTTCGTGGTCGGCAGTCGGGTAGGCGACGACGATGTCATCGGTCGTGCCCAGCTCCGCGTGCCAGATGGCTTCCGCCAGCGAGTAGCACATCAGGCCCTCGAAGCCCGGCATCGCGAGCACGCGCTCCAGCAACGCCCGGCAGCGGACCGACTTGCTGACCACCCGAATCGGCTTGCCCGCCGCGCGGCGGCGGAGGTCGTCGGCGTTCGCATCGAACGCCGCCAAGTCGACCACGGCCAAGGGTGGATCGAGGTCCTTGGTCGCCAAGTCGTACACCGTCGCACTGGTCACGAGGTCTAAAGTACGACACGAAGGCTTGAAACGCGAATACTGTTCACATACTGTTTCGGGCACTCGACCGATGGAGGGTGCGCGCATGACCCGGTGGACCAACTGGGCGGGCACGGCGTCCGCGTCGCCGCAGCACGTTCACCAGCCGCGCAGCGCGGCCGAGATCGCGGCGGCCGTCGAAGGCGTCGCCGCGGCCGGCCGGACCGTGCGGCCCTGGGGCAGCGGGCACTCGTTCACCGCCATCGCCGTCGCCGACTCCGACGCGCTCGACCTGCGCCACTGGACCGGCATCGAGCGCGTCGACCTGGAAACCGGGCACGTCACCGTCCGCTCGGGCACCACGATCAAGCAGCTCAACGCCGAACTCGACGCGCTCGGGCTGGCCATGACCAACCTCGGCGACATCGACGCGCAGACCATCGCCGGCGCGATCTCCACCGGCACGCACGGCACCGGCGCGCGTCTTGGCGGCATCGCGACGCAGATCGCCGCGCTCGAACTCGTCCTCGCGGACGGCTCGGTCGTCTCCTGCTCGGCCGACGAGAAGCCCGATCTCTTCGCCGCCGCTCGCGTCGGCCTCGGCGCGCTCGGCGTCATCACCACCGTGACCCTGCGCTGTGAAAAGTCCTTCTACCTCCGCGCGCAGGAGCGGCCGGAGCCGCTGGAGCAGGTCCTCGAAGGCTTCCACGACTTCGCCGACCAGAACGAGCACTTCGAGTTCTACTGGTTCCCCTACGGCAAGAACGCCCTGGTCAAGCGCAACAACCGGTGCGAGACGGCCGAGCCGCTGAGCAAGGTTCGCGAGTTCGTCGACTACCGGATCATGGAGAACGTCGCGTTCGGCGGCCTTTGCCGGACCGGCCGGCTGATGCCGCGGCTCGTGCCGTCGCTCGGCAGCTTCGCCTCGAACGTCCTCTCCGCGCGCGAGTACAGCGACGTCTCCCACCGGGTCTTCGTCACCGCGCGCAATGTCCGGTTCACCGAAACGGAATACGCTGTTCCACGTGAATCAGTGCTCGACGTGCTCGCCGAACTACGCGCGGTAGTGCCGACGCTCAAGGACCCGGTGATGTTCCCGGTCGAGGTGCGGGTCGCCGCGGCCGACGACATCTGGCTGTCGACCGCGCAGGGCCGCGACTCCGCCTACATCGCCATCCACCAGTTCGTCGGCATGCCCTACCGCGAGTACTTCAGCGCGTTCGAGAAGATCGCCGGCGCGGTCGGCGGCCGCCCGCACTGGGGCAAGATGCACGACCTCGACGCCGGCGTCCTCCGCTCACGCTACCCGCACTTCGACGACTTCCTGCGCGTGCGCAAGGAAACCGACCCCAACGGCGTCTTCGGCAACACCTACCTGGACCGGGTGCTCGGCCCGGCCTAGATGTGATGTTCAGGGACGTTGTCCCGAGTTGAGGTGACTGGTGGCGGCCTGTCGTGCAGACAGGTGAAGGCCTCCGGATGTGAAGTGGAGCTGTCTAGGAACCGCTTCACCGACCGGAGGCCTTCATGTCCCACCCTAACGCCACCCTGACTCCACGCACCCGACTCCGACTTGCCCGCCTGATCGTCGAAGAGGGCTGGAGCTGCGCCGCAGCAGCGAAGATGTTCATGGTCGCTGCCAAGACCGC
>NZ_JBFANX010000049.1:0-7315 GCF_040675005.1 Amycolatopsis sp. NPDC049691
TTTCGCTGCACCAGGCCCCGGCGGCCCAGCCCAGCCAGTAGCGCCCCAATGTGGCCTTCGGTGCGTCAGACGCACCGAAGGCCACATTGGGTGCGTTGAATCAGCACTGCGGCGCGGAGCGCCTCCGTTGAGGGTGGTGGTGGGGCATCGGTGGAGCAACCAAGGCCACATTGGGGCGCTTAGGGGACGAGGATCGCGCGGCCGCGGATGTGCCCGGCGGCGAGGTCGTCGAGCGCCGTCTGGAACTCCTCCAGGCGGTACCGGGCCGTGTGCAGCTTCACCCGGCCCTGCGCCGCCAGCACCATCAGCTCGCCCAGGTCGTTGTACGACCCCACCAGGTTGCCGATCAGGTTGATCTCCGTGGAGATGATGTCGATCGTCGGGACGTCGATGTTCTCGCCGTAGCCGACGACGTGGTAGTCGCCCGCCCGCCGCAGCATCGCGATGCCGTCGCGCGTCGCCCCGCCCTCGCCGACGAAGTCGATCACCGCCTCCGCGCCGTGGCCACCCGTCAAGTCGAGCACCTGCGAGACCTGCGAGCCGTCGCCGGCGACGCCGTGGTCCGCGCCGATCGACACCGCCAGCTTCACCGCGTCCGGGTTGCGGTCGACGACGATCAGCTCCGCCGCCGAGATCGCCTTGAGCACCTGGATCCCGATGTGCCCGAGCCCGCCCGCGCCGATCACGACGCACTTGTCGCCCGGCCGCAGCCGCCGCGCCGCCTTCGCGGCCGCGTGGTACGCCGTCAGCCCGGCGTCGGCCAGCGCCGCGACGTCCGCCGGCTCCAGGGAGTCGTCGATCTTGACGACGCTGCGGGCCGACGTCTTGAGGTACTCCGCGTACCCGCCCGCCGTGTCGATGCCGGGGAACCGCGACTGTTCGCAGTGGACGTCGTCGCCGAAGCGGCACGCCCGGCACAGCCCGCACGTGACGAGCGGGTGCACGATCACCTTGTCGCCCTCGGCGACGTTGGTGACCGCGCTGCCGACCGCGTGCACCCAGCCCGCGTTCTCGTGCCCGATCGTGTAGGGCAGCGTGACGCCGGACTTCTCCTTCCACTGCCCTTCCAGGATGTGCAGGTCGGTGCGGCAGACGCCGGCGCCGCCGATCCGGACGACCACGTCGTACGGCTCGCTCACCTCCGGCGACGGGACCTCGGTCAGCCGCAGCGGCTCGTCGTAACCGACGACCTGGACCGCCTTCATGCTGTTGCCTCCATGGTGGATTCGGGGTAACGGGTGCGGAGCAGGCCGCGGCAGAAGTGCGAGTTGCCTTCGAGGGAGATCCGGACGGACTTCGCGAACCGCAGCCGCAGCGGGATTTCCTCGCGGGGGAACGGGGTTCCGTCGTGGTCGACCAGCACGGGCGACGCCGGGTCGTCCGGCAGCCCGAGCGCCTCGCGACGCCGGAGCAGTGCCTGGGAAGACGCGATGTCCGGCAGGTCGGCGAGGGTGACGCCGTGCAGGTCGACGTCCTCGTCGGCGCGCAGCAGCGCCGTGAGCGCGCGTTCCATCGCCGCCTGGTGGGCCTTGCGGCGGAAGGTCTCCCGCAGTTCTTCCAGGTCCTGGTCGGCTTCGTGGCCGAACGTTCCCCGGTAGCCCGCGTCGGCGGCGAGACCGGCATTGATGAGGTCCGAGTCGTGGTGGTCGTCCAGCTCCACCACGACTTCGGTGGTCCACGGCAGCGCGGTCAGCACGTCCTTGGCGTCGGACGCCATGAGGTAGGCGAAGTTCGGCGCGCAGAACGACGTCGGCAGTCGCAAGTGGACGGTCACCCGGCCGCCGGCCACGTCGAGGGACTTGACGAACCCGAGGTCGGTGATGGGCTCGTCGAGTTCCGGGTCGAGTACCGCGTCCAGCGCGGTGTGGGCGTCCACCTCAGGCCACCGAGACGGCCTGCGGCTCGACCGGGGCCAGCCGGAGTTCCTCCGGCACCGGGATGTCGTACATCGCCGCGGCGTTGAGGCCGAGGATCTTCTTCTTCTGGTCGACGGTCAGCGGCGCGTACTCCGGCATGTCCTCCGGGATCTGGAAGTCGACGAACCGCTCGATCAACCAGCGAGGCGTCCAGAGCGCGTAGTCGCTGGAGAACTGGATGCGGTCCTCGTCGAGCCAGTACAGCAGCTCGCCGATGATCTGCGCGAAGTACCGGGGCCGCGTGTGGATGAACGGGATCGCCACCGCGAGTCCCGCGTGGACGTTCGGCTCCTGCGTCGCGATCCAGCAGAAGTCCTCCAGCCGCGGCAGGCCGCAGTGCTCGACGACGAAGTTGAGGTCGGTGAAGTCGGTCGCGGCGTGGTCGACGTCGGCGACGTCGAAGGCGTCGCGGTCCAGCGGCCGGATCGTCGGTCCCTTGTGGACGTGGATGTTCCTGATCCCGAGTTCCTGGCAGGCTTCGAAGTACTTGTAGGTCCACTTGTCGTCGAGCTTGTAGCCGCGCGAGTCGCCCTGCCACTCGGCGGTGTAGAGCTTGACGCCCTTGAGGTCGAACCGCTCGGCGTCGCGCTTCAGCTGGTCGATCCCGGCCTGCTCGAACCGCGGGTCGAAGAAGTGGTTGTAGGTCAGCTTGCCTTCGTGCTTCCGAGTCAGCGCGAAGGCCTCCTCGGTCTGTCCGAAACCGTTGTTGTAGAAGGCGCTGAGATAGGCGGGCTGGAAGATCGCGTGGTCGACGTAGCCGTTCTCGAACAGGTCGCGCATCAGCCGCTCGCCGCCCTGGTAGAGGTAGTCCTCGTACGGCCAGACCTCGGACTCCGGGCTGAGGTTGCGGTGGTAGTCGTAGAAGCAGTCGATGAACTGCTTGCCGTGGACGTTGCGCTGGTTCTCCGGGCGCGCGTCCCAGAGCGCCACGTGGGCGTCCACGATGAAGTACGTTTCGCCGTCCTTGCGGTACATCCGGTTCCTCCACGTCTTCGTGTGTTGCTGGGACGGTAAGGACGTCGGGGCCGGTCAGGGACCCGTCCGGTGTCTCGATATGAGACAGCGCGGGCCGCCCTCACCCGGGCGGCGGACGTACGCTGGGCGGAGTCCCACGCAGCGGCGCGTCCGGAGGAGGTCGAGTGGAGAACCCGCAGGTGTCCGTCACGCGGTCGTTCGACGCGGCCCGGCTGCGTGCGTCCTGGCAGCGCAGCGAGCGCTACGGCGTCCCCGAGGACGAGGTCCTGCCGGTGTTCTCCGGCGCGGTCGACACCGGGTCGCTGCTCTACGAGTGCGGCACCGAGGTCCTGCGCGGCCTGCAGGCGACGCTGGCCAACGAGCCGATCAGCCTGATGATCACCGACAGTGAAGGTCTGGTGCTCAGCCGGCTGTGCACGGACGCGTCCATCAACCGCTCCCTCGACAAGGTGCACCTGGCGCCCGGCTTCTACTTCGCCGAGAGCAACGCGGGCACCAACGGGCTCGGGCTGGCGCTCGCCGACCGGGCGCCGTCGCTGGTCCGGGCGAGCGAGCACTACTGCACCGACCTGCGCGGCTACACCTGCGCGGCGGTGCCGGTGCTCGACCCGCTCACCGGGGCGCTGGCCGGGAGCGTCAACCTGACCACCTGGTCGGAGCAGTCGTCGGAGCTGCTGCTGGCGCTCGCGCAGGCCGCCGCGGGCAACACCGCCGCGCTGATGCTGGCCCGCGCGTCCGGGCGCACCGCCCGGCCGACCCCGCGCGGCGAGGTCTTCCGCGTCTACGCCGACCGCGTCGACCCCGGTGACCTGCCGCGGTTGTCGCCGGCGTGGACGACGGCGGTCAGTTCGGCGCAGTCGGCCTTCGCGGCGGGCCGGGTCGTGGCGGTCGTCGGCGAGCCGGGCGCGGGCAAGACGGCGCTGGCTTCGCTGGCGCGGCGGCAGCTGCGGCCGCGCGAGCGCGTCCTGAACGCGCGGCCGCCCGCTCCGGACGACGTCGAGACGTGGCTGACGCTGTGGACGCCGGAGCTGGCCAAGGAGGGCACGTGCGTGATCGTGTCCGGCGTTTCGGCGCTGCCGGCGTGGGCGGCGGAGGAGCTGGCGCGGCGGTTCGCCGAGGCCCGCGGCGACGGTCCGCCGCCGTACGTGCTCACCGCGGAGGACGCCGGCGCGCTGCCCGCGGCGCTGCGGCCGCTGGTCGACCGGGTGGTCGAGGTCCCGGCGCTGCGGTTCCGCCCGGACGACGTCCTCCCGCTGGCCCACCACTTCGCCCGCCGCGACCGCGGACGCGACGTCACGTTCACTTCGGCGGCTTCGCGCGCGTTGGCGGCTTACGACTGGCCGGAGAACGTGAAGCAGCTACGGCGGGTTGTGCGCGAAGCGGCTTCACGGTCCGACGTGGTCGATGTGGGGCATCTGCCGGCCGAGGTGTTCAGCGCGGCGGGCCACCGGCTGAGCCGGCTGCAGGCATTGGAGCGGGACGAGATCGTGCGGTGCCTGTCCGAGCCGGGGGTGACGGTCGTCCAGGCGGCGGGAAAGCTCGGCATGGGGCGGGCGACGTTGTATCGGAAGATGGCTCAGTACGGGCTTGATGCGCGGCGGCTGAAGTCCTAAGCGGACACGGGCAGGTGCGGGTCGCTCTGTGGCCGGCGCCCCGCAGCGCGGTCAGTGCACGCCGGCCGGCGTCCGGGCCGACTGGGCCCAGCGGACCGCCGGGCCCATCGCCGCTCCCGCGGCCAGGAACACCGCGCCCAGCAGCAGCCACCCCGGCAGGCCCCAGCCGACCACCACCGTGCTCAGCAGCACCGGGCCGACCGCGCGCGCGACCGACACGCCCGTGCCGAAGAACCCCTGGTACTGCCCCTGCCGGTCCGCCGGTGCCAGCGCGAAGCCGATCTCCCACGTGCCCGCCGACTGCAGCATCTCGCCGAACACCTGGACCACCGCGCCCACCACCAGCACCGCGAACGCCGTCCACGGCGACGTCCCGGCCGCCGCCAGCGCGAACGCCACGCAGGACGCCAGCAGTAGCACGCCGGACCGGCGGACCATCCGCGCCGCCGCGCCGATGCTCGCCAGCCGGCCCGCCACGCGGACCTGCAGCAGCACCACCACGATCGTGTTGAGCACGAACAGCGCGGACACCGTCCAGCCCGGCGCGGCCGTCCGCTCGACGATCCACAGCGGGATCGCGACGCTCAGCAGCGGCATCCGCAGCAGCAGGACCGCGTTCAGCAGCGTCACCAGCGCGTACGGCCGGTCCCGCAACACGGCCAGCTTCGGTTCGCCGGCTCGCGGGGCCGACGCCGCCACGGGCGGGAGCGCGAGCATGAGCACCGCCGTCACGACGAACGCCGCGGCGTCGAGCGCGAAGACCGTGACGTACGCCGAAGCCGTGTCGGCCGAGAGCGCGAGCCCGCCCAGCCCGGCCCCGACGGCGAGCCCCGCGTTGCCCGCCGACTGGAGCCGCGCCCGGACGCGCGTCCGGCGCTCCGGGTCGGCGAGCGCGGCCAGCAGGGCTTGCCGGACCGCGGCCAGGCCGGTCTGGCAGCTGCCGTAGAGGCACGCGGCGAGCACGAACACCAGCGGCGTCCGGACGAACGGGAACACCAGGATCGACGCGCTCGTCGCCAGCGCCAGCAGGATCGCGCACCCGCGGGCGCCGTGGCGGTCGGCGAGGTGGCCGAGCGGCACACCCGCGACCGAGCCCACCGCCCAGCCGAGCGTCAGGCCCAGCCCGACCTGCGCGGGGGTCAGCCCGGCGACGCGCGTGAAGAACAGGACCGAGCAGGTCAGGAAGGCGCCGTCGCCGAGTGAGCCGGCCAGCTGGGCGGCGGCGAGGAGCCGGGCGGGGCGGTCCTGGATCAGCGTCATGGGTTCACCGTAAAGCGACACTTGGCCCGATCACAGATCCAATTCTCTCGAATCGTACTGGGCCAATGTAGGCTCGCCGGATGGACTTCCACGTCAGCCTGGCCGGGCGCGGCGACCTGTCCGTCCGGATCTACCGGCAGCTGCGCGACGCCGTGCTGGACGGCAGGCTGCGCGCGGGGGAGCGGCTGCCGCCGACACGGGAGCTGGCGCGGCGGCTGGCCGTCTCGCGCAACACCGTCGCGGTCGCCTACGACCGGCTGACCGCCGACGGCTTCCTCACCGGCCGCGTCGGCGCCGGGACGTACGTCACCGGTTCGCTGCCCGCGCCGAAGCCGCGCAAAGCTCCTTCGCCGCGGGGGCCGCGGCCCAAGGCGATCTGGCGCTCGCTGCCGACGCCGGCCGCCACGGTGCCGGAGGCGCCGGAGTTCGACTTCCGCGTCGGCGTCCCCGACGCGGAGTTGTTCCCCCTCGAGACGTGGCGGCGGCTGCTCGGCCGGGAACTGCGCTCGGGCTTCGCCCACTACGTCGACCCCAGCGGCCACGAGGGCCTGCGCGCGGCAATCGCCCGCCACGTCGGCGTTTCCCGGTCGGTGCGGGCCGACGCGGACGACGTGCTCGTCACCCAGGGCGCGCAGCAGGCCCTCGACCTGCTGTGCCGGGTGCTGCTTTCGCCGGGCGACCGCGTCGCGGTCGAAGAACCCGGCTACCGGCAGGCGAAGCTGCTTTTCGCCTCGCACGGCGCCGAAGTCATTGGGGTTCCCGTGGACGGCGAAGGCCTCGACGTCGAGGCATTGCCGTCGCGGACGAAGCTGGTGTACGTGACGCCGTCGCACCAGTTCCCGCTCGGCACGCCGATGTCCCTGGGACGCCGCACGGCGTTGTTGGCTTGGGCCGCGCGTGCGGACGCGGTCGTCGTCGAGGACGACTACGACAGCGAGTTCCGGTTCTCCGACCGGCCCCTGGAGCCGTTGCAGAGCCTGGACCGCGGCGGGCGCGTGGCGTACGTCGGGTCGTTCTCGAAGACGCTGCTTCCCATGCTGCGCCTGGGTTTCCTGGTGGCTCCCGCTTCCTTGCGCGACGCCCTCCGGACCGCGCGCCAGCTGTCGGACTGGCACGGCGACGTCGCGGCCCAGGCGGCGCTGGCCCGGTTCGTCGACGAGGGGTTGTTCGCCCGTCACATCCGCCGCGCGACGAAGGTGTACGCGGAGCGCCACGAGCGTCTTCTGTCCACTGTGGACCGCAGGTTCGCCGGCCGGCTCCGGGTGGTGCCGTCGGCGGCGGGCCTGCACGTGTGCGCCCTGGCCGACACCGACCTGGAGCCGGTCGCCGCGCGGGCTTCGGCGGCCGGGGTGGCGGTGCAGACGCTGGCCGACCTGTGCGGCGGGTCGCCGTCGCCGGGGCTGGTGCTGGGTTACGGCTCGATCCCGGCGGAACGGATCGACGACGGCCTCGCGGCACTGGACGCGGCCTGGCGGTCGTGAGATACTTCGAGGTCCGCAAGATCAGCATCGACCAGCAGCGCGGCGTCACCGTCAACACCGTCGAGATCAC
>NZ_JBFANX010000050.1:0-2117 GCF_040675005.1 Amycolatopsis sp. NPDC049691
ATCGTCGGCGTCCTGGCCGTCGCGCGCCACTGGCGCACCGCGATGGCCTCCGCGGTTCCGTTCGCCCGCTACGGCGAGGCCGCGCTCGTGCTCCCGTCGCCGGCCATCCTCACCGAGGACTACGTCGGCAACTGCCTCCCGCGGGCCCGCGCGTACGGCCTCGCGGTCGTCACGGCCGACCCGAACGCGGTCGTGGACCTCGACCTCGAGGGCCGCACCGAGCGCGTCGTGCTCGCCGAGGACCCGGTCTCCCGCCTGGTCAACGAGCTGGTCTACGACCACCTGCTCCGGACCGCGGAGGCGCCGGCTTCGCACTAGGCTCCGCAGCATGCGAGTCGTCATTGCTGGTGGACACGGTCAGATCGCGTTGCGGCTCGAGCGGCTGCTCGCCGCGCGCGGTGACGAAGCGGTCGGGATCATCCGCAACCCCGCCCACGCGGCGGATCTCGAAGCGGCCGGCGCCCAGGCCGTCGTGCTCGACCTGGAGAACTCCGATGTGGACGCCGTCGCCGAGGTCCTGAAGGGTGCCGACGCCGCCGTGTTTTCGGCCGGCGCGGGCCCGGGTAGCGGCACCGCCCGCAAGGACACTGTGGACCGTGGTGCCGCGGCGCTGTTCGCCGAAGCGGCCGAGCGGGCCGGCGTCCGGCGGCACATCCAGGTCGGCTCCATCGGCGCCGACAACCCGGAGAACCCCGACGTCACCGAGGAGTTCCGGCACTACCTGCGCGCCAAGCGCGCGGCGGAAGACGACCTCAAGGCCCGCGATCTCGATTGGACGATCCTCCGGCCCGGTCAGCTCACCAACGACCCCGGCACCGGCCTCGTCCTACTGGCCGAGCGGACCGAGCGCGGCCCGATCCCGCGTGACGACGTCGCCGCGGTGCTCGTCGGTTTGCTCGACACGCCGGCTTCGGCGCGCCGCACCCTGACCCTGATCTCGGGTGAGGACGCCATCGGCGAAGCGATCTCCGCGCTGTGATCACCCAGGCATCGAGAGAAATCGCCGTCTTCAGCGGCAGCGCCCACCCCGAGCTGGCCGAAGAGATCTGCGAGCACCTCGGCGTGCCGCTGCGGCCGGTCGAGATCCAGCGGTTCGCCAACGACTGCCTCGAAGTGCAGCTCCAGTCCAACTGCCGCGAGCGGGACGTCTTCATCATCCAGCCGCTGGTCAAGCCGGTGCAGGAGCACCTCGTCGAGCTGTTGCTGATGCTCGACGCCGCCCGCGGCGCCTCGGCGTCCCGCATCACCGCCGTGATCCCGCACTACTCGTACGCGCGCTCGGACAAGAAGGACGCGCCGCGCATCTCCATCGGTGGCCGGCTGGTCGCGGACCTGCTGGTGACGGCCGGGGCGAGCCGCGTGCTCGCGATGACCCTGCACTCGCCGCAGGTCCACGGCTTCTTCAGCGTCCCGGTGGACCACCTGCACGCGCTGCAGGAGCTGGCCAAGCACTTCCGGCAGTACGACCTGTCCCGCGCCACCGTCGTCTCACCCGACCTGGGCAACGCGAAGGAGGCGTCGCACTTCGCGCGGCTCCTCGGCGTCCAGGTCGCGGCCGGTGCAAAGGAACGCTTCCCCGACGACCGCGTCCAGATCACGTCGGTCATCGGCGAGATCACCGGCCGGGACGTGATCGTGCTCGACGACGAGATCGCCAAGGGCAGCACCGTGCTCGAACTGCTGGACCGGCTGGCCGAGCTTCGCCCGCGTTCGATCCGGGTGGCGTGCACGCACGGGCTGTTCGCGGCGAAGGCCATCGAGCGCATCGGCAGCCGGCCGGAGGTGCTGGAGATCGTCTGCACCAACACCGTCCCGGTCCCGGAGGAAGAGCGCACCGAGAAGCTGAAGATCCTCTCGATCGCCCCGGCGATGGCCGAGGCGATCCGCCGCATCCACAACGGCGAATCGGTGTCGGCGCTGTTCTAGGTGTGATGTCCGGGGAGGTTGGTCAGCCGGGTGACCGGCGGCTTGCCGCCGGTTGCACTGTGGGGTCGATGATGGTTGTAGAAGTGCAGCCAGCCTGGTAGCGCCGCCCGGCGCAGGCTCTCGGACGGGTAGAACCGGGCGTAGGCCCAGCCTTCGGCCAACGTGCGGTGGAATCGTTCGATCTTGCCGTT
>NZ_JBFANX010000051.1:0-1535 GCF_040675005.1 Amycolatopsis sp. NPDC049691
GGCCGACAGGCGTAGTCGATGGACAACGGGTTGATATTCCCGTACCCGAGCATGTGCGCCCATGACGAGGCGTTTGATACTAACCACCCAAAGCCGGCGCGGAAGTCTTCGGATGGAAGCGTTGTGTGGAGCGTGGGACCTGATTTCGTAGTAGTCAAGCGATGGGGTGACGCAGGAAGGTAGCTCCGCCAGTGAGTGGTAGTACTGGTGTAAGCGTGTAGGCCGAGTGGTAGGCAAATCCGCCACTCATCAAGGCTGAGACGTGATGCGTAGCCGTTTGAGGCGAAGTAGAGTGATCCTATGCTGCCGAGAAAAGCCTCTAGTGAGTGCATGCACGGCCCGTACCCCAAACCAACACAGGTGGTCAGGTAGAGAATACCAAGGCGATCGGGTGAACTGTGGTTAAGGAACTCGGCAAAATGCCCCCGTAACTTCGGGAGAAGGGGGGCCAAACACTCTGAAGTCCTTTACGGACTAGGGGTGGGTGGCCGCAGAGACCAGCGGAAAGCGACTGTTTACTAAAAACACAGGTCCATGCGAAGTCGCAAGACGATGTATATGGACTGACGCCTGCCCGGTGCTGGAACGTTAAGAGGACCGGTTAGCCTTTCGGGGCGAAGCTGAGAATTTAAGCGCCAGTAAACGGCGGTGGTAACTATAACCATCCTAAGGTAGCGAAATTCCTTGTCGGGTAAGTTCCGACCTGCACGAATGGCGTAACGACTTTCCGGCTGTCTCAACCACAGGCCCGGCGAAATTGCACTACGAGTAAAGATGCTCGTTACGCGCGGCAGGACGGAAAGACCCCGGGACCTTTACTATAGTTTGGTATTGGTTTTCGGTTCGGCTTGTGTAGGATAGGTGGGAGACTGTGAAGCTGCAACGCTAGTTGTGGTGGAGTCGTTGTTGAAATACCACTCTGGTCGAATTGGGAATCTGAACCTCGGGCCATGATCTGGTTCAGGGACAGTGCCTGATGGGTAGTTTAACTGGGGCGGTTGCCTCCTAAAGAGTAACGGAGGCGCCCAAAGGTTCCCTCAGCCTGGTTGGCAATCAGGTGTTGAGTGCAAGTGCACAAGGGAGCTTGACTGTGAGACAGACATGTCGAGCAGGGACGAAAGTCGGGACTAGTGATCCGGCACCTCCTGGTGGAAGGGGTGTCGCTCAACGGATAAAAGGTACCCCGGGGATAACAGGCTGATCTTGCCCAAGAGTCCATATCGACGGCATGGTTTGGCACCTCGATGTCGGCTCGTCGCATCCTGGGGCCGGAGTAGGTCCCAAGGGTTGGGCTGTTCGCCCATTAAAGCGGCACGCGAGCTGGGTTTAGAACGTCGTGAGACAGTTCGGTCCCTATCCGCCGCGCGCGTAGGATACTTGAGGAAGGCTGTCCCTAGTACGAGAGGACCGGGACGGACGAACCTCTGGTGTGCCAGTTGTCCCGCCAGGGGCATGGCTGGTTGGCCACGTTCGGAAGGGATAACCGCTGAAGGCATCTAAGCGGGAAGCCTGTTCCAAGATGAGGTATCCCACCC
>NZ_JBFANX010000052.1:0-1104 GCF_040675005.1 Amycolatopsis sp. NPDC049691
TGTAGTGCCCTGTGAGGTTGGGGACGCGGCTGGCGGGTGGTTTGCCGCCGAGTGCGGTGTGGCCGCGGTGGTAATTGTAGGTGTGCAACCACCCCGGGTAGGCCTCCCGCCGCTCGCGTTCTGAGCGGTAAGGGCGGGCGTAGGCCCACTCTTCGAGCAGGGTGCGGTTGAACCGCTCGACCTTCCCGTTCGTCTGTGGCCGGTAGGGACGGGTGCGTTTGTGGGCGATGTGCGCCTCGCGCAGCGTGTCGCGCCAGAGATAGGACTTGTAGCAGGACCCGTTATCGGTCAGCACCCGCGTGACGGTGATCCCGGCGGCGGCGAAGAACGCCTGAGCTCGTGCCCAGAACGCGACCGCGGTTTCCTTGGTTTCGTCCGGCAGGATCTCGCTGTAGGCCAGCCGGGAATGATCATCGACCGCGTTGTGCAGGTAGCTGCACCCGATCTTCGGTGTGCCGTGGCGGTAGCGGGCTGTGGTGGTGGCTTTCTTGTTCTGCAGGCCGACGGCCCGGCCGGTGACCCGGTGCCCGCCTCCGTCGGGGATGTTGCCCAGCTTCTTGATGTCCACGTGGACCAGATCGCCGGGTGCGGGGTGCTCGTAGCGGCGGATCGGCCGGCCGGTGGGCCGGTCGAGGTGAGCCAGCCGGGCGCAGCGGTAGCGGAGCAAGACCCGGTGCACGGTGGAGGGGTTCAGCCCGAGCAGGTAGGCGATCCGCGCGGGTCCCCACCGGCGGATCACCCGGACCTTGATGATCCGCCGCTCGAGTCGGGTGGGTGTCTGGTGTGGGCAGGTCCGGGGTCGTGAGGAGCGGTCGGTCATGCCGGCGGTGCCTTCGGCGCGGTAGCGGTCGGCCCAGCGTTTCGCGGTGGTGACCGCGACCTGGAACCGCTCTGCGGCGCGGCGCAGCGGCCAGTGCTGCTCGACGACACACCGGGCCAGTCGGAGCCTGCCGGTTTCGGACAAGGGAGCATTACGGTGGGACACGAGGGCCTCCTGGGCAGTCGGTGCAGATGTCGCAATCCACACCGAACCCGGAGGCCCTCCCTTACACCAAGATCATCCGATCACGTGTCGTCCCGTACCCAACCACCGTGGTCAGTACA
>NZ_JBFANX010000053.1:0-1077 GCF_040675005.1 Amycolatopsis sp. NPDC049691
CTAGGTGTACTGCCCGGGGAGGTTGCGATCGTGGTGACACGTGATCGGATGATCTTGGTGTGAGGGAGGGCCTCCGGGTTCGGTGTGGATTGCGACGTCTACGCCGAGCAACGGAGGCCCTCGTGACCCACGCTAACGCACCTCTGACCCCGACCGGGAGACTGCGCCTGGCCCGCTGTGTCGTCGAGGACGGCTGGACGCTACGGCGGGCCGCGGAGCGGTTCCAGGTGTCGGTCTCCACCGCCGCGCGCTGGTCCGGTCGCTACCGCGACCTCGGCGAAGCCGGCATGGCCGACCGGTCTAGCCGGCCACGGACCAGCCCGGCCCGGACACCGACGCGGACTGAGCGGCGGGTCATCAAGGTCCGGGTGATCCGCCGGTGGGGACCTGCGCGGATCGCCTACCTGCTGGGCCTCAACCCTTCCACCGTGCACCGGATCCTGACCCGCTACCGACTGCCCCGGCTGGCCCACCTGGACCGGGCCACCGCCACCCCGATCCGCCGCTATGAACACCGCGCACCCGGTGACCTGGTCCACGTCGACATCAAGAAACTCGGCAACATCCCCGACGGCGGCGGCCACAGAGCCCTCGGCCGCGCCGCCGGCCGCCGCAACAGCGGTCAACGCGGCCACGGCTACGCCTACCTGCACAACGCCGTGGACGACCATTCCCGCCTGGCGTACACCGAAATCCTGGCCGATGAGACCCGGGAAACCGCGGTCGCGTTCTGGATCCGGGCTCAGGCGTTCTTCGCCGGTTACGGCGTCACCGTCCGCCGGGTGCTGACCGACAACGGCTCCTGCTACCGCTCACACCTGTGGCGTGACACGCTGCGCGAGGCGGGCATCGTCCCGAAACGAACCCGCCCTTACCGGCCGCAGACCAATGGCAAGGTGGAGCGGTTCAACCGCACCCTGCTCGACGAATGGGCCTACGCCCAGCCCTACCGCACCGACACCGAACGCCGCCGAGCCTTGCCACACTGGCTGCACACCTACAACCATCACCGCGGACACACCGCACTCGCAGGCCACCCACCCGCCAGCCGCGTCCCCAACCTCACAGGTCAGTACA